>CACKFO010000004.1 GCA_902599405.1 uncultured Alphaproteobacteria bacterium | reverse complement strand
ATATCATTATAATTTAGTTTCTTAGACAAATAAAGATTATGTGCTTTATTGTTAATTATCATAAATAAAATTTGTTTATAATGATCAAATTTAGATAATTTTTTATAAGATTTTAGTACTTTAAACCTATTATCATTAGGAACAACTAACTTTAAATTTTCAAAATTTAAAAACTTATTATCTTTTTTTAAGGGTTCTAACTTGAAAAAATAAGATAAAGGTTTAATGAGGGTGATGATCATATTATTTGTAAAACAGTTTAGTGTAACAGTATTATCTTTAAAATGAATAAGACTATGGATATAAGCCTCTTTACAAATTAAAAAATCTATTTTCGACAATGGTATATCATATATATGTGATAATTCATAAATTTCTAATATTTTGTTAATAAAATTTGACGAGTCAATTAAATTATTATTACCCATATTCCATTTAGGATGAGATAAAACTTTTTTAAATGAAACTTTTGATAAATCAATATTTCTATTGAAATAAAAAGGTCCACCTGAAGCAGTTATGTATATCTTATAAATATTAGTTTTGTTAAAATTAGAATTAATTAGTGAAAAATGTTCAGAGTCTAAAGGAATAAAAATATTTTTATTTGAAAAAATTTTTTTTTGTAATACAGAACCTCCAGCAATAATTAATTCTTTATTTGCTATAGCTATAATAGAATTAGAATTAAATTTTAAAAAATGGTTGAGATAATTTAGAGAATAACTGCCATAGTCAAGGAAATAAATAATATCAATTTTAATCTTTAAAATATTTAAAAATTTTAATTGATCATTTTTATTTTTTAGAACAAAGGTATGTTTTATTTTATGTTTACTTTTTTGTTCCAAAATTTTTCTTTCATTTTTAAAACATGTTGCTGCAAAAATTGATATTTTATTTTTAGAAATATAATTTAATAACTTTATACCTAGTTTACCTGTAGATCCTATTATTACTATTTTTCTATTCATAATTTTGTAATTAAAATAAATTGAAAAAAAATTGATATCAAAAACATACTATCTATTCTGTCAAGCATACCTCCATGATTTCCTAAAGTACTCGAGAAATCTTTAATATTTAAAGATCTTTTTATAAAAGAAAAAAAAATATCACCTAAAAAAAGAAATATAGAAATCAATATAGAAAATAATATATTAAAATTTAATAATATAAGAACAAACGTTGATAGAAAAAAGGAAATTAAAGTCCCTGACCAGGTTTTTTTTGGACTAATATTTGGCAATATTAAAGGTCCTTTTATTTTGGAACCGAAAATATATGCCATCGTATCATTAAAAAATGAAATAAAAATTATTAAATAGAAAATATATCTATCTGTATAATTTATAAAAAATAAAATTAAACAAAATGTACAAACACTTATATTAAATAAAATAAATCTGTATTTAGATGATAGTATAGTTAATAATATAAAAAATATTTGAATTAGATAAAGATAGTCAAATAAAATTTTATACTCTTTAATCAAAATATATAAAATTAAAATAAAAGCTATGATTAATAGCTGGACTATTAAGTTAGTTAATTTTACTGAAAACAGATCATATAAAATAAAAAGAACTATAACGGATAATAAAAGTAAATCTAAATTAAATATATAAGAAAAACATACAGCTATTAATAGCGATATACCTACATATAATCTATTAAAGTCAGCGACCAAACTTTCTCTCTATTGAATAATATTTTTTTAGAATTCTTAAAACATCTATAATTTTTAAATCTGGCCATAGTTTTTTTGTAAAAAAAAATTCAGTAAAAGTAAGTTGAAATATCAAAAAATCACTTATTCTATTAAAGCCACCAGTTCTAATTAAAATTTGTGGATCTGGAAAATTAGAAGTTGATAAAAATTTTATAAAAGATGAATTCTTAATTTTCGAAAACTTAAATTTTTTCGCAGCTTGAATAATGTCTTGTCTACCACTATAATTTAGATAAATAATTAAATATTTTTTAGAATTCTTTTTTAAATTTTCTATGTAATCTATCTTACGATTAATTTCTTTACTTAAAAAATTTCTATCTCCTATAAATCTTATATTATATTTCTTGCACGAGTTTAATTTTGACTCATTATCCAAGAATTCTATTAAAATATTTTTTAATACGTTTATAAGACTTTTTGGGCGCTTTAGATTATTTTTAGATAACGCAAAAGCCGATATATAATTTACTTTATTATGATTAAATAAATAATCAGATATCTTCAATAAATTCTTAACACCAGCCTTATAGCCTTTAAATTTATTAAAATCATTTTTTTTTGACCATCTGTTATTACCATCCATAATAAAAGCAATGTGATCAATCTTATTAGACAAAATTAAACTTTTAAAATTTCAGACTCTTTTGAGTTTGTTAATTTTTCAATATCATTAATTGAATTATCTGTGATATTTTGAATTTCTTCATGATATCTTTTACTTTCATCAATCGATAAATTCTTTTCTTTTTCAAGTTTCTTTATTTCATCTAGATATTTTCTTCTAATACCTCTAATTGAAACTTTAAATTTTTCAGAAATCTCTGAAATAAACTTTACAAGCTCTTTTCTTCTTTCTGCTGTTAGTTCGGGAAATTTCAATAAGATGTTATTACCATCATTTTGTGGTGTGACGCCAAGGTTTGAGTCTAGTATTGCTTTTTCAGCTATTTTTAAAAGAGATGCATCCCATAGGTTTATATTTAAAGTCATGTTATCTAAATTATTTATATTTGAAAGTTGTGTAATAGGTGTCT
This sequence comes from uncultured Alphaproteobacteria bacterium, assembly GCA_902599405.1. Classification (GTDB taxonomy): domain Bacteria; phylum Pseudomonadota; class Alphaproteobacteria; order HIMB59; family HIMB59; genus HIMB59. The sequence continues at coordinate 100,159 of CACKFO010000004.1, read as the reverse complement.
TAGCTCCATAACTATCTACTAATATCGATTTGAGTATATCGGGTGAAACTCTTCCTGTTCTAATATTTCTTAATTCACTTGAAAAAGCATTTATACTAGATTGCATTTCAGATTTACATTTATCTTTATTGAACATAATTAATCTTTAATTATAGAATATGATCCATTGCCTTCGACTATATCAATTATATTTGAGCTATTTAATATAGAGAAAATAATTATTGGTAATAATCTATCTTTAGCCAAGCTTATTGCAGTTGCATCCATTACTTTTATTTCTTTGTTCAAGTAATCTGAATAAGATATTTCTGATATTTTTTTTGCATTAGAATTTTTAATTGGATCCTTATCATAAATACCATCAACTTTTGTTCCTTTGAAAATAACATCTGATTTCATTTCTGAAGCTCTAAGTACCGCAGCAGTATCTGTTGAAAAAAAAGGGTTGCCTGTACCTGAGGCAAAAATTACAACTCGATTTTTATTTAAATGATTAGTTGCTTTATTTTTAATGTAAGGCTCAGCTACTCTATTTATACTAATTGCAGTCATAACTCTTGACTCAACACCAATTTTTTTAAGGTTAGATTGTAATGCTAATGAGTTTATCACTGTACCTAACATACCCATATAGTCTGAAGTTACCCTATCCACAACGCCATTAGAGAAAGATGAGCCTCTTATAAAATTTCCTCCACCTAATACAATTGATATTTTTAAATTTTTTGATTGCAGTTTTTTTATACTTAAAGCTAGATCATTAAGAATTTCAAAATCAAAACCTTGCTCATTGGATCCTGCTAAAGACTCTCCAGAAATCTTTAGCATGATATTTTTATACATAATGTTAGATAGTATATAAATCCATAGATGTAATGTTAAGGCTTATATTATTGTTTTTTGAAATCTCACTTAGAAATGTGCTCACACTTTTTTTTTGGTCAGTTATTAAAGCTTGCCCTAAAAGAGTATTTTCTTTTATGAATTTATTTAATTTGCCATTAATAATTTGATCTTTTTTATCTTCAGGGACATTGATCATTTGCTTTAAAATTATATCTTTTTCATCTTGAATTACTTTTGAATTGATTGAATTTTTATCTATTCCAATCGGCTTCATCGCAGAGATTTGCATGGCTAAAACTTTAAGATCATCAATAAGTCCTAGGGCAATTTCTGTATTATCTGTGGATATTTCAACCACAGAGCCTATTTTTGAGCAATTGGAATTATATTTATTGTGAAGATAACTAATAAAAATAGATTTTTCAGAAGAATATTTTTTATATGAAACTATTTGAATATTTTCACCTATTTTAGATATCAGTTCAGTAAGATTATCTTTTAGAGATTTATTGTTAATAATTAAAGCAGATAAATCTTTATCATTTCCTTGATCTTTTAAATTTTTATCCTCATGAATAGCTTTTGACAAACTCTGTGCAAAAGCTAAAAAATCATCATTTTTTGCAACAAAATCAGTTTCACATTTAATTTTACAAACAGTGAAGTCAGTATTAGAATCTCTATTGAAAAAACAAACAACACCCTCATTTGTTTCTCTATCTTGCTTTTTTTGAGCCTTAAGAATACCCTTTTCTCTTAGCCATTTCACTGCCGCGTCTACGTCGTTGTTATTTTCAGATAGAGCTCTTTTACAATCAACAATTCCACTACCTGTTAAGTCTCTAAGCTTTTTTATTAACTCCATACTACTCACTTTTAGTTATACTTTCATCTTGGGAGGGTTCTTTATTGACTATTAAAATTTTTTTAAAATTTTCAAGAATAAATTGAACTGACTTAACACCGTCATCATTTGCAGGAATTGGATAATCAATTATATCTGGATCACAGTTTGTATCAACAATGCCAATAATTGGAATTCCAAGTTTTTTTGCCTCTAATACTGCAATATGTTCTCTATTTGTATCAATTATAAAAATTACATCTGGTGTAGATTTCATCTTAATAATACCACCAAGAGTTTTATCTAATCTAATTTTTTTTTTCTCAATATCTGATAATTCTTTTTTTGTAAAAACAGTATCCTCGGAGTTTAAGATATTTTCATAATTATTAAGAGTGTTAATAGAATTTTTTACTGTATTCCAGTTTGTAATCATACCACCAAGCCATCTAAAATTTACAAAATAATTACCAGTTTCTTTAGCTATATTTTCTACAATTTCACTGTGCTGTTTTTTTGTTGATACAAATAAAAATTTTTTTTTATTTTTTGAAGACTCATGTGCAAATTTTAGTGCATTCTCAATTAAAGGAAGTGATTTTCTTAAGTCTAAAATATGCGTACCGTTTTTTTCTCCATAGATGTATTTATCCATTTTGGGATTCCATCTTTTTTTATTATGGCCAAAATGTGAGCCGTTTTTTAAAAGATCATCAAGTGATATTTCTATATTCATCTTACCTCCGGTTAAGCTTTAGTTAATAGAATGGAAACCATAAAGGCACCGGATGTCTATCAACCTGTTTTTTTGAGTTGTTTTAAAGGATAAATCTCAATAATCAAGAGTTAATTCAATGAAATATTGAGTATTTTATTTTCATTATGAACTCTGATATTGCCAAGACTTTCTACTTTATCTAGATCTAGGAGCTCCTCATAAGAAATGTGACTTATTTGATTAACTAAATCATCATCATTTATAATGAGCAAATCATCAATATTTACATTATAAAAGTCATTTTTTATTAGAGATTTAATTTTTGCTTTAATATATTTTGCGTGAAGTGAGCTTACATCAAATTTATTATCAAATAATCTTAAATCAAAAAAACCACTTTCGTTTATTACATTCAAAAGAATATATCTTTTCCCATTTCTAGTAGTTTTGTATTGTGCTTTAACGACGTAAAAATAAAAATCTTCTAAAAATTCAAGCTTATTATTGATTTTTTCTTTAAAAGAAGAACTATTGAGATTTGTAAGTATTTTTGTTTGTTTTTTTTGGGAATAGAGAAATCCATAACTTTCAAATTCTGCCTTAATAGGGTCAATTTGTTTATATTCTTTTTTTAGAAAAAATTGGTTATCAGAAGAGTCATTAAATAGTGTAGCTCCAGATTTCTTTTTTATAATATTTTCTACATTTGCAAATAATTTAGAGATGTTTGTATTAAGTGAATTTAAGGAATTTGATAAGATAAGTTTTTCTATCTGTCTTTTATTCAAGACTGATCTAGATAACCTATCATTAAAATCTGATAAAGATTTAAATTTACCATTTGTGTTTCTTTCAATTACTAATTCTTTCATAGAATCCTCACCAACTCCCTTAAGTGCAGCTAATCCATAAATAATCTTATCTTCTCGAACTATAAATTTATAATCTGAATAATTAATATCAGGAGGTAATATTTTTAAATCTTGTTCATAAATCTCATTGAGTATTACAAAAATTTTATCAGTATTATTCAATGAGTTATTAAGAAGCTCACAATAAAATTCTAATGGAAAATGTGCTTTTAGATATGCTGTGTAATAAGTAATAAAGGCGTAAGCGGCTGCATGGCTTTTGTTAAATCCATATTCTGCAAATTTTTCAATTAAAGAAAATAGTTTCTCAGCATCTTTAGATCTTACTTTTTTATTTACCGCACCTTTAATGAAATTGTCCTTTTGATTCATTAATTCAGATTTGATCTTTTTACCAATAGCTCTTCTCAATAAATCTGCTTGACCCAGAGTATAACCTGAAATTACTTGTGCTATTTTCATAATTTGTTCTTGATAGACAATAATTCCATAAGTTTCTTTCAAAATTGGTTCAAGCAAAGGGTGATCATACTTTATTTCTTCTTCACCTTTTTTTCTCTTGATAAAACTATCAATGAATTGCATTGGTCCTGGTCTGTTCAAAGCTAATACTGCAATGACCTCCTCTAGACTTGTTGGCTTCAATTTAATCAATGTATCTACCATCGCAGCACTCTCAACTTGGAATACTCCACATGTATAGCCAGCACTTAGTAATTTAAAGGTTTTTTCATCGTTGAATGGTATCTCAGCTAGGTCAATAGAGATTTGATTTTTGGCTTTTATTAATTTAAGTGTTTCATCAATTATTGTTAAATTAGCTAATCCAAGAAAATCGAATTTTAATAAGCCTGCTTTTTCACAGTCTTTCATATTATATTGTGTGGCCATTATTTCTGAATTATCATCTTTAAATAAAGGAATATTTCCATAGAGCTTATCTGATGAAATTATTATTCCTGCCGCATGTGTAGATACATTTCTTAATGCACCCTCCATTGACTCTGCTTTATCCATCATTGGAGACTCAGCTAAATCACCTAATTGATCGGTGTGATTAGCTTTAAGCTCGCTGATACTTAAAGGATGAACTGGATTATAGGGTATTTTATTTACCATTCTCTCTACTTCAGAATATGGAACACCTTCTACTCTACCTATATCCTTTAATATTCCTCTCGAGATCATCGATCCAAAGGTAATTATTTGTGCAACATTTTGATAACCATACTTTTTTTGGACATACTCAATTACTTCATCTCTTCTAGTTTTACAAAAATCTATATCGAAATCTGGCATTGAAACTCTATCTGGGTTTAAAAATCTTTCAAAAAGCAAACCATATTGAATTGGATCTACATCTGTAATCAATAAAGACCATGCAACAATAGAACCAGCACCTGATCCTCTTCCAGGGCCAACAGGAATTGAATTTGACTTAGCCCATCTAATAAAATCACTGACTATGAGAAAATACCCAGAGAATTTCATTTTTATAATAACATTTAATTCATATTCTAAACGATCCCTATATATTTTTGATTGACTGTTAAATTCCTCAATACTTCTATTTGAAAGTATTTTTTTTAATCTTAAATCTAAGCCACTTCTAGACTGTTGAACAATCTCTTTATCTTCATCGGAGTCAAAATCTGATTTAAAATTTGGCAATGTAATAGGCTTTTCTTCAATTAGAAAATTAATTTTATTTACAATTAAATTTGAATTTTTTATTAATGGGATTAAGTTATTATTTTCTTGGTTGATATAAGCTAAAGAATAATTATTTTTTAAATTAAACGAAGTATTTTGTAAATATTCACCATTCTTTAAACAATGAAGTATTTTTATAGCATCATAATCTTTCTCTTGTTTGTAAAAACTAAATGAAGATAAGAAGGAATTAATTTTAGATTTTTTAGATATTTCACTTAATGGTTTATTATCTAAGTTTTCATCATATTCAAAAAAAATATCATTTTTAAAAAAATTTTTTAGAGCATTTATTTCATTTAAAATAATTTTTAAATTATTTGTATTTATATTCAAATCCTGGAAATAACTAAATAAACCACCTAAAATTAGAATGTTACCCTCAGAAAAATTATTTATATTATCTAAAGATAAATGAAATTCATTCTCAGTATTTATTTTTGTAGATAATATATTGAGATTTTTAAAACCGATCTCATTTTTGCATAAAAAAGTAAGTCGCGACTTGTGGTTTAATTTTGAAATATAATCAACATCTAATCCTATAATAGGTTGAATACCCTTGTTTTTACATTTTGTTGAAAATTCAAGAACACCTGATAATAGTTTGTAATCAGTTAATGCCATTGCAGGTAATTTTTCCTTCTCAGCAAAATTTACAAGATCTATAATTCTAATATTGGACTCACAAATAGAATAATTTGAATAATTTCTTAGAGGTATTAGCATTCTTTTATTGATTTATCCTCAATTGTATAAGACTTATCAAAAAGTGGACGAAATGAAATATCATGACTAGCTATTATTGTTGATAAATTGAATTTTTTAGAACTATTTAATATAAGATCAATTACCAAATTTGCATTTTCTTTATCTAAATAACTTGTAGGTTCATCAGCTATTAAAAGTTTAGGGCTATTCACTAGGGATCTTGCAACACAAACTCTTTGTTTTTGTCCATTTGATAACTGATTGGGGTATTTAAATTTAAATTGACTCAAATTAAAATAGGATAAGATTTTTTCAATTTTTCTTATATCGTTACTTTTTAATTTAATGTTATCGAAAATGTTCAACTCAGATATCAGGTAGTGATCCTGAAATATAATACCTATATCATCTTTCAAAAGATCAAAATGGTTTTTTACTAATTTGCCGTCAAAGTAAATTTCTCCAGAGTCTGAACTATCTAATCCTGATATTAAGTTCAATAAAGTTGACTTACCACATCCTGATGGACCAAATAAAAAAATATTTTGATTATGATCTACTGATAAGTTTAATTTTTTTATTACTTGAAAGTTTCCTACCTTAGATAGATATGATTTAGAAATATTTTTTAATTCTAATAAACTCATCTTAATATTAAATTTGGTTTAATTCTAAATATTCTCAATATTGGAATGTAAGAGGCAACTAAACTTGAAAACAGAGAAATACTTACAATAAAAACTATATCGTTTAGTTTAATGCTATAGGGCATTGATGTTAAATATCTTATTTCATTATTCCAAAGTTCAAAATTTAATAAATATGATAAAAAGTTTTCGACAGAGTCTATATTTGTAGATAAAAGCAATCCTAAACAAGTACCAATAACAATAGAGAAAAATGATATGAAGAAAGAATTCAAAAAAAATATAAAACAAATTTTTGATTGCTTTATACCCAATGCTTTTAGCAAAATAATATCTTTATACTTTTCTTTAATAAAAAAAATTTGATTTGAAATTATTGTAAAGGAAGAAATTACAACAATAAAAAATAGAATAACAAACATAACATTTTTTTCAGTAGATAATGCTTGAGCTAAAGTTTGGTTTTGATCCTCCCATGTTGAGTAGTTTAGGCCATCTAAATCCCTATAATCAAAGTTTTTATTATTCAAATAAACATCTATAACTTTATTGCTTGTGTTATTTTTAAACTGATCGATATTGCTAAAAATAAAATATTTATCAAAGTCATATACTCCTGTATTAAATATTCCTTTAATGGTTAGTTGTCTTGAATTTAAAACAGGGCCTAAAATTGTCATAGAATTTCCAGGAATATTAATTTGAATAGGCATCCCTACTTTTAAATTTAAAGACCTCGCTAATTCAACTCCAATGAAAACCCAATTGTCGATATTTTTTTCTATTTCAAATATATTTTGATTAATTTTAGGTATTTTATAGATGTCTTCTTTATTAAGAGATTTCATTAATAGACCCTCTATACCATTTTCATTACTTGTGATTACTCTACTTTGAAGATTTTCAACAAAAGATATTGAAGGATTTTTTTCTTGTATTTTTTTGATTTTATCTTTGTTAGCATCATAAATAGTAATATCTCCATTCACACCACTTAATGACTCAACTAATTGCTCTCTAAAACCATTCATTACGGACATTACTGTTATTAAAATTGAAATACCTAGTATTAATGCTAGTGATGATAAAATTGTCGATACTGAGAATGCTTTATCTTTTTTAAAATTAAATATATAGGAGAAAGATAGTTTATGGAGTGTATTGTTCAAATTCAAAATTCTCAATTTCTTGTTTACTTAAGAATATCTTATCACTGTTAGACCTACTAATCAGTTCAATTTGACCTTTTTCTTTAAAATTATTCCCTATAATCAATGTCCAAGGTATTCCAATCAATTCAGAGTCTTTAATTTTTCTTCCTATACTTAAATCTCTATCATCTAAACTAACGTTATCATATTTAGTGATAAGCAGATTATAAATACTCTCCACATCTGATATATAATCGGGGTTTGGTTGCATTATGATGTTTATTTTAAATGGTGAAATATTTATAGGCCATTTGATACCTTTATCATCATGAAATGCCTCTATTATTGCTGCTGTTAATCTGGAAACTCCTATTCCATAGGATCCCATATATGGTGTTATTCTTTTTCCATCTTGATTTAGCACGAAGCATTCTAATGGCTTAGTATATTTTGTACCAAAATTGAATATGTGGCCTACTTCAATACCTCTTCCAATTATCACATCAGATTTTGATTTATCAATCATTTCGTCAGATGCAGAATACATTGTTGTAATTTCTTCATAACTTTTTTCGTATAAATTGGAGTCAACTAATTTAGAGTCATAAGCAAGTTCGCTTTCACCAGTATTAGCTAATATTTGAAACTCATGAGATAAATCCCCACCAATGGCACCAGTCGCAGCTTTTACAGGAATCGGTTGCAATCCTAGATCTAGAAAGGTTTTTAAATAACTTCTAAAAAATTTTTTATAAGTTTCAAAAGCAGCTTCTTCGGTTAAGTCAAAACTATAGGCATCTTTCATTAAGAATTCTCTACCTCGCATTACGCCAAAACGAGGTCTAATTTCATCTCTAAACTTCCATTGAATATGGTAGAGATATTTTGGAAGGCCTTTATAAGAATTTACATAATCAGAAAATAAATCTGTAATTACCTCTTCATTAGTTGGTCCATATAATAAATCGTTATCATGTCTATCAGTAATTCTTAACATCTCTTTTCCATAGTCTGCATATCTACCACTTTTTTTCCATAATTCTGAAGATTGAATAGTAGACATTAACATTTCATTACAACCTATTTCGTCTTGATTAATTCGAATAATATTCTCAATATTTTTTAGGACTTTAAAACCTAATGGTAACCATGTGTATATACCAGAGGTGTGCTGCCTAATCATCGATGAACGCAACATTAATTGATGGGAAATAATTTTAGCTTCTTTTGGTGACTCTTTTAATGAGTTAAATAAAAGATTTGAGAGTTTCATTTAAAGTATTCGAATAAGTTATTTTCATATTTTATTATAAAAAAAGATACGACCATTGATAGAGTAAATGAAACTAAAAATTTTATTCCTAAATATGACTTTTTTGGCATACCCTCTTCGAAATCAGATCTTTTAATAGGTAATATTGTCATAAAAATAACCCACCAGATAATAAAAAGTAAAAATAAAAACTTCATATCAAAGATATGTGTATTAAAAACTCAGGCTTTAATGAAAAATTTCTATTATAAGTTTTTCTTGAAACTTCCTCTACTAACCCGCTTAGCGAATTTTCATCTATCTCCTCTTTGATAAACAATATTTTATTTAACAAGATATCTTTAATTTCATCCTGAATTGCTTCTTTATTGTAGGAAAAAGGGAAGCCTTTATCAGATATTTGAAATTTAATAATATCAAATTGTTTGTTAAGAATTAAATTAATACTAACTACACCATTATGAAGAATCTTTCCTCTTTCATTTATAAAATTATCTTCTTCAATAATTAGATTTTGAACAACAGGTAGTTTTTTTATAACAAATTGTTCAATTAACTTATGATTTTTATTGACTAAATCTAATTGGCACAAATCTCCACTTAAAAGAAGATTAGTTTTTTCAATTTTTAAGCTTTTAGCTATTTCTAAATGTTTTTTCAAATGAAGATATTCTCCGTGCATAGGAATTAAAGATTTAGGCTGAATGAAAGAGTAAAATTCTTTTATTTCATTTCTTCCTGGATGTCCTGAAACATGAACAAATTCCTCTTCATCAGAGATAATATTTAAGCCTAAGTAACTAAAAGAATTTTTTAAATACGAAATTGATTTTTCGTTGCCAGGAATTTCTTTTGATGAAAAAATTATATTATCTTTTGCACTTAATTTAATTTGATTATGTGTATTATTCGCAATCTTCCAAAGAGCAGAGTTTTTTTCACCTTGGCTACCTGTGCAAATTAAAAGAACTTTATCTTTATTATAATCGTGAAATTTTTTTTCGTTAAGTATTTCAAAATTTTCAATTAACTTTTCTTCTATAGCAGTATTAATAGCTCTTTTTATACTTCTTCCTACAACAAATATTTTTTTATCATGTTTAATCGCATTTGAAATAATGGTTTTAAGTCTTGCAATATTTGAGGAAAAACAAGTAACTATAATTCTACCTTTAAGTTTATTAAATAAATTATCAAATGATGGATCTAACTCTGACTCTGAGCGTGATATCTCGTTAACACCGGCGTTGGTTGAGTCACCTATAAGTAAGTCAATATTTTCATCTTTTAATAACTGATAATTTTTGTAATCGAAGGGTGAACCAGTAACTGGATTTTTATCTATTTTCCAATCACCTGTATGATAAATATTTCCTTCCAATGTTTTAAAAAATATACCAGTGGGATCGGGTATAGAGTGAGTTGTCGGAATTAATTGAAATGAAAAATTCTCAAACTCTACTTCTTGAAAGTCCTCAACTATTACAAATTTTTTCTCAAAATCATTAATTTTATTGAACTTATGTTTTATATAGGAAAAAGTAAATTGATTGCAATAGATTGGAAAATCAATCCTGTCAAAGTAATACTCTAGTCCTCCAACATGATCTTCATGCGCGTGTGTTAGTATCATTGCTTTTGGTTTAATAGATGTATTCAAAAAAATATACGGATCAGGAATAGTTATATCTACGCCTGGGAGACTATCATCAGCAAATGATATACCACCATCAACTATTATTTGTTCTCCTTTAAAGGAGTATAAATAATTATTACCCCCTATTTCACCTATTCCTCCAATGGGCAAAAAATAATTGTTTTTTTTATTATTTAATAATTCTAAGTTTTTCATTTAAAATTATGATAAAAAAAAATACCTAAAAGAGTTAAATCTTCTCTATAAATAAAATTAGTTTTTTTATAGTCGATAGAGGTAGCATATCCACCAGTAAAAATCACTTTAAAATTTCTTTTGTATGTTGTTTTAATTAATTTTATGTAAGACTCTATCATTAATTTGTAACCCACATTAAATCCAGACATAAGAGCTTGATTAGTATTTTTACCTATGATGCTAGATTTATTTGAAAATTTCATATTCTTTATACCAGAAGCTAAAGAAATTAGATTTTCATAAGAAGTGGTAAGACCGGGTAATATTACACCTCCGTAATATTTCTTATTTATAATAATATCTAATGTAGTGGCAGTGCCTAAATCAACTATGATAAAGAATTTAGATTTTGGATAAATATTTATCGCGGATAAAACATTAATAATTCTATCATTACCTAGCTGGCGTACATTAACTGTTTTATGAACTAAACGGGATAATTTTTTTTTATTAATGAAAAATAAACGATTTCTATAGGGTTTTAAATTTTTAATTATGACTTTGTCTACTTCTGAGACAACAGAGCAAATATAAATTTTAGTATGAGTTTTGAGTTTATTCTTTAGAAAAAGAGTAACTGATTTCAAATCTTCCTTTGAGTATCTAATTTGAGAGATTTTTTTTAAATTCTTATCAACAATTGATGAAAATTTTATAGATGTATTTCCAATATCAACTAATAAATTCAAACTAGTTCTCCAAAGAAAATATTTTTAGTTGCGTCATCTATTCTGATCTTTAAAGATAAATCTTCATTTACTGATAATATTTCAATAATATTTTTTCCTAAAATTGGATGATTTAATTTAAAGTCCCTTAGCATATTCTGATTAAGATATCCCACTAATTTCTTATTAGATATTTTTTTTGTTAAATTATTTTCAATAATATCAATAATTATATTTGATAAATCGAGAATATTTGATTTTTCATTGATAATGTTAAATAGAGAAACTGAATCGACTATTGGAGAATTGTTTATATTTATTCCTATACCCGTTTTTAGATATGATTTTTTACCTAAGATGGTTGATTTGACAACAACACCAACTATTTTTTTATTTTTATAAAATAAATCATTTGGCCATTTGTAGTCTAGGTTAATATTAAAATTAATTTTAAAAAATTTGTGGATTATGTAACAAATATAGAAGTTATTTCTTAAAGCATGTGAAGCTTTTAATTTTTGATTAATTGTTAAATAAATATTACCTATAGGGCTTAACCATTTTTTTTTACCCCTTCCAGTACCTTTAATTTGCCTAAAAGATTGGATATATAAATTATTATTTTTTAAAATTTTTTTATAATTATTAAAGCCAATAATTTCATCTTGTGTAGAATTAATTGAGTCAAAGATAACTTTATACAATTTTTATTTGAAAAGATTATCTACTAAATTAATTAAAGGGTCTGGATAGATGAAAAATAAAGTTATAATTATTCCAGATGATATAAACATAACTTTGCCTGTTTTATTATTATCATCTAGTAACTCTATTTCTGATTTATTGAAAAACATATTCTTAATAATTGTTAAGTAATAGAATGCGGCAATTACTGAACTTAAAACAGCAATAATTGATAATAAAATAAATCCATCGTTTATAGAAGCTGAAAGAATGAAGAACTTTGCGAAGAATCCTGCAAAAGGTGGTATTCCCGCGAGAGAAAAGAAAAACACCAACATACTTATGGATTTTGAATTTGAGGTAAATCTTAAACCTTTGAGTTGGGATATTTTTGTAAACTCCCCATCTACAGTTCTCAAGTTCAGTAAAACAGCAAAAATACCAAACGTAGTAATCAGATAAATAATCAAGTAAAAAAATAATGTACCCTCAGACATAAATTGATAACTCATTATTCCGAGAAGCATAAAACCAATGTGGTTGATAGAGCTGAAGGCTAGAAGTCTTTTTATAACTTTTTGTGTAATGGCTCCATATACTCCTACTAATAATGAAATAGCACATACCATTTGAAAAATGTAATTAAGAGATTTGATATCAGAAATGTTAAGTTCTTGATAAACTCTGAATAAAAATATTAATGATGCAAATTTAGGTAAAGTTGCAAAAAAGAGTGTAGATATAGTTGGAGATCCTTCGTACACATCAGGTGTCCAAATATGAAATGGAGCAGCGGAAACTTTAAAAAATAAAGAAATAAGAACTAATGATAATCCTATTTCGCTTATTGCAGTGAAATTATCTAGGTTTTGTATATTAAAAGACCCAGTATCGTAATAAATCATTGAAATACCAAATAAAAGAAATCCTGATGATAAAGCACCAAGAGAAAAATATTTTATACCTGCTTCATTTGAAGATAAATTTTTAGTATTGAAAGCAGCCATCAAGTACAAGGATAAAGATTGTAACTCTAAACCAATAAAAGCTGTTAAAAAATTATTACTAGAAATTAGAACAAATGAGCCAAGAATAGCAAACAGTAAAAATAACACATATTCGTATCTATATAAATTTTCATTCTTCAAGGGTCTTTTTAACAGTAAAATGAATAAGATTGAGCCAATAGATAAAATAATCTTAGATAAAACAAATAAGTTAATCGTATTAAGTGTTATTTGTGTGGAGCTATAAAAATCTTTTCCATAATTTAAAAGCAAAATACTCAACAAAATGAAACCTAAAGTATTTAAAGATATAGCCCTGTCCTTATTAAATAATCCAAAACATAAAGTTATTAAAATCAAAGATAAGATAAAAATTTCTGGTATGAATTGAAATAAATTAATCATTATATAATGCTTAAGGAAATACTCTTATTTATCATTTCAAATAAAAGTTTTGGATAAATCCCTAAAAGCATTGTGAGAAATGCTAAACAGGAGAAGTAGAAAATTTCAATATTTGTTAAATCAGCTAATTGCTTAATATCTGATTTTAAATCTCCGAAATTAATATTTTTGTACAATAAGAGCATGTATGAAGCTCCTAAGATTACTCCAATAGCGGTAAAAAAAGTAAGATAAACACTAACACTTATAGTTGACATTATAACTAAGAACTCCCCAACAAAACCACTAGTTCCAGGAAGACCCACAGATGAGAGCATAAAAACCATAAAAAAGAATGAATATTTAGGCATTACATTTGTTACACCACTATAATCAGATATCATTCTGGTGTGATGTCTTTCGTATACCACACCAACTATTAAAAATAATGCTGCAGAAACAATTCCATGACTTATCATCTGAAAATACGCACCATTAATTCCATCTTGAGTTAAAGTAAAAATGCCAATGGTGACAAATCCCATATGAGCAACAGAGGAATAGGCAATCATTTTTTTCATATCTAGTTGTCTTAGAGCTACGATTGAAGTGTAAACAATAGCTACACAACTTAGTGCAAAAATCATTGGTTGAAAATAAATTGAGGCATACTCAAAAAAAGGTAAGGATAGTCTTATAAAACCGTATGCACCTAATTTAAGAAGCACACCAGCTAAAATTACTGAACCACTCGTGGGCGCTTGAACGTGTGCATCAGGTAACCATGTATGAAAAGGAAACATCGGTACTTTTACTGCAAAAGATGCAAAAAAACATAAAAAGAGAACCAACTCTATTTGCTGATCAAATGTAAAGTCCGAAATTAACTCAATATTGCCTGATTTCACTTTAGAAATAATATAAATAATCGCAAGTAACATTAAAACAGATCCTGCTAGTGTGTAGAGAAAGAATTTGAAAGTAGCATAAAGTCTATTTTCTCCTCCCCAAATTCCAATAATCAAAAACATCGGGATTAAAACAGCTTCAAAGAAAACGTAAAAAATTACAATATCAATACTAACAAATACTCCTATAATAAAACTCTCAAGCAATAAAAAATAAATAACAAATTCTTTGGCTCTATTTTGAATAGAGTTAATAGAACACAATAAACAAATAGGGACTAAGAAGGTAGTCAGTAATATAAGTGGTATTGAAACACCATCAACTCCGACATAGTAATTAATATCAAACTTATCAAACCAAGTATGAAACTCAATAAATTGATAACCATTTTTGGATTTATCATAAAAAATTGGCAATAACAAACTAAGAAGAAATTCACCTGTTGTTATCCATAAACCTGATAGAAAAATAGTTTTGTTTTTGAGTTGCGTGCTACTTGAAATTGAGAGTGTTAATGCTCCTATAATAGGCGTTAGGATTAACATTGATAATATTGGGAAACTCATCTTAGGTTATGGATATATAAAAAATGATAGTTATAAAGAGTGTGAAACCAGAAATTATTATAAAAGTGTAATCGAAAATATACCCTGTTTGTATCCTTTTAAATGCTTTTGAAATTGTAGAAACTATCGAGGCACTTCCATTTGGTAAATACTTATCGATTATACCTTGGTCTATTTTAGTCCATAAAAACTTACCTAAATTGTAAAGTGGTAAAACAAAAATTTTGTTATAAAGTTCATCAAAATACCATTTGTTCAAAATAAAATTATAGATTGAGTGAAAACGTTTTTTTAAGTCAGCAAGTTTATTTAAATTATAACCATAATAATAAACTGCTAGCCCTACACCAAAAGCTACCAAAGATTTTGATAAAATTGGATAAAAAGAGGAGTAGTATTGCTTATCTTGAGTCAAAAATATTATTCCATTCCAGAAATTTTTTGAATTATATCCCGCTAATAAATCGTTTAGGAAGAAGCCTGCCAGAATTGCTCCTACGGAAAGCAATAATAGTGGAACTAACATATAAGGACCAGATTCATGAATTTTTTCATAATCATAAGATCCATTATAATTTCCATGAAACACCTTAAATATGAGCCTGAAAGAGTAAAATGCGGTCATGGCAGAGACTATAGCTAAAATTACATAAACCAATGGGCCTAAACTAATTAAGTTAAATGATGAACTTAAAATTAGATCTTTTGAAAAGTAACCTGATGAATATGGAAAACCTATAATAGCCAGTGTACCTATCCACATCATTACTGCGGTGATTTTCATCTTTGAAAAAAGATTTCCCATTTTATCCATATCTTGCTCATCGTGAACACCATGAATAACAGACCCTGAAGATAAAAAGAGTAATGCCTTAAAATAACCGTGTGTTATTAAATGAAAAATTGCGACATTAAATGCGCCTAAACCGCAAGCAACAAACATGAAACCCAACTGACTACAAGTTGAATAAGCTATTACCTTTTTTATATCTTTTTGAAAAAAGCCCACTGATGCAGCGAAGAATGCTGTTAATAGACCTATTATTAAAACAAAAGTCATTATGAAGTCAGACATGACCATTAATTCAGAAAATCTTACAGTCAAGAAAACACCAGCTGTTACCATTGTTGCTGCATGAATTAATGCTGAGACAGGTGTAGGTCCCTCCATAGCATCGGGTAACCATGTATGAAAGCCAAACTGGGCAGATTTTCCCATAGCACCTATGAAAAGGAAAAAACAAGAAAAAATTAAAGCATTAATTTCAAATCCTAAAAAATTAATTTGATAGCTAAATAATTTCTCTTTCCCTGCAATTATTTCATTAATAGATAATGTGTCTAAATATATATAGAGAGTTGCAATACCAATGAGAAATCCAAAATCTGCAACTCTGTTTACTAAAAAAGCTTTCATAGCAGCTAAATTTGCAGACTTTTTATGATGCCAGAAACCTATCAGTAAATAAGAGGCTAGACCAACCCCTTCCCATCCAAAAAATAATTGAATTAAATTATCACTTACAACTAATGCAACCATACAAAAGGTAAATAGACTCAAATAAGTCATGAACCTTACTTTTGAATTATCATGTGACATGTACTCAATTGAATAAATATGAACCAATGCAGAAACCGTGAGAACAAGTGTTAACATCAAAAGAGTAAGAGAATTCACAGAAATTCCCCAATTAAAGAACTGACCAGAAACAAAAAACCACTCTAGGACAGGAATTATAATTTCAGACGATGAAGAACTATAAAAACTGATAAATAAGAACCAACTTAAAATAGCTGCTATAGATATTAGAGTAGAAGAGAAATATTGGGCAGTTTTTTCACCTAATAACACTCCAAAAGGATAAGTAAAAATGGTTGAAATTAGAGGAAGAAAAAAAAGTAATTTATAACTTAACATTAATCTTTTAGTTGATTTATTTGAGTAATATCAATCTCTCCCTTATTTCTAAAATAAATAACCAATATGGCTAAGCCAATGGCTGCTTCTGCAGCGGCAATAGTTAAAATAAAAATTGAGAATACCTGACCATTAATATCATTTAGGAAAACCGAAGCAGATACAAAATTAATATTTGCAGCCAATAATATAATTTCAATACACATTAAAATTAGGATCATATTTCTTCTGTTTAAAAATAATCCGAAGCATCCAATAATAAAAACAATTAAAGAAAGTATGAAGAAATGATTATACGTAAGGCTAGTCATCTTTAATACCTTCACCAGGCTTAATTTTTACTAGTTTTACTCTATCTTCGGCTGTAGTTGAGTTTTGACTTTCTATGTTTTGTCTTTTAATGGTTGGTCTATACACATGTGTTAGAACAATTGCACCAATCATAGCAAGTAACAAAACGATACCACTTAACTGAAAATCGATAAAATACTCTGTGTAAAGCACATCTCCAATTTGCTCAGTATTATTTTTAGACCTAATGAAGGTGTCTAAATTATCTTTTGAAGTTTTAAATACAGTTAAATAAATTATTTCAGCTAAAATTATGCCAGCAAAAAGTAATGCAAGGGGTATATATCTTTTTATATTAAACATTAAAGTTGTGATCTGAATATCAAGCATCATCACAACAAAAAGAAATAGTATAGCTACTGCTCCTATATAAACAATCGCAAGAATAATACCAACAAACTCTGCGCCAATAAGAATAAATAGAAAAGTAGAATTTAGAAACGCAAGTACAAGAAAAAGTACAGAGTTAACTGGGTTTTTCGAAAATATTACAAATATACATGTGGTGATCAAAAATGCTGCAAACAAAAAAAAAGAGCCAACAAGGAACATTATCTATATTTACTGTCCCTTTTTAAATTTTCGCTAATTTGTTTTTCCCAAATATCTCCGTTTCGTAAAAGCTTTTCCTTGTCATAAAGTAATTCTTCTCTTGTTTCAGTTGCGTATTCAAAATTGGGTCCTTCAACAATTGCATCTACTGGGCACGCCTCTTCGCATAAACCACAATAAATACATTTAGTCATATCAATGTCATATCGGGTAGTTCTTCTACTTCCGTCAGGTTTTGGTTCTGCTTCAATAGTTATTGCTTGAGCAGGGCAAACTGCTTCACATAACTTACATGCAATACATCTTTCCTCACCATTTGGATATCTTCTCAAAGCATGTTCTCCCCTGAAGCGAGGACTAATAGGACCTTTTTGATTAGGGTAATTAAGAGTGACTTTTGGCTTGAAAAAATAGGTGATCGTTAATTTCAAACCTTTCATCAATTCAAAAAGAGTAAAGGATTTAATATATTTAATAAGTGTTGTCATTGTTAGTTAGGTAATAGTCCAAAGTAAAATAAAAATGCTGATGTAATAACTACCCAAATCAAGGTAAAGGGTAGAAAGATTTTCCAGCCAAGTCGCATAAGTTGGTCATATCTATATCTCGGAAAAGTTGCTCTGACCCATAAAAACACAAAAAGAATTAAAAATACTTTAATTACAAACCAAAATATTCCAGGTATTGCATTTAAAGGGAATATATCTATTGGAGGGTACCAACCACCTAAAAATAGAATTACAGTTAGGGAACTCATTAAAATCATATTGGCGTATTCTGCTAAAAAAAATAAGCCAAATGATATCGATGAGTATTCGGTAAAAAAACCTGCAACTAATGTGGCTTCATCTTCAGGTAAATCAAATGGGAGTCTATTTGTTTCAGCTAATGCTGAAATAATAAATATAACAAACATGGGTAACAGTGGTATGGCAAACCACATATTCTTTTGACTCTCTACAATATCAATTAAATTTAATGAGCCGACACAAATTAAAACTGTTATAATAACAAAACCTATTGATACTTCATAAGAAATCATCTGAGCTGCTGATCTCAATGCACCTAAAAATGGATACTTAGAATTACTAGCCCAACCAGCGATAATAACTCCATAAACACCAAACGATGACACAGCGAACAAATATAGAATACCTATATTTATATTTGCTATAACATAAGTTGAGCTAATTGGGATAACAGCCCAAGCTATTAAACTTAATATTAAAGTAAGCATAGGCGCAAAGATAAAAAGGAACTTGTTTGAGCTAGAGGGAAGTAAATTCTCCTTAGTGAGTAATTTTAAGACATCAGCAAAACTCTGTAGTATTCCGAATGGTCCAACAACGTTAGGGCCTTTTCTTAATTGAACAGCACCAAGCACTTTTCTTTCTAGGTACACTAATAATGCAACAGAAACTAGAACAGGGACAACAAAACTAAATATTTTTAAAATACCAATTGTTAACTCAAAGGATAAACTTGTCATTATGCTGATTTCTCCAAAAGAGATGGAGTTGAGATTATTTCCTCAACACATTTGGCCATAGTGACAGAATTTTTTGAAATCACATCTGACATATAAAAATTACTTACAGGATATTCTGCCTTACAATCTTCAAATTCAATATCTGGTGTAATTGAAGTTGAATTTTCAACAGCAATAATTTCATGATAATCAGAAAGAATTGGGTATTTGTCAAATAACTCAGATCTTAATTGATCAAAAGTATTTGGTGTAAAATCAAAAGATAATTCATCAGACAGTTTTTTTAGTATCGACCACTCTTCTTTGGCGGACCCAATTGGATTATGGCATTTTTTTGCCTCTTGAGGTCTACCTTCAATATTTACAAAAGTACCATTTTTCTCTGTATAAAGAGGTGTTGGTAAAACAATATCAGACCCCATTGCTCCATCATCACCATGATGGCCAAAATAAACTTTAAAACAGTTATTAAACTGCTCGTTGGCAATATGTTCTGAACCAAAAGAAAGAACCAATTCAAAATTATCTTTTTTTAAATTAGAAAACGGTTCACAGAGGTTATTAGTAGTATTACCTATAATCAATTGGCCCACACGTGAGGCATATGGATTTAAAAAATTTAGATTATTTTTTTCTTTTGTAATGACTTTGTATTTATCAGCATATGAAAAAATAGATTTTAAAGTTTTAATATTTTTAATTTTATTTAAAAACGCAGAGCCAATAATTATTAGAGGGTTTGTAGATTTTTTTAATGCTTTGATTAGATTTTCATTATTTAAACTTGATAAATTCTCTCCTAGATACTCCGTTTTATAGTTCAAAGATATATTTTCACCAATGTTAAATACTTTTGCGTCATTATTGTAAGCTTTAAATATCTTATGATTTATAATTGGTGTTTCTATTTTTGGGTTTGTTCCTAAAAGTATAATTAAATCTGAATTTTCTATATCGTTCAAAGGTGTGTTAAAACGATAACTATCTAAGCGTTCTAGAATAGCATGATTATCAGTTCGGCACTCCACATTGTCTTTACCATAATTTGACATAAATTTTTTGATTGCATATCCGGTTTCTAAATCTACGTGCTCACCAATCAAAGCTAATGGTTTTAGAGTTTTTAATTTATCTTTTAAAACTTTTAATGACTCTTCCCAATTTGATATTGATAATTTTTGGTTTTCTTTAATGTAGGGTGTGTCTATTCTTTGTTGGTAGTAACCATCATAGTTAAATCGAACTTTATCTGAAATCCACTCTTCATTTATGTATTCATTTGTTCTTGGTGTAACTCTTAAAATCTCCTCAGCTCTACTATCGACTCTGATATTAGAACCAACACTATCGAAGATATCGATAGAGTCAGTACGTTTTAGCTCCCAAGGACGTGCTTTAAATTGATATGGCTTACTCGTAAGTGCTCCTACAGGGCATAAATCAATGACGTTACCTGAAAGCTCTGAAGTGATTGATTGTTCAAGGTAAGTGGTAATTTCTGCATTCTCTCCCCTACCTAACATACCTAATTCTGGAACTCCGGCTACTTCAGTGGCAAATCTTACACACCTAGTGCAATGGATGCATCTAGTCATTATAGTGTTTACCAAAGGTCCCATATTTTTATTATCTACAGCCCTTTTATTCTCTTTATATCTAGATTTGTCGAAACCGTAGTACATGGCCTGATCCTGTAAATCGCATTCTCCACCTTGATCGCATATTGGGCAATCTAATGGGTGATTAATTAGTAAAAACTCCATTACACCTTTTCTACCTGCGTTTACTTTTTCAGAATTGGTGATTATCGACATGCCCTCCATTAGAGGCATAGTGCAAGAAGATACTAATTTTGGAGCTTTTTCAATTTCTACTAAACACATTCTACAGTTACCAGCTATAGAGAGTTTGTCGTGATAGCAAAATCTTGGAATTTCTTCACCAGCGATTTCGCAGGCTTGCATCACAGTCAGATTTTTATCTACCTGAATTTCTTTTTGATTAACTTTAATATTTATTAGATCGTCACTCATGAAGCTTTTAACTTTTTATTATATTTACTTATTAACTCTGATTTAAAATTTTTAATGAGTCCTTGTATAGGCCAAGCTGCTGCATCTCCTAAAGCGCAGATAGTATGACCCTCTACTTGCTTTGTAACATTTTCTAAAAGCTCTATTTGTTCAGGAGATATCTCTCCTCTAACTAATCTCTGCATCATTCTATGCATCCAGCCTGTTCCCTCTCTACAAGGTGTACATTGACCACAACTTTCATGTTTGTAAAAGTGAGCAAATCTCTCAATCACCTCAGCAATATCATTATTCTTGTTAACAACAATCACTCCTGCTGTACCTAATCCTGAGCCATTAGCTTTTAGATCATCAAAATTCATTAGAACTGACTCACAAATATTTTTTGGAAGCATTGGGGTACTTGAACCTCCTGGTACTATTGCCTTTAAATTATCCCAACCTCCTTCAACTCCATCACAATGCTTTTCTACTAATTCTTTAAGTGGTATTCCCATTTCCTCTTCTATTGTGCATGGTTTATTAACGTTACCAGATATGCAAAAAATTTTTGTACCTGTATTATTTTCAGCGCCAATTGACTTAAACCAATCTGGGCCTCTTCTTAAAATAGTTGGAACTACTGCGATTGACTCCACATTGTTAATAGTTGTTGGCATACCATACAAACCTACACCGGCAGGAAAAGGAGGTTTTAATCTTGGTTGTCCTTTTTTTCCTTCTAAACTCTCTAAAAGAGCTGTCTCTTCTCCACATATGTAAGCACCGGCACCTCTGTGAACATAAAGATCAAAATCAAATCCGCTACCACAAGCATTTTTTCCGATAAAGCCTCGTTCATATGCCTCTTCAATTGCCTTTTCTAATTGGACATATTCGTAATGGTATTCGCCCCTTATGTATATGTAACATTTAGTGGCTTGAATTGCGTATGAAGCAATCAAGCAACCTTCTACAAGAGTATGTGGGTCATTTCTAATAATTTCTCTATCTTTACAAGTACCAGGCTCTGACTCATCAGCATTGACAACCAAATAATGCTGTTTACCAGTATTCTTTGGCATGAATGACCACTTAAGACCTGTAGAAAATCCAGCTCCACCTCTTCCTCTTAACTGACTGGATTTAACTAATTCGATAATATCATTTTGATCTTTTGACAAAATTTCTTTTGTGTTTGACCAGGAACCTCTTTTTAAAGCTCCTTCTATAAAGGGTTCTTGAAAACCATGAAGGTTTTGAAAAACTTTATCTTTTTCATTAAGCATTTTCTGAACTTCTCCTGCCTTTTTGAGAACCAATAACATTTGGTTTTCCCTCTTTAATATTGTCTATAATTTTTTTTGTAGACTCTTCATCTAAATCCTCAAAGAAATCATTATTGATTTGTAT
Source organism: uncultured Alphaproteobacteria bacterium (assembly GCA_902599405.1). Taxonomy (GTDB): domain Bacteria; phylum Pseudomonadota; class Alphaproteobacteria; order HIMB59; family HIMB59; genus HIMB59. The sequence goes on along the minus strand of CACKFO010000004.1, from coordinate 77,537 downwards.
CATAGGTCCATTTGAGCAAGCCCCAAGACACTCTACTTCAACAACTGTAAATTTATTATCGTCACTGGTATCATTAATTTCACATTTTGTTTCTTTACAAATAGTTTTTGTAATCTTATTTGAACCTCTCAGCCAACAAGGAGAGGTTCTACAAATCTGAACAAGATTTTCTCCAACAGGTCTTGTATTATACATTGAGTAAAATGAGGCCACTTCTGTGACTCTTATTTTAGGCATATTTAAAGTTTCAGCGATTGTTTCTATACATTCGATACTTATCCAATTATTGTTTTGCTCTTGCGCCAAATAGAGAAGAGGCATAACTGCACTTTGTTCTCTACCTTTAGGGTATTTAGAAATTATATTTTTAATTGATCTTAGATTATCTTTTGACCAAGAAAATTTTTCGCCTGATCTAGAAAAATTATTTGATAAACCTGGATGATTACCACTCATCTGTCTACCTCTCCAAATACTATATCTAGGCTTCCTAAAATTGATGGTACGTCAGCTAGTTGGTGGCCCTTTGATAAAAAATGTAGTGCCTGTAAATGAACAAAGCCTGGTGCTCTCAACTTGCATCGATATGGTTTGGAACTTCCATCTGAAACTAATACAACACCAAATTCTCCTTTTGGTGCCTCTACGCTTTTGTATGTAATACCTTCAGGAACTCTATAACCCTCGGTAAATAATTTAAAATGATGGATTATAGCTTCCATTGAATTTTTCATTTCTGATCTCTTAGGTGGAGTAATTTTATTATTCTCAACCATTACGGGTCCTTCTGGAATATTTTCAATACATTGTAAGATTATCTTAACTGAAGCTCTCATCTCTTCCATTCTCACCAAATATCTATCATAGGTGTCACCAGTTTTTCCAACTGGTATGTCGAAATCTAAATCCTCATAAACATCATAAGGTTGAGATTTTCTTAAATCCCAAGCTACACCACTAGCACGAAGAACAGGGCCACTGCAACTTAGTCTTATTGCATCATCTTTCTTTAAAATACCTATATCAACAGATCGTTGTTTGAATATTCTATTTTCAGTAAGTAGTTCTTCAAGCGTATCTATGAATTTAGGAAAATTAGTAAAGTACTTTTTCATTTTTTCTAATAAATTTTCAGGCAAGTCTTGGTGAACTCCACCAGGACGAAAATAAGCTGCATGAAATCTTGCTCCAGATACAGCTTCATGGAACTCCAACATTTTTTCTCTTTCTTCGAAAGCCCACAGCATTGGAGTAGCGGCACCTATATCCATAGCAAATGCTGGTATATTTAATAAATGATTTAGTATTCTTGTAACTTCTGCAAACATAACTCTGATGTATTGAGCTCGTTTAGGAGCTTCAATATTTAATAAACTCTCAACAGCTAAAGCGAAAGCATGTTCTTGACACATTGGTGAGACATAATCTAGACGATCAAAATATGGAATAGCTTGAGTATAAGTTTTCTGTTCAATTAATTTTTCAGTTCCTCTATGCAAAAGTCCAATGTGAGGTTCAGCTTTATTAACTACCTCCCCTTCTAATTGTACAAGAAGTCTTAAAACACCATGAGCGGCAGGATGTTGGGGTCCAAAGTTTAGAGTTACAGGTTTAAAATTCTCTGACATTACTTCTTTTCAAGCTCCTCTTTAATTGTTTCTTTCATTCCCTCCCAGGGACTTTCATTGTCAAAATCTCTAAATTCCTGTTTTAATGTTACAGGTTCATAAACAACTTTTTTTAAGTTTTCATCATAACGAACCTCTTCATAACCCGTCAGAGGAAAGTCTTTTCTGAGCGGATGACCTTGAAAATTATAATCATTCATTATTCTTTGAAGATTTGGGTGATTAACAAAGTTTATGCCAAAAAGATCGTAACATTCTCTTTCAAACCAATCGGCAGACTCAAAAATTTGTGTTATTGAATTGATATCTAAATTATCTTCGGAAATGTTAGTAAAAATAAATAATCTTTTATTAAATTTTAAACTTAGAAAAGAGTAGATAAGAGTAAATCGTTCATTTGAATAACTTGATTTGGATAGCATATTATCAGTTACAGTAATATCAATTAACTGATCATAGAGTAGATCTTCGTCTTCTTTAATTTTTTGTGTTACTTCTAGAATGGAGTCTTTGTTAACTAATATATTGTCTATTCCAGACTTTATTGGAAAATGGAAGTTACCAGTTGAATATTTTTGTAAAATATTTGGAGACAAGAAATTTACCTATAAATCTTCTTTTTCTTTTTGATTTTATCTTGAAGTTGCATAATGCCGTACAAAAGAGCTTCTGCTGTAGGTGGACATCCAGGGACATAAATATCAACAGGCACTATCCTATCGCATCCTCGAACAACAGAGTAAGAATAGTGATAATATCCTCCTCCATTAGCACAAGAACCCATAGAGATTACCCATCTTGGTTCAGGCATTTGATCATAAACTTTTCTCAAAGCAGAAGCCATTTTGTTTGTAAGAGTTCCCGCAACAATCATTACATCAGATTGTCTTGGAGAGCCTCTTGGAATTACACCTAAACGATCTAGATCGTATCTACTCATATAGGAGTGCATCATCTCAACACCACAACATGCTAAACCGAAAGTCATAGGCCATAAAGATCCTGACCTCGCCCAATTTATTAAATTTTCAAATGATGCTGTTACAAAACCTTTTTTTTCAAATAGCTCATCAATATTTAATGATTTGTCTTTTTCTAATACTACTCCCAATCTAGTGCTCCATTTTTCCATTCATATATAAATCCTACTGTGAGAATAAATAAAAAAAACATCATTGAATAAAAACCAAGAGCTCCAATATTGCTAAGACTCACGGCCCAGGGAAATAAAAACGCAATTTCTAAATCAAATATAATAAATAGTATTGATACTAAATAAAACTTAACATCAAATTTTGACCGAGCGTCGTCAAATGCCTCAAAACCACATTCATACGCAGATAGTTTTTCAGTATCAGGTGAGCTGGGTGATAATATTTTTGAGAGCAAATACATAGCGATTGCCATTCCTGCCCCAATAACAATGAATATCAATATGAAAATATAATCTAGGTTATACATTAAAAGTTTTGATTTTCCGTAACGCAATACATTATAAGAAACAATATGTATTTAGTGACGATAAAAATGACGCATTAGTCTTACACATGATTTTTAAATATTTGAGTGTCAAAAAAGTAAAAAAAAATTTTTAACCTTTAGAATAATAAGCAACTCTATCTTCTGTAAAGATAGGAAATGATTCATTTAATGTTTGTTTTTTTAGATTATTACAATAATAGCCAATATTTTCTATTAAAAGATCTTCACATTCAGTTCCAAAGTGAATTTCATCAGCATAAATAGACTGATAAGAGCCATCTAATCTTGAACCATAAATACCAAATTTAAAATTTGCCAAATTATCTGAGTTTTTTACACCTTTTTGATCTTTCCAAAGTGTTTGGTTTTTTCTGTAATGCAATAACTTTCCATTTAACCAAATTTTATGAAATGCTTTGGAAATATCCCTTTTATTAAAATTAATATTGAAGACTAAATCATACCATTTATTTCTTTGTAAATTTTTAGCAGAAATTATTTGGTACCAATCATGCCTAGCTTCACAAAAAATTCTTTTATCAGTATCTTCTGGCCCCCCAGCACCAGGTGAGCAATCATCATTCCCTCCTTCAATAATAATTACTCCTTCACTAGACTCATGTCTCCAAAGCAAACCTCTCTTCTTATCTACCTGAAGCATAAACATAGGACCAAAAAAACTCTCTGTACTATGAAATTGCAATATTGATTTATTCATAGCGCTATCATTATTTAATTCATAATTTTCAGTGATTAAAAAAGAATAAGATAACCATATTTCTCCTTGAAAACCATAATTGGTCCCTACCTCTACTCTTTTTTGTTTTTCACCATTTGGTCGTGAGCAATCTTTTAATTTGTTATAACATTCATCTCCTGGTGCTTGGATAAAAAAAGCAGTATCTCCGTATCTTGTTTTCTCTTTCTGAAGTTGAAAAAGTGCCAAGTTTTTTTTTCTTTGATATTTTTTTATTTCTTCTTTTGAACTAGCATTCCAACCTGGTTCAATTTTAAAACCTTTAATTGTGGTATCGCCAAAACTCACACCAAGAGTCTTTAATCCGTAAACATCTTTTGATTTATAAGAAGAGCATGAGAATAAAGAAAAAGTTAAAAAAAATAAAATAACTGCTCTTAAGTGGCGGGAGCGACGGGACTCGAACCCGCGACCTCCTGCGTGACAGGCAGGCGTTCTAACCAAACTGAACTACACCCCCGACAAATGTCGAATGGTGGGCGATGACGGACTCGAACCGCCGACCCTCTCGGTGTAAACGAGATGCTCTACCAACTGAGCTAATCGCCCTATCTAATTTGCAAAAAATTAGACTGTGGACTTTATTAGTTCTTTAAGCTGTTTTCCAGCAAGAAATTTTGGCTTTTTTGATGCAGGAATTTGGATTGACTCTCCCGTTCTTGGGTTTCTTCCAGTCTTAGCTTTTGTGTTAGCTACCTTAAAAGTACCAAAGCCGGCAATCTTAACATCCCCTCCTGCTTTCAAAGTAGATGTGATAATATCAAATAAACTTTCTACAGCCTTAGTTGCATCTGATTTTCCAACACCATTTTTCGTACTATATTCAGCAATGAGTTCATTTTTGTTCATACCGAACCTCCTTAGTGATTCTATTAGTTAATTGTAGTAAGAAAAAGGTAAGAAAATCAACAACAATATACTAGTTGACGAATGTTTTTTCTTGATTCTGCTGGTTTTTTGGCTTCATAGACTCAGTAACTAAGTGTCTCCAGTCTAATTTTTTGTTGATTTTAGTTATTTTTCCATCAAGAGCTAAGTCCAACACCTCTTTTGCGAACTCTACTTTTTTAATTATCAACTTGTTTTGAATGTCTTTTTGTATTTCAACTAAGTCCTTTTCATTTTCTTTTGGGATTATGACAGTTTTTATGCCGTACCTAATTGCAGCTAATAATTTTTCTTTTAATCCCCCAATTGGAAGAACTCTTCCTTTTAGAGTGATTTCTCCGGTCATAGCAATATCTCTTTTAATTTTTATATCAGTTAAAGATGAAATTAATGAAGTAAATATTGTAATACCAGCACTTGGGCCATCTTTAGGTATAGCTCCTTCAGGTACATGTAAATGAATATCTATTTTATCGAAAACCTTTGGATTTACTCCAAACTCAACTGAATTAGATTTAATGTAACCTAATGCAGCAGTAATAGACTCTTTCATCACGTCGCCAAGCTTACCTGTAGCGTTAATCATTCCCTTACCTGATGATAAATTGACTTCAATATTTAATATATCTCCACCAACCTGAGTCCATGCAAGTCCGTTGGTGATGCCCACTAAATTTTTCTTTTCTATGACACTATCTTTAAATTTTTCTGGGCCTAAAAAATTTTTTATAGCTTTATCATCAAAAACAAATGGCTTTTTTGATCTTGATTTGTTTTTTTCTAATTGAAATACAAGTTTTCTAAATAATTTATCAAAAACTTTTTCAAGCCCTCTGACACCTGACTCTCTGGTATAGTGTCTTACTATTTTAGTAATTGAACTCTTATCAAGTTTAAACTCATTATTCTTTAAAATATTCTTGTTCATTTTTCTTGGAACTAAATATTTTTTTGCTATTTCAACTTTTTCTTTTTCTGTATATCCAGATACTTCAATGACCTCTAGTCTGTCAAGTAGTGGGCCGGGTATGTTGTAAGTATTACCAGTGCAAATGAACATTACATTTGATAAATCGTAATCAACCTCAAGGTAATGATCATTAAACTGATTGTTTTGTTCAGGATCTAAGACTTCTAATAATGCAGAAGATGGATCCCCTCTCCAGTCACTACCTACTTTGTCAATTTCATCTAATAAGATAATAGGATTAGATGTTTTTGTTTTCTTCATAGCCTGAATAAATCGACCAGGCATCGAGCCAATATATGTCCTTCTATGTCCTCTAATTTCAGCCTCATCCCTAATACCACCAAGAGAAATCTTTGCAAATTCTCTACCAGTAGCTCTCGCGATCGATTTACCTAACGAAGTTTTACCTACACCAGGAGGTCCTACAAAACAAAGTATTGTTCCAGAGGCTTTCTTTGATCTTTTTTTGACTGCTAAAAATTCAAGTATTCTCTCTTTTACTTTTTCAAGACCATAGTGATCATCATTTAAAATTTTTTCAGCACCTTTTATGTCTATGACTTCTTTTGAGAATTTTTCCCATGGTATATCTAATATCCATTCTAGGTAATTGCGAATAACTGATGCTTCTGCAGACATTGGGCTCATAGATTTTAGTTTTTTAAATTCATTTAAAGCTTTTTCTTTTGCCTCTTTTGATAATTTTACCTCATGTATTTTTTTCTCTATTTCAGAATATTCGTTAGAACCATCTTCACCATCACCAAGCTCTTTCTGAATAGCTTTCATTTGCTCATTTAAGTAATATTCTCTTTGAGTTTTTTCCATTTGTCTTTTTACTCTATTTTTAATTTTTTTCTCAAGTGCAGAAAAGTTAAGTTCTTTTGAAAAGAAATTCAGTAAGTTTTGAATTTTTTTATTAATATCAATAATTTCTAAATTTTTTTGTTTATCTTCAATTCCGATGTTTAAGTTGTAATAAATATTATCAATGAACTGATATGGGTCTTCAATATTTAAAAGTCCTTCAAGGATGTCATTATTATTTCCTATATTTTGTATATAATTTTGAAATTCATTTTTTAAAACTCTTAAAGAAGCTTTTAATTCAACTGAATTTTTTTTGTTAATTACTACAGGCTCAAGCTTAGCTGTGAGAAAGTTATTACTTGCCTTAACAGCAGACTTTATTTTAACAATTTCTAAACCTTCAGTAAGGACTTTATATGTATTGTCAGGTAACTTAAGAAACTGGATAATTTTTGATTTTACTCCGTAGGAATAAACATCGTTAACTTGTGGATCATCAGTCGTTGGTTCTTTTTGCGTAAATAAATAAATAATCTTGTTGTTATTATTCATGGCAAAATTAATTGCATCAATAGATTTAGCTCTGCCAACAAACAAAGGTGAGGTTATAGAGGGATAAACAACTAAGTCCCTTAAAGGTAAAATAGGTCCAATGATTTGATTTTCCATACTATTAAGATAGTGAGGAATTTTTAATTTTCACCCACTTTTTTTTTTATTTTTGGTTTTTCTTTATATACGATTATTGGTCTATTTGAGATTACCGACTCTTTACTTAAAACTACCTTATCCACAGAATCCTTATCAGGAATATCATACATACAATCTAGAAGCAGCTTTTCCATAATTGACCTTAGGCCTCGTGCACCAATTTTTTTTTCAACAGCTAATTGGGCAATTTGTTCTCTACCATCTTCAGTTATCTCGAATTCAACCCCTTCAAAAGAAAAAAGAGCCTTGTATTGTTTTGATATTGCATTTTTTGGTCTTGTAATAATCTCTTTTAAATCATCTAAAGATAATTCATTCAGACTAGCGCTTACAGGAAGTCTTCCTACTAATTCAGGTATTAATCCAAATTTAATCAAATCGTCATTTTCAAGCTGTGAAGTCATTGGTTGGTCCTGATTAATTGATTTATTAAAACCTATAGACTTTTTATTTACTCGATTTTTTATAATTTTATCAATGCCTTCAAACGCGCCCCCACAAACAAACAAAATATTTTTTGTATCAACTTGAAGGAACTCTTGTTGAGGATGTTTTCTTCCACCTTGAGGTGGCACGCTAGCTGTTGTTCCCTCAATTATTTTTAGCAAAGCTTGTTGAACTCCCTCACCGGATACATCTCTTGTTATAGATGGATTTTCACTTTTTCTACCCACTTTATCAATTTCATCAATATACACGATACCCTTTTGAGCCAAAGATGCATCATAATCACATTGCTGAAGTAATCTTAAAATAATATTTTCAACATCTTCACCTACATATCCAGCCTCCGTCAACGTGGTAGCATCAGCAATTGTAAAAGGTACATTTAAAAATTTTGCTAGGGTTTGAGCTAAAAGTGTTTTACCACAACCAGTTGGTCCAATAAGTAATATGTTTGATTTAGAAATTTCTATATCTTTTGACGGGTTTTGAACTCTCTTATAATGGTTGTAAACAGATACAGATAATATTTTTTTTGCATGATCTTGACCAATTATATGATCATCAAGGTAATTATAGATCTCACTTGGTTTTGGTATCTCAAATTTTTTCTTTGTATCAATTTTATCATCTTCAACAAGTATATCCTTACATAAAACCACACACTCATTACAAATATAGACATTTGGTCCAGCAATTAATTTTTTAACCTCTTCTTGGCTTTTACCACAAAAAGAGCATGATATTTTTTTATCAGAGCTATTAGCAGAGATTATTTTTTCATCAGACATTTTTATTTTTCAATTCTAGTAGTAATTACTTTATCTATCAAACCAAATTTTTGCGCCTCTTCAGGGTCAAAGAATCTATCTCTCTCCATTGCCTTTTCTATTTCACCAATGCTTATTTTGGTATGCTTTTGATATATTTCATTGAGTCTTTTTTTTGTCTTTAATATCTCTTCGGCATGAATTTTAATATCACTCGCTTGTCCTGAAAAACCACCAGATGGTTGATGAATCATTATTTTAGAGTGTGGTAAAGCATACCTGTTGCCCTCTTTTCCTGCAGCGAGTATTAATGAACCTGCAGAGGCAGCTTGACCTATGCAAACAGTATGAACGGGACATTTAATATATTGCATAGTATCATACATGGCTAAACCAGCAGTAACTAAACCTCCTGGTGAGTTAATATATAGATTAATTGGTTCTTCGGGATTTTCAGATTCCAAAAATAAAAGTTGAGCACATATTAAAGAGGCAGTCTCATCATTGATGGCGCCTGTCAAAAAAATAATTCTTTCTCTAAGCAGTCTAGAGAAAATATCAAAAGATCTCTCCCCCTTACCAGATTGTTCAATTACTATGGGTACTAGATTCATGATTTTGAGATCCTTTTTTCATTAGCTTTTCTAAGCTTAACTTAGTTTCTTTGATTTTAAAAGTTTTCATAGACTCATCTGCTATTTTATTTCTAAGAAGAGTGCCATATGCAGTTTCTGCCGTTCTTTGATCAATTTTTTCACCATAATATTTTTGAATATACTCTTGGAGTTCTTTCTGCTCAACTTTTACATTTAAAAATTTTACTAATTCAGAAAAAAGAACATCTTTTTGAATATTCTCACTTGTGAGTTTTTTTAAACTATCAATTCTTTCTTTGTGCTCATCTTTCATTTTAGATAAATCAATTTGATATTTTCTTTTAAGTTCGAGATTTACAACCTCTTCATTGATATCAATTTTTTTCTTTTGTGATAGGACTTTAAGTAGATCTTCAATAAAAAACTCTTTTTGAAGATAATTCATATCCTCATTGAGTTTATTATCAATTTTGTCATTTAATTCTTTAATAGATTTTAATTTTAAAATTTTAATCAACTCGTCATCATTCTTGGGATAGATCTTTTTATTTATATCTTTGATTTGAGCGTTTATCTTTATTCCTTTTGTAGAAAAATTTATGTCAGATTTATTTTTAATTTTTAAAAGAGCTTTTTTTAAGTCTAAAAATACTTCTTCTTTAGTTTGGGTGTTTAAGTCTACTCTTACCTCTTTTTGAGAAAATAATTTTTTTTGTTCATCTTCATAATTTAATATTTCAAAATCTATAACGGAATTTTCATCTGATATATCTATACTCTCTAATGAATAGTACTCTTTTCTTACTTTTTCTCTAAAATCATCAATATCTTTTTTTGTTACCTCTGATGTAACTTTCTCTATTTCACTTGTTTTTAACTCATCCATTTTAATTTCGGGTTTTAAATAAAAAGCCAAGGTAAAATTATAATTATCTTTAAAATTAACATCAGGTTGTATAAGGGATTGTATTTTTTCATCCTCACTGATTTTATTTATATTTTTTGATACCTCTTCATTTAATACCTCGTTTTCAATTTGAAGACCAATTTTAGACTTTATGATGCTTACCGGTACTTTGCCCTTTCTAAAACCTGCAATTTCAAAAGTGGGTTGCTTTTCTGATATTTTTTCATCGATAATTTTAGCAATAGCGCTTTGATCTAAAGATACCTCAAAAGATGATTTGTAACTTTTTTTTTCTATGTTTTTATAATCCATATTACTTGTATTCTGGTGCGCCAGGAGGGACTCGAACCCCCACGGTTGCCCACTGGTTCCTAAGACCAGCGCGTCTACCATTCCGCCACTGGCGCACAAATTGGGGCGAGTAAGGGGACTTGAACCCCCGACCTCCGGTACCACAAACCGGCGCTCTAACCAACTGAGCTACACCCGCCAAAAATTGAATTAATTTATAGTATAGATATTATGCAAATTAAACATTATATTTGGATCGCTAAATATGAAAAAAATTGAGGCAATAATTAAACCTTTTAAATTAGAGGATGTTAAAGATGCCCTTGGCGAAATAGGCCTAAGTGGATTAACCGTATCTGAAGTAAAAGGGTTTGGTAGACAAAAAGGTCATACTGAGCTTTATAGAGGAGCTGAGTATGTAGTAGACTTTCTGCCAAAGGTTAAAATTGAATTAGTAGTTGATGACAAGAAATACAAAGAAGCAATCGATGTTATTATCAAGCATTCTAATACAGGTAAAATCGGCGACGGTAAAATTTTTGTATACGAAGTTTCAGAGGCTATTAGAATTCGCACAGGCGAAAAAGGTAAAGACGCAATTTAGTTTTTACACAAACCAAGTTAACAACTCAGGAGGTTATTAGATGGACAAAAAATCATTACAAAAAATGATCGATGAAAATGGTATTAAGTATATTGATTTTAGATTTACTGATCCTTTAGGAACATGGCAGCACTTTTCAAACCATATTAATACATTTGAAATGGATGTATTTGAGGAAGGTATTGGTTTCGACGGCTCTTCAATTAGATGTTTTCAGTCAATTGAAGCTAGTGACATGATATTAATTCCAGATATTGAGACTGCATTTGTAGATCCTTTTTTTACAGATCCTACTCTAGTTCTAATATGTGATATTCAAGATCCAATTACCGGGCAAAAGTACGATAAAGATCCAAGATACGTTGCAAAAAAAGCAGAAGAATACGTTAAAACCTCAGGAGTTGGTGATAGTATTTTCTTTGGACCAGAAGCTGAATTTTTTCTTTTCAACAACGTTCAAATTAACACGCACCCTCATCACTCCTCTTTTTCTGTTGACTCCGGTGAAGCCGTTTGGAATACAGGCACAGCCGAAGGTCCAAATCTAGGTTATAAAGTTAGAAATAAAGGTGGATACTTCCCATGCCCACCTCATGACACTATGCAGGATGTTAGATCAGAAATGGTAAATCACATGGTTGCGATTGGTATGAGTGTTGAAGCGCAACACCACGAAGTTGCTACTGCTGGTCAATGTGAAATTGATTTAAAATTCGACACATTGGTTAAGATGGCCGATGATCTTCAAAAATATAAATACGTTGTAAGAAATACAGCAAAAAGTAATGGTTTAAGTGCTACTTTTATGCCAAAACCTCTTTCAAACGACAATGGTTCAGGAATGCATTGTCATCAAAGTATTTGGTCAAACGGTAAACCAGTATTTTATGGTGAAGGTGGATATGCTAATCTTAGCGATGAGGCAAAATTTTATATTGGTGGTTTGCTTAAGCACGCACCATCTTTATTAGCTTTTACAAATCCAACTATTAACTCTTACAAGAGATTAGTTCCAGGTTATGAGGCTCCAGTTAAGCTTGCATACTCAAATAGAAATAGAAGTGCTATATGTAGAATACCCGCATACTCACCATCTCCTAAGGCAAAAAGAGTTGAGTTTAGATGTCCAGATGCAACTGCAAATGGTTATTTAGCATTTTCAGCTATGCTTATGGCAGGTTTAGATGGAATTAAGAATAGAATTGATCCTGGTGAACCAATGGATAAAAATCTTTATGATTTACCTCCTGAAGAGCAATCTAAAGTAAAGGAAGTGCCTGGTACTCTTGAGGAAGCGATTAATAATCTTGAGTCAAATCATGATTATCTTTTAGAGGGTAATGTGTTTACTAAAGATTTAATCGAATCATATATCGAATACAAAAGAGAAGAAGAAATCGAACCAAATAAACTGCTAGTTACACCTGCAGAGTTCGACATGTATTACGATTACTAAACTAAATTAAAAGCAACCTGTCTAAATATTTTTTATTATCTACTTTGGACGGGTTGCTAGTTAGATTTTCAAACATAAGCAACTCTCTTAAATAATTAATATCGTCACGATATGAAAACTCTTTATTATTTATGTGGTTGATGTCTTCTTTAATTTTAAAGAGTTGAAAAAGATCCTTATTATTTTTTAAAGGATTTTTTATATCTACTATTTTTAAAAAGTATTCATTATCAATTTTAGAAAAGTTTGAAATAATTTGATTTTTCATTTTTGTAAAATACTTAACTAATTTTAGATTATTTGTTAAAAGGCATACCTTCATAAAAGACAATTTATGAAATGGTTCACTAGTCTTTGAATAAAATGAAAAGAAATTTTCAATATTAATGACTTGATCAGAGTCTCTATCAAAAGGTTTATTTCTATCATCAATTATTAGGATATTTGGATCAATATATTGTTTCATTATCGAGTAAAATCTCCTTACAATTTTAATATTATCTATGTGATTATTTTTGTTTGATTGATATATAAAAAAAATATCTAAATCGGAAAAATTCGTAGCCATTTTGACACCGTAACTTCCAAATAAAATCGGTGTTAAGTCAGAGAAAATATTGCTTCTATTGACAATGTATTCATTTTTAACTAGTTCAAAAATATAAAAAATAAACTTTCTTACAGCGGTATTTCGTTTTTTGAGGAAGTCAGTATTTGTTATTTTTTTTGAAAGTAACAAATAATCTAAAAGGAATAAAATTTCATAAATATCCTGAATTGATTTTTTTAAATCTAAATCAAAATTATCAGAAAATTCTCTCAGCTTAAAAGTAGGTATGCCATAATTAAAAAAATAGACTAGTGACTCTATTAAAAAATGATTTTTGTAAATAAGATTTGTTAATTTTGAAGAATTCTCAAATATGAAAGCTAACTCTAAAAAAATTTTATTATTGTATTTGTATAAAGCAGTTAAATGGACTCCAGACTTATAATAATTAATTAAATAGTCAAATTTTATAATTAGATCATCTCGTTTATTATGTGTTGATAAAATATTTATGAGACTTGAAATAGACTCTAAATAATCATTTTTTACTGTTTCTGAACTATTGATGTTCTCAGCTCGTTTTAAAAGACTATAAATAATTTTTTGGCTAGACTCATTAAATTTTTCACGTCGTAAACTTTCTCTATTTATTTTAGGGAAAAATAAACGCTGATATATTGTTTGAATTTCAAATTTATGCTTCTCTAATTTTTTTGAAAAGTTATCTAATACTAAATTTAAATAGGTTTTATTAGAATCAATTATATTCTGAAAAGTATTCTTTTTTATGTGTAAATAATTCTCAATTTTACGGAAGTAATAATATGCCTCTGTTATATTTTTTAAGTCATTTTTTGGAATTATATTTTCATGTTTTTTTAAATTTATAAGTAATTTATGAATATTACTCTCTTTAAGAGAATTTATTTTTCCAGACCAAAGAAGTTGGTTAAAATGTATTATATTTTCACAAGATCGAATAAAGCCATAAGAATTTTTTATATCTAGCTTTTGTTCAGTATTACTGGAGGCAAAAAGCTTTTTAATTTCATCTATAGCGTAATAGTCAAATGTTCTTCTAAATAAAAAACTTTTTATTGCTTCCTTAAATGAGAAATATTTTTGAATATCGCCACACAAAAAACTTGATCTATGAAATGCTAATCTCTCCCAATTTCTGCCAACTGAAGTATAGTAATTAATTGCTTGATCCATATCAGATATAATTAATGAATCACCAAAATCTGGTCGTAACCTTAAATCTATTTTATGAAAAAAAGTCTCAGAAATATTCGATATTTCACTAATGGTTTTCTTTATAGATTTATTAAAATCTTGGAGGGAAATAGGACTATTTTTGGAGTCATAGAATATGATTATATCGATATCAGAGGCAAAATTTAAATCTCTTACTCCAATTTTACCCATACCTAAAATAAAATAATATTTTTTTAAACTATTATTAAATGATCTGTATAGATTGATATTAATGATTTTACTTAAAATATTTTTGCATAAAACAGACCACAATCTTGATCCATTAGACTGAGAAATTAAATTTTGATGAATTGATATAAAAATTAAATAAATAAGCTCATTTTTAAGTGTATTTATATTGAGAAAGTTAGTTGTAGAGGAATTAGAATATTTTTTTATATTACTTTTGTAGTGGTTAAGTATTAATTGAGCATCAACCTTTGAAACATCATAAGAATTATTAAGATATTCATATTTTGATAAGAAAGTGGAAGATTTATATAATCTCTCTAACTCCAAATGGCATTCCTCTCAAAATAATTTAGTAAGCCACTATAGTTATTAATAACTGAGATTTCTTTTTTTACTTTTTTGGAATTTGATATGTTACTAAGTGCAGTGAATATACTTTTTTTTAATAAATTAATATTTAAATATTTGTAATGCTCTAATTCATTTATTGTATTAATTATTGAAGCTGTCTTCTTTTTGACATTCTCAAGATCTAATTTTTCTAAAAAAAAAGCGTCTTTCGCAAATTGCCTACCAATCATAAATTGAGTAATATTTTTTGACTGAAAAAATTTAAAGGTTTCTAAATCATTAACCTCACCATTAGGAATAAGTTCCATTTCAGGAAATTGATCACAACACTCTAAAAATAAATTGTAATTAATTTTTGGAATTGTTCTATTTTTTTTGGTATCTAAGTTCAAAACACCATTTCTACAATGTATAAATACTTTTTTAATTCCTATTTCATAAAATAATTTAAGATAATCAAAAATATAACTCTTATCCTCATTCATACCTAAACCAAGTCTACATTTTACCGATACATCTTTATTATATTTGATCAATTCAAATAAACATTTTTTTACTAAGTCATACTTTTGGGTTAAAGCTAAACCAAGCATATTTTCTTGGACTCTAGAGCTTGGGCAACCTAAATTAAAATTTACATGTTTAATAATATCTACTTTATTTAAAATATTTATTGCTCTTTTAATTTCTTCAGGATCTGAGCCTGCAATTTGAATGGCGCTTTTATTATTTTTTAAAAAATGCTTGGTTATTGTTTTAGTCTCATTGTGGATGATTGCTTTATCCACTATCATTTCAGAAAAGGTAGTTACACTATTTCCATAAATGTTTTCGACTAAACTTCTAAAATAGCAGTCTGTGTAACCCATCATTGGTGCTAAATAATAATTCATCGAAAAAATTCTTTTAATAATTGAAAAATACTTTAATAAAAGTAAAAATCATTAAAAATCAAGACATTGGAAAATTTCAACATAAATCAACTAGTTTTTAATTCTGATGGGCTAATACCTACAATTGCTCAAGAGAAGTCAACTAATGAAATTCTTATGATGGCCTATTCAAATAAAAATTCTATTGAAATGACAGTAAAAACAAAAAAAGCTCACTTTTGGAGTAGAAGTAAAAAAAAATTATGGTTAAAAGGCGAAACTTCTGGCAATAAACTTAATATTACTAATATTTATACTGATTGTGACAGTGACGCTTTAATTTATGAAGTAGAGCTTGAAGGAATTGGCGCTTGTCATACGGGTAAAAAAAGTTGTTTTTATAAAAAATTAGAATTATGAGCGATATAATAGCATATAAAGACTCTAATAATAATTATTGGGATACTGAAGTTGAAAATAGCACTCCCATTAAACCTAAATCTGATGATGCATTAAATATAATGCGCCACGATATGGCTCACATTTTGGCTGAAGCTGTAATTACTCTTTTTCCAAATGCTAAACCAACTATTGGTCCTTTTATAAAGAACGGTTTTTATTATGACTTTGATATGGAAAGCACTCTATCAGATGATGACTTAGCTAATATAGAAAAAAAAATGAAAGAAATTCTCTTAGAGGGAAGAGACTTTTTAAAGAGGGCAGTAACAAAAAAAGAAGCATCAGAAATATTTAAGGATAATAAATATAAATTGGAACTTATTAATAATTTAGATAATTCCGATGAAATAACACTTTACGAGCAAAAAAATTTTACTGACCTTTGTAAAGGCCCTCATCATAAAAGCACAAAAGATTATAATGCTAGCTTTAAAATAACAAATGTATCAGGGGCTTATTGGAGAGGTATTAGCACTAACAAAATGCTTCAAAGAATTTATGCAACCGCTTGGTATTCTGAAAAAGAACTTCGGGTTTATTTAAAAAATTTAGAAGAGGCTAAAGAAAGAAATCATAGAAGATTAGGCACTGATATGGGTTTGTTCCTTCTAACTGATTTATCAGCAGGGAATGTATTTTGGAAAGATAAAGGCTTAACATTGTATCAAAATATTGAAAAATATATTCGCTCTGAGCAACAAAAACTTAACTATTTTGAAGTAAAAACACCTGAGCTAGTTTCAAATGAGCTTTGGATAAAGTCTGGTCATTGGGACAATTTTAAAGAAAATATGTTTACATCAGAAACTGACAATAAGACATTTGCACTAAAACCTATGAATTGTCCATGTCATATTGTTTTATTTAACTCTCAACTAATAACTTACAAAGATTTACCACTTAGATACTCGGAGTTTGGTAAGTGTCATAGATACGAACCCTCTGGAGCTCTAAATGGATTATTTAGGGTCAGAGGTTTTACTCAAGATGATGCCCACATATTTTGTTCTGCAGAACAAATTTATGATGTTTGTAATGAGACAACCCTATTAATTGAGAGAGTGTATAAAAAGTTCGGATTTGAAAAAATAAAATATAATATTTCTACTCGCCCAGAAAAAAGTATTGGTACGCAAGAAAACTGGGACAATGCTGAAAATCAGTTAAAAAAAGTTTTAAAAGACAACAATAAAGAATTTAATATTTTAGAGGGTGAAGGGGCATTCTATGGCCCAAAAATAGAATTTACATTAGAGGACTCACTGGGTCGAGAATGGCAATGTGGAACGATACAAATTGACTTCAATCTCCCTGATAGATTGGGTGCAAAATACAAAGACAAAGATGACAAAAATCAAGTTCCAATAATGATACACCGAGCAGTTGTCGGATCTCTAGAAAGGTTTATAGCAATTATTCTTGAAAACACTAATGGCTGGCTTCCTTTATTTGTTACGCCCATACAACTTGCAATTCTACCTGTGTCCGAAAAATTTGTTGATCATAGTAACCGAATTAAAGGGGAACTTCAAAAACTGGGTGTAAGAGTAATTGTTGATGGATCTGATAACAAATTGGGTTATAAAATAAGAAATTCTGTTTCTAAAAAGATACCCTATTCTCTAGTAATGGGTGAGAAAGAGATTGAGTCAGACTCATTTACTCTAAGAAGTAATGAGGGTAAGAATACTTCTTTTGATGATATTAAAACTCTCTCAGATTTCTTTATCAGTAATTAACTATTAAAAAGTTAATTTATAAAATAAGTTAATTTCTTAAAATGAGCGACCACATCAAGGCAGTAATTATAGTAGTTTTAAGTGGGTTAATATGGAGTTTTGGACCGCTGGTAGTTAAAAATATGATAGACCCTCAAATCTATCAACTCCCCTACCTTGTTATAAGAGGGCTTACAGTTGCAACTATCATATCCTTATATCTTATTGTTAATGAACAAAAAAACTTTTTTATGAATGTAATTAAAATAGATAAAGTTTCTGTAATTGGTGGTCTTAGTTTAACAACAGCCATGGTTGGTTTTATTTATTCAATTAGCAATACAACTGCTGCAGTTACTCTATTTATGTTAGCGTTAATGCCTTTTTTAGCATCATTAATTGCCCTAGTGTTTATTAATGAGAAAATCTCAAAACAAAATTTTATAACCATGATTATTGCGTTTTTTGGTGCTTTAATAATGATATATGCCAGTGCCTTTAGTGGGTCGTTGTATGGATTAATTATGGGCTTCATATCAAGTCTTGGCTTTGCAGCATTCACCGTTGCTTTGAGAAGCAAAAGTAACTTTAAAAAATTTTATATTTTGATTTATGCAGGAATTTTTTGCGCAGTTATTTCCATCTTTTTGATGTTTTTTAATAATCAAGAAATCTATTTACCTTTAAAAAATATTTTGTTGAGTATGACTCACGGTTTCATCGTTGCAACTGGGCTTATCCTGTTTAGCATTGGTTCAAAACAATTACTTTCGGGAGAGCTAACAATGCTGTCTTTATTAGAAGTAGTTGGAGGAGTTTTTTGGGCGTGGCTACCGATTTTGGGTATCAATGAAACTCCAGATGTAAATACAATTATAGGAGGTATAGTTATTTGCTTAGCCATAGCAATGAATTCATATCGTTTTGATAAAAAGAGACTTCAAAATTTAATTAGATAGTAAGACCAACAACACCTATGAAAGTTAAAGAGATACCTAAAGTTTGAATTTTAGATATTTTTTCTTTTAAGACTAGTCTAGCCAATAAAACTGTTACAAGACCAAAACCTGAAGAAATGACTACTGCAATACTAACTTTGTCAAAAGCATATGCAGAGACCAAACAAAAATAACCAGTAGTTTCTAATATTCCTTGAAAAAATAAAATAGGAACTGCTTTTTTTGTCAGTGTTATTTTAGACTTCATAAAAAATAATAAGGAAGCAATACCCAATAAGCTAAAAAATCTTACATATATAACAGCCTCAATTGGATCTAAAGAGTTAGAGGCCTCTTGAGAAAAAATAAGGCCCAAAGCCAACATGCCACTAGCCATAAATGACACAATTAGAGACTCTTTTATCTGTTTTTTTGACAAACCTAGGCTTTCTTTAAAACTATCAGCGCTTATGGAAACAAATATTGCGCCAGATATAACGACAAGAGTGGCAATCCACTGAGTAAGTGTTGGTTCACTTCCTAAAAAAAATCTTATAACAAAAACAAAAAAAGGATTAGTCGCTGTTATCGAGGCTACAATTGACACTGGTCCCATTTGAAGACCTCTGTACAAACAAAGAAGTCCAAACATTATTAAAATTCCTGATAGGAAACTATTACTCAAACCAATCGCGTTTGGTGAAAGACCACTTCCAAAAAAATAAAATAAAATTAAATAAAATATTGAGCCAACAACCAGCATCCAAAAAAGTGAATTTTTAAATCCAACTTCCTTTGATGAAAATCTAGCTAAAAAATCTCCAACACCAAAACTAAAAGCTGAGAGAATACCCAATAAGATTGCCATAAATATAACTAAAATCTAAACGTGAAAACTCTCACCACAGCCGCATTCACTCGTCTGATTAGGATTTTTAAAAATAAACCTTTCTCCAAACTCTTCTTTAATAAAGTCCATTTCTGTACCTATTACATACATAACTGCTTTATCTTCAATATAAAGAGGGAACTTGTAATCATTGACTAGCTCACAACCTTGTATGCTATCATTATTCACATACTCCATTGTATAACTCAATCCTGCACACCCTTTAGTGCTTAAGCCAATTTTCAAACCAATAGCGTTACTATTATTAACTAATAATTTAGAAATTTGTTCTTCAGCAGTTTTGGATAATGAAAATAAAGGATTGGTCATATTAAAAACCTAAAGCTAACTTTGCATTTTCGCTCATCATATCTTTATTCCATGGTGGTTGAAAGGTTAGTTTTATACTAACCTGTCCTACATCTTTTAATTCATGAACTTTTTTAGCAACTTCTAGTGGAAAACTGTCGGCAACTGGGCAGTTAACTGTTGTCAGTGTCATAATAATTTTAATATTGTTA
This sequence comes from uncultured Alphaproteobacteria bacterium, assembly GCA_902599405.1. Classification (GTDB taxonomy): domain Bacteria; phylum Pseudomonadota; class Alphaproteobacteria; order HIMB59; family HIMB59; genus HIMB59. Next base: position 57,473 of record CACKFO010000004.1, on the reverse strand, counting down.
AAATTATCAATTGATATGTCATAAATTAAACCAAGATCATAAATATTCATATCCATTTCAGGATCTTTTATGCCTGTGAGAACTTTGATTATATGATCATTTGTTAATGTCACTGACTGTGATGACGATTTTTCTCCGTAAGTAATCTCACCGTCAGAACTAACTTTAGGCATGAAGTCTGAAAGTGTTTTATTATCCATAGCTTATTGAAGAAGTTTTAGAGTTTTTTTCAAAGATTCTATAAAATGATCAATATCATTGAGATCATTATAAATACCGAAAGAGACTCTGCAAGAACCAGGGATACCTAACTTTTTCATAAATGGTTGGCAACAATGGTGACCTCCTCTGATCATTATTCCATATTGGTCAAGAAAAGTGGCAATATCATTAAAATTTTGGTTTTTAATATTAAAAGAAACAATGGATGTAGCATTTCCATCTTCATTAGAGCCATATATATCTACATCTTTGAATTCACGTAAAGCTTTAATTAATGTAGATCTGAGTTTTTTTTCATTTAGAAAATAGTCTTGGTAATTATTATTATTCAAATATTCCATAGCAGTTTTAAAGCCAATTGCTGCCTCAATTGAAGGCGTACCCGGTTCAAATTTATTAGGTAACATAGCATAAGAAAAATCATTAGATGAAACTTCATTGATCATCCCTCCTCCAAGTGTTGGAGGATTTAATTTATTTAAAATATCTTCTTTACCATACATAATTCCAATACCAGATGGACCATAAAGTTTATGAGATGAAAAAGAGTAAAAATCACAATCCAAATCTTTTACGTCAATTTTTAAGTGTGCTATTGATTGACAACCATCAACGGCAACATAAGTATCTTTATTTATTGATTTTTTAATCTTTTTGATATCAAGTATTTGGCCAGTTACATTTGACATGTGTGTTAAAGAGAGAACCTTTGTGGAGTCATCACAATTATTAATGATATCGTCTTCAGATAAAATGCCATCTTTCGAAATAGGAATTATTTTTAATTCTAAACCTAATTTTTTACACAAGTTCATCCAAGGCAAATAATTTGAGTGATGTTCTAATTCAGTTACAACAATCTTATCGCCCTCTTTAAGATGTTCAGCTAATGAATTAGCAATAATATTTATAGAGTCAGTAGCCCCTCTTGTAAAAATTATCTCATTTGTAGAACTAGAATTAATAAAATTTTTTGCTACATCTCTAGATTTTTCATATAAATCTGTAGCATCTATACTAAGTGAATTCATTCCTCTATGAACATTTTCATAAGAATTTTCTAAAAATTCAGAAATAGAGTTAATTACTTGTTTGGGTTTCTGAGTGCTTGCTGCAGAGTCAAGATAAGTAATAGCTTTGTCTCTGATCTTTTTATCTAAAATTGGAAAATCTAATTTAATATTATTCATGATAATAAACTTTCAATTAACTCATTTGAATAATTCTTTAACATATCGTCTTTAATTGACTCAATAATCTCAATAATAAATGCTTTTTTTAATATTTTTTTAGCTATTTCGCTATCAATTCCTCTGGACTTAAAATAATAAATTTGCTCGTCATCTAATTTGGAAACAGTAGACCCGTGACTACATTTTACATCATCTGCATAAATTTCAAGTTCTGGTTTATTGTTGGCTTTCGATATGTCATCTAAAAGCAATGATCTACTCATTTGATATCCATCAGTTTTCTGAGCAATAGAGTCAACATATATCTTTCCTTGAAAGTTTGTAATAGCGCCCTTCTCAACAATAGATTTAAAAACTTCTCTACTTGATGAAGAGGGCTTTAAATGTTGTATAAAAGAATAATTGTCATTTACACCATAATTGTTGATATTAAGACCATATAAATCAAAGTTACACTCTTGATTTAATGAAGCATAAAACTCGTTTCTTGTATGGATGTTATCTGATTGAAAAGAAACAAAATTTAAATATGAGTTGTCTTGTAAATTAGTCTCAAAGTATAAAAAAGATTTATTATTTGAAACATTAAAGTGAATTACATTTAACTTAGAATTATTAGATAAATCTAAGAAAATTGATTTTGGGTACTCATCGTTTGATTTGCTATTTAAAATAATAAGATTGATTTCATTTGTAGAGGATTTAGATATATGTATGTTCTCATTTATTTGAGAAATATCTAAAAATAAATTTCTATCATCAAATGTATCTAAATTTACTGATTTAGTTTCTCTTTTTACTAAAGAGGAGACTCTAAAAAAACTATCCTCATTATTGTAATTCCAGAGATTTAAATTAGCTGTTAAGTCGAATGGATTTGAAATAGAAGATGTAATATTTTTATTATTATCTAATAGTTTAGAAAAATCTATATCTCTAAGTAAGATTTCTGATTTGACATCTTTATGGAGTTGGGCGTATTTATAATTTTCAATTTTAAAATTTTTATATGGGTTTTGATTATCTAAGATGTCTTTAGCATATTGAGATACACTTTTAGATTGTATCTTGTCTAAATTCAACACAAGTTCCATTAAGCAGTTTGAGATATCTCTTCGTAACCTTTTTCTTCTAGCTCTAAAGCTAAAGAGTAATCACCAGATTTTACGATTTTACCATCTGCAATAATATGAACAAAATCAGGCTTTATATAATTTAAAAGTCTTTGATAATGAGTAATGACTAAGAAAGAATTATCATTATTTCTTAATTTATTTACTCCCTCAGAGACAATTCTTAAGGCATCAATATCTAAACCGGAGTCTGTTTCATCTAAAATAGCCATTTTGGGACTTAACATAGACATCTGTAAAATTTCTTGTTTCTTTTTTTCACCACCAGAGTAGTTAACATTTAGATCTCTTTTAAGCATTTCAGTACTTATATTCAATTCTTCTGCTTTTGATTTCATTAATTTAGCAAATTCTAATGCGTCCATTTCACTTTGACCTAAATATTTTCTTTTAGAATTGATTGCTGTTTTCAAAAAAAATGAAGTTTGCACACCAGGTATCTCCATTGGATATTGAAATGCAAGAAATAATCCCTCGTTTGCTCTTTCATCAACATCTAATTCCAATAAATTTTTTCCATTGTAATCTATTGTTCCATCATTTATTTCATATTTATCTTTACCAGATAGCACGTAAGAGAGTGTGCTTTTACCAGAACCGTTAGGGCCCATAAGTGCGTGAACCTCACCTTTATTAATAGATAAATCCAAACCTTTAATTATTTTTTTTTCTTCAATAGAGACATGAAGGTTTTTAATTTCTAACATTATCCAACGCTTCCCTCTAAGCTAATTGCGACTAATTTTTGAGCTTCAACAGCAAATTCCATTGGTAAATGTTGAAGTACCTCTTTACAAAAACCATTCACAATTAACCCTACTGCATCTTCACTGTTTAATCCTCTTTGCTGACAGTAAAATAATTGATCTTCGTTAATTTTTGAGGTTGTGGCCTCGTGCTCAACCATTGAGTCGGAATTACTTGACTCTATATATGGAACTGTATGAGCTCCACATTGATTGCCTATTAATAGAGAGTCACATTGAGTAAAATTTCTCGCATTTTTGGCTTTCGACAAAATATTTACAAGGCCTCTATATGTATTATTAGCTTTTCCAGCTGAAATGCCTTTTGATATGATTTTAGAAGACGTGTTTTTACCAATGTGTATCATTTTTGTGCCAGTGTCAGCTTGTTGCATATTGTTAGTTATGGCTACTGAATAAAATTCTCCTTTAGAGTTATCTCCTTGTAAAATGCAGCTTGGATATTTCCATGTAATTGCAGATCCTGTCTCGACTTGAGTCCAAGATATTTTAGAATTTTTCCCTCTGCAGGCACCTCTTTTGGTTACAAAGTTGTAGATGCCTCCCTTACCCTCTTTATCTCCTGGGTACCAGTTTTGAACTGTTGAATACTTAATTTCAGCATTATCTAGGGCAACTAACTCTACATTAGCAGCATGAAGTTGGTTTTCATCTCTCATTGGTGCAGTACAGCCTTCTAGGTAACTCACATAGCTGTCTTTATCAGCGATTATAAGCGTTCTTTCGAATTGACCTGTGTTCATTGCATTAATTCTAAAATATGTTGATAATTCAACTGGGCACCTTACTCCCTCAGGAATGTAAATAAATGATCCATCAGTGAAAACAGCTGAGTTTAATGCTGCGAAAGAATGATCTGATACTGGAATTACACTTCCTAGATATTTTTTTACTAATTCTGGGTGAGTTTTTACTGCCTCAGAAATTGAACAAAATACTATACCTAAGTCACTCAGTTGTTTTTTATATGTCGTGGCAACTGATACGGAGTCGAAAACAGCATCAACAGCTATACCAGATAACATTTTTTGTTCTTTTAATGGAATTCCAAGTTTTTCATAAGTTTTTAGTATTTCTGGGTCTATTTCATCTAGTGACTTTGGTTTATCTTTTAAACTTTTAGGTATTGAGTAATAATAACAATCTTGATAATCAATTTCTGGAATATTCAATTTAGCCCATTGAGGCTTCGGTAATTTGTTGAAGACTTTAAATGCATTTAGTCTCCATTCAAGCATCCACTCTGGTTCATCTTTTTGGGCAGATATGAATTTTATTATTTCTTCATTTAAACCTTTTGAAGGTCGGATCTCGTCTACTTCAGTAGAAAAACCATATTTGTAATCACTACTACCTAGTGTGTTTACTTGTTTAATTGTTTGTTCTGTAGCTGCCATAGATCTCGATATATATGATAAATAAGGATTTTTACAAGGAAATACGAGTAAATACCCTAATTAGTTCAGTTTCTGTTTAATAATCCCACCACCTAAAACCCTATCATTATCATACAAAACACATGCTTGACCTTTTGTAATCGCCTCTGCGGGTTCATCAAACTCAAAAGAGTAGGAAGTAGATTGTTTAATTAGTTTTCCCTTTTTTGGTTCAGATAAAGATCTAATTTTTGCACTACAAGGAATTTCAACAATTTTTTTGGAAAGGTCGTACTCTGGCATAATAAAATTCAAATCACCTAATAAGAGGGATTTACCTAACAAATCTTTCTTATCACCAACAATTATTTGGTTTTTATCTTTAATGATATCAACAACATAAAGTGGGTCTTCATTTGCTATACCTAAGCCTCTTCTTTGACCAACTGTAAAATTTTGAATACCGTCATGAAAAGATAAAACATTACCTGAAAGGTCGAGTATTTCACCTTTCTTCTTATTTGACTTAATAAATTTTTTATAATCTCCATCTGGAATGAAACATATATCTTGACTATCCTTCTTGTCATAAACGATAAGACCAAGATCCTCTGCTATTTTTCTAGTTTCTGCTTTAGATATCTCACCAAGAGGAAATCTTAGGTAATCTAATTGATCCTGTGTTGTTGCAAATAGAAAATAACTTTGATCCTTCGATTTATCCTCAGCCCTATACATATGGGCATCTTTAGTTTTACCTTTTCTTCTAATGTAATGACCTGTTGCCATACAATCTGCCTCTAATTTTTTTGCAAAGTTCATTAAATCTCTAAACTTGACAGTCTCATTACACTTAACACAAGGTATGGGTGTCTCACCATTTTCGTAAGCGTTGATAAAGTAATCGATTACATCTGATTTAAATGTTTTTTCATAATTAAATACATAATGGGGTATATCTAATTTTTGGGCAACTCTTCTAGCGTCATAAATATCAAGACCAGAACAACAAGAACCTTTTTTTGCAGAGTTATTAGAAGTATAGAGCTGAAGAGTTATACCTATAACATTGTATCCCTCTTTTTTTAATAGACCAGCTGTGACAGAACTATCTACTCCACCAGACATAGCAACCACCACTGTTGTGCTTGATGGATCTTTATTAAAACCTAATGAATTCATTTATAACTTGCTTTTTTTATCAAAAGTAATCTATGATCTCTTCTTTAATTATGCCAGAAGTATTTATACAAGGTGGCGAAGGTAAACTTCAAGCCAAATACTCACCTAGTGAGCAAGAAAAACCAAATATAGCTATAATTCTCCATCCCAATCCTAAACACGGTGGAACTATGGACACTAAAGTTAATTATGCTGCATTTAAAGTGATGAAAGATGCGGGTTTTTCAACTTTAAGAATAAATTTTCGTGGTGTTGGCAAGAGTGATGGTGCCTTTACTGAGGGAGAGGGAGAGCTAAATGATGCGAGTGTCTCTTTAGATTGGCTCCAAAAAAAAAATGAGGATTTTAGGTCGTGTTGGATTGTAGGATTCTCCTTTGGTGCATGGATTGGATTTCAAACTCTAATGAGAAGACCAGAAGTAGATGGATTAATTTTAATAGCCCCACCTGTAAATTTATACGATTTTAATTTTTTATCACCCTGTCCTATCAAAACATTGATAGTTAGAGCTGAACAAGATGAAATAGTAAAAAGAGATAACTTAAAAGAATTTTTTGAAACATTTAAAAAACAAAAAAATGCAGAAGTTTCAATGGAAACTATCTCAAAATCAAATCACTTATTTGAGGGAAAGCTAGATCCTCTTATGAATACTTTAAATAAGTATATTCAAAAACACAAAAGCTAACACTTTTCACCTAAGTAAATATTTTTTAAAACTTTTGTAGTTTCATAATATGTAGAATGTTTTTTTAGCATATATCTTATACCAAGTAATGCCATTCCTTGGGATTCTATAAAATCTCCATCTATTTGAAAATCATCAATTAAAGAAATATTATCAAAATACTCACTGAAAATTTTTTGTAAAGTTAGATTTTTTCTTCCACCACCCATTAAAATAATTTTGAAGTCTGATTGCGAGGAAATCAAAGTATTAATTGCAAAAGGAATTACTTCAAGTAATGAATAAATTAAATCTTTTAATTTTTTATCCTTAATAGAATTATCTATGTATTTATGAAAATAATTTCTATCTAAAGATTTAGGAATGTTTTCTAAAAAATAATTGTCACTTATTATTCTGTTAAATAGAACATCAATTTTTTGACCATTATTAGATAATGAACCATCAACATCAAATCTTTTTTTAGTTTTTTCATAAATTAAATCATTGACGATGGCATTACCAAAAGAACTATCACCAGCAGTAATTTTTTGGTTATCAATTACAGTTATATTAGTAACACCTCCTATATTGACAAAAATAACCTTTTTTAAATCTAGTTGATTAGCTAAGACTCTGTGGAATTCTGGCATTATTGGTGCACCATTACCACCATTTAACAAATCATTTTTTCTAAAGTTACATATAACAGGAGAGTTAGTGTTAAATCTAATACTCTTATCAAATAGTTGTATTGAAATTTTTGTTTTTTGATCGTGATATATTGTTTGTCCATGCATTGCAATTAAGTCTATTTCGAAATTATTTTTTTTAATAAAATTGTTTATAGAATCCTTATATTCTTGATTTAGCTGATTTATAACTTTGATATCGTCTAAGTATCCTTTCAAAATTACATTACGTAATTTTAATTGCAGGTCATCACTATATGGAATGAATTCATTTGATATATCAGTAACATATGAGACTCCATCAGATTTGACTAAGCTACAATCAATACCATCTAAAGAAGTACCAGACATGCAACCGAGGGCGATATATTCCATTTGATATCTATAAAATTATGTTAATTATTATATATGATTGATTATATACAGTTATTTAAAGATAGAAATCTATTCAATCAATGCACTAATGAAATAGAACTTAATAATTTACTCAATAAGAAAAAAATTATTTTTTATATTGGATTTGATGCTACAGCTGATGCATTACATGCCGGTAGTCTTGTTCAATTAAGAGCTATTAAGACTCTAATCAAACATGGTCATCAGGCAATAGTACTATTAGGTGGAGGCACAACAAAAATTGGTGACCCCTCTGGCAAAGATGCCTCAAGACAAATTTTGACTTACGAAACAATACAAGAAAATATTGAGAATTTTAAAAGAATATTTGAACATTATTTTAGAGATTTCAAAGAAAATATAAAATTTATAAATAATGATCAATGGCTTGATAAATTAAACTACATAGAGTTATTGAGAGATTTGGGAAGTCAAGTCTCAATCAATCGTATGCTTACATTTGAGAGTGTTAAAGAGAGACTTAAAAGAGAGCAATCATTATCATTTTTAGAATTTAATTACATGATACTTCAAAGTTATGATTTTCTTCACTTAAATAAACATGAAAATTGCGAGTTGCAAATTGGTGGCTCAGATCAATGGGGTAATATCGTTTTGGGTATGGAAATTATATCAAAAATAAACAAAAAGGATGCTTTTGGTCTGACTACACCTCTTTTAACTACCTCTACGGGTAAGAAGATGGGCAAGACCGAGCAAGGCGCTGTCTGGATAGATCAAAATAAATACAGTTCTTACGATTTCTATCAGTATTGGAGAAATGTGGACGATAATGATGTGGAAAAACTATTACTTATTTTTAGTGATTTAGATAAAGAAGAAATAAAAATATTAATTAAAGAAGATATCAATAATGCGAAAAAAAAATTAGCATACTTAGTGACAACAGATTGTCACTCAGAAAGCTCAGCACAAGAGGCTGAAGAAAAAGCAAGATCAATTTTTGAAAATAATTCTTACGATAATATTGATGAAATTAACTTTAAAATAGACTCAAAACTCATAGATACACTAACATCCAATAGTACGGTCTCATCAAAATCTGAAGCAAAAAGGCTAATTGAGGGTGGTGGTATAAAGATTGACGACGAGCAAATTAACGATATTAATCTTACAATTAATAAGTCTTATAACGGAAAAATACTCAAGATTGGTAAAAAAAAATATTTCAAAATTATTGTTAAGTAGCCAATATATCCTTTATAGCATCATTAACAAAATTTAAATCATCTTTGGACTTACCTGCTCCAGCATAGTGACCGTAGCTTGAGGGAATGATACGTACTTCACCATTTTTAATATTTTTTAATTCAATTTCATTATCCTCTGGGGGGAAGTATAAATCATTTTTACCTGGCATTAAAATACATCGCGCAGTAATAGAGTTAAGAGCTTTATCAAATTGATTATTAAATTTGTTATTGTTGCTAATATCGTGCTCTTGCCAAGTTCTTATCATCGCTAATAAATCATTTGCATCCTTGCGATAATAAATTCTATTCCAAAGTTTATCCAAAACTTCTTTTGCATCTTTGTAACCATCATCGATATATTTTTTTTCCCTAAACCAGTCTTGCCCATGCGCCCATCCAGCCCATACTCTTGCCATTGTTGTTTTTCCATTTTGAGGTTGTTTTTCATAATTTCCAGAATTCCAGTTTGGATCTGAAGTCAAAGCGGCATAAACACCCTCTAAAAATACATATGTATGCTCTGTGGTTTTCGCATGACCACACATAGAAATCATATTTTCTACCATGTCTGGAAAATATGACGCCCACTGAAATGCTTGTTGTCCTCCCATTGACCAACCTATAACTAATTTAATTTTTTCTATGTTAAATATTTCTTTTAGAAGTGTGTATTGTGCTTGCACGTTATCATATATTGTAATTAAAGGAAAATTAGGTCCATTAAAGGGTTTTTCTGTATTACTGGGTGAGGAGGAAACACCATTACAAAACATATTTGGAATAATGATGAAATATTTACCTGGATCTATGGGAAAATTATTACCAATCAGATATCCTTGCTCAAGATGTGTACCAGCATACCTAGTAGGAAATAAAACTACATTTGATTTGTCAGAATTTAATTTCCCAAATGCTAAATAATTTAATTGTAAATCTATTATGTCGCCTGATTTTAATTTGAAATTATTTAGTTGGTATTTATGTAGTTCCTCTTTACTAATCAATTAAAATAACTTTAGATATTCTTTGATTTCCCAATCAGTTGTAGTTGTATGATATCTAGACCACTCATCATATTTATATCCAATAAAATTGTTTATCATAGCCTCAGAAAAAACTTTTTTAGTTAATTTATCAGCAGCAAAAGCGTCTACTGCCTCTAATAAATTTCTTGGCAGTGTAGTAACCTCTTTTTTTTCTTTCTCGGTCAAATCATAAAGACTTTTATTAGTTGGTTTTGGGGGTTTCATTTTTTTGTCTATACCCTCTGTAACAGCTGCGGCTAATAAAGAAAAAGTTAAATAAGGATTTTGAGTTAAATCAGACGCCCTATTTTCTATACAATATCTATTTTGTGGTAGTCTTATCATAGCTGATCTATTATTACTGCCGTATGTCATGTGCGTAGGAGCCCATGTATGACGGCCACCATCAAGGCCCTCAACTGTAGGAACAAATCCGTTATATGAGTTAACAGTTGGACATGCTAGAGCTGTAATCGCTGCTCCATGTTTTAAAATTCCAGCGACAGCATTGTAGGCTTTATCAGAGAAATTATTTCCATTCTTATATATGTTATTATTTTTCTTTTTAATTGATGCCACACTATGATTGATGTGAGCGCCAGCTCTCCAATCACTAATAGTTGTCTTTGGCATAAATGATACAAAATATCCATATTTTTTTGCAACTTCCTTGAGTAATACTCTTAAAAATACAAATCTATCAGCCATCCCTAAAATATCTGTGTAACCGAAATCTAATTCATACTGGCCATATGCACCCTCAGCTACGACGTCATGGAGATCCCATTTCAAATCATTATTTAAAATATCTATTATTTCTTTTAAAAAATGCATTCCATCTATTGAGTACTCTGAGTCATACCCAAAAGCTTGTCTTCTCAAATTTATAGGATCTCTGTCAATTGCTTTAACTGGTTTGTCGCCCTCCCACTTCATTAAGAAAAATTCAGGTTCGATACCAACAAAAAATTTCAAGTCAGATTTAGCACTTTCCTTTATTTGTTTTTTTAACGTCATTCTTGGGCAAACATCGTAAGGTTTGTCATTCCAATATAAATCTGCAAAAACCCATGCACATGTTTTATCCCATGGACATATAACGAGACTATCCAAATCTGGCACAGGTATTTGATCATTATCTGCTGGAGTTAATTCTGGAACAAAGGAAACAGAATGAACAGCAAATTGAGGGCCTTTACCCATACAAAGATCCTCAAAATCAGATATAGGCATAGGCTTAGTTTTTGGACTACCCAGAAAATCAATCCAATTAGAATAAATGTATTTTACGCCTTTTTTTTCTAAATCCTTTTTTATTTTTCTAACTTTTTTTACATCAGGTAAGGCGTCTTTAAAATTTTCAAAATATTGACCCAAGTTAGTCTCCTCCTAAAATTTAAATCTTATCGAATTGAAATTATATGACCATAATATAAAATTACTACTTCAAATTATGAATATTGATTACTTTAAAAAATCATGGATTAAATTTTACAAAAGAGGCTTTATGATGGGATTTTTTGTTTTAACTTTTATACTTACTGTTGATCAGTTTTTACAGACACCACTTTTTTTTAGTAAGATTACAGATATAAAAGTATTTATGTTCATCATATCCACTATTTTTTTTGCAGCAGTTTTTTGTGGACTTTTGGCAGTGATTTTTTTATCACTAATTATGATCGCTACTAAAAAATAATTATAATTTAATATTTTCTAACCAATTCAGTAATTCAAGTTCTCTATTAAATTGATCTTCATTTTCAAAACTTTGTAATTTATTTAATAATGCTTCAAATTCATTTTCACTCATAATCTTTAAATAATTTCTTTTCCAATAACTCATTAATTTACCGATATAGTTGTATGGTAGTTCTGGATGATATTGAGTACAAAATATGTTTTGTTTTTTATGAGATATAGATTGAATAGAATGATTATTCTCAGAAATTATGTCAAAGTCCTTGGGGAGAGTTTCTAAACTATCGTAATGATGACCAGGGGCAGTAAATAAATTTTTTTTATTTTTATAAACAAAATGATTTTTTATAATTTTTATTTTTTCAGAATATCCAAACTCTGGACTCATAGAACTTGATATTTTTCCTCCAAATGCTGTTACAGCCACTTGAAGACCCCAACAACTTCCCCAAATTGGTCTTTCTAGATTTGCTATTCTATCAAATATCTTCAACTGATTTTTATTATGATCATTGTCATCATAAATATTACCTAGACCTCCGGTCCATAAAAAGGCATCGTAATCTTCAAAACTAAATTTATTTACATCCTCAATGTAAGGTTTATAAACCGAGATATTTGAGAGGGGATTTTGCTTTTTAATAATTTCTTCAAAAAAACTATATTGATAAGAAGAATTTGATTTAACATGTTCATTATCATGGTTTTTATCCATGCCACTGATAATTAGTAAATTCAAGTTTTCTGTTTATTTATGTCTTGAGAATTTCTTTTTTAAAATCAATTCGTTATCTTTTTTTGCTATTTTTCTTAAAATAAAAATCATAAATGCAATCCAAATAACTGCTGCTATTAGTTTATTTTCAGCTATTGATTGAATGAGATTTTGAAAAAAGAGATTTGAAGTGTTGTAATCCATTTATTATAAGGCGGGGATAATTCCCCGCCTTAAATTATACATTATTTTGTTTTTTTTGCAGTATCAGACTCGTGTCTTGCTGTTGCCATAGTGACTAGCACGCATAGAGCAATAACAAAAAGGGTCCAAAATATCAGTGCACCTTCACTGTTGGCATATGTGAAATAAGCGTCCACACCTTCCCAACTATTTTCAGGTCCTGGAAATGTATTCATATTTTCTCCTTCCTTATATGTTACTGATATGCCTTGAGATTTAACTCAGCGCTATCAATACCTGCTTTTTGAACTGCATCTGGTACACGTAACCAATTCATCATTTTCATAATAAATGATAAACCATAACCAGGTACAAATCCTACTAAGAACATGACTATACATCCAACTAACTGTCCACCAAAACTTGTTGGAGGAATATCACCAGATGCTGGATAGCCTGATGCAAATAATCCCATTGCAATCACACCCCATATACCGGCAACTCCGTGAACAGAGATAGCTCCTACTGGATCATCGATCTTGAAAACACTATGTAACCAATTATTCGCAGGAATAATTATCACACCGCCAACAAAACCAAGAACAAAGGCTAATCCTGGATACCAAACATCAAGACCCGACGCACAGGAGAATATACCTGCAAGTCCACCTGACATCATCCAGAATGGGTTACCTTTACTCATCCAAAATGCGCCAATCATTCCACCGCCAAGACCCATTAGGGTATTGAATGCGAAAGAAGATAATGTTGCTGGAGCACCGTAAATGTTTATCCAACCACCAAACTCTGCACCTGCCCAGATTAAACAACCACCGAGGAATCCGAAGAAACCAACAATAATCATTAACAGGCCTATAAATGAGAAACGAAGGTCATGACCCTCAATCTCATTCGCAGAACCGTCAGCATTGTATTTACCAACTCTAGGACCTAAATTTAAGACAACTCCGAAAGCAAACCAACCTGCTACCATGTGAACAACACCAGCTGCTCCTACATCATGATATCCAAATTGTGTTACTAACCATCCATCAGGATGCCAGCCCCATGAAGCGGCTAAGATCCAAGCTACTGATCCTAAAACAACAGCTAAGAAAGTAAATGAGCTAATTCTTATTCTCTCAAGAACAGATCCTGAAAAAATAGATGCTGTGGTACAAGCAAATAATGTGAATGCTGCCCAGAAAACACCTGTGGCTTGGTCACTTAACATTGGTCCCATTGATACGTTCCAAGGGGTTCCATAACCCTCTAGCTCAATAGGAGTAAATCCCATTGGGAATGCTAAATAAATATACCAACCAAATAACCAGAAGGTTGGTATCATAAACGCGAACGCTAAAAGGTTTTTTGTAGCTGAAGAGACCGCGTTTTTAAAACGAGACGATCCTACTTCATACATCAAGAAACCTACGTGAATTGCAATCATTAACGCAGTACACCACCAATAGTAAGCTTCCATACTGACGTTCGCTTGCATCATCACGTACGATTCAAGTTCTTCAAGTGTCATTATATGATCTCCTTATAAATTATTACTTTTTATTTTTATAAAAATAAAAAAGGACAGAGAAAAAATCTTTTTACAACTTTATAGAATCTTTTTTCCTGTACTTTTATGTATTTTACTTTTAATTGACTTAATTATAAAATCAAAAGAAGTTAATTAATGTTAAAAAAAGATTGAGTTCAATTGTTTTTTTAATGGTATGCACGATTTGCATATTCAAATAGAGGAGATATATAATGGCAACAAACCTTCACCAATTTGCTAAAAAAAATGGTGTCAAATATTTTTTTGTAAGCTTTGTAGATTTATTTGGGGTGCTTAGATCAAAGCTTGTACCTGCAACAGCTATAGATGAAATTCAATCTGAAGGAGCTGGATTTGCAGGTTTTGCAACATGGCTTGATATGTCTCCAGCTGACTCTGATATGTTTGGCATGCCTGATGGTGATAGTGTTATCCAGCTTCCTTGGAATAAAGAGATAGCTTGGGTTGCCTCTGATTTGTATATGGATGGTAAACCAGTAGAAACTTCACCAAGAATAGCCTTAAAAAGACAAATAGAAAAAGCAGCTAAAAAAAATCTTTATATGAAGTCAGGTGTTGAATGTGAATTTTTTCTGGTCAATGAAGACGGGACATCTTTATCAGATCAAAGGGATACGCAAGCAAAACCATGCTATGACTCCTCTGCTTTAATGAGAAGATATGATGTTATCACTGAGATATGTGACTCAATGATTTCACTAGGATGGAAACCTTACCAAAATGATCATGAGGATGCCAATGGGCAATTTGAAATGAACTGGGATTTCTCAGATTGTTTAGTAACTGCAGATAGACATGCTTTTTTTAAATTCATGGTAAAATCTATTGCAGAAAAACATTCATTAAGGGCAACTTTCATGCCCAAACCTTTTACAAATTTAACTGGTAATGGCTGTCATTGTCATATTTCTATTTGGGATAAATCTGGCAAAAAAAATATGTTTTTAGATAAAAAAGATGAATTGGGTTTATCCAAAACTGGTTACAATTTCTTAGGTGGAATAATGGAAAGTGCGGACAAAATGGCTGCTGTTTTTAATCCGACTGTAAACTCCTATAAAAGAATTAACGGTAGTGTAACAACATCAGGTGCAACTTGGTCTCCAAGCTCGATTACTTGGGCAGGTAACAACAGGACACACATGGTAAGAGTTCCTGGAGCAGGAAGATTTGAATTAAGATTAATGGATGGTGCTACAAATCCTTATTTACTTCAAGCAGGTATTTTACTTTTAGGTTTGGACGGTTTAAATAATAAAAGAGACCCTGGAAAACGATTAGACATTAACATGTACACAGAGGGTCACAAGGCTGGGAAAGTAAAAAAATTGCCATTAAACCTTCTTGATGCAATACGTGATTTTGATAAATCAAAAATCATTAGAGCAGGTTTTGGTGATGATTTAGTTAATAGCTATGTAAAATTAAAAAATCAAGATTGGGGTACTTTTAATAAACACCTTTCTAGTTGGGAAAGAGAAACAACTCTAGATTGTTAAATCATTTATGACACCTGAAGTTTTACAAGAAAAGTTTCTTGATTGGCAATGTCAATCTAGAATTCAGGCATTTAGAACACAAAATGGTAGACCAAACTCATCTATGGCACCAATATTGCTTGATAAGAAAGGAAATGAACTTCTAAGAATTATTGTTGTAATTTCAGAAAATGATCCTGTAAACACGACAAAACTTTTTGAACACACATTTAAACGAACTTACGATCCTGCTGATCGATTTGATAAAATGAATAAATTTTTATCTTCTGAATATTTTATGGATAAAGATAAATTTTCAGACTCTTTATTTGCTACTTTTCCAAAAAATTCAAGTATCTCAAAAAAAGTAGTTAAAGACGGCTCATGTATTTTAGATTTTATTCACCTTTCTACAAATTATAGATTGTCATGTTCTCCTTTTATTCTCGATAAAAATGAGGAACATTGGGAAAATATTTTTTGGCATAATAAAAATTTTAATCCTGGTTTGGGGAATGACATAGATGTTATAAAGTTTATTCCAAATTGGAAAAAATCTAAATTAATAAGAATTAAAGATTAAAATATTTGAAAGTATAAGGGAGCAAAAGCTCCCTTATTTAAAAATTTTACTCAACTAACTTAAAGTTCTCACCCTTAGCGTAAGTTCTTTTTAACTGTACCAAGGGATGATTAGGTGACATTTGAAACTTAATTAAAAGTTCTCTTGCTAACATATCTCTATCTTGTTGGTTTTTTGGAAGTTTAATCTTCTTCGGCAAAGTGATCCAAGCGTTTGCATTTCTGTCAAACACAGCAGGGGTATCACCTTCAAAACCCATATGGATGTCCTCTAACCAATTTAAATCATCCCAACCCATAATTTCGATATATTGTTTAAGAAATGGCGTTAAGTGCTTGTAATCAGGAATTAAGTTAACATCATAACGATAGCCAATATGCTGGCCAATCATTTTTTCTCTTGATGTTTTAATTTCCTTATCTTTTAATTTAGCTCCACCGACAACTTGATAACCTTTTGACTTAGTAGGTTTTTTTGATTTTGCAGAAGTTGATTTCTTTTTTGTAACTTTCTTTTTAATCATAATACTCTCCTAAATTGAGTGGTAGTTATCTACACCTACTGTTAAATCTGTACCAGCTAATGGAACTTTAGCCATTGCTGATGACTCCATTGTCAATGCAGCTAGATCTTCTGGCTCAAGTGAGTGAATATTTGTCTTACCACATGCTCTTGCTAACATTTGGCACTCAAGAGTCATAGTGCTAAGCAGATTATAAACTCTTTCTGCTGCCTCTGTTGGGTCTAATCTACTTCTAAGAACAGGATCCTGTGTGGCCACACCAACTGGACATCTACCAGTATGACAGTGATAGCAGTAACCTGCCTCAACTCCCATTTCTTTTTCATAATCAGCTTCTGGAATATCTTTGTTACAGTTCAGTGCTACTAATCCAGCTGTACCGATAGCAATAGCATCTGCCCCAAGAGCTAAGGCTTTAGCCATATCAGCTCCATCTCTAATACCTCCAGCAAATACTAATGATATTTCACCAGTTTTTCCCACATCGTCCAAAGCTCTTCTTGCTTCTCTAATTGCCCCAATACCAGGAATACCTGTATTAGCTGCTGCGATATGTGGACCAGCTGCTGTTGAGCCTTCCATAGAGTCTAAAAATATTGAGTCAGGGTCACATTTTGCTGCCATTCTGACATCGTCATAAACTCTTGATGCTCCTAACTTCAATTGAATTGGTACTTGATTATCAGTTAATTCTCTTAATTCTTGAACCTTAAGAGCTAAATCGTCTGGTCCCATCCAGTCTGGGTGTCTAGCAGGAGATCTTTGATCAATACCAGCAGGTAATGATCTCATCTCAGCTACTTGATCAGTAACTTTTTGACCCATTAAGTGACCACCCATCCCAACTTTTTGACCTTGGCCAATGAAAACCTCAATGGCGTCAGCTAATTGAGCATGGTGTGGGTTGAAACCATACCTGGATTGAATACATTGATAATACCATTTGTGAGAGTACCTTCTCTCATCAGGTATCATACCCCCTTCTCCAGAGCATGTTGCACTTCCAGCCATTGATGAACCTCTAGCTAAAGCAGTTTTTGCTTCATAAGAAAGAGCACCAAAACTCATACTTGTTATGTAAACAGGAATATCAAGTTTGATAGGATTTTTTGCTCTAGGACCTATTATTGTTTCTGTTAGACACTTCTCTCTGTAACCTTCAATAACAAATCTTGTTAATGTGCCTGGTAAAAAAACTAAATCATCCCAGTGAGGAATTTTTTTCATTAACGCCATACCACGCATACGATAACGACCAAGTTGTGATTTGATATGAATGTCGTCCATTACCTCGGGGGTAAAAATTGAGTTTTGTCCTAATAATTGTGTATTACGTTTTGCCATTAGCCTAATATTCCTTTCTTTTCTGCTGGCTCTAGATTGTCATAATTCCAGAGCATTCTTCCTGCAACGTATTTCTTAAATTTTGAAGCTGGGACCTTGCAATCAATCTCAGCATTTTTAATTTTTTGTTCTAGCCATCTAACCTCGTGTTCATTCATTTCACCAGGTACGCAGTCTGTTCCAAGCGAATGAGGCTCTCCTCCTACAAAAATGATTCCATCATACATTGAGTCACCCATGTTTGCGTTTACATCACCACAAACGATAATTCTTCCTCTTTGCATCATAAATC
The DNA here is from genome assembly GCA_902599405.1 of uncultured Alphaproteobacteria bacterium. Taxonomy (GTDB): domain Bacteria; phylum Pseudomonadota; class Alphaproteobacteria; order HIMB59; family HIMB59; genus HIMB59. Next base: position 39,210 of record CACKFO010000004.1, on the reverse strand, counting down.
CAGTGTAAGCTCCCGCATTTCCGCCAATAAGAATAGTGCCACCTTTCATGTCAATTCCAGTTCTTGCACCTGCATCGCCTTTAACTATAAGGTCACCGCCTCTAAGAGCAGCTCCAAAACAAGATCCTGCATTGTTTTCAACAACAACTTTTCCTGACATCATATTTTCAGCACATGACCAACCAACTCTTCCGTTAACTCTCACTGTTGGTCCATCGATACAACCGATACCAAAATAACCTAAGCTACCCTCAAAGATTAAGTTTAACTTATTTAGAATTCCCACACCAAGTGAGTGTTTTGCACCAGGGTTTTTAATAACTATAGACCCATATCCCTTTCGAATTGCATCTCTAATTTTTTGATTCAAGTCATGAGCATCAATGCCTTCACAATCAATGGAGGTTCTTTTATTAAAATCAACTTCGTGATTACCGTAGTAGGTATAATTTTCTTCTTCTGTTACTTCAAAATATAATTTTTGCGATCTACCTGATAGATTTTCATCATCAAAAGCAGTAGTTCTTTTTGTTATGCCTGCCATACTTTTACCTCCGCTTCATAAGGGTCATATGTTTTAATTTCGTGAGGAAATATATTCCTAATTGCAACTTCCTCTGATGCACATGCTACGATGTCTTTACTTTCGTAGATTACCATTGGCTTAGCGGCCATATGGTCTTTTGCCATTCCCAACTGATCCTTTGTTGCTACAACATATGTAAAAACTCCATCGAGCTCATCCAAGCTATCATGCATAGCTTTTTCTAGTTCAATGCCGTTAGCCATCTTATCAGCTATATAGACAGCAATTATTTCTGAGTCACAATTTGAATTAAACCTGTAACCTTTTCTTTCAAGTACTCTTCGATTGCCCCAATAATTAGTCAATTGACCATTATGAACAACTGACACATCCTCAAAAGGGAAAGCCCAATAAGGGTGTGCAGATTTAATATCTACATCAGACTCGGTAGCCATCCTTGTATGGCCAATACCGTGTGTACCCATAAATTTATCAAGGCCATATTGATTGGATACAGTATTTGCATCGCCTAAGTCTTTAATGAGTTCAAGACCCTTACCAATTGATAAAATTTCAGTTTTTTCTACTGTTTCTATCTCAGTAGCCAAATCTGTGAGGTCACCTTTAAAATCAAATATATATCTGAAAGCGTATGGGGTGCTGGAGCTTTCTTTTGTTACTTTAGCACCGTGTTTTTTTAAAATAGAGTCGACAGCATTTTTTCTATTTTTTAAATCAACAGGTGAGTCGACAGTTGCATTTACCTTTTCAGCCTCGTTTTCAGATATTTTAAATCTCATTACAAAGCCTTTTTTTAAAGGTGTTCCATACATAGCATATCCTGTTGAGTCAGGTCCCCTATGTTTAAGACCTTGTAACATAAGGCCCATTTGTTCACCGACGTTGACTGTCTTCTTTTTATTTATAACTCCAGCTATTCCACACATACTTTTCTCCTATCTTATCTTATGGTAAGCAATCTAGGTATTTATCGAGATCCCATTGAGTCGGAGTTGCTAAAAATTCTTCCCACTCATCTCTTTTATACTCCATAAACACTTTCATCATGTCACCTGGTAGAGCATCTTGTATTACCTTGTCGGTTTCTAATCGATCTAATGCCTCACCAAGAGTCATTGGTAATTTTTCAACTTGCTTACCAGCTTTCATTTGTTCATACATATTTTGTTGTTCAGGTTTGCCTGGATCCATTTTCTTTGAAATACCATGATCGAATGCTTTCAACAGACCGCTTCCCATTAAGTATGGGTTGTGGGCTGAGTCAACTGATCGATATTCAAATCTACCAGGGGCAGATACCCTTAAACCACAGGTTCTGTTTTGATATCCCCAGTCCGCATAGACTGGAGCCCAAAAACCTGTATCCCAAAGTCTTCTATATGAATTCACAGTTGAGGAACCCAAGGCTGTTAAAGCAGGAAGGTGTTCCATGACACCACCAATTGCTTGAAGGCCTATTTTTCCAGGAATTCTTCTATCTTTTCCGTCTGGCATAAAGACATTTGTACCTCCCCTACGGTGATGAAATACATTTTCCATACCTGGGATAGTCTTGTTACCACATGGTATTAACTCATCTTTTCCGCCCTTCCAGAGTGAAATATTTGTGTGACACCCAGAAGCAGACACGCCAACAAATGGTTTACTCAGAAAACAAGCAATCAAATTAAATTCTCTTGCTACTTGAGCACAGATTTGTCTGTAAGTTGATAACCTGTCAGCGTTTCTAACAACATCATCGTAGTTGAAATTTAGTTCTAATTGTCCAGGCGCGTCCTCATGGTCACCTTGGATAATGTCCAAACCCATTGCACGTGAATACTCAATTACTTTCATGTAAACAGGTCTTAATGATTCAAATTGATCAATGTGATAGCAGTAGGGCTTAGAGAAACCTGAACCGGTCGGTGAACCATCTTCGTTTTTTGTTAACCACATCATTTCAGGTTCTGTCCCTGCTCGTAATTCTAGTTTGTGTTTCTTTTTAAATTCTTCGTGGGCTCTTTTTAAGTTACCTCTGCAATCAGATGTAAGATATCCACCAGGATCTTTTTCTTCTTCCCTGTTTCTAAAACAAGTACAAAAAACTCTGGCAATTCTTTTATCCCATGGGATTTGAACAAATGTTTCAGGGTCAGGTATACCCACTAATTCGTGAGCCTCTGGTCCATAACCTATGTAATCACCATGTCTATTTGTAAATAGATTAGCAGTAGCTCCATAAACTAATTGGAAACCTTTATTGGCTACACTCTCCCAATGATCTGCAGGAACACCTTTACCTACAATTCGACCTGTAACAGAAATAAATTGATAGTAAATGTACTCAATTCCTAATTTATCAATTTTTTTTCTAACTTGTTTTATATAGTCTTGTCTCTTTTTATCCTTAACGTACGTTTCTAGCGCTGTCATTTTATTCCTCCTCCTTTTACATCAACTCCAAGGGAACGGGCTCTTTGAAACCGGATGTAACTTCCCTTCTTCATAACGAGAAAATCTAAAAGGTTCTAGAATTTCAGATTTCTCACCAAGTAACTCATTAGATACAAGATCACCTAACCCAGCCATTTTGTATCCATGGTTTGCATCAGCTATAATATATACGTTTTCTCTGTATCGGTCGAATACGGGAAAACGATCTGGAGTAACACAGCCAATACCGCCAGCTTTTTGCTTCTTGTATTTAGCGTGACATCCATCAAATTGCTTTTGGCAAAAAGCCAAAGCTGAGGTCCATTTATCCTCAAAAGAAGCCCTTGGTTGAAACTCATCTGAGTCATGACCATAAGGGTCAAGACTTATGTCGTTTACAGGTTTATTTATGTCATATGGAGAGGAACCGCCTTGTATACCATCTCTGTAGACATCGGGCTTATAGTAAAAACCCCACATAACATTTTCATGTATAACATCTCCTGTTTTATTTGAGACAAGTGTAGCTTCTGTATCAACATGAATAACTGGGTACTCTGTTCCGTTTGCTGTTTTATAACTTCTTGGATCAACTTCCAACTCACCCTCTTCAAGCGCCATGTATGACCACATAGGTATATCATCAGTAAATGAACCATCAGGTTTTTTTATATTTACGGTGTTAGGTAATTCTAAAATTTCCCAGAATTTTCTTACCCATGGACCAGCCGCAACAACTAATTGAGTGCATTCAATTTTACCCTCTGATGTTTCTGCAGCCGAAACTGCGCCACTACCGTTAGAAGAAATTAAATTATTAACAGTCACACCCTCTAAAACTTTTGCTCCAGCCGATACAGCTAACTTATGGAAGCCCTCTATGGCTCCTCTATTAGCTCCATATCCTGTTTTCTTTTCGTGTAAAACTGAAGTGATGCCTTGAGCTTGCCAATCTGGCAACATGTCTTTCATATACTTATCACAATCAGATGCTCCCTCGATAAACTCAGAGTCAAATCCTATTTCTTTTTGCTGCTCATAAACTTCAGACATGCCCTCTTGCATAAGCTCGGAGTTGATCTGCATGTAGCCAACTGGCTTGTAAGTTAAAGCCTCTGCATTCTCATTCCAAACATTTACAGAATGAGCCATTAGTCTTCTCATTGCAGGCTGGTAGTAGTTGTTCCTTACAATTCCACATGCAACACCACTTGCTCCATTTGCAACTTTGGATTTTTCCAAAACGACTACAGAATTTTCTTTGAGTTGGCCTTTGCTGGATAATTTTTTACAAAGATGCCATGCGGTGCTCAGACCGTGAATTCCAGCCCCGATTATTAAATAGTCACATTTAGTAGGTAAGCTCATTATTTTAGTAACCTCCAAGCAATTACATTTTGTCTGCGAGGTATGAAAAAAACACATTTTGTTTCATATTATGAAACAAAATTTTTATAAAAATCTATTATTTATCAACAATAATCGTCAATTGGCAACAATTAGTCGAGAAATTTTAATCGAGGCAGATTGAAGGAGATCGACATAATCCATCATAGTTTTTGGATTTAAAATATTTTTACTTCCTGATAAAGCGATACCGGCAAATGATCTTTTATCTTTGTCTAAAATAGCAACTCCTATTCCATAAGAGTTTTCAAAAGCTTCTCCATGATTAAGTGCATAACCATTAGTTCTAATTTTTCCAAGTTGTCTTTTTAAATCATTTAAATTTGTAATTGTATTGTTTGTGTGAGGATAAAAATTATAACTTCGATAAATTGTTGCAATTTCATTTTCAGGTCTGTAAGCAAGCATGACTTTTCCCAAAGCACAGCAATGAGCGTCAAGTCTCATTCTAAAAGTTCTAATAGTTGCATCATCATTGTTGTCAGAAATTTTATCGGAATGAACTATTTGAGAGCCTTCAAGCATTGCCAAATATGTAATTAAATTCGTTTTACTAGAGACCTCTTTTAGAATTTCTTTAGAAGTCTCAGAAATTGACTGAAGATAATCTGAGGTTTCTCCAAATTGAAAAGCTTTATGCCCCATAGTGTATGTATTCGATCCAGTATTTTTATGGATATAACCAAGTTGAGATAAAACAGACAATAGTCTAAATGTAGTTGTTCTAGATAAAACTGCTTTTCTGGAAATATTTGATGCCTTCAAAGGGAAAATCGATTTTGATAAAATTTCAAGAATTTTAAAAGATTTTTCCAGAGATTTGTTTATATATTTTAAATCTTGTTGCAAAACTGTCCTCTAACCAATGTTCCACAGAATGGAACATTATAGTATAGTTTAAGTTATTAGCAACTAATGGTTAAATCTTACCAGGCACCCAACCGGTTCCCGCTAAAGGAACCCTGGCCATTGCAGCAGCTTCAACTGTTAATGCACATAGGTCCTCAGGTTCAAGATTATGTAAATCGTTTTTACCACATGCCCTCGCTATAGTTTGGGCTTCAAGAGTCATAACCTTGAGATAATTAGATAATCTTTTTCCGCCTTTTACTGGATCTAATCTTTTCATTAATTTTGGGTCTTGTGTATTTATACCAGATGGGTCTTTACCTTCATGCCAATCATCGAAAGCACCAGCTGTTGTTCCAAGTTTTTTGTAATCGCTCTCCCACTTTGGATCATTATCACCAAGTGCGATTAATGCTGATGAACCTATGGAAACAGCATCAGCACCCAATGCCATAGCTTTTGCAACATCCGCACCATTTCTAATTCCACCTGAAATAATTAACTGAACCTTCCTGTGCATATCTAAGTCTAACAAAGCATCTACTGCTGGCCTGATACATGCCAATGTTGGCTGACCTACGTTTTCGATAAATACCTCTTGTGTAGCTGCAGTACCTCCTTGCATGCCATCAAGCACCACCACATCAGCACCTGCTTTTACTGCAAGAGCAGTATCGTAGTAAGGCCTAGATCCTGCAATTTTTACAAATATGGGAACTTTCCAACCTGTTATTTCCCTGAGTTCTAAAATTTTAATTTCCAAATCATCTGGTCCAGTCCAATCTGGATGTCTACATGCTGATCTCTGATCAATTCCTTTTGGTAATGTTCTCATCTCGGCAACACGATCACTTATCTTTTGACCGAGTAACATACCTCCGCCGCCAGGTTTGGCACCTTGACCTATCACAACTTCAATAGCATCTGCTTTTCTTAAATCCTCTGGGTTCATTCCATACCTTGAGGGAAGTAATTGGTAAACCAAATGCTTTGATTGTCCTCTCTCCTCAGGGGTCATGCCACCATCGCCTGTTGTCGTTGAAGTCCCGGCAATACTAGCTCCTCTTCCAAGCGCTTCTTTTGCAGGTCCTGAGAGAGCTCCAAAGCTCATTCCAGCAATTGTTATTGGAATATCTAATTCAAGCGGTTTTTTTGCAAATCTTGTTCCAAGAGTGACGTTAGTGCTACACTTTTCTCTGTAGCCCTCTAAAGGGTATCTTGACATTGATGCGCCTAAAAAAAGAAGATCGTCAAAATGAGGTAATCTTTTTTTTGAACCACCACCTCTAATGTCATAAATACCTGTTTCTGCAGCTCTTCGAATTTCAGAGTTTGTATAGTCATCAAATGTCCAGGATTTTCTTGGTGTAGTTTTAAGTTTTTCTGCCATTAGTACTCCGATACATTATCTATATTTAAATTATAAAGTTTTCTTGCTGAACCATACATTTTGAAGTTTTTAATCTCACTTTCATTTATACTTGCTTTTTTTAAAAGAGATCTCAAAATATTTTGATCTTTTTTATTCATTTTTTTCTCTTCGCAGTCAGCACCGAGTGATTTCACCTTACCCTTAATAAAAATATTTGCTTCATAGATACTGTCTCCCAGAGCGTCTCCAGCATCTCCACAAATAACCAAATTTCCAGATTGAGCCATAAATGCAGACATATGGCCTACCGATCCTTTAACTATAATATCTATTCCTTTCATTGAAATCCCACAACGTGAACTAGTATCACCATCAATAATCAAAGTTCCACCATGAGCTGTAGCACCGGCTGATTGGGATGCATTGCCCTTAACATGAACAGTTCCAGACATCATATTTTCTGCAACGCCTGTGCCCACATTTCCATTTACTATGATATTTGCATTCATGTTCATACCAGCACAATAGTATCCTGTGTGACCATCAATAGTGACTTCAATCTCGTCTTTTAATCCAGCACAAATAGCATGATTTCCATCTGGATTTGAAATTTTAAAAATCTTTTTGTTTGATTTTCTATCTATACTTTGAAGAGTTTCATTAACTTTCCTCAATGACTCTTTTTTTAAATTTAAATTCATTATTTGCCCCAGCTATATACTTTTCCGGGCTCTGGTTCAAAAATTTTTGCTGAATTTACATTTGGTAAATGTGCCATTGCTTGAAACTCTGAGGCAATAGCAACATAATCCTTTGTTTCTGCAATAACTGCAGGCTTACAAGCAATCTCATCTCTAACAATTGCCATGCCATTTTTGGTTCCAGAAATAAATGTGTAAAAACCATCGAGTTCCTTCAGTCCATCCAAAAGTGTTTCTTTGAGTGATTTTTTGTCAGATAATCCGTTTGAAATATAACCTGCAGCGACTTCCGTATCATTCATGGACTTTATTTCAATCCCTTTTTTCTGAAGCGATCTTCTTAAATTGTTATGATTTGACAAGGATCCGTTATGTACAAGACATTCATCCTCACCTGTGGAATATGGATGAGAGCCATCTGTCGTGATTGCACTTTCTGTTGCCATCCTTGTATGCCCAATAGCATGTGAACCAGAAAACTTCTCTAGTGAAAAATTTTTAACAACATCCTTCGGATTTCCCACTTGTTTAAATATTTGTATGCAACTACCATATCCAACTAAACTTAATTCTTCATGATTTTTTAAAATTTCAATAAATTTTTTAGGCTTCAATGCTGTTTCAATTATTAAATGATCTGAAATAGATTTTACTTTGATATCTTTTACATGCTTAGATAGTTTTTTTGAAATTTCTTTTACCTGATCAGTATTAGAGCAGACTGAATATTTATATTTCTTTTTTTTCTCAGATGAGTATATCGCAAAACCTGCACTATCAGGACCACGCGTAGCCATACTATTCATCATCCCAGTGAGAAATTTACCTAATTGTGAATTGTATTTTTTATTTTTTAAATATATTCCAACTATACCACACATTAAAATTAAATACCCTCATACCCATACTCTAATGACGAGTCAGTAATGCTATGGTAAAAAGAACCACCAAAACTTCTTAATGCATAAAGGTTAAAACAAAACGGTTGGTCGTCTAAATAGTCGATCAATATGTTAATTCCGTTATATGTAGTATTCACGCAATTATTTGGTTTAAACATATTTTCGTTAAAATTTATTGGAGAACCTTTTTTTAAAACATTTTTTGCATTTACGCCTGATATTTGTAATACAGCTCTTGATTGTGAAATATCTGTAATAGCAAAATCCTGATCTCTAATCGATTTGTAAATTTCGTCTTTCAAGTCAATTTTTTTTGAGATAATTAACCAGGTATCAGGACCGGTCCACAATACTCTTGTTTCTTGGTTGTGAGAAACTTTTAGACTTTCTGTGGGTAAATTAAGTTGATTTATGGTAACTTTTTCAATCTCAATTGAGCTTTTTTTAAATTTAGTAATTTGGAAAATACTTAGGTCTTTTATTTCCGAAATTTTTAATAGGTTTTCTTTATTCTCATGGTCGCCAAACAAGCCGAGTTTATGATCAAAATGAAGTGGTGATAGATTTTGAGCTTGTTCCATTATGATCTCACCCTTGAGCCTTCGGGGTCAACATAGTGTGAAGATACTACCTCAACAGGAATTGAAATATCTTTTAAAGGAGAGACAGCATATAGATTTTTACCAATTTTATTTTTACCATCTTTTATAATGGCTATGGAAAAAGGATTATTATATTCAACACTCCAACAAGAAGATGAAACATGTCCAAGTTTAGGTATTGGGGCAACAGCACTGTTATCTTCTATAATATGTGAGCCCTCTGGGATCTTTGTTTTTTTGTCTAGTGGAACAAGTCCAACAATGGTTTGTCTATCCGACTCAGTGAATGCGTCTTTAGATAAAGATCTTTTACCTATGAAATCTTTTTTCTGACTCACCATACTATTTAGTCCAACATCAAAAGGGATAGTGCGTCCGTCTAATTCTGCTCCTGCTACATGACCCATTTCTATTCTTAATGTTGATAGAGCCTCTGTTCCATATGGTTGAATATCAAATGACTGTCCTTCTTCCATGATCTTCTTCCAAATATAAAGACCATAGTTTGACTCAACATTTACCTCATAAGCTAGTTCGCCAGAAAAAGAAATTCTATAAATTCTAGCTTTGATACCGTCTATTGAAGAGTCAACAAGGCCCATGAATGGTAAACCCTCATTTGACATATCTACATCAGGAAATAATTTTGATAAAAGATCTCTAGATTTTGGACCTGCCACTGCTATACCAGACCACTGTTCAGTAGTTGATAACACATTTACATCTAAATCTGGCCATACAACTTGTAAATAATACTCTAAGTGCGATAAAACATTTGCAGCTTGGGCAGTAGTGGTAGTCATATGAAAATGATTTTCAGATAATCGAGATGTTGTTCCATCATCAAAAACCATGCCATCTTCCCTTAGCATTACTCCATATCTAGCTTTTCCAACGGGCAGTTTCAGCCATGCATTTGTATAAACTCTGTTTAAGAATTCTGGTGCATCCGGACCTTTAATATCAATCTTACCAAGTGTTGTTACATCACAAATTCCAACGTTTTTTCTTACATTTGCAGCTTCCCTATTAACAGCACTGTTCATATCCTCAGAACCCCTTGGGTAATATCTGGGTCTTTGCCATAAACCTGCTGCTACAAAAACAGCATTATTTTCCTCATGCCATGTATGAATGGGAGATTTTCTTGTCGGTAAATAGTGATTACCAACTTCTCTACCCACGATAGCTCCAATTGTTACAGGAGTGTATGGTGGTCTAAATGTTGTATGACCAACTTCTGGAACAATCTTTTTTTCAATTTTAGATACATATTGCAAGCCATTTAAATTACTTGTCTTGCCTTGATCGCCAGCCATCCCAAGAGTTGTATATCTTTTGACATGCTCAATTGATCTGAAGCCTTCTCTAATTGCAAGCTCTACATCAGAAACTGCAACGTCATTTTGAAAGTCGATAAAGCGTTTTGGTTTTTTTCCAGATGGTAAAGGCATACACCAGAGCTTTTCATGTTTTTCATAGCTAGGTTCATTTGAGTTGGGACTATTTGTAGGATTATTTTGATCTGTGAATTTGTTTGATAAATCAAAACCCACTTGAAAACCTTCAGCCAGAGATTGATTTAAGGTGAAAGAACCATTAGCTGCTCCAATTGCTGTTTCTTTTTGTCTTTTTTTATCCGGTACGAACGCATCAATATCATCGTTAAACTTTAATTTATTTCCAGCTTGGGAAGATAAATGAACCGTTGGTGTCCAACCTCCGGACATACAAATGCAATCACACTCTACTGTTTCTTCTGAAATAAAAGACTCTTTTGAAGAGTCAAGCTTGCCGATGATAGCAGAATTTATCTTCAAATGTCCTTTAGTGTCTGCGATCCCTGAATTAAATTTTATAGAAATACCCTTTTGCTGAACTTCCTTAACTAATTCACCGTTTGAGCTGTCTCGAGTGTCTACAATGATTGGTTCAATATCATTTTTAATAAACTCAAGGGCAGTTGAATATGCTGTATCATTATTGGTAAATATAATTGGTTTCTTACCAACTAATGTTTCATAAACCTTCATATACTCTTTTGCAGCTGAGGCTAATACAATTCCTGGTCTATCATTGTTTCCAAAAGATATTGGTCTTTCAATAGAACCAGTTGAAACTATTACTTCTCCAGCTCTAATATAATGTAGTCTTTGTCTTGGTGTGTATTTTGAGGGATTTTCAATATGATCGCTAACTCTTTCAATCATTACGGTCATATTGTGATCATAGTATCCGAAGACTTGTGACCTTTTTTTTAATATTACATTTGGCATACTTTTTAGTTGGGAAATGGTATCACTAGCCCACTCTTTTCCTGACATGTTACCAATCGTAACTTCGTCAGTTAGAAGAGAGCCACCAAAATTAGGCTTGTCTTCTGCTAATATTACCCTTGCCCCATTTTTAGCAGCAGCCAGAGCACTTGCGAGGCCTGATGGGCCAGAGCCAACAACTAGTACATCACAGTGTTCATAATTATGTTCGTACCTATCTGGGTCAGGTAACAGTGGTGCTTTACCCATACCAGCAGCTTTTCTTATAAATGGTTCATAGATTTTCATCCAAAAACTTTTTGGCCACATAAATGTTTTGTAATAGAAACCTGCAGGAAAAAAACGATTTAAGACATTATTGATTTCTCCAATATCAAATTGAACTGAAGGCCAACAATTTTGACTTTTAGCTTTTAATCCCTCAACTAACTCAACTTCGGTTGCAATGATATTTGGTTCAGATTTATTACCATCATGCAATTGTACCATTGCATTTGGTTCTTCAACACCAACCCCCAAAAAACCGCGAGGTCGATGATACTTAAAACTTCTTCCAACTAAATGAACACCATTTGCAATTAAAGCAGATGCAAGAGTGTCTCCTTCATAGCCATGATAAATAGTACCGTTAAAAGTAAAGTTAATTTTTTTATCCTTGTTAATAAGTCCTGTTGATTTGGTTGTTCTAAAATTGTTAGACATTAAAGTCCTCATTCATTTTGCATGTATCAAAAATTTCATGTGTAGCGGTGTCTCTTGAGACTTTAAACCATTGTCTACATCCAGAAACATGATGCCATAGTTCTGAATGTTTTCCTCTTGGATTATCTCTGTAGTAAACAAAATTATCCCAATCCTCGGTTGAAATTTCTTCTCCTAGTTTAGGTCTTTTTATTGTGGCGTCTCCGCCATAAGAAAATTCATTTTGTGAGCGCTTGCCACAGTAAGGGCATTTTATTTCTAACATCTATTAACCGATCCAAGGTTTAGGGCCTACACCCTTTTCATCTATAATTTTTCCAGTGTGGAATCTTTCAAGGTTAAAGTCTGAGTTGAGTTCATGTACTTGATCTTGTGCTATTGTATGAGCAAAAACAAAACCTGAGCTGGGAGTAGCTTTAAAGCCTCCGTAACACCAACCGCAATTAAGATATACGCCCTCAATATGAGTTTTATCAATTATTGGGGAACCATCCATGGACATATCCATAATACCTCCCCAAGTTCGAAGCATTTTGAGTCTACTAAAGTTTGGGAAGACAGCCAATCCACCTGTTAAAACATGCTGTATCATTGGCATATTTCCTCTTTGAGCATAGCTATTGTAACCATCTAAATCGCCACCCATAACCATCTCACCTTTGTCAGATTGGCTACAGTAAAAGTGACCTGCTCCGAATGTAACTACGTTATGAAGTAAAGGTTTAACTGGTTCTGAGACACAGGCTTGCAGAACGTGTGCCTCAATTGGAAGTCTCATGTTTAACATGTCTGCTAAAAGTGTAGTACTTCCAGCAACACACAATCCAACTTTTTTAGTTTTAATATTTCCTCTTGATGTTTGAACGCCTTCTATTTTTCCGTTGTTAACATCAAAACCTGTCACTTCACAATTTTGAATTATATCGACTCCCATAGAGTCTGCCTGTCTCGCATATCCCCAAGCAACTGCATCATGTCTTGCAGTTCCCCCACGTGGCTGCATTAAACCACCATGAATGGGAAAACGACATGTTTCTGAAAAATCTGCAAATGGAATCATCTTTTTTAAATCATCCCTTCCAAGAAGAATTGCATCAATACCATTTAATCTCATAGAGTTACCTCTTCTAGCGTAAGCATTCATTTGTGCATCAGAGTGAGCTAAGTTTATAATTCCTCTCGGTGAGTACATAACGTTGTAATTTAATTCTTGGCTAAGTGTTTCCCAAAGCTTCATGCCAAACTCATAAAAATGAGCGTTTGAATCAAACATATAGTTAGATCTCAAGATGGTAGTGTTTCTTCCAACATTACCTCCACCAATCCAACCCTTTTCAAGTATGGCAACGTTTGTGATTCCATGTTCTTTTGCAAGATAATATGCCGTTGCAAGACCATGACCACCGCCGCCTACAATTATGACATCGTATTCTTTTTTAGGCTCAGGGTCTTTCCAAGCTACCTCCCAATTTTCATGGTTGGTGAAAGCATTTTTTACTAAACTAAAAACTGAGTACTTTTGCATGATTCAATTAAACCTCTTCGAAAATATATATTCCTAATATAATGCTACAATAAACCTGTTCCATAATATGAAACAACATTTTTATTATCCCTGTATTTATTACAGATTATGACAAAAAATGGATTGGAAATTAGAATTTAATTATTAATATTAATTCAAATCGGAGGAGAATAATGACAAAAGTTGCACTAATTGGTACAGGTCCCTGCGGACTATCTTTTTTAAGATCTCTGCATCAAGCGCAAAGCAAAGGCGAAAATATTCCTGAGGTTGTTGCCTTTGAAAAACAAGAAAGTTGGGGTGGTCTTTGGAATTATACTTGGAGAACCGGGTCTGATCAATATGGAGATCCAATTCACAATAGTATGTATAGATACCTTTGGTCGAATGGACCAAAAGAGTGTCTTGAATTTGCAGATTATTCTTTTGATGAGCATTTCAAAAAACCAATTCCCTCCTTCCCTCCAAGAGCCGTCCTTCAAGATTACATTTTAGGTCGTGCAGAAAATTCAAATGTAAAAAAATACGTAAAGTTTAACACCACTGTTACCTCTGTTGCTGATAATGGTAATGGATTTGATATTACATACCGAAATAAAAAAGACGATCAAACTAAAACTGAAAGTTTTGATAAATTAGTTGTTGCGACTGGTCACTTCTCTGTTCCATACATTCCTGAATATGAGGGAATGAATAGCTTTCCAGGGAGAATAATGCACTCTCATGATTTCAGAGACGCTGAAGAGTTTAGAGATAAAAACGTTGTCGTTCTCGGAAGTAGTTACTCTGCTGAAGATGTAGCGTTACAGTGCCATAAATATGGAGCTAAAACTGTTACTATTGGTTATAGAAACAATCCAATGGGTTTCAATTGGCCTGAAGGCATGAAAGAAGTACATTACATGGATAAGATCGATGGAAACAAAGCAGTTTTTAAAGATGGCACAGTTCAAGAAATGGATGCCTTAATACTATGTACAGGTTACTTGCATCATTTTCCTTTTTTACCAGAAGATCTAAAATTAAAAACTCATAACAGGCTGTATCCTCCAAACTTATACAAAGGAGTAGTATGGCAAAATAATCAAAATTTGTTTTATCTTGGTATGCAAGATCAGTTTCATACTTTTAACATGTTTGATGCTCAAGCTTGGTATGTTAGAGACATAATAATGAACAAAATAACTCTGCCTTCAGCTGATGAGTTAGCAAAGGATATTGATAACTGGGTTAAAAAGGAAGAAGCCCTTGAGGATGCCTATCAAATGATTGATTTTCAAACAGATTATTGTGTGGATTTATGTTCTGCTGTTGACTACCCAAAAATTGACTTTGAGTTAATTCGCAAACATTTTTATGATTGGGAACACCATAAGGAAGAAAATATCCTGACTTATAGAGATAAATCCTTTTCCTCGCCCGTCACTGGCACCACTGGTCCCTCACATCATACTACATGGTTGGATGCTATGGATGACTCTATGTCTACATATTTAGATACAAAATAGATAATACATGTCCAATAATACTCTTAATTTTATTGGATGGGTTTTATTTATTATTTCTGCTGTAGGCTTTATAATATCAAGTATTGGTAGTTTCTGGGCTATGTTTGGAAGTCTTTTTTTCTTTGTAGCTTGTTTTGTTTTTCTAATACCATTCTTTAGAAAAGAAAAAAATAAAGATTAAGGAATATTTTTGTCAATCCCCTTTGGGATGAGTTTTTCTTTATCGTAAAATGGTAAATCAATTATTTCGCAGTCAGCTAAATTATCATTAACAGACTCCACTTTAATTTGAAATTCTTTCCACTCACCAGGGTAGTCAAAACGTACATAACCCACATACTTTTCTAAAGTAGGAGACCAAGTTGATGCTGAAAGATATCCAATTTTTTGTTCATTTGATGATAAATAAACTTTTGCTCTTGGAATAATTTCTTTATCGGTAGTTATACCAAATAATCTCTTTCCAAATTTTGTTGATAAAAATTCTAAAGCTTTTTTTCCAATAAAATTTTCTTTTTCCAAATCAACTAGAGAGCCTAATCCAATTTCATAAGGATTCATAGAAGAGTCAAAATCTGTGTTGTTATCTAGGATGCCTGCTTCAATTCTTCTTATATCCATTGATTCTAGACCATCAAATGTCATACCCATCGGATATCCGATTTCACAAATAGTATCCCAAATTTTTTTATAATTAGTCTTATTTCCTAGAGTATAAATTTCGAAGCCTAATTCAGAAGTCCATCCTGTTCTAGAGACATATACATTTTGATCAGCAATTTTTGAATAGCCTGAATGATAGTATTTAAAATCATTGTTTATTTCTCCATTTGTTAGCTTTGAAATTATATCTTTAGAAATTGGACCTTGTATTTGTATCACTCGAGAATTAGGGTCAGTTATAGTAACTTCATAGTTTTTTTGATGAGCTTTTAACCAAGTTTCAAGAGGTCCATCAGGTTGGACGTACCAAAATTTATTTTGCTCTAATCTAAAAAGTACACCATCTATAAATATTCCGCCATTTTCATAACAGGCAATTGCATATTTACCTCTGCCTACTCTCATATCTTTAATTTTGCGACAAAATATTTTATCAAGAAATTCCTCTGACTGTGGTCCCTCTATTTCAATAGGTTTTTCAGGTACATCATACATGACAGCTTTTCTTCTCAAATTCCAGTAACTATCTTTGATTTTATTTCCAACAGATATTGGAAAATAGCGATCAGCGTATACACCATAAGAATTATCTTCTTTATGATAAAATTCAAAAAAAGGCCCTTTATCAAACCTGTTATCACTAATTGGTAAAGTTGAAGATTTATCTAAAAAAATTGAACTCATTTAAAAAGATAAAAAAATTAGGATTTAACTCTTGATTTAGTTGGATCATAAAATGGGAATGGTACAACCTTAGCCTTTATTCTTTTTTGTTGACCATCTAACTTACCTATTTCAACTTCAGTATTAAGCTCGCTGTATTTGACATTGATTTTACAAAGAGCAATATTTTTATTTAGAACAGGGGATTTCATACCACTTGTTATAATGCCAACTTGTTCCCTTCCATTATTTGAAGGATGAACACAGTCACCATGCCCGGTAGTTTCATTTCCCTCAATCTCAAGTCCAACTAGTTTTCTTTGAGGGTTTGCCTTTCTTTCAAGTAAAGCCTCTTTACCAATAAAGTTGTCATCTTTTGATTTAAGAGGAACTGTAAAACCAATTCCCGCCTCAAACGGATCAGTTTGATCATCGAATTCATAATTTGCAAAAACTAAACCAGCTTCAATTCTAACTAAATCCAAAGCGTCCAATCCCATAGGCACAATTCCAAACTCTTCTCCGGCTTTCATTACAGCATCCCAAACTTCAGCAGCTTTACTCGGATGACAAAATATTTCATAACCTAGTTCACCTGTATATCCAGTTCTAGATACCATTAAAGGAATTCCATCTAAAGTATTTAACCTAGCTATAGAGAACCTAAACCACTCTAAATCAGTCAATGATGTTTGATGAGGGGGTGTCCAGATTATCTTTTTTAATATTTCTCTACTCTTTGGTCCTTGGACAGAAACATTATGTAAATTATCAGTAGAAGATTTAATCCATACCTTAAAGTTATGTTCCTTTGCTTTTTCTCTTAACCATTCACCGCAATACTCATCTCCACAAATCCACCTAAAATTATCATCCGTCATTTTGAATACTGTACCGTCATCAAGCATACCTCCATGCTCGTAGCACATCGCAGTGTAAACAACTTGGCCAACAGATAGTTTTCTGATGTTTCTGGTGCAAGTCATTTGTAAAAGTTCTTCAGCGTCTGGGCCTCGTACTTCAAACTTTCTTAGTGCTGATAAATCCATAATGATAGCCCGCTCTCTGCAAGCTTCATATTCTTGGTGCGCCCCGTGATTATTATAATTAGAAGCTAACCAGAAGCCTTTGTACTCAACAATATTTTCAGTAAGTTTTGATACTCTTGGGTGAAAACCAGTTTCTTTAGTTAATTTGGGATCAGAGTCTGCTTTCATTCTAAATGCCATTCCTTTACTAAAAGGTCTATTCGGTCTATAGACTCTAACAAAAATGTCAGTAGGATTCCATCCATTAGCTGCGTCTACATCGTCTGGACAGGCAGAGGAGACACAAACTAAATTTTTCAGGGCTTTAAACATCACATAGTCTCCTGGTCTAGACCATGGTTCATCAAAAATTAAAGCATTATTTGCATCAATGGCTGTGTTGTAAAATAAATTTATAGCATTCCAACCTAGTCTTTTTCTCACAGTAAACTTATCTAATACATAATTGAAATTATCTGAGCAATTTGGATGACCAAAATAGCCAATATCATCATAAAATTTTGAAGTACATGCAGTACCGAACGTATCATGTCTTCCGACAGTGTCTCTGTAGACTTCAACCATGGGCATTTGATTTTCATCGTAATATTTAGAATGGAGACCTGGCATTGGAAAAGCACTACCCATTAAATATCTACTATTAGTTGTATCTATTGAGAGCTCTTGGCCTTTTTGAAGGCTCTCTGAGTCGAATGCCATAAAGTCAGAACATTGTCTTCCATAAACATCAATTATCTGAATAAAATCTCCCTCTTTGACCTCATAGGCCATTGCGGTATATCTTTTAACAAAAATTTCTTCAACAGGATCCATTAAAGGGTCTGGTAATAAAAATTCCCCCTCTTCACGTTTTTTATTTCTTTGAACAATTACTCGTATTTCGGATGCAGGAATATTTTCATGTGTAATTTCACTTTCGCCTGGTGCAGAAATTATACAAACAATGGAGTCGTTTGTTTTAAACTCCTCAATTGAACCTGAAAGTGAATTTTGAGAAAATACTAAAATCGATTGATTAATAGACTCTACCTCATATCCAAGTTTTTTTAATTTAGTACGTGCTATTTGAGCTGACTCCTCCTCGCTCGTAAGGATTTTTTTTGTTAGTTGTCCATTGTGCTCGTTATTAAGACCTAAAGGTGATAGATTACACTCTCTCTTTGAATTAAAGCATACAATCTCGGCCTGTTGATGGCCTTCTAAATTAATTATTTTAAATTTGTCATCTGGTTCTAATTTTAATGTGAGTGAACCTCCACCAATTACCAAATAATTTTCTAAGTCGTCACCAAGAGCTGGTAATCCAGGTTCATAAGGTTGAGTAACTCTTGGGATGATCATTCTCTATGCTAATCCAAGAGCTTTTTTTCTTTCCTCGGCCCATTTTCTCACAATTACATCTACTGAAATAGCCATTAAAGAAACGAATAAACCTAGTGTTATAGCAACACCAGGTCCGTCTTGAGCTCTTGATAATGCTCCAAAAATAAGTTGGCCTAAATCTTCAGTTCCAATTAACGCTCCTAAAATTACCATTTGAAGAGTGAAAACAACTGTTTGATTAACGCCAAGCATAATTGTCGGGAAAGCTAAGGGAATTTCAATATTTGTCCATCTTTGTATTCTTGAGACACCGGACATGGTGCCTGCTTCATGTAAGGAGAGTGGGACACTATTTAGACCCCAGACAGTATATCGAGTAGCAGGAACAGTAGCATAAACAATAGCAGCTATTAACACTGAGGTATCAGTAATATTGAACAAGAAGATAACAGGTATTAAATAAACAAAGGATGGAAATGTTTCAAAAAAATCACACACGGAGAGAATAATTTTTGACCCCCTCTCAGTTTGTGCAAATATTGATCCAACTATTATTCCATTGAGAGATGCCATTATTACAGCAAATGTTGCCATGTACATTGTAATTAAAGCTCTGTCCCAATATTTTGACATAGCAATAAATAACATCATGCCCCCAACTAATAAGCTTGTTCTAATTCCACCAATGATATAAGCGACACCCATAGTAAGAGTCAACGTGGCAACTACTGGCATACCTAGATAAGCTTTTTTCATAGGACCTAGAACTTCAGTTAGAAGAAACTTATTGAAAGAATTGAGAGAATAGAAAAAAGTTTCCCAAACCCAATCAACAGCAGCATCAATATAGTGAGCAAAAGTAAAACCTTTTTCAATAGGTATGACATATAAGTAATTAATTTTATCGAAGTAACCATTTGCTATAAAAGCAATGATTGAAAAAATTAAAATTGAGGTTCCAAAGATGATTAAGAGTTTATATCTTTGAAAAAAAGTTAAATTTTCAAAATAATCAACTTGTTTATTCGCCCATGCTTTTGTAAAGCGATCAAGGATAACAGCAATTAAGACGATACAAAAACCTGCTTCAGCAGCTTTGCCAATTTTTAAACTATTTAAGGCAATTTTTAAATTTAGACCAAGTCCTTTTGCACCAACGAAAGACGCAATTACAACCATTGCTAGGCATTGCATAATAACTGTATTGACACCGTTTAAAATATCTCGTCTAGCTGTTGGTATTAATACTTTAAATAAAAGCTGAGTTTTTGTACAACCGCTCAT
The DNA here is from genome assembly GCA_902599405.1 of uncultured Alphaproteobacteria bacterium. GTDB lineage: Bacteria > Pseudomonadota > Alphaproteobacteria > HIMB59 > HIMB59 > HIMB59. The sequence continues at coordinate 19,422 of CACKFO010000004.1, read as the reverse complement.
AAGTCCCGCTTCTACTACCTCAGGTGAAATTCGTTTTAATCCTAAAATGGTATTTCTTATCATTGGTGGGGTAGCAATTACTATAGTAGCTATCGAACCTGCATGATCGCCTAAACCAAATAAAGCAATAATAGGGACTAGATATGCAAATTGAGGCATAGTTTGCATTACATTTAGTACTGGTTGCAAAGCTGTCTCAACTTTTCTATCTAGGTATCCCCATATTCCAAAGGATAGACCTAGTACAAAACAAATTGGTGTTGTAATTAGAACAAAAGAGAGTGTTTGTATAGATGGTACCCAATTTCCAAAGATTGATACATATAAAGACCCTATCCCTCCAAGTAAAGCCAATCTGATACCACCAAGTTGGAACCCAAGCAAAAAAGCACCGACTGTAGCTGCTGTCCATGGAAGTGCTGGCCATGTCATCCAATCATTATCTTTCAGCCAAGCATCACTAACAAAAACATCAATTATTTTGTCACCACCCAATAAAAGCTCTCTTACAAAAGTAATTAAAAATAATAAACCTTTAGATATAGATTTTGTGAATTCACGAAATGCTGCTTTTTCTTCATACATTTCAAATATGGGGTCCCATACTTTGAGAGGAAACCATTCATATAAAGCTGCATATATAATCTCATTTAACTTAATTGGTATGAAAGCTAATAAAGAGGGAAGTCTCCAAAAATAGTTACCCTCATTATGTGGAACTAAATTGTATAAAAGCAAAAATACAATTAATAAAATACCAAACTGAGCTGGTTTTGAAGATCTAATGATATTTAAATAATTCTTATCCACCGAATAAAACTTTTATAACTTTAGAAGGGTTTATAGAGCCAACTACTGAATTTTTATCATCAACAACTTTAATAATTTCTTTACTATTTAAAATTTTTTCTGCTACGGTTTCTATAATATCATCTTTTTTAACAGTTATTTCTCCGGAGGCATGTGGATCAGAGGCATCCATGATTGACTCTATCTTCAATACTTTTTCACGAGGGACATCCTCAGTAAATTTCCTAACATAGTCAGTAGCAGGATTTAAAACTATATTATCTGGTTTATCTAATTGTTCTATTATTCCATCTTTCATAATAGCTATTCTGTCAGCAAGCCTCAATGCTTCGTCAAAGTCATGAGTGACAAACATAATTGTTTTATTCAAAACAGACTGGAGTCTCAAAAACTCGTCTTGCATTTCTTTTCTAATTAGAGGATCAAGCGCGGAGAAAGGCTCATCTAAAAACCAAATATCAGGTTCAACTGCTAATGACCGCGCAATTCCAACTCTTTGTTGCTGTCCACCAGAGAGTTCTCTTGGAAAGTAATTTTCTCTACCCTTTAGGCCTACAAGCTCAACCATTTCAAGTGCTTTATAAATACTATTTTCAGTAGTGACTCCTTTTACTTGAAGCGGAAAAGCAATATTTTCTAAAACTGTTTTATGTGGAAGAAGAGCGAAATTTTGAAATACCATTCCCATCTTTTCTCTTCTTAATTCGATTAATTGCTTATTATTCATTAAGCAAATATCCTCACCATCAATTAAAATTTTACCAGAAGTTGCGTCTGTTAATCTAGATATACACCTTAGTAATGTTGATTTTCCTGATCCGGAGAGACCCATAACAACAAGCATTTCTCCCTGGTTTACATCAAAAGAAGCATTGTTAACGCCAACTATGCACCCTGCTTCTTGAAATTTTTTGGCGTCTACATTCCCTCCACTTTCAGATAAAAGTGTCTGAGCGTTATTACCAAAAATTTTATAGACAGATGAACAGCTAATAGTTGGTGACATAAATTAATCTTTCCTAAAATAAAATTAATTCCCCCCTCAAAAGAGGGAGGAATTCAAATTGAAAATATTACTTCATAAATAGATCGATTTGATCTCTATTATTTGCAATATATGCAGTTGCAGCTTCAGCATGAGTCATGCCTTCGTTGTCAACGTAGTTTGCCATTTCACCAATGTTAGGTGCTGTAAATTCCATTTTTGTATAGAACTTATATGCAGATGTATGAGTGATTGGGAACTTAATGTGAGCAGCTTTTTTAAGCCAACCTTTTGGAGAACCACAACCAGTAGTCTCTAAAGAACCACCTTGTTCTAGTCTACATCCCTCGAAGTATGGAGGAAATTCAATGAAAGTAAAACCAGCTGCATCTGTAAAGTTTGGAGACCAGTTAAAGATAATTGTGCCTCTTCCTTCTTTTTTAGCTGCTTCTAATTCAGCCCATAATGCATCTGCAGTTCCTGCAAATTTTACCATCCATAAATCATCTATACCAAGACCTTTAAGTCTGTTAGGCATAACTTCTGTGTGCCACTCATAAGGACCTTCTAACCATCTACCTTTACCTTCAGAGTCTGGTGTTGCAAAGTTTGCTGCACACTCTGGAGATTTAAGTGCTTCCCAGCTTGGAAGACCAGGACATAATCCATCTTCGATTACCCAGTTAGGAACACCCATTTCTTCAAAAGTAATAAGGTCGTGACTTCCAGCATCAATTAATCCACCTTTATCCATAGCTTCATAAAAAGGCAGAGCCATTGTTGACTCCCAAGTTTCGTGAGCAACGTGAAGTTCACCTACTCTGACAGCTTCATATCTTGTTGCTGACTCAGCAGGGACTAATTCAACATCATAACCAAGCTCTTCAAAAGCTTGTGCCATAACGTTAGCCATAACGATTTGGCTTGACCAGTTTAAAACTGGAATTCTAATCGGGTCTGCTGCTTTTGCTACAGTTGTAAAACCAGCAAACAGGACTAGAGCGTAAAATAATGAAATAAATTTTTTCATTTACTCCTCCTATATCTATTATAATAGTAGAAGTAATATAGGGCATAAGACAACAAGGTTGAAGCCTTAAAATCCATAATATGAAACAACTAGTCTTTAAAAAAAACCAAAAAATCAATAAAAAAATGATTTTTGTGAGTAAAGAAAATCTGTCGCATAATTACAGGCAAATCGATAAGTTCTCAGGTAAATCAAGGATTATAAGTGTAATAAAAGGTGATGGGTATGGGCACGGCCTTTTGGAATGTTGTGAAATATTAAAAAAGAATAAGTGTAAAGATTTTTATGTTGCTAGGTTAGATGATGCTATCAAGCTGAGAGAAAATTTTAAGAATATAAATATTTACTTGTTATCAGGTGTGATTTCAAACAATGATTTAAAAGAAATAAAAAAGCATAAAATAATTCCAATTATTAATAATGTCGATCAATTATCTTTATTAAAAACTTCACAAAAACTTAAGTACGTTTTACATATTGATACTGGAATGAATCGTCTTGGATTTCATGCAAGCGAGCTTGAAAAATATTCAAATTTAATCGATAAAAAAAATATTATCTTTTTAATGTCTCACTTATCTTCTGCAGATGATTTAAAAAAAAATGAGTCAAGTAAACAATTAAATAAACTTATTGACCTAAATAAAAATTTTAATTTACCTTTAAGTATTGCTAATTCATCTGGGATTTTTTTAGGAAAGCAATATCATTTAAATTATGTAAGACCTGGAAAAAGTTTATACGGAATTAATCCTTTCTATAAAAAAAGATTTAACTTAAGACAGGTTATGAGTATTTACTCACCTATATTACAAGTTCAAAATGTCAGAAAAGGAAATTCAATTGGCTACAGCCAAACTTATAAACTTAAAAGAGACTTAAAAGTTGCAACAATAGATTTTGGTTACTCTGATGGATTTCTTAGAAGCGGAAGTAATAAAGCATCTGTTTATATAGATAAATTTCAATGTAAAATTTTAGGAAGAGTTTCAATGGACTTGATCACGATTGATGTGTCGAAAGTTCCTAATAGCAAATTGTATCTTGGCAAACCTGTCGAAATAATTGGAAGTAATCAACGATATGAGAGAATTGCATATGAAACTGGGACTAATGAACACGAGATTTTAATTTCTTTAGGCAGGAACTTAAGAAAAGTATATATATAAGTCATGTACGAAGCTCCAATTAAAGATTTAAATTTTGTAATTAAAAATCTTATAGATTTAGGCAAACTAAATAAAGTTAGTGATTATTCTGAATTTTCTGATGATTTAGTTGAAGCTGTTCTTGAAGAGGCAGGAAAAATAGCTTCTGAAGTGTTAGACCCTTGTAACCTTTCAGGAGACCATGAGGGCTCAAAAAGACTCGATACTGGTGAAGTCGTAACTCCTAAAGGCTACAAAGAGGCTTATGAGAGTTTAAGAGATGGTGGGTGGTTTGGCTTAGAGGCCAAAGAAAAATTTGGTGGTCAACAGATACCAGTAACTTTATCTGCCGCTGTTAATGAGATTTGGCATAGTTCTAATATGTCATTGGCGCTTTGCCACCTATTAACACAAGGTTTGATATATGCGTTGCAAAAATCAGCATCAGAAGATCAAAAAAGCTTTTATATACCAAAATTAGCATCAGGTCATTGGACAGGTACGATGAATTTAACTGAACCACAATCGGGAACAGACCTGTCTACGATTAAAACTAAAGCTATTAAAGAAAATGGTCATTATAAAATTTATGGACAAAAAATTTATATTACCTACGGGGAACATGATTTATCTGAGAATATTATTCATTTGGTTTTAGCCAGAACACCTGAAGCGCCAGAGGGTAATAAAGGTATTTCTGTTTTTCTTGTACCTAAATTTATTCCAAATGATGACGGCAGTATCGGCAAAAAAAATGATGTAACCTGTTTGTCTATTGAAAAAAAACTTGGTGTCAAAGGCTCTCCTACTGCAGTTTTACAGTTTGGTGAAAAGGATGGAGCTATTGGTTATTTGGTTGGAGAAGAAAATCAGGGTTTAAATATAATGTTCGAAATGATGAACCATGCAAGGTTCTCAGTTGGAGTTCAGGGACTTGCTGTTTCTGAAAGAGCTTATCAACAATCTAAAATGTATGCGTTTGATAGAGTTCAAGGAGTTCCGATTGATGGTCAGAAAGGTGATCCTATTATTCATCACCCAGATGTGCTTCGATTATCCTCAACTATGAAATCAGAAATAGAAGCTATGAGAGCTCTTGCAATTTATGGAGCTTTTGCTTTGGATATGACTAAGTCAGAAGAGAGTGAATATTGGGAAACAAAATCATCTTTAATGATACCTATTATTAAAGGGTGGTTGACTGAAAGATCACTAGAGATTACATCAAATGCTATTCAAATTCATGGTGGCATGGGTTTTATTGAAGAAACAGGAATCGCACAACATTATAGAGATGCTAGAATTCTCCCTATATACGAGGGCACCACTGCAATTCAAGCAAATGATTTAGTTTTTAGGAAGACGCTTCGAGACAATGGTAAAAGCATATTAGAATTAATTGATGAAATTAAAACCGATACAGAAGGATCTGCGAGTTCAGATCGATTACAAGAGTTATGTAAAAAAATGGATAGCTCAATTGACTCTGCAAAAAAAGTTGTTGAGCACATTGTTTCTACTTCTAACAATAAAAAAAGACCTGCTGTATCGAGTGTTAATTATTTAATGATGTTAGGTTATATTTTTGGGGGTTGGATGATGATTAAAACTGCCAAAAAATCACTCGAACTAAAAGATAAAGGCGAAATTGATAATGAATTTCTGGATGCAAAAATAGCTACATCAAGTATTTATGTATCAAGTATTTTGCCTAAAATTGATAGTTTAGCTTCCATAATTTTACATGGCGATGAAGATGTTTTAGCTATGAAACATCAATGGTTGTAATTTGGAAAAATTCAAAAATAAATTAAGTAATTTTTTTAGTTGGCTTTCAAAGGCAGAATTAGTTGAGCTAGACTCAGTGGATACCAGCGAAGATCCAATCAGACCAGACATTGACAATGAATTTCGCACCTCGTATGGCCGCAAAATTTATGGATTAAAATCTAATGAAGATGTAGAAGGTTTTATTTGTCTAGCATTCTGTAACGATGTACCACAAACAATTAAAGAATTAGACTTAATGAGCAAAAATGCTTTTCATGAAAAAAACGCAAACATTGCTGTAGCCTATACTGTTTGGTCAAGAAAAAGAGGAGCAGGTAAACAAACTATTTTTACAACAAAAAAGCTTGTTAAAGATGAGATGAAAAATATAGATCGCTTTATCACACTTTCTCCTTTGACACCTATTGCAACACATTTTCATATAAAGCATGGTGCTAAATTAGTAAATATCAATGCAACTTCGCAAAACTTTGAATACGACTTTAATTAGGTCCCAGAGTAAATAGGTCCACCCCCACCCTCAGGAGTTACCCACTCAATATTTTGAGAAGGTTCTTTAATATCGCATGTCTTACAATGAATACAATTTTGAGAATTAATTTTTAAAACTTTTTTCTGGAGGTCATTATCAAATTCAACTTCATACACGCCTGCGGGGCAATACCTTTGGGCAGGTTCGTCGTATTTTTCAATAGTAAAATTAGTTGAAAGATCTTTATCATTAAGTAACAAATGGTTAGGTTGATCATCTGCGTGATTAGTTCCTGATAGATAAACTGAACTGGGTTTATCAAAAGTAATAACACCATCATATTTAGGATAGGTAATTTTTTTTGCTTTTTTAGCTGGGATCAAAGATTCATGATCAGCGTGCTTATGTTGAAGGGTAAAAGGAAGTTTACCTCCAAATATTTTTTGATCTAATCCAGTAAAAATCATTGCAGGTATCAGGCCCCATTGAAAACTGGGCTTTACATTTCTTGCTTTGTATAATTCCTCATATACCCATGAGTTTTTGAATTTTGACTCATACTCTGACAGTTCTTTATTGCTATTTATGTGATCATTGATGACTTCTGCAGCAATTATTCCACTTTTCATTGCGGTATGTGATCCTTTAATTTTTGGCATATTTAGAGTGCCTGCATCACATCCTATCAATAATGCCCCAGGCATATACATTTGTGGAAGGCTCTGCAATCCTCCCTCTATTAGGGCTCTTGCTCCATAAGAAATTCTTTTACCACCTTCTAATAATTTTTTGATATCAGGGTGAGTTTTAAACTGTTGAAATTCATCATAAGGAGAAAGGTATGGATTCTTATAATCCAAACCGATTACGTAACCTAGGTATATTTGATTATTTTCAGCATGGTAACAAAAACTACCTCCATATGTATCACTTTCAAGAGGCCATCCCACACTATGTGAAACTTTACCAAGTTGGTGATTTTCAGAGTTGATCTCCCAAATTTCTTTAAATCCTATACCGTATTGTTGAGGAGATTTGTTGTTGGAGTCTAAATTAAATTTTTTTAGAACCTCTTTTCCCAGGTGACCTCTACATCCCTCTGATAAAACTGTAACTTTACCTTTAATATTAATCCCAGGTTCATAATTATCTTTAGGTTTAAAATTTTTGTCTAAACCCATATCACCTGTTTGAACACCAATAACCTTTTGATCGTTATCATAAAGTAATTTACTAGCTGCGAATCCTGGAAAGATCTCTACTCCTAAGTTTTCGGCAAATTCACCTAACCATTTGCAAAGATTAGATAAGCTAATAATGTAGTTTCCATGATTTTTTATAACATTTGGTAAAAAAAGGTTTGGCACCTTCATACTTTTAGTTTTTGTATAAAATAAAAAATCTTCTGATGTTACTGATGTATTGATTGGACTATTAAGTTCTTTCCAATTTGGAATGAGTTCATCTAAAGCCTTAGTTTCAAAAACATTACCACTTAAAATATGAGCACCGACTTCAGATGCTTTTTCTAGTACACAAATAGACAAATTCGTATCGAGTTGTTTTAGTTTAATTGCTGTTGATAAACCAGCTGGACCAGCTCCAACTATTACTACATCGTAATTTAATTCTTCTCTCTGCACTTCGCTCATAATGTTGATTATATATTAAATATTACGATTCTATCTGATTAAGTAGATCTAACTCTTTAATAATTTCAGGTATTGCTTGAAATAAATCAGAAGAAAGTCCGTAGTCAGCTATATTAAATATCGGTGCCTCTAAATCCTTATTAATAGCGACTATGACTTTACTTTCTTTCATACCCGCTAAATGCTGTATTGCACCGGATATACCTACGGCAATATAAAGCTCAGGAGCAACCATTTTACCAGTTTGACCAACTTGATATTCATTGCCAATGTATCCTGAGTCAACAGCAGCCCTCGAAGCTCCAACAGCAGCATTAAGTTTATCAGCTAAATCATATAATAATTTAAAATTATCAGAGTTTTCAAGTCCTCTACCACCAGATACAACTACCCGAGCATTACCCAATTCAGGTCTGTCACTCTTTGATACTTCTCTACTTACAAATGTTGTTTTAACCTCTGAGTCGATGAAAGAAATATTTTCTACAGCAGCATCACCCCCTGTTTCTTCACATTTTTCAAAAGAAGTGGGTCTGACAGTCATTAAATTAATTTTTTGATCAGTCTGAACATAAGAAATAGCGTTTCCCGCATAAATAGGTCTGATAAAAGTATCTTGGGACTCTATACCTATGATATCGCTTATTTGTGTGACATCTAACAGAGCAGATACTCTAGGTAGCAGATTTTTTCCAAATGTACTAGAAGGTGCTAAAATGTGTGAATAGTTTTCAGCTAAATTAGAAATTATAGGAGATGATAATTCTGGTATTTGATTTTCTAATTTCTCATGATCACAAATAATTACTTTTTTAACTAACTGTATTGATTTTGAACTTTTAGCAAGATCTTCAATTTTATTACCTAAAATTAAAAGATGAATATCTTCGCTTAATTTTTTGGCAGCACTAATAGTATTAAGAGTTGATGATTTTAAATTTTTGTTATCATGTTCCGCTACTACAAGTACAGACATTTAAATTACTTTTGCCTCGTATTTTAGTTTTTGAACTAATTCTTTAACATCATTGACCATAATCCCTGCTTTTCTTTTTGGAGGATCAATTACTTTTAAAGTTTTAATTTTTGATGATGTATCAATTCCAAGAGTGTCAATATCAATTGTCTCAAGAGGTTTTTTTTTAGCCTTCATTATATTTGGAAGAGAGGCAAACCTTGGTGTGTTTAATCTTAAATCACATGTTAAAACAGCTGGAAGTGAAGTTTCTAGGTTTTCAATACCTTCATCTATCTCCCTTGATATAAAAACTTTATTATTTTCAATTTTTAAATTTGAAATAAAACATCCTTGTGGCCAATTTAATAATGCAGATAAAATCTGACCTGTTTGATTTGAATCATCATCGATAGCTTGTTTACCCATTAAAACGAGATCTGGTTTTTCTTTATCAATTATTATTTTTAGTGTTTTAGCAACTGCTAATGGCTCTAATGTGTTTTGACTTTTGACCAATATAGATCTATCAATTCCCATAGCCATGGATGTTCTTAAAACATCTTGGGATTTATCATCTCCAATAGATACAGATATTATCTCATTCGCAAGACCCTGTTCCTTAAGCTTTACTGCCTCTTCAATGGCATTTTCATCTGGTGGATTAACAGACATTTTAACATTTTGTGTTTCTACTCCACTATTGTCGCTTTTTACTCTAATCTGCACTTTGTAATCAACGACTCTTTTGACAGCAACTAAAACTTTCATTTGAATTTCAATAAAATAAACTAAGTTAAACAACTTACAAGATCCAAAAACTATGACAAATATTAAGAGGAGGAAGATTTATAAAAATATTTATGAATTATTTATTAAATATACTAATAAACTTGATTTTAAAGAGATAAGAGAAAACTACATTTATAATGGAAATAGTGTCTCAGCCATTTGTTTTAACAAACAAGATCAAGTTTTTTATTTCATAAGACAGATGAGACCAAATTATTTTTTTAATAAATTTTCACCCTACCCTCTAGAAATAGTAGCAGGTGGGATTAAAAATAAAGAGTCAAGTAGACAGGCTATTATTAGAGAAATCAAAGAGGAACTTGGAGTCAAACCTATTTCGGTAAAAAAGTTGGAGTCACTCATTATTGCTCCAGATATTTTAGAAGAAATAACTGATATATATCTTGCATACGTACCTAGAATTACAAACTTTAAAATTATAAATCCTAATGAGGGAGAATATATAAAGATAATCCCGATGAAAAAAAAACAAATTTTAGAAATTTTAAAAACAAATAAAACACAAAATATTGTTACAAAATACGCTTTTTTAAAAATAAAAGAGCTTAAGATTTAATCTTAATCATCTCTTTATCATAGATAGGATAAAGATGCACATTGCAGGGAACTTTTTTAGTAGCTATCTCTAATTCGTAATTACCATTTTCTACAAAGTTTTGATCAATAACATCTTTACTTCTTATGTACCCATAACCAATAGATTTGCCTATGGTGTATCCGTAACCCCCACTTGATAACCAACCTACTTGTTTACCATCTCTAAATATAGTTTCTCTTCCTAAAAGTATTTGATTTGGATCATCACACGTAAAACCTGCAAAAATCTTTTTCAAACCTTTTGATTTTTGATTTAAAAGTGCTTTTTTTCCAATGAAATCTTTGTCAGAGTTAATTTTAGTTGCCCATCCTAATCCAGCCTCAAGAGGGGTATGGTCCGGCCCGATATCTGAACCCCAAGCTCTGTAGCCCTTTTCTAAACGACAACTCTCTATACATCGATATCCAGCATTAACTAGTCCAAATTGATTTCCATATTCCATTATCTTTGAATAAATTTCTGAGGAAAAATCTATTGGGAAATGAAGCTCCCAACCTAACTCACCCATGTAGGTTATTCTAATTGCATAAACATCTTTTGATGCAATTTTGATTTTTTTACATGTAGCAAATGGAAAATTATCATTTGATAAATCTGTATTTGTTAGCCCTTGAAGGATCTTTCTAGAATTTGGTCCCATTAATGAAAAAACTGAATTATCAAATGTTATATTTTTAACATCTACTTCTAAATTATTTGGAATATTTGAAATTATCCAATCATAGTCATGGGTCATAAAACCTGTTCCAGTTATAATATAAAAGGTATTTTTATCTATAACTGTTATTGTTAAATCACATTCAATTCCACCATCGTCATTCAACATTTGGGTATAGATTGTCGAACCGATTGGTCTATCAATTTTATTTGCACATAAATACTCTAAAGCTTGTAGTGAGTCTTTACCTGATACAATAAACTTAGCGAAAGATGTTTGATCAATTAGAACAGCATTCTCTCTTGCGGCCTTTACTTCATTTCCAACAAATTCAAACCAATTTTGTCTGTCAAAGGAATAAATATCCCTAGGCTCACTTCCTTTTGGTGCAAACCAATTAGGTCTCTCCCAACCCATTTTTTCACCAAAGCATGCATTTGAGTTTTTAAGTTTTTCATAAATTGGAGATTTTTTAAATTCTCTCACTGAGGAGTTTTCCTCAAAAGGCCATGCCATAGTGTAATGTTTAGCATAAGCCTCATAAGTTCTTTTTCTCACCCACTCCAAATCTTGATGGGGTTTTCCAAATCTTCTTATATCAACTGGCCATAAATCGTAGGGTGGTCTTCCATTAGCTACCCATTCTGCAAGTGCCATTCCCGCTCCACCTCCAGCAGCTATCCCATATGCGTTGAAACCTGCGCCAACATAAAAGTTTTTTAATTCAGGACTCTCTCCTAAAATAAAGTTTCCATCTGGAGTAAAACTCTCAGGTCCATTTATTAATTCTTTGACCCCAGCAGTTTCAAGACTAGGGACTCTTCCAAGAGCATTATTCATTATTTGTTCAAAATGATCGTAATTTGAGTCTAAAAGTGAAAAATGAAAATCTTCTGGGACTGATTTTTCAGCCCATGATAAAGGGTTTGGTTCATACCCCCCCATTGCAAGGCCTCCAACTTCCTCTTTAAAATAAATTAACCTGTCAGGATCTCTTAAAGTAGGAAGGTCTGATTTAACACCCTCTATTTTTTCAGTAACCAAATATTGATGTTGAAAAGATACTAAAGGGACATTAACTCCAACATCTTGTGCAAACTGTCTGGTCCACTGACCACAACAACAAACAATTTTTTCACACTTTACTTTACCTTTAGATGTTTCAATACCTTCAATTACGCCATTATTTATAATTACCTTTGATACTCTAGTTTCCTCAAATATTTTTGCTCCTTTGTTTCTAGCTCCTTTAGCCAATGCTTGTGAAATATCTGTCGGATTTGCTTGTCCATCTGTAGGAAGGAAGGCTGCTCCATAAACATCATATATATTCATGATTGGCCATAAATCTTGAGCCTCTTTTGGAGTAAGTAGCTCCATCTCCAAACCAAATGAATGAGCTGTAGTAGTTTGTCTTAAAACCTCCTGCCATCTCTCTTTATTACAAGCTAGTCTCAATCCACCATTCATCTTCCATCCTGTTCCTAATCCTGTTTCTTTTTCAAGCTTGTCATACAGATCAACAGAATATCCTAATAATTGAGTAATATTTGCATTTGTTCTTAATTGGCCAACTAGTCCAGCAGCATGCCATGTACTACCAGATGTTAATTTACCGCTTTCAATAAGTACAACTTCATGTCCTAAATCAGCTAAGTGATATGCAGTAGAGCAACCCACTATACCACCCCCAATTACTACAATTTTTGAACTATCTATCATTAAAGTTTATCAAATGACTCCTCAAATTTTTTGAGATTATCTGAAGTATACTCAGCATAATTAAATTCTATCTTAGAAGTGATCTCAGAGACCATACTCCACATTGTCTCTCTTAATAAACTAGCAGTTTTCATTGCGTTATATTTAATTATTAAATCTTTTGATGGTTTTTCTTTAAAATACATTTCTAAAACTTCATTTTCTAGATTTTCATCTAAATCATTATTAGAAGATAAACCTCCTATATCAAACAAAGGATCATTAAAACCACCATATTCCCAATCTACTACCCATATTTTAGAGCCATCATCAAGAAAATTTGCAGCCAATAAATCATTATGACCAAATACAATTTCTCTTGGAGAGGAGAGTTTTTCTAACTTTTCTGCTTTTTTTAACAAACTTGGAATTAATGAAATGTGAGAGCTATTATTATTTAATAAGTAATTTGAGTAGTACTTAATGACATAAAAAACCCAGAAAATTTGAGGCTGACCTGATAACTTGTTAGGTATTTCATCATGAATTTTTCTTATGATCGGAACAATTTTATTTAAATTTTCTCTTACAGTTTTTGGTTCAAGAGTTTTACTTTCAATGAATTCTAAGACCAATACTCCAGGTTCATTATAAATTAATTTTGGAGACACCCCTATTTGATAGGCTGCTTCACTTACAATAATTTCGTTTGATCGATAAACTAAATGTTCTGGTATATCTGAACCTAATCTAACAACTGATTTAGAACCAGAGTCTGATACTAAGAAATTAAGATTTGTAATTCCTCCCTCTAAAGGTTCAATATTTTCAAGATTTTTCCATATTGGAAGACTCTTGATTTTATTTTCAAATTCCATTTGATTAAAACATACTGATCTTTGAATTATTTTCTACGGATAAAATCCAAAAACATTTGAAATTTTTTATAGAATTTTTTTTAAAAGCTATAATAATCTCCATATATATTTAGGAGGTAGTATGGATCTTATACGGAGACTTAATGAAGGACCTATTTTGTGTGCAGAAGGCTATCTTTTTGCAATGGAGAGAAGAGGATATTTACAGGCAGGAACTTACGTTCCTGAGGTTGTTCTTGATAATCCTGAAGTAGTAACTCAACTTCATAGAGAGTTTATTAGAGCTGGTAGTGATGTTGTTCAAGCATTTACTTATTACGGTCACAGAGAAAAGTTGCGTTTGATTGGAAAGGAAGAATTATTAGAACCTCTTCAAAAAAATGCATTAGAAATTGCAAAAAATGCTGCAGCTGAGTTTCCCCAGTTAGATTTAATGATAGCTGGTAATGTAGCTAATACTAATATTTATGACCCTGATGACAAACAATCTCACATTGATTGTCAAAAAATGTTTGAAGAACAAATAGCTTGGGCAAAAGAAGCTAATGTTGATTTTGTTATTGCTGAAACAATTAATTGGACTGAAGAAGCTAAATTAGCATTAAAGGAAATTAAAAATGCAGGTTTAATAGCTGTCGTAAATCTTGCTATACCTAAAGGTGACAAAACAAGAGAAGGTCATAGTGCTGCAGAGGCCTGTAAAATTTTGGAAGACCATGGTGCTGATGTAGTTGGCCTTAATTGTTATCGTGGTCCTGAAATGACAATGAAACTGCTGCCAAGCATTAGAGAAAAAGTCTCATGCCATGTGGCTGCATTACCTGTTCCATATAGAACAACTGAAGAATTCCCAACACACATGTATATAGAGGATCCAAATTGTAATTGTTTAGATGGTAATGTTTCTCATATTGCTCTTGATGGATTAACATGTAACAGGTTTGAAATGGCTGAATTCACCAAACAATGTATGGACATCAATGTAAATTTTATTGGTATTTGTTGCGGTGCCGACCCTCATCATGTAAGAGAAATGGCAGTTGCTATGGGTAGAAAACCAATTTCTTATAAATATTACCCTGATATGAGCAAACATTTTTCTCATGGCACAGAAAGCAGTCTTAAGGACATTAACAAAACTAACGAATGGCTTAAATAATTAATAAGACTTATAAAATATAAATTTTAGATGAGTATATGGGGAAAACTTTTAGCTGGGACTTTTGGTTTTGCTCTTGGGGGGCCAATCGGAGCTATGTTAGGTGTAATAGCGGGTCACAGTGTTGATCGTATTCGAAACCAAAAATCTGACTCTAATATAGCCTCTAATTCACCACAAGAAATTATAACGATAGGTATAATTATTTTAGCAGCTAAACTGGCTAAAGCAGATGGTCAAGTTACAACTGATGAAATAAGCGCCTTTAAAGAAAAATTTAAAATACCTCCTGATTTTCAAAGTGATGTTAGCAAAATATTTAATGAAGCTAAAAAAAGCTCTGATGACTATCATCAATATGCTCAACAAATAGGAATGCTATTTCGTGGACAGCCTCAAGTTTTGGAGCAAATTTTAAACTTACTTTTTTATATCGCAGAGGCTGATGGTGAAATCAGCGACTCAGAAATAGTATTTATTCAAAATTGTTCTGATTATTTTGGACTAAATAAAGCTCAATATGAAAGCATAAAAACTATGTGGCTGGATAAACAAATTGATCCATACAAAATTTTAGGAGTTGAGAAAAGTTTTTCTGATGGTGAAATTAGAAAGAGATGGATACAGCTAAGCAAAGAGTTACACCCTGACCAATTAAGGGCACAGGGTGTTCCTCAAGAATTAATCATTAAATCTGAAGACAGACTATCCGAGATAAATCAAGCCTACGATAAAATAAAAAGTATTCGCAAAATCAATTAAACTTTTTTTAACTGATCTGCTTTGGATTTGCCTTTGTCTTCAACAACTTCAAATTCGACTTTGTCGCCTTCATCGAGGCGGTCTAAACCTGCTTGTTGAACAGCTGTGATGTGGACAAAGATATCTTTATCTTCTCCATCAGGGGCAATAAACCCATATCCTTTTTTTGGGTTAAACCATTTCACTGTTCCTGTAGCCATTTATAGTCCTTTCTTAATCTTAAGTAGTAAATATTTAGCGTATCCAAACATAGTTAAAAATTTTATGAGATTTTTTTAATTAGTATTCAAATAATAAGCCTAAATATTGGTAAACTTTTTATAGCAATTTTTCTAAATTTAAAGTTAAAAATGGTAAACCGGGCCGCTACCTTTACCAATTTTATACAAACTTCCTTTAATTATGGCTCTTTTTATATAATTTCTTGATTTTTTGACAGAATTTAAAATATCTTCACCTAAAGCTAAATTCGAAGCAATTGCTGACGATAAAGTACACCCAGTTCCATGTGTGTTTTTACTTTTAATGATACTAGACTCAAAAAAGTGAATTTTTTTATTTTTTTTTATAAATAGACAGTCGAATATTTTTCCATTTTTAATTAAACCTTTGATTAGTATATCCTTAGCACCAATTTTTTCTAAAATTTGAATTGCATTAATCATATCATCTTTACTATTAATCTTGGTATTTGTAAGAATTTCTGCCTCCTTCAAATTAGGAGTAATTATCATAGATTTTGTTATAAGGTATTTAGTTAAACTTGATATAGCGCTTTTCTTTAAGAGTAAATAACCAGATGTTGAAACCATAACAGGGTCTAAAACAACTTTAGATATTTTATAGTTGTCAATAAATTTTGAAATTTCTTGAATAATTTTTTTATCACTTAACATACCAATCTTTATTGAGTCTGGTTTAATATCACTACACGTCGTATTAAGTTGTTCTCTTATGAAATTTGGGGTTGTATTAAAAATACTTTTGACCTCTTGAGTATTTTGTGCAGTTAAAGCAGTAATTACAGACATCGCATAACATTTAAAGTATGTTATAGTTTTGATGTCAGCTTGGATACCTGCCCCTCCTGATGAGTCAGATCCTGCAATTGTTAATACAGTTTTATATCTTTTCATAACTTGAAATAATTTTACTTACATCCATACAATTCTTTTTAATATTACCTTTTAATAAAGAGGATATCATAGCAACGCCATGGATTTTTAGTTTAAGTATACTATTTACATCACTAATATTGATACCTCCTATTGCTATTAAAGGAATTTTTGTAGCTTTAGCACAAATTTTAAGCCCGCTTAAACCAAAATAATTTTTCATTTCTTTTTTTGTATTAGACGAGAAGGCTGAAACACCTATGTAGTCAACTCCCTTTAGTTTATTTACCTTTATAAATTCATTTTTATTACTTGCTGAAACTCCTATTATAGATTTTCTTCCCAATATTTTTCTAGCTTGATTATAGGGTAAATCATCCATACCAACATGCGCACCATGAGCATTTATAGATTTTGCAATATCCACACGATCATTGACAATGAGAGTTTTTTTAAATTTAACACAATCTTTTTTTAAATCTTTTCCTAAGTTGTATAAATCAATTGTTTTTAAATTTTTAAACCTTAATTGAATACAATCGACCTTACTCTCAAATATTATTTTCAAATAATTATCCAACTTACTTAATGGTGTAAGTTTATCGTCAGTAACAAAACAAAATTTAAACACTAGTAATCTTTAAATTATCTAAAATTTCTTTTTCTGTAATATTATTTAATTTGTTCAAGAAATTTACTTGAAAATCTCCTGGCCCCTCTGACTTTGATGCTGCGAGTTCTCCTGCGATTGAAAAAATAGCCGCTGAGCTTATCGCAGATTTATATAAACTTTCACCTACAGCAGCAAATGCTCCGACTATGCACGATAAAGAGCAACCAATAGCTGTAACCTTCGTCATTACACTCGATCCATTTGAAATTTTAGTGACATTATCTTCATAGATAATAAAGTCATCACTACCGCTTATAAATACAACACAATTATTCTCGTTAGATAAAATTTTTCCAGACTCAATAGCTGCGTGACTTTCAATTGATGAGTCAACTCCCTTTGAAGATATTTTATTTTGATCTACTAGTGATTGAATTTCAGATGCGTTTCCTCTAATAATTAAGTTTTTAGAGCTTTTAATAATGTCAAGAGAAGTTTGTGTTCTTAACTTACTCGCACCTGAACCCACAGGGTCTAATATGATTGGTTTTTCTTGTTCAACATAATATTTAGAAGCCTCTAAAAAGCTAGGCCTCCAATTATCGTCTAACGTTCCAATATTATTAACAAGACAAGACGATATAGCAGCTATTTCTTTAAGTTCATTTGTTGCATGAGACATCAAAGGAGATGCTCCGATAGAGAGAAGAATATTAGCGTTTATGTTCATTGCCACATAATTTGTAATACAATGTACAAGCGCTCCTTTATCTCTTAAATTTTTTAAATCATTATAAATATGCTCCATTATATACCTTTCTTTTTCATCAAAAGTGTCAATATTGTTGAAAATAGAATTGGCACTAAAAATGATGAGAATAATTTATAGTTATTAATAAATGTGAAATTAATATTTAAAAAATCGCTCAATATATTTTTACTATAAGAGGGGTCAGGAAATATTAATACTCCCAGTAGTAAGCTCAAAAAAGAAATTATGTATATTTGTTTAGTAGTGATATTAAAACCAAATAATCCCAACAAAAAAGGTAAAACTAAACAACAACAAATTAAATCGGCAATTAAGAACACGTATAAGACATTGTAGCCTTGTGAAGATAGTATGAAAACTGCCACCAAGAAAACAATAATAAAGTATAAATTTGAAGAGGATTTTAAGGAGTAACTTGTGCTCAGGGAGACAATCTGAGAATTTATCGCATTTATTAATGTATCAATACTACTCAATACAAGGGAAGTAGCTAATATTACAAAAATGTATTTTATAAATGAAGTCTCGAGTAAACCGAAAAGTTTCACAAATGTTAAATCAGGATCATCCATTGCGTAAAGTGAGATTGAAACTAGTCCGGAGTATCCAATGAAATAAACAATTATAAATATAATTAAAGCAGATATAACTAAACCAATACTAAGTGTTTTATTATCTTTAGCAGCATAAATTCTTTGCCAATTACCATGGTGAAAAAGATTTGTAAATGTAACTGCTATTAAAAAAGTCAAACCTGTTATCCATAGGAATTGATTATTAAAATCAAATAAATGAGCATTTTCGATCATAAATGAAGAGTTATCTGAAAAGTCTTGGAAAGGAATTTTAAAAACTAAAAACAAACAAATTCCTATAATGAATATGAATTGAATTAAATCGGTAAATATTGTTGCCGACAATCCTCCAATTAGAACGTACGATAAAGCAATTAATATAATTATCATTGAAGAAATCCAATAAGGTGTATCATTTAAAAAATTAAAGAACTTTGAGATAGCTGTAATTTCAGCTATTAAGAAAACTGTCATATAAACTAAAGAAACTATTATAACAAAGTGGGATAAGTTCTTACCAAACCGTTTTTCGATACAATCGTGAAAGCCTGTTGAGTTTGGAAAAACCTTTCTTACATATTTTCCTATAAAGATGAATAAAACTAAAGGCATCGCAGCTCCAAGAGCATAACCAATCACATTACCCATTCCACCCCAAGTAGCTGCTGCGGCAGGCGAAAATATTATCCAAAAACCCAATGCAGAAGATACAAAAGAAGATATTGAAAAAAATAAATTATATTTATTTTTAATAACAAATTTATCATCTGATAATTCATTTTTATTCAAAAAAAAGAATGATGCAGTAAAAATTAATCCAAATAAAATTAAAAAAAGAATTTCCATCTAATTTGCTCTTGTTTTAAAAGTATTTAAGGGAAACTTCCTACGCCAGAATTACCTGGATCAGGTTCGAGGGTTAAGTATTACCTTTC
>CACKFO010000003.1 GCA_902599405.1 uncultured Alphaproteobacteria bacterium | reverse complement strand
TACTAATTCTGACTCTCTTCTTTCTAAATATTCTATCTTGGCTTTTAATTCTTGTCTCTCATTGATTAATTCTTGATTATTAGTTTTATAATTCTGAAGTTTTGATGCAATTTGCTCGATTTTTTGAAGTATTTGTTGTTGAAATTCGTTCATAGTTTAATTATTAGTTATTAAGTAAAGTTATTCCATTGAAAAATTATACCAAATTAGCGAACTGTATCAGATTTTTATCAATTGATGCGGTAGAAAAAGCTAAATCTGGTCATCCTGGTATGCCGATGGGAATGGCTGACATTGCCACAGTGCTCTTTCACGATTTTCTTATTCATAATCCCAAGGATCCGAACTGGTTACTTAGAGATCGATTCGTTTTATCTAATGGACATGGTTCGATGTTGCTTTACTCACTTTTATACCTCACCGGTTATAAAAAATTGACAATATCTCAAATTAAAAATTTTAGACAATTGGGCTATATCACAGCAGGACATCCTGAATATGAACCAGATGCTGGTATAGAAATAACGACTGGTCCTCTTGGACAAGGAATTTCGAATGCGGTAGGAATGGCCATAGCACTTAAAAAGCTTTCAAAAGAGAAAAAATTGTCTAAAGCACCAAAGGTATATGTTTTTTGTGGTGATGGCTGTTTAATGGAGGGGATAAGCCAAGAGGCAATAAGTCTAGCTGGGCACTTAAAACTTAATAATTTGATACTAATATACGATAATAACAATATTAGTATTGATGGACCTACAGACCTAGCTTTTAGTGATAACACAAACCTTAGATTTAAATCAGTAAATTGGGAGGTACATAGCGGAAAAGGTCATGATCATGAAAATATTTATAAACTTTTAAAAAAAGTACAAATATCAAAAGTCCCTTGTTTGCTAAATTTTAAAACTACTATTGGATTTGGTTCTCCAAATAAATCTGCAAAAGCATCATCGCATGGCTCACCCTTAGGTTCAGAGGAGGTGAAATTAACGAGAAGTAAATTATCTTGGAATGAAAAACCTTTTCAAATTCCAGATAAACTTTTAAAGATTTGGCGAAATTCATCCACCAAAAATTTACAAATATACAAAAAAACTAAATCAATATCTCACACAACTTTATCAAATAAAGACATAGATAAGTTATTTAGTAAAATTGAAATAGATTTAAAAGATTTTAAGTCTGATCAGGCTACTAGAAAATCCTCTGAAGCAATATTACATTATTTTAAAGAAGATCATCCGATACTCGGAGGCTCTGCAGACTTAACAGGCTCCAATAATACCAAAGGTAAACAAATGTCTGTTCTGGATAGCATGAACACAGCAGGACAATATATCCATTATGGTGTAAGAGAGCATGGTATGGCTGCAATAATGAATGGTATTGCTGCAACCAAAATTTACAAAACATATTCAGGGACTTTTTTGAGCTTTGCTGATTATATGAAGCCAAGTCTTCGTTTAGCTGCACTAATGAAAATTAATCCGATACAAGTTTTCACACACGACTCTATTGGATTAGGTGAAGATGGTCCTACTCATCAACCTATTGAACAAATTAATATGTTAAGACTCATACCAAATAGTTATGTTTTTAGACCCTGCGATCTAAAAGAAACAATTGTATGTTGGAGAGAGGCTTTAAAAATTAAAGATGCGCCTTCATTTATCTGTCTTTCAAGACAAAATCTGCCACAAATTTCAAATAAAAAATTAGACTCAAAAAAATTTAAAGGTGCTTACGTTATATATGGTCCAAAAATTAATAATGATATTACAATTATAGCTACTGGTTCAGAAGTACCTTTAGCTGTCAACGTTGCTGTAAGAATTAGAGGTGATGGTATTATTGCAAAAGTCATTTCAATGCCATCAACATCTGTTTTTGAAAAACAATCAAAAACTTTTAATAACAATTTATTAAAATCAAAATCTAGTGAAACTTTTGTAATTGAGGCTGGATCAACAATGTATTGGAATAAGTACACAAAATATGAAAATATATTTGGATTAGATAATTTTGGTGCTAGTGCACCCGGGAATGAAGTTTTTAGAAAATTTGGTTTAACAACAGAAATTATATCTAATAAAATAATAAGGAAAATAAAAACAAAATGAAAAAAAAAGTAGCGATTAATGGTTTTGGCAGAATAGGTAGGCTTGTTTATCGAGCATTTTTGGAAAGATTAAATGAATTTAGTAATCAATATGAGATAAGCTATATAAACGACTTGGCTGATATTGACTCAAATATTCACTTACTTAAATATGATAGTATTCACGGACCTCTCAATAAGGAGGTAAAAAAAATTTCCAATGAACAATTTTCAATAGGGGAAAATACAGTAACTGTAACATCTAAGAGAAACCCTATTGATTTGAAATGGAAAGATAAGAAAGTCGACATTATTTTAGAGTGCACGGGTGTTTTTGCATCTAAAGAAAAGGCTATGTCTCATATCGAAAGCGGAGCAAGTAAAGTTATAGTTTCTGCTCCATGTTCTGGTGCTGATATAACGGTTGTGCAAGGAGTTAACAACGAAAATATTAATATTGATCATCAAATAATCTCTAATGCCTCGTGTACAACTAATTGTCTGGCTCCTGTGGCTTTTGTCATAGATCAAGAGTTCGGAATTGAAAATGGATACATGACAACTATTCACTCTTTTACAGGTGATCAAAATACAGTAGACACATTTCATAAAGATCTTAGAAGAGCAAGAGCAGCATCAACTAACATTATACCAACAAGCACAGGTGCAGCTAAAGCAGTCGGTCTCGTCCTTCCTCATTTAAATGGAAAATTAGATGGCACAGCTATAAGAGTTCCAACGCCAAATGTATCTCTTGTAGATTTTAAATTTAACACTAAAAAAAATATCACAATTGAAAATTTAAATAATAAATTCCAAGAATATGCAAATGGCTCTCTTAAAGGTATTTTAGGAGTAGATACAGACCCTAAAGTATCGAGTGATTATAATCATGACGCAAGGAGTTCTATTTTAGACTTAAGTGAAACAACAACAGTGTCAGACAATTTTGGTAGAGTATTGACTTGGTATGATAACGAGTGGGGATTTTCAAATAGAATGCTTGAGACAACGGCTCAAGTGTGTAATTTATAGGAGCTATAATGAAAGTAACAAATACTACAAGAAAAATTATATCAAACTACACTCACGAAAATATTGGAGTGAGATCAAATCTAATGAAAATTTTGGGACATGGAAAGTTAGGCGGAACTGGAAGAATGATAATTTTACCTGTCGATCAAGGTTTTGAACACGGGCCCGATAGAAGTTTTGCTGTGAATTCCCCAGCTTACGATCCAAACTATCATCACCAACTTGCAATAGATGCTGGTTTATCAGCTTATGCTGCTCCTCTTGGTTTACTTCAAACAAGTTCTGGAAATTATAATGGACAAATTCCTACTATATTGAAAATTAATAGTTCTAATACTCTTGCAACATCTCTTGATCAAGCTGTTACTGGGAGTGTAAATGATGCATTAAAATTAGGATGTGCTGCGATAGGTTTTACAATTTATCCTGGGTCTGATCATAATTTTGAATTAATGGAAGAATTTAAGAGACTTAGTTTCGAGGCTAAAGAAAAAGGTCTTGCTGTGGTTTTATGGGCTTATGCGAGAGGTTCAAAGATTAGCAAAAAAGGTGAAACAGCAATGAACATAATTTCATATGCAGCACACATGTCTGCTCTATTGGGGGCAAATATTATTAAAGTAAAACTTCCTAGTGATTTTTTAGAGGAAGACCCAACTAAAAAAGCATTTGAAGATAATAATATACCTATAAGCACTTTAAAAGATCGTGTGGCTCATATCAAAAAAGTTGCATTTGATGGAAAACGCTTAGTAGTATTTTCGGGTGGGGATGCAAAAGATGATCAAGCTTTAATGGATGAGGTGCTTGCAATTCACCAGGGAGATGGAAACGGCTCAATTATTGGAAGAAATTGTTTTCAAAGATCTAGAGTAGATGCCTTGGCTTTATTAGAGCGAATGATACAAATTTATAAATCTAAATGAAAATTAATGCTAACGACTTAAAGATAGGAAATATAATTCAACATAATAATTCGCTTTGGAAAGTCGCTAAATTATCCCATACACAACCTGGAAAAGGTGGGGCATATATTCAAGCTGAGTTGAAAAATATTTCAAACCATTCAAAATTAAATGAGAGATTTAGAAGCTCAGAGTCTCTTGAAAAAATTCGCGCTGAAGAGATAGATCATCAATTTTTATTTCGTAGTGGAGAGGATTTTACTTTTATGAATAACCAAACCTATGAGCAAATAGTTATGAATATTAGTCAAGTAAATGAAAATACAGCAAAATTTCTTGAAGATGGAATGGGAGTCTCTATTGAGTTTTATGATGAAAAACCAATGAATGTTAATCCTCCTGAAAGTCTTACTGTACAAATAGCCGAAACAGAGGCAGTTGTTAAAGGACAAACAGCATCTTCATCATATAAACCAGCATTGTTAACTAACGGTGTAAGAGTTACTGTTCCACCTCATATTGAAACCGGTGACAAAATTAGAATTAACACGTCTGAATTAACTTACATAGAAAAAGCAAAATAATTTTTTCTATGGCTATTGTCCCACCAGTAATTGTAGTTATGGAAAAGGCATGTAGGAATGCAGCTAAATCTTTAATAAGAGATTTTGGAGAGCTTGAGAAACTTCAAATTTCTAAAAAAGATAAAAATGATTTTGTATCCTCTGCAGATATTAGAGCATCTGAAACTATCAGTTATACTTTGGGAAAAGATAGACCTGATTTTCTTCAAATTGACGAGGAGACTTTTAGTGCTGAAGATTTAGATAAGCTTAAAGGTGATACTCCTGTGTTTATCTCAGACCCACTTGACGGAACAAAAAATTTCATACATGGAAATGGTTACTTTGCAGTAACCATTGGATTGATGCAAAAAGGAGAGATTATTGCTGGTGTTACATATAACCCAATTTTGAATGAATTGTTTTGGGCTCATAAGGGTTCTGGATCTTGGATTAACAACCAAAGACTCAGGGTTTCCCAAAGAGATAAGTTAGATGGATGTATGTTTACGTCTGGTGTGCAAATCAAGCATGAAGATATTCTTGAAAAAGGAATTGCTCAAATAGGATCGCTTCAAAGGAAAACAAGTGTCAGAATACTTGGTTCTTCAGCTCTTGATTTAGCGAATGTGGCATCAGGAAAATTTGATGGATTTTGGTCATTAAGATTAAATCTTTGGGATATCGTAGCAGGTATTATTTTAGTAAATGAGGCTGGTGGTATATGCCTAAATGAAAAAGGTAATGTTTTTGATCCCTTAAATGATGAAAGTTTAATAGCCTCTAGTGCAGCCATTAGCAGCGAATTGCTGAAAAGCCTATAAATATTTACTTGATTTTTTAACCTTTGATCTCTATTTTCTCATAACCATGAAACAAAAAATACATCCTGATTACCATGAAATTACTGTAGAACGTACTGACGGATCAACATATAAGACGAGATCTACTTGGGGTAAAGCTGGCGATACTATGAAGCTTGAAATTGACCCATTATCTCATCCAGCTTGGAATCAAGGATCTGGAAAAATGGTTGACTCGGGTGGAAGAGTTGCACGTTTCAAAAACAAATATAAGTCATTTAATATTTAATATTTTAACAAGACCATGTCTGACAATAAACCTTTAATGCCCTTAGCTACGGCCGTATGGTTGGTAGACAATACTGCTTTAAGTTTTTCCCAAATATCTCAATTCTGTCAATTACATGAGCTAGAAGTTCAAAGTATTGCAGATGGTGAGGACGCTTATCGTATGCAAGGATTAAACCCTATAGCTAGTGGTCAATTAACTATGGATGAGATTAAACGTTGTGAGGGAGATCACTCACTTGAACTTCAATTGCAAAATAAAAAATCTGAGTCCATTCAATCGAGCGTTAAAACAAAAAAATACTTACCATTATCAGTAAGACAAGAAAGACCTAAGGCTATAGCTTGGCTAATTCGTGAGTATGGACAAATACTAACAGATACACAAATAGCTAAACTTACAAGTTCTACTAAGCCTACTGTTGCTAATATAAGGGCTGGTAATCAATCTCAACCAATTACAGAATTTAGAAACCCCACTGATCTTGGTTTATGCACTTATGAAGAGCTCGAAGCACTAGTTGAAAAAGGTCAGCGAAAAGCAGAACGCGAGAGAAAAGCAAAAGAAAAAGCAGAAAAATTACAGTCTACTACTGCTTAGTGAAGAATAAATAAACATCTCCTAATCTAATACCAAATTTTTTCATAGTAGCTTTGTTGAATACATTTTTTTCATCTTGCATAATCATCCAATCATCAAATTTAACATTCATTATTCCATCACCATACTTGAGTTTTAATGTGTAATGCCAATTTAAAGCATTACCTGAACTTTCACCTAAAGCTACACCTATAATATCATCAGAAATTCCTTCGTAAGTATTTTCACCAGTTTTTTTTATTTCCCATCTTCTGAACTCTTCCTCTCCATCATCATAGAGGAAAGTCTCATTGAGAATAAAATTATCTTCCTGTTGAATACCTTCCATTTCAACAGTAAATTGTCTCCTTACCTTTCCAAGTCTATCAATAAAAAGACCACTAGCTGTTGTTTTTCCTAAAAAATACTCTTCTATTTTAAATATTGGTTTTTTGTTGGCAAAGTCTTCAAGTTTCATGTTATTGCACCCACTGACAAATATTAATAAAATACTCGCTATTAATACATTTCTCATACACACAATCAATACGCTCGTTGATGAAAGTAGATCTTTAACAGATTTAATTTACTTATTGATAAAATCGATTTGATATACATCAATAGTTTTTGCCTTAAAACCTCCTGAACAATATGATAAGTAAAAATTCCACATTCTTTTGAAATCTTCAGAGTAACCTAAATTTTTTATTATATCCCATTTATTGTTAAAATTTTTTCTCCACATCTCAAGTGTTTGATAATAACTATCCGCCATTTGATTTTTAATTTGGAAGTCGAATTTTTTTTGGTTAGCTATTTTTTCTAAAGCTTTTACTGATGGTAACATTCCACCAGGAAATATATATTTTTGAATAAAATCAATTTTTCGAGTATACCTCTCAAAGAAATCTTCAAAGATTACAATAGTTTGCATTGAAAAGACTCCCGATGGTTTTAACAAGTCTTTAATTTTTTCAAAATAAGTTTGCCAATATTGTATTCCAACAGCTTCAAACATTTCAATGGAGTAAATTCTAGAATATTCTCCTTGATGTTCTCTGTAATCTTTATATATGACATTTAGCTTATTTTCTAAATGATGTTCTCTAATTTTTGTTTTTACAAATTCGTATTGCTCCTTTGAGATAGTTAAAGTATCGATTTTGATATCAGGGAATTTTGAAATTAAATAAAAAGCAAAACTTCCCCATCCAGACCCAATTTCTAAAACATGATCGCCTGGTCTAGGCTCATTACCCTCAATAAGACTTTCAAATTTATTTTTTTGTGCCTCGGATAACGTTTCCAAGCCTGTTTTAAAAAAACCTGAGGAATAGGTTAAAGTATCATCCAGCCACTCCAAATAGAAGTCGTTACCAAGATCATAGTGAGCATGAATATTTTTTTTACTCTGAAATAATGAGTTTTTAGTTTTATTCATATATTTTTTTGATAAAAATCTGTAAAACTTAGATCCACTCATTTCGTTACCAAAAGCTCTTTCATTTAGTGCGCCAAATTCTAAGAATTTACTTAAATCGTCTGCTTCAAATTTCTTTTTTATATAAGCTTCACCAAGCCCGACTGAACCACGAAAATACAAATCCCATATCATAGAGATACTACTAATTGTTAAATGCACTGAAGGACCTTCTAATTCACCGTAAAACTCATAAGATTTACCCTTAACATTTAAAGTCAAAGATCCATATCTGATTTTAGAACAAACTTTTTTTATATATCTATCAATAAACAAGATTTTAACTAAATTTAATTAATCTAAGTATAGATTATCTTTTATTCTATTGGAATATTTAAAGAATTTACTTTTTTTAAAAAAAAGCTTGATTGCCTGATAGTGAATAAGAGTGATTGTTTTTACACTCCCAAAAATATTTAAAATTAAAAACAAAATAAAATTATAGAAAGTTATTTCTTTTAAATTTAAATCTATAGAGGCATAAAATATTTGCTCCTTTTTAAGGTTAAATTGATTAATATTACAAAAAAAATGGTCTTTTCTTTTATTTTTTGAAGAAATCTTATAAGTGCAGTCCATTTCAATAAATGGTGATACATACATATTTTTTTTAAACTCTTTATCTTTAAACTTGTTCAAAGTTAAATAATGAACTTGGTCTCCAAATGTATTTTTCACTTCATATATGATCGACTTAACTTTATTTTTACTATCAAGATATAAATAAAAGCTAATAGGATTAAAAGAATAACCAACAATTGATGGGATACATATAAATTGAATACTATTAAAATTAATATTGTGTTTTTCAGCAACATTTTTTGCAAAATCATATAAACTCTTTTTTTTATTTCTAAATCCGTGCTGTTTATAAAAAATTGAAAAAAAGTTAAATCTATTTAGAGATATAAATGGATGGATATTTATTGTGTTACTTAGATTTATACTTAAGTAAGGTGCATTATATTGAAAAAAATTATCAGTATCCCTTGTTCTTTTATGAATTATTTTACCTATTCCAAAACAATGAGAGGAAATTAATTCCATTGCACTCTTGATGTATCCGCATTTTTAAACTCCTTCAAATCAATATTTAACCTTTTACAAACTTTTATAGCAGATTGAATACCGTCTTCATGAAAACCATAGCCAAGATAACTACCAACATAATAAGAATTCTCATAGCCTTGAATTTGTGAAATATTTTTTTGGGCATTTAAAGTTTTAGGTGAGAATATTGGATGTTCGTAAATTGTTTGATAGTGATTCTGATTTTGATCCTGATTTAAAGAGACAAAGAAATTGTCATTAGTTTCTAGTGGTTGCAATTTATTCATCCAATAACTTAAAGTGCATTTATTATTTAAATTCGTATGAAAATTCCAACTTGACCAAGCTTTTAAATGAGTTGGCATAAGAGAGTTATTTTGATGCAATTGTGCTAAATTTTTTTGAAAATCAAATTCATTTAAAACCTCATGCTCTTTCTGATGTATTTTATCTAAAAGAGGAAAAAAATGGTTGGGAGGACATGCAAATATTATAATGTCAAAAACAGATTTTTTTCCTTCAAAGAAAATTTCAATCTTGTCATTTCTTGAAATTTTTTGAATTCTACATGACTTTTTGATTTTAAATTTTGCAGATTTAATTAATAAATTGATATATTGTTTAGAACCATTTCTTATTGTTTTCCATTGTGGTCTATTCGTGAAATTAAACAATTTGTGATTTTGAAAAAAATTAATAATACTTTTTAATGGCTGATTAAGAGAGTCTTGATCGGGAGTTGACCAAATACTTGAAATTAAAGGAACAAGATGGAAATTAATAAATTCATCAGAGTAATTTTTTGTTTTAAGAAAATCTCTAATTGAAATATCTGATGTAATATTTTTTTTTTGATAAACTTTATAAAAAATAATGATGTCTTTTAACATTTTGTAGAATTTTAAATTAAAAAAATTTTTACGATCTGCAAATAATGATCTTAAACTTCCTCCCCCGTACTCGAATTTGTTTTCCTCATTAAGAAAACTAAAGGACATATTGCTATTAACAGTTTCGACTTTGAGAAGATCAAAAAATTTTGTTAAATTTGGGTATGTCAGTTCATTGTAGACAATAAAACCTGTATCTATTGGTATAGTATTTCCATTACTATCTTTGACTTCTCTTGTATTTGCATGCCCACCTAAATAATCATTTTTCTCAAATAGTGTTACATCAAAATATTCTTGTGAAAAATATGCTGTAGATAATCCCGCTATACCAGATCCAATTATAGCTATGCTTTTTTTCAAATTATGATTTCGTTTGTTGATAAGCATCAAGTGCTCTGTTGCGGGACTCTTTCAAATCAACGATTGGATTAACATATTTTTTTTCTTTAACTAAACTATCTAATAATTTTTTATCTAAATATGGCTCAAATACTGTTTTTGATGAATTAAATATTTTTAATTGTGGAATATACTTCAAGATAAATTGAGCCTGTGGATCGAACTTCTCTGACTGAAGCACAGGATTAAATACACGAAAATATGGGGAAGCATCTGCGCCACAGCCTGCTATCCACTGCCATCCAGCTGCATTACTAGCTTCATCATAATCTAGTAAACTTTTTTGAAAATACTGCTCACCTAATGTCCAGTTTAATAATAAATTTTTCACAAGAAAACTTCCAACAACCATTCTAAGCCTATTATGCATCCATCCCTCTTCATAAATTTGACTCATTGCAGCGTCTACAAGAGGTATGCCTGTTTTACCCTCAGTCCATAAAGCAAAATCTTTTTTACTACTTCTCCATGGGAATTTTTTAAATTTTGGGTTAATCGGTTTAGTTGATAAATCTTCAGAATAATACAACAATGAATAAGAAAATTCTCGCCAGCCAATTTCTGATAAATAAGTATTTACAGCATTATTAGATTTTTTTGAATTTTGGATTTTTTCAACTATTACCCGCGGGGATATCTCTCCAAATCTTAAGTGAGGAGATATTCTTGATGTTTGATCAAAATCAGGCCTATTTCTATTTACATCATATTTATCTATATGAGAAGAAATGTAAGTCTCAATTTTTTTCAAAGCTGCATCCTCTCCTGGACTCCAATAATTATTAAACTTCTCATACCAACTTCTATTTGATAAAAAATCGATTTTAGTTTTTTCATTGTGTTTAAATGATTTGATTAATGAATTTTTTTGGTAAGAAAATTTCTTGTTCAAATAAACTTTAAAAGCAGTTTTCCAATAAGGAGTAAAAACTTTAAAGAACTGACCGGAGTTATTTTGTATTTCCCAGGGCTCATTAAGTAAGTGTGAATTAAAAGTTTCAACATGAATATTTTTATTTTTAAAAAAACTCTTTATCTCAGTGTCTCTTTTAATAGATTGGTCTGAGTAGAGCCTATTCCAAATTAATGATGAAATTTTGTATTTTTCAATTAGGTGTGAGAGATTTTTTTTCGCTTCACCATCAGTGATAATAAGCTTTACATTAAATTTTTGTTCTAAATTCTTGGAATGCAAATGAAGAGTTTTATTTAACCACCATTGACCAGCATCTCCAGTGGCTTTCTTTTCAATGTCATCATAAATATAAACAAGTAATGCTGGGGATTTTTGTTTTGATATAAATTCCAGACAGGGATTATCAGTAATCCTAAAGTCTCTTCTCAGCCAATATAAAGTTCTATTTTCGATGATAAAATAATAACAAAATTATTTACTATGAGGAGGCATTTTCTTTTCTACAAACCAAACATGCTGTTTCAAAACAGGGTCATACTTTCTCTGGCGAAGTTTGTCAGAAACTTTCAATCCTTTAGTGGGTTTACGTACAATATATTTTGTGCCGGTTTCAGGTTTTTCTTCAGGTATTAGCTGTTTAAGTTGGTATGTAGACTTTTTAGCCATTGGCGTAAACTAAACTAATTTTGAATTTGGTCAACATTGATATTTAATGAAATTAAAGAACTTTTTTCCAATGTTCTCGCTTATCTTTGAGAGAACGTCTCTTTTTTTCTGTCATATTATCAAAACAGATGGAACATGAATATCCCTCTTCATATTTAGGAGATTTTCTCTCTCTTGGAGTTAAAGGCATGTTACACCCGTAACAAAGCTTACTCGTACCTTGAGAAAGTTGCTTGTTCAAAGATACTCTGTAGTCAAAAACAAAGCACTCACCCTTCCATGAGTCAGCAGATGTGGTTTCAAAATATTTTAATATTCCTCCTTTAAGTTGATATGTCTCAATACCATATTTTTCCATTAAAGGTCCTGCTTTTTCACATCTAATACCACCTGTACAATAAATACCAACTTTTTTATTCTGAAATTTTTCTTTGTTATTCTTTATATAATTTTTGAAATCTTTAAATGTTTCAATTTTAGGGTTGATAGCATTTTTATAATGACCAATTTTAAATTCATAATCATTTCTTGTATCAAGAATTTCTACATTTTTATCATTAGCAAATTTATCCCAATCACTTGGTTCAATAAATTTAGATTTTTTAATGTCTGAAATTTTTAATCCAAAATCAGATGTAACTATTTCCTTTTTAAGTTTGATTTTAAACTCGTTAAAAATTCTTTGGCCATTAAAGTCTGATATTTTTATATTTTCTTTAGTGACTCCTAAAGACATTAAATAGTCGATAATTTT
This sequence comes from uncultured Alphaproteobacteria bacterium, assembly GCA_902599405.1. Lineage (GTDB taxonomy): Bacteria > Pseudomonadota > Alphaproteobacteria > HIMB59 > HIMB59 > HIMB59. The sequence continues at coordinate 98,657 of CACKFO010000003.1, read as the reverse complement.
TTTTTCTAATTTTGAAGAGATTGCTATTGTACCATTTAAACCTTCCTCACTGACAATAATCGAACCTTTTATTTGTTTTAAAAGAAAGTGTAAATTTAACCTCTCTTTTAATAATCTGGGATTGGATACGTTAAAGAAACTATAAAACGCAATGACTCTCATTAGTATGTTTTATAATAAATGTATAGATTGATCAAATAAGGCGTTTAAATTACTTTGATTTTATTAGTAAATTGATTTTCAAATTTAACTAACTGAGGCATAAATTTAAACCAAGCATCTTTCAAAGCTTCTACAAATTTTTCAGTAGACTCTGGATCATGACATGGAGTGGGAGTTATTCTTATTCTCTCAGTTCCTTTTGGGACTGTTGGATAATTAATAGGCTGAACATAAACCTGGTGCTCATTTAAAAGAAAATCACTAATCTCTTTACATAATTTGCTATCTCCAATTAATACTGGGATTATATGTGAACCTGAGTCTAAAAAAGGAATACCTGCGGTTCGTAGTTCTTTTTTAACAAAATCTACGTTCTCAAAGAATGAAGATCGAATTTCATCGTTTTTCTTTACTTGTCTAATGCTCTCTAGACTTCCAGCAGCTACTGCTGGGCACATGGATGTTGTGAAAATAAATCCTTTTGAAAAACTTCTAACAAAATCAATTATTGTCTCAGTCGAGGCTATGTAACCTCCAGCTAGACCAAATGCTTTTGCCAATGTTCCATTGATAATATCAATATGCTCAGATAATCCTTTTTGATCTGCTACACCTGCTGCATTGGGACCGTATAAACCTACAGCATGAACTTCATCTAAGTATATTAATGCTCCATTATCCTGTGCAACCTGAATAATGTCTTCTAGTGGTGCAAAATCAGCTTCCATTGAATAGACAGACTCCAAGACGATAATTTTTGGTCGAGAAAAATCTACTCCCTTTAGAATGTCCTTTAGGTGTTTTACATCATTATGACGATAAATAGCTTTTTCTTTTTTACTTGTACGAATTCCTTCTATAAGTGATGCGTGATTTAGTTCATCACTTAAAACTAAACAATTATCAAAAGCAGATATAATAGACTTTAGTGCAGACTCATTAGCACTATATCCAGAATTAAATGCTAGAGCTCTTTCTTTTTTATGTAAGAGTGCGATTTCTTTTTCGAGTTGAATATGGAAATTAGTAGTACCTGATATGTTCCTTGTTCCTCCACTTCCCGCTCCTAACTTTTCAGCAGCAGATTGCATTGCGGAAATTACTTCTTTGTTCTGGCTCATGCCTAAGTAATCATTTGAACACCAGACATCAATCTCTTCGGTTTGACCATTACTATGTCTTGTAGCTTTGGGATACTGTCCGGCTTTTCTTTCTATGTTGTTAAATACTCTGTAGTGGCCTTCATCCTTAATTTTATCAATTTCAGATTGAAGAGTGCTTAGATAATTAGATTTCCAATTGTGATTTTTCACAATTATTAATTTATTTTTTACTAATCTAAAAGATACTGCAATAAAGACGCATAAAGCCTCTAATTAGGGGCTTTTTGTCCTATTTATTCTAGGAATTACTTCATTGCCAATCAGTTCAATAGATTTGATTAAATTTTCATGGGTAATATCAGCTATATCCATTTGAAATTGGAATCTATCAATACCTCCAAGGGCTTGACTATGTCTGATAATCTTTTCAGCGACCTGATCGGGATCGCCTAAAACTATAGCTCCTAATGGACCAATTTGATTGTCAAATTGGTCTCTCGTAACAGGGCCCCAACCTCTCTCTTTTCCAATTTTTGTGAACATTTTATGATATCCCTCATAATACAAATCTATTGCTTCATCCATACTATTTGCGACATATCCCAGTGAATGAAGTCCTACGGAGAGTTTTTCTGGGGGGTGTCCTGCTTCTTTACCCGCCTGTCGATAAATATCTACCAAAGGCCTAAAGCGATGAGTATTGCCTCCAATTATGGCAATCATTAGAGGTAAGCCCATTGAACCTGCTCTTGCAAAAGATTGAGGTGTGCCACCAACACCTAACCAAATTGGGACAGGGTTTTGAATAGGCCTTGGATAAATAGGTAAATTATTTATCGAAGGTCTAAATTTACCAGACCAACTAACAAATTCATTTTCTCTAATTTTTAAAAGCAAACCGAGCTTTTCAATAAACAATTCATCATAATCTTTGAAATCCAAACCAAACAATGGAAAGGCCTCAGAAAATGATCCTCTTCCAGCTACCATTTCTGCTCTACCTCCGGATATCAGATCAAGAGTAGACAAGTTTTGAAATACACGAACAGGATCTGCTGCGCTTAAAACAGTTACAGCACTTATTAGCTTAATATTTTTTGTTTGTGCTGCAGCTGCAGCTAATATCATAAATGGTGCTGAGTCTAAAAATTCTTTTCTATGATGCTCTCCTATCCCAAATGAATTTAATCCAACTTCATCTGCAAAAATAATTCTATCAATAACATTATTGATGGCTTTAACACTATCTGAGCCCTCTCTTTTATCTGCAAAACTGTCTATACCGATTTCCAAGGTGTTCTTCTAAAATTTTTCAGTGTTTGTTCTAATTTCAATTTCCCATGACCAAGCTTTTTTATCCTGTAAATAAAAATTTAGGTATTGTTTTGCAATTTCATCAGGGTGTATCATTTGATAATTTCCAACTGGTTCTTTACCTATTCCTCCATCTATAACGAAATGACCTATATGAATATTTTGTGGGTGCAGCTCTCTTGCCAAAGATTGTGCTAAGCCTCTCAAACCAAACTTTCCCATAGCAAAAGACGCAGATTTGGCAAAACCCTTTACACTTGCAGATGATCCAGTGAAAAAAATATTACCTTTTCCTATTTTTAACATTCTTTTTACTGATTCATGCGCTACTAGAAAAGCCCCATAACTATTTACTTTTACTGATTGAAGCATTTCATCAGGATCGTATTCAATAAAAGGTTTTACAATTCTAAGAGATGGATTATAGATAACAATTTCTGGAGTGCCTATAATTGAGTCAGTCTGCAAAAATAAATTTTGAACACTTTTATTTTCCGTTGAGTCACACTTAAAAACTAAAGCGTCGATCTCTTTTTTTAAACTGTCAAGTTTGTCTATGTTTCTGGCAGCAAGTACAATTTTCATCCCCTTTGAATTAAATGCTCTAGCCAAAGAAGCACTTAAACCTGATCCTGCTCCGACAATTAAAACTGCTTTTTGTGTCATAATTTCAAACGTTATTTAGTTATAACATATTTTGAAATAAGTACATATTGACCAATAAGTCTCGCTTAAATTGTATTAGCGTTGATTATTTGTTATTTCTTAATGTCATAAATGGTTATGAAAAAGATTGTTTTATTATCAAGAAAAAGTTTTCTCGCTAAAATTCAGACTCACATTGCGGAAATAGAAATTAATAAAATACAAAAAAATATAATTGAAACACATTTCTCATCAAGCGTTGGTGACACGGACATGTCAGCTAAAGCTTGGGAACAACATGGATTTGGAATATTTACAAATTCACTCTCAAAAAAGTTAATCTTAAAAGATGCAGATGTGGTAGTTCATTCATTCAAAGATCTTCCTGTTAAAAATCTTAATAAGACTTCTTTTATTTGTCTCAAAAGAGATGATCCAAGAGATGTTATTCTTATTAAAAAGACTTCATTAAATAAAAAAAAATTAGTTATAGGGACATCCTCTCCTAGAAGAAAATATTATTTAAAAAAATTAAGAAAGTTTTTACCCTTTGAAGAATTGAAGCCATTCGACATTAGGGGAAACGTGCCATCTAGGCTGGAAAAAATATTAAATTCCTCAAAAGAGGACGGGGTGTTTATGGCTAAAGCTGCTATAGATAGAATTTTTAAATATGGAGAAAAAATTAATAAAAAAGATTATAGAAATTTTAAATTGAAATTTAAAAAGTTTGAAAAGATAATTTTACCAATTTCTGAATTTCCTAGTGCGGCAGCACAAGGATGCATTGCTTTGGAATATAGGAGAGATGATCGAAAAACTCAAAAAATATTGAAAAAAATTAATCATTTACCTTCGTTAGATGATTGTCAAAGAGAGAGAAAATATTTATACAAATGGGGAGGTGGTTGCAATTTAGATGTAGGTGTAACTATTGAAAATATTCTAAATGAAAAAATTTTATTTGCACAAGGGAAAGATAATCAAACAAAAAAATATTTTAAAGAAAAAAAATATCTAAATAATAAAAAAGTTAAAAAAGTTAAAAATATATTTCCTTCAAGCTTATCAAAATATCAAATGTTTCAGAGAAATTTGCATGAATTTAATAAAACAGTAAAAAATAAAAATGTTTTGGCCACAAGATCAGAATTTAAAGAGTTTAAATCTTTGAAAAGTGTATCAAATCTTATAACTTCCGGCGTAAGTTCTTGGAAAAAAATAAGTAAAATGGGCATTCTTGTAAATTCTTCTCTCGATAGTTTTGGTGAAAATTATCGAGAAACTGAAAATTTTTATAAAGATAATCAAAAACCTACTTATAAACTTACATATGAAGGAAATATGCTAAATAAAAAATTCCCTGTTATATCACACTATAGTTTAGTTCCTTTGATTAATGACAATACGATTGATAATTTATTTGTAGCGGAGAGTTTTTATTGGATGAGCTTCTCTGCATTTAAATTAGCTATACAACTAAGACCAGAAATACTAAATAAGCGTAATTCGTGTGGACCTGGCCAAACGTATCTTCAAATTTCTAAATTTATTCCTAAAAATCAATTAAATGTATATCTTACTTATGATGATTTTAAAAATTTTGAACTTAAATGATTAAAAATTATTTCCCTATTGATCAGTCTAAATCTCTTAAAAAGAAAATTTTAATTCAACCGTTATTTGTGGATCAAAAGGTAAAAAATTCAAAGGAAATTAAAGGATTAGGTAATAATAAGAGTTGGTCATCTTCATCTATAATTAAGGCAATTGAAAAGGATTTAAAAAAAGGTATCAATAATTTTCTACTTTTTATCGTTCCAAATAAAAAACAAAAAAATCCGGAGGATTTTAGCTTTCACTATGAAGTTATAAGAAGAATTAAAAATTATTTTGGAAAAGATATAGTTTTACTTATAGATACATGCTTATGCTCAATAACTGTTGATGGGCATTGTGGAGTTACTCATAAAAAATCAATTGATCTTAATAAGACACATTACTCTTTAGGATTAGCGGCAAATACATATCTTGAGGCGGGAGCTGATATAATTGCACCAAGTGACATGATGAAAAATACGACTAAATATTTGAGAAAAATATTTGTTCAAAATGGTTTTTCAAATTCTCAAATAATGAGTTACTCAACAAAATTTAAAAGTCACTTTTACGGCCCTTTTAGAGATATTGCAAAATCATCACCACAGGGATTTGATCGGTCATCATATCAATTACCTGTTGAAGACAAAGCAAAGGCGATTAAAAGCTCAATTAGTAATGCAGCCCAAGGTGCAAATTATTTAATGGTTAAGCCTGGTATGACTTCAATAGATTTAATAAGAGATATAAAAAAGGAGACACTGCTTCCCACGGGTGCGTACCAAGTAAGTGGTGAGTATGCTAGTCTACAAATGCTCAGCAAAGCTAAATTTGGCAATTATGTTGATTTGCTCATAGAGTCTTTAACGGTACTCAAAAGAGCTCAAGCAGATTTTATTATTACTTATGGAGCTAGAGATATTGCAAAATACCTATAACAAAAATTTTTTTAATGCCTTAAATAAAGTTGAACAAAAAATTCCTCCAATTTGGTTTATGAGACAGGCCGGTCGATATCATCAGCATTACAGAAAATTAAAAGAAAAATATTCTTTTGAACAATTATGTAAAGAGCCTGAGCTTGCTTGTGAGGTAACTCTTGGACCTATTGTTGAATTTGATTTTGATGCTGCAATATTGTTTAGTGATATTCTTTTTCCTTTAGATTATTTAGGTATGAGTTTGAAGTTTAATCCTGGACCAATATTTGAAAAAAATTTAAGTTCAAAAATGATATCCGAATTTAATATTGATGAATTTGAAAGTTTTATAGATTTTCAGAATATATCTCTAAAACATATTAGAAATGAACTTTCAAATGATAAATCCTTAATTGGATTTACTGGTGGACCTGTAACTTTATACCATTTTGCAACGAGGAATAATCCTGTATCACAAACACTATTTCAACAAACCCTGCCCGTTTTAGAAATGTTAATACAAAAAAATATACAAATTCAGTTACAAAATGACATTGATTTGTTAATGATATTTGATACTGAAGCTAATAAACTAAATGATAGAGATTTTGATGAATTCGTTATTCCTTTTTTAGTTAAAATTTCAAATATTTATCCAAATAAAATTGGATATTTCACTAAAGAAATTTCTCAAACTAAATTTAATAAATTACAAAATTTAAAAAATTTAAAACTTACAGTTTTAGGAACTAATTTGGAGGTTTTCACTGAATTACCAAAGACACATTTATCTTTACAGGGGAATTTTTCAAATGATTTGTTAGCTATGGAGGACACTAAATCCTTTTCTGATTATATTGATAAATATATTGAGGAATGCTTACAGAGTGAGTCATCTCATAGATCTGGGTGGATTGCTAGCCTCGATCACGGTGTAAAAAAAACTACTCCTGAGGCTAATGTTCATTTATTCATAGAAAAGATAAGAACTAAGTTATCATAAAAATCGTAATGTTTTTCAATGGCTTCATTTAAAGGTAATAAACTATACGTTCATGGCTCTGGTCTTAAGACAGGTATTTTGATCACAAATTTAGGAACACCAGATGAGCCAACTAAGTCGTCTTTAAAGACTTATCTAAAGCAATTTCTATCAGATGAACGTGTCATAGAAACACCAAAAGCTATTTGGTTGCCTATTCTTAATGGAATAGTTTTAAATACTCGACCAGCGAAGTCAGCTAAAAATTACAAATCTGTTTGGACAGAGGAAGGTTCACCTCTTCTATTCCACACAAAAAACCAATTATCGAAAATAAAAGAATTTATTAATAAGAAATATCAAAATATCGTATTTGATATTGGAATGCGTTATGGGAATCCTAGCATCTCTAAGGGTTTAAATAATCTTAGAAATCAAAATTGTGATCGTATTATTATTTTACCTTTATACCCTCAATATTGTGCGGCTACAACGGGCTCAACGTTTGATGCTGTTGCAGAAGAATTAAAAAGTTGGCGTTGGGTACCATCTCTTCGTTTTATTGGAGGATATTACGAAAATGAACTTTATATTAAAGCTCTTAAAAATAGCATTGAAGAATTTTGGACTAAAAATTCAAAACCAAAAAAAATCATATTTAGCTATCATGGTGTTCCAAAAAAATATTTAGATAAAGGGGATCCGTATCATTGTTTTTGCAGAAAAACTACTAGGCTGGTGGCAGAGACCATGGGCTTACCAGAGGAAAGTTATATGACCACATTTCAATCTAGATTTGGACCAGCAGAATGGCTTCAACCTTACACAGATAAAACTATAGAGAGCTTAGCAAAAAATGGTACAGACCACATTCATGTTATAAGTCCTGCTTTTTCCTCAGATTGTCTCGAGACAATAGAAGAACTTAACGAGGAAAATAGAGAAATATTCATGGAAAATGGTGGAAAGGAATTTGGATATATTCCTTGTCTAAATGATCGAGAAGATCATATACTCCTACTCACTTCGTTGATAGAAAACGAACTACATGGGTGGGTATGAGTGATCAAATAAAAAATCAACAAACTAAAGCAGAAAAGTGGTTTCGAGAACTTCGAAATCAAATGGTTGGATCAATGCAAAAGCTTGATGGGTCTGAATTTATAGAAAAAGAGTGGCAAAGACCTGGTGGTGGTGGAGGTTTGATGTCCTTACTAAAAGGAGAAATATTTGAAAAAGTAGGAGTAAACATTTCAACAGTGCATGGTAATTTTAGTGAAGAATTTAAAAAATCAATGCCGGGAACCGAAGAGGATCCAAGCTTTTGGGCCAGTGGTATCTCAGTCGTAGCTCACATGAAAAACCCGAAAATTGCTGCAGCTCATTTTAACACTCGGTACATAACCACAAAAGGAAAACAATGGTTTGGTGGTGGTTGTGATTTAACCCCTGCAATACCTGAAAAATTAGAAACAGATAATTTTCATCAAGGTCTCCAACGAACATGTGATCAACATAATTCAACTTATTATGAAAAATTTAAAAAACAATGTGATGAATACTTTTATTTAAAGCATCGAAAAGAAAGTAGAGGTATAGGAGGGATTTTTTTTGATTATATCAATACAGACTTTGATAAGGACTTATCTTTCATAAAAGATGTTGGGCAATTCTTTGTTAATTTTGTAATTGAAAACTCAAAAAGAAAAAAAGATTTTAACTTTAATCAAGATGACTTAGATACTCTCTCAAAAAAAAGATCTCGTTACGTAGAATTTAATTTGCTTTATGATAGAGGGACATTATTTGGATTAAAAACCGGTGGTAATATTGATGCTATATTAATGTCAATGCCTCCAGAGGCTAAATGGTAACAAAATGTATGAGTTATTAAAAATTTTACATATCATATCTTTTGTATCATGGTTTGCTGGGTTATTTTATTTACCAAGACTTTTTGTTTATCATGTAGAAAACATAACCAATCCTGAAATGAATAGTGTATTTCAAAAAATGGAATATAAATTGCTAAAAATTATAATGAACCCAGCAATGATATTAACTTGGGTATTTGGTTTAGCCCTTATCCATTATGTAGGTTTTGAATTATGGCTTTTTTTGAAAATTATATTAGTTCTAATTCTCTCTGCATTTCATATGTATTTAAGTAAAATTAGAAAAAGTCTAGAGAGTAATTTTAGAGACTATACCTCAAAATATCTAAGAATAATCAATGAAGTGCCTACTGTTCTTCTAATTTTAATTGTAATACTTGTAGTTGTAAGACCTTTTTAATTTTATGGATCTTACCCAAGGGGATATAAAAAAACAATTAATCGGTATGGCTGTTCCAGCAGGAACAGGTCTTTTATTTTATACTCTGTACAATGTAGTAGATACTTTTTATGCAGGTCTCATAAGCACAGAGGCTATAGCAGGCTTATCAATATCTTACCCCTTGTATTTTATTTTATTGGCCTTCGCTGTAGGTTTTGGACAAGGCACCACAGCTCTTGTCTCAATAGCTATTGGCAAAAAAAAATTTAATGAGGCAATTAAGATACATACTCAAGCTTTAGTTATCACTTTATTGATTTCTATAGCCATTGGGTTTACAACCTTTCTATTATCTAGACCTGTATTTTTATATTTTGGGGCAGAGGGTATTTTTCTTAACAATGGTCTAAGGTATATAAAAGTACTCTCAATTGGCGCTCCAATTTTTATTGTTTCTTTTGTCGTTAATTCTCTTTTATATGCACAAGGAGATACAAAAAAAAATAGAAATGCGTTAATCATAAGCTTTTTTATTAATTTAATATTTAGTCCTTTCTTATCTTTAGGTTATGGTCCTTTTCCTGCATTGGGAACTCTCGGCATAGCTCTTGCAACAGTCATATCTCAACTATTCCATTTTTTCTTTTTAAGCTATTATGCTATTCGCAGTCCTTTGTTTAAGTATTTCAATTACAATTATATTTGGCTAGAAACTAAATTCGTATTAAGAATTCTAAGACAATCTATACCCTCTAGTATGAATATGTTTATGATTGCAGTTGGTTTCTTCATAATGCAAAAGTTTGTTACAAGTTATGGTGCCTCAGCTAGTGCAGCATATGGTATAGCTTTAAGAATTGAGCAAATTATTTTATTACCTGCCATAGGATTTAGTAGTGCTTTATTAAGTATGGTAGGACAAAATTTTGGTTCGAAGAATTTTGATAGAATTTATGAAGCTTTTTTAATTTCATTAAGGTTATCTATGACAATGATGATTTTTGGAGCATTAGTTCTTATATTTGCGGGTGAAAGGATTGCTAGTTTTTTTTCAAGAGACAGTGAAGTGATAATTATTGCTGGTAGTTACTTATTTATGGTAGCTTTTTTGGCTTTTATATATCAAGTTATTGATAGGTGTGATTCTGTACTTTCTGGTTTAAGAAAACCCTCTGTAAATGTGTTCTACACTTTTATTAGATTGGTATTTCTTCCCCCATTTGTAATTTATTTATTTTCTGAGACTCTTGAAAAAGGCCTAATTGGTATTTGGTGGGCTATATTTTTTACAAATTTACTAGGCTCAGTGTTTGTTTTTTTTCATATGAAATATTTATTTAAAAGAGAGTCCGGTATCTTAATAAATTAACTAAAATCTTTCAGGTCTTCCAAATGCTTACTAAGAGCTTTAGTAGATAATTGTATCTCATAGATAAATAACATTATAGCTATTGAAAATATCAATATCCCTAAACCAAAAAAGTTCAAGGCTAAGCCATAAATCTTGATATAGCTAAAAAAAATAGAAATTAAATTCATCAAAAAGCTGATCCCAGATAGGGTTTGAACTGACCTAACTAATGTTAAACGGGTTGTAAGTACTTTAATTTGATCTAAGTGATGTTGAACCACATTGCTAGTTGGTCTATTTGTAATTATTGTGTCATGGATCTTTCTAATTAATGAGGCAAGAGAAGTATATCTATTACCAAACGATATCATCATTAAAGGTATAGCTGGAAACAAAAGTGCTGGATAAAGTGTTGTGAAGCTTGGCATACTATTAATGGAGCAGTTTGTTATAACTAGGAGGGAATAACTAAGTATCTATGTCAACACGGAGTTAATCGAAACTTTTAAAAACTGCTCCTAATAAATTTATACATATAATATTTTAAAAAACTCGTGTTATAATTGCATAACAACTATGCAACTTACAGACAGCTGATGAAATAATTTATAAATAAAAAATTAATAATCAAATTATTTCCAAGAAAATAATAGATAAGGTAAGTATAAGCAAATAAAGAATTATTATTATATTAACTAACTTCCAAACTTGTTTGTTCAAAAAATATAATCTTAGTGATTGAGCACCATAGCCTAAAAAATAAAAAAAAATAAATGACGCTAGACTTGCACCTAATCCAAATAAAACCTTGTCAGAAATAGTTAGAAAATTTTTTGATAAATTTCCTAAAATAAAAACAGTGTCTGAGTAAACGTGTGGATTTAAAAAAGTAAAGGCAAGTGTCTGAAGGGCTATTTTTAACTTTGATGTTTGCATGTGTTTTTGTGAAAGTACAATATCATGTTTAAATGTTTTTATTTTTGACCATATAAAATTTAAAAGAAAGAAGACAAGCCCTATAGATAATAATAAATTGATCAGATCATTGATGAAATTTTTAATAAAGTGAAATATGAAAATTCCAAAGAAAATCAATAAGAAATCACCAACTATACATATTGAAGTTACTAAAAAAATATTATTTTTTTTTATACCTTGCTCTATAACAAATAAATTTTGTGCACCTATAGCAAGTATTAAACTTAAACCTGTTGAAAAACCAAAAATAAACTCGTTCATGACAATTTTGCACAGTTTATATACTTTACACCTAAAATCTATTTAGTAAGTTTGTGTCATGAAAGTTTTTGTTGGTGGAGTATTTTTTGCTTTAATATTTATTTTTGTTGTAACTGATGGTTTTGTAAAAATTAGTCTACCTCTGTAAACCTTCTTCTTTTACCACTACTCCACTCATCACTAAATTTTAAAGTCCCTAAGTGTAATGGTATTTTTTCTTTAACAATTAAATTATTTTCCGAAAATTCAAAAAAAGATTTATGAAGATAGCGAAACTCAAGCAAATGATTCATAATTCCAAAGTTTATATCCTTAATCACATTAGGATGTACATTCTGGTTTGAAATAAAAACATAATCATTATCTGCGGGAAAATTTAAAATTGAACGAAGCGATAAATTAGAGGGACGATTGAGTAAATCTGATTTTTTAATAATTGCATATTGAAATTGATTTTGTTCAATTTTTTTAATTATTTCATCAACGCTATCATCGAGGCGTGTATTGCATTCTAATGTGTTGGAGCCACCATAACTATGAGATATTTCAAGTTCCCTGTCCAATACTTTGCAAATACTTTTAGCTAGAATATATTCTGTTCCCAATGTAGAACGAACCATGATTGTCAAAGAAATATCTTGAGAAAGGGCATACAATAAATTCGTTTTAAGAAATAATATTACAATAAAAGAAAATATTACTTTTAAATACATAGATTACTTTTAACATAAAACATTCTAAATTGTTAAATAGAATTAAATGCCAAATTTTTCAACTATTGCATTAATAGCTTGTTTTGCATACGCCATTGAAAGTATTTTTGGTTTTGGTGGTACGATAATCTTTCTGGGAATTAGTGGATTTTTCTTTGACTTTAATTCTTTGTTAAAGCTTGCAATGATTGTTGGGCTATCTTCCGGTTTAGCTGTTTTAATTCAATCATACAAATATGTCTCTTTAAATCATCTGATCAAAATTTTAATTTATACAATTCCTGGTGCATTAATTGGAACATATTTTATCAGTTATTTTGCATCAGATATTTTAATAAAAATATTTGCAATAATTTTAATTATTTATGGATGTTTCAACTTATTCTTTCCTGATATCAGGTTTCCTCAATTCTTGAAAAATTTTTTTGTAATTCTAGGTGGATTTATTCAAGGAATTTATACTATTGGAGGACCATTTGTATTAATGGGGTATAAAGATTATTTCTCCTCAAAACAAGAGTTGCGATCAACTATGGCTGGATATTTTTTTATTATAAACTCTTTGAGAGCAATATTTTTTATGTTTTTGGGAGGAAGCTATTTAGAGATAGTGAAAATATACTATCCAATAGCTCTTTTAGTTATGTTAAGTGTTTGGCTGGGTTATTTTATACATAAACAAATACCGGAAATCCTATTTAAAAAACTTATTATTATTGCTATCACTTTGATAGGAGTATTGATTTTATTTACAAAATGATCGACTGGGAACCATATGGACCTATTTATTCTGTAGCTCCTGGAATAAAAAAAATAAAAGACCTTCCAATTATTGAATATGATGAGCATGAAGAAAGATATTTAAGTTTGAAAAAAAATTGTAAAGAAAATATTTTTATTGATGATTATTTTACAAAAGAAATTGATATAGCTGTATGCGAGAAGTTAAATTCTATATTAAAAAAAGAATACCCATCTAAAAACTCTAACTTTAATAACTTTGTAGAACTTGGCTATAATCTTCAAGAGGATATAGCCATTTTTCACAGATGTAACAAACTTATAGCTTTACATGTTTCATTTCCCTCTGTTTGGGTGCCTAAAGAAAAAATTGGTCTTAGTTTTGCTCAAATCCATCAACCTGTACCAGGTATGGAAAATTTTTTAAAAAATGAGGATAAATATGTTCAGATGATGATTGAAGCAACAACTCCTATTATAAGATATGTTTGGGGAGAGCATTATGGTTATTATTTATGTGAGCATGAACCTTTGCAAGAAAGTGTAAAAGTGATGCACACAGAAAGACAGACTTTCATTGGAATTCCAGAGAGTGATATTGGTATTTTCTTAATTCGAAAGAAAGTGATGTTTTATGATGACACATCAAATGATTTTAAGGAATGGTATAAAAGGCAAGTCAGATCTATGACAGAGGATCAAAAAATTTATAAGATAAAAAGAATCTGAGTCGATACTAGCGATCGAAAAAATTAATATATTTGAAGGTAATCAGATTACTGTTCCTGATTTCCCTCAGCTGGAGCATTTGGATCTGTAAGGCGCTCTAATTCGGCTAACTCTTCTGCTTCTCTTTTTGCTTCTCTTTTAGCCTTTTTAGCAGCAAGTTTTTCTTGGCGCTTACGCTCTTTCTCCATAGCTCTTTCACCAGCTTTTGATTTATAGTCAAAGTGAAGTCCCATAAAAATATTATATCAGAATTTTTTTGATACTAAAGTTTCACTTCACTGAATATTTATTAATTTAGAACTCTTTTTAAAAGATTAATCCAATTTAAATGTGAAATTTTAATCATTAAGTTTTCATTAAAACCCTGTGAAATTAATAGATCGATTAATTTATGCATACCTAAAACACTATCTAGATCTTTTGGCATCATTGCACCGTCAAAATCTGAGCCAAATCCAACTTTATCATCTCCCAAATAGTCAATAAGGTACTTAAAATGATCAACTATTATTTGTAAATCTGTATCAGAAACCATTTTTCCATCTTTCCTTAAAAAAGCTGGGGCAAAGTTAACTCCAACCATCCCTTGAGTTTCTTTGATTGCATCTAATTGCTTATTTGTAAGGTTTCTAGAATGTGGGCATATCTGATGAGCATTGCTATGCGTGGCTACTAGGGGCGAATTTGAATATTTTGCTATATCCCAAAAGCCTTTTTCATTTAAATGAGAGTTGTCAATTAACATATTTAGTGAATTACAATTTTTTATTAGTTCTATTCCTATATCGGTTAAACCATCTCCAATATCTGGTGAAGTTGGAAAAGCAAAGGGAACGCCCTCTGCAAAAATAGTAGGTCTTGACCAAACTGGCCCAATTGATCTAAGACCAGCTCGAAATAAAGTTTCGAGATTATAAAAATTTTTATCTATACATTCTGCGCCCTCTATATGCATCACTACAGATAATTGGTCATCATGTTTAAACGAGGTTTCCAAATCCTTGCCAGATAAACAAATCTTAACTTTATTTTTTGAGTTTCTTTCAATTTTTGAAAGGATAGACAATTGATTTAAAACAACTGGTAATGCATCGTTTACTTTTACGGGCCTTGGAAGTGGTAATAAATACTCATCTTGCTCCATATCTTTATAGTTGACCAACTTATCAGAATCAGAGATATCTTGTTCTGGGGTAGGAACATATATGGCGCATAAACCTCCTTTAAAATTAGCTTGGTTCATTCGAGGAAGATCTAAATGTCCCTCATTATCTCCATCGATAAAATCAAGATAGGAGTCAGGTTTGTTCTTTAAAAATAGTCTAAATAATACATCATTATGGCCATCAAAAATTTTATAATCCATGTCATAAATTTATCATTTTTTTTGTTACTTAGACTACATGCAAATTAAAAATATTTAATGAATTTGTTTGAAGTCTCATAAATAGACATCAGCTGTCTATATTTAGCAAAAGTAAAACTTCTTTTTAAAACTATATATATGTAAGAAAGGAAAAAAAATTATGAATAAAATTTTTGGATTTACAGAAAGATCTTTAAAATTCTGGTTATCTTTATTTACTAAAAAAGAAGACAGTATTATAAATTTTTGTAAGGTTGAATATGGCTCTGATTGGCAATGGGCTTACTCCGAGTATCAAAGAAATCAGTCATTTCCAAATAGCTTAAAAGAGGCTGCCTGATGAGCAATCTATTTAAATCTATTAGAAAAATAATTATTAATGGAAAAAATGACCAAAAATCAAAGTCATACAAAGAAGAGGTATATTTATCTCAAGCTATCGACATGATTGATCTTGAAAGAAGACAAAAAGAGATAGATAGAAGATTTATTAGAAAATTTTAAAAAGCCCTATCTAGGGCTTTTTGCCTAGCCTAACACCCAAATTTCAATAGCTACAAATATAAAAAGTCCAGCAAATATTAAATTGACAATATTTTTAGGTCTGTTGAAGTAGTTTGAAAACTTTTTTATACCAAAAAAGTGGCCGATAATTGAATAATTCATTGCTGAAATAAAAAAACTACCTGTTGCAAAAATTAGAGCGATACTAAAATTTAGGTTTTCACTGAATTTTAAAGTTGCAAGAGCAGACCAAAATGCGAATGCTTTGGGATTGGTATAAGCAACAATTATTGCTTTCTTCATACTGTTTAAAAAATTTCTTTCATTGGATAGTTTTATGAGTTGATTTTCAGAGCTAAAGTATTGGCTGCCAATTTGATATGCTAAATAAATCATATAAAGACTAGCTAAGATCTTTAAAACAATAAAACCCCAACCCATTAAATTTGAAATTAGAAAAGAAATACCTGTTGTTGCAAGTAAGCACCAAGTAAAAGAACCAATAGCAGTACCAACTGCGGCACCCCAAATTTGTTTTTTCTGTCCACTAATTCCAACGGATGCCACAAAAAAAGTATTAGGTCCTGGCAAAAACACAGCAAAATAAAATATTATCCATCCGGATAATAAAGCCATTACAACTTCATTCATCTTATACTTTTTTAATGATTAAGAATTTGACTTAAGAAAAGTTTAGTTCGATCACTTTTTGGGTTATTAAAGAATTCATCTGGGGATGCTTGTTCAACAATTCTTCCCTCATCCATAAAAATCATTTGATCAGCAACAGTTTTTGCAAATCCCATCTCATGAGTAACAACTAACATAGTCATACCCTCTTCTGCTAGTTGTATCATAACATCCAAAACCTCTTTGATCATTTCTGGGTCTAGAGCTGATGTTGGTTCATCAAACAACATAATGTCAGGGTTCATAGCTAATGATCTAGCAATAGCAACACGTTGCTGTTGACCTCCGGAGAGCTGACCAGGAAATTTTTGAGCCTGCTCAGGAATTTTAACTTTTTCTAAATAGGACATTGCAATATCTTCGGCTTCATTTTTTGGCATTTTTTTCACCCAAATTGGCGCTAGGGAAATATTGTCTAATACAGAGAGGTGCGGAAAAAGATTGAATTGCTGGAAAACCATACCGACATTTTTCCTAATTAAATCAATGTTTTTAAGATCATTTGTAAGTTCTGTTCCGTGAACAACTATTGTCCCTTTTTGATGAGCCTCTAGACGATTTATACATCTAATCATTGTTGACTTACCAGAGCCACTGGGGCCACAGATAACGATTTTTTGCCCTTTATTAACAATTAAATCAATATCTTTTAAAACATGAAAATCATCATACCATTTGTTTACTTTTTCTAAATGTATTACCTGATCTGTGCTCATTAACTATTATCCGTTTTTAGTTTTTTTTCTAAATATAAACTATAGCGTGACATACCAAAGCAAAATATGAAAAATACAAGTGAAATAAAAACATAAACCTCATAATAAAGTTTAGTCCATGTCATATCAGCTAAAGCTGCTCTGCCTATGCCTAATAAATCAAATAATCCTATGATTAAAACTAAAGATGTATCTTTAAATAATCCAATACAGGTATTAACAATTGGTGGAATAGCTATCTTTAGAGCTTGTGGTAAAACTATTTTGCGAGTGGTTTGCCAATAACTTAATCCTAAAGACTGCGCAGCTTCAACTTGCCCTCTTGGAATGGCTTGCAAGCCACCTCTAATTGCTTCAGCCATATAGGCTGATTGAAATAAAGTAACGGCTACTAAAGCACGTAAAAGATTATCTGGATTTACTCCATCAGGTAAAAATAAAGGTAACATCACATTAGCGGTAAATAACAATGTTATAAGAGGGACGCCTCTAATGAATTCAATAAAAACTACACACAATGATTTTATGATGGGCATTTTAGATCTTCTACCTAAAGCTAAAAGAATGCTTAAAGGAAACGCTAAACCTATCCCAGTTACTCCTAAGAAAAGTGTTACTAAGAGCCCTCCCCATTTATTTGTACCGACAACACTTAATCCTGGTCCTCCATAAAGCATGAAGTAAGCCAAAAATGGGAATATAAAAGTAAAATAAATAAAATATCTACGAAATGGAATTTTATCAAAAAGAATTCCAATAATTGCTAAAGGTAAAAGAGCATAGATTAAGTTTACCCTCCATGCTTCTTCAATAGGATAAAGTCCATACATAAATTGGTTCCATCGTGCAAAAATGATTGCCCAACAGGCACCATATTCACCAGGCATAATATTTTTAGAGCAAAATCCGCGGTCAATAATTAGTTCACCTTGAAAATTATATCTAAAATCAGCATCAAAAATTGCCCAATTCAAAAAAAAACTTCCAACCTGATATACAAATATTAGAGCGATAACAGTAAGTATTGTATTTACCCAAGAGGAAAATAAATTTTTTACTAACCAGTTGTAATACTTACTACGTGAAATAATTTGAATGGTAGTAGAGCTCATGCGTTACCCTTAAATTGTACGGACTTATTATATAAGTTCATAAAAAAAGAAATGGTTAAACTAATTGTCAAATAAGTAAGCATAACCATCATCATAATCTCTATAGCTCTTCCTGTTTGATTTAAAGATATACCTCCAAATCCGTGAACTAAATCGGCATAACCTATTGCGATTCCAAGAGAGGAGTTTTTTGTTAAATTTAAATATTGAGAGGTAAGAGGTGGAATGATAACTCTTAGTGCTTGAGGAATAATAATCAGCCTCATTATAAAATTACTTTTTAAACCTAAAGCTTGAGATGCCTCCCTTTGTCCCTTTGATACTGATATAATACCAGATCGAACAGTCTCGGAGATAAATGCTGCAGTATAAATAGATAAACCAAATAGCATTCCTAAAAATTCTGGGCGAATTACCATACCTCCTTTAAAATTAAATCCCTTTAAAACTGGACTATCAAACTCTAAAGGCATACCCATGATGTAATAAAAAATAATTGGGGTAAAAATAATAATTGCACTGTTTATCATAAAAGTTGGATATTGTTTTCCGGTTTCTTCTTGTTTTTTCTTTAAAAATCTTTTTAAGAAAAAAGTAAATATAATTGCAATTACTAAGCTCCAAGCAACAATTGAAAAACCGTCTTTAAATATTGGAGAGGGGGAAAAGAAACCTCGATTAGTTAAATAAAAATTATCAAAAATTACTATTGCTTGTTTGATTTTAGGTAAGTTTAAAAGAATGCTGTAGTAGAGAATTATTTGAACAAGAACTGGGACATTTCTTGTAAACTCAACATAAACATAAGCAATATTACGAAATAGCCAATTGCTTGATAGGCGAATAATTCCGACTAAAAATCCAATTATGGTTGCTAAAAAACACCCACAAACAGCAATCATCAATGTATTTAATAATCCAACAAAATATGCTCTTAAGTGAGTGTCCTCACTTGTAAATGGAATTAAACGTATGCTTATATCGTAACCTGCTGATATATGTAAAAAATCAAAACCTGAGCTAATTCCTCTTTTTTCTAAGTTATAGGCTGTTTGCTGGGTTATGAGATAAATAAATAAAGCAAAAATACCAATTACCAGTGTTTGAATTAGAAGGGATCTTGATTTTTCATCAAATATTATTTTTCTGAAAAAATTGGTCTGCATAAATTTTGAAATCCGTAAATTTTGGGTATGGGCTAAAAGCC
Organism: uncultured Alphaproteobacteria bacterium; assembly: GCA_902599405.1. GTDB lineage: Bacteria > Pseudomonadota > Alphaproteobacteria > HIMB59 > HIMB59 > HIMB59. The sequence continues at coordinate 79,287 of CACKFO010000003.1, read as the reverse complement.
CATACCCTTATTTTTTATCTAAATGGAGGTGCGTATAAAATACCGCCATCTTTATAAAGAGCGTTTAAGCCTCTTTGAATGTTAATTGGTGTGTTTGGACCAATATGCTTTTCAAAGCTCTCTGAATAGTTTCCAACTTGACTTAAGATATTATAAGCCCAGTCGTCAGAAAGACCTAACATAGCTCCGTAACCAGCATCAACACCTAATAGTCTTAAAACCTCAGGGTTTTTTGAGCTCTTCATTTCATCAACATTAGCTGATGTAATACCTAACTCCTCACCAATGATCATTGCATTAAGAGACCATCTTACGATATCAGCCCACTCACTATCACCGTGTCTAACTGCAGGGCCTAAAGGCTCTTTAGATACGATTTCTGGTAAAACCACGTGAGCAGATGGGTCTGGATAACCAGCTCTACTTGCATATAAACCTGATGCGTCTGTTGTGTAAACGTCACAACGACCAGCTGTGTATGCAGCATCAGCTTCTGAGTTAGTCTCAACAGGAACTGACTCATAGCTCATATCATTTGCTTTGAAGAAATCAGCAAGGTTCATTTCAGTTGTTGTACCAACTTGGATACATACAGATGCGCCATCTAATTCCATAGCACTAGAAACACCAAGACTTTTGTTAACCATAAAGCCTTGACCATCATAGTAGTTTACACCAACAAATTCTAAACCAAGATCAACGTCTCTTGATAAAGTCCATGTAGTATTTCTTGATAGCATATCAATTTCACCTGACTGAAGAACAGTGAAACGTACTTTTGATGTTGTAGGTACATATTCAACTTTAGAAGCATCACCGAAAACAGCAGCTGCTACAGCTCTACATACATCAACATCAATGCCTTCCCAAACACCAGCGTCATTTGGAGCACCAAAGCCCGCTAATCCAGTGTTGGAACCGCACATTAATTTTCCTCTTTCTTTAACTAAATCATGAGTGCTTCCGTGACTTCCAGCTATTGCTGTAGAAACACCAAGAGTTAAAACAAGAGAAATAAACAACGATTTAATTTTTGTCATCGTTTCCTCCTTATATATATAAGCCTCGGCAGTATAGACCCATCTGATGCGAAACTAAAATATAAAAATACAACGTATTTCATATGTTTTTTGGATAAATTTAAGAAAATATTAGTCTTTTACTTAATCCTGGTTAAACAAGTCTCTAGTAAAAATCTTGTCTCGTACATCATCTAGCTCTGAATGGCTTCTATTGCAAAGAATTAAATCAGCGTCTTTTTTGAATAATTCTAAATCTTGATAAACCTCTGAATTGAAAAAATGTTTTTCATTAATTAAAGGTTCGTAGACTATTACTTTTATGCCTTTAGCTTTAACTCTTTTCATAATGCCCTGCATACTTGACTCTCTTATATTGTCTGATCCCTCTTTCATAATGAGTTTATAAACACCAACAGTTTTAGGTTTTAATTTTGCAATCTCTAATCCTATGAAATCTTTTCGCATTGAATTTGACTCTATGATTGCCTCCATAATTTTTTGGGGGACTTTATCGAAGTTTGCTAATAATTGTTTTGTATCTTTTGGTAAACAGTATCCCCCGTATCCAAATGAGGGATTATTGTAAAAATCTCCTATCCTAGGATCTAGACTTACAGCCTTTATGATTTCTTTTGTATTTAAATTTCTAGACATTGCGAAAGAGTCTAATTCATTAAAAAATGTAACTCTCATGGCTAAGTAAGCATTAGAAAATAATTTTGATGACTCTGCTTCTGTTAGATTTGTGAAGACTGTTTGAACATCTTTATCAAGCGATGCATCTTTTAAAAGTTTTGCAAACTCTTTTCCTTTTTTAGAATGTGAGCCTATTACAATTCTTGAAGGATAAAGACTATCCTTTAAAGCTCTTCCCTCTCTTAAAAATTCAGGCACAAAAATAATTTCAAGGTCAGGGAATTTCTTTTGCATTTTATTCACATAACCAACTGGAACTGTAGATCGAATAATTACTGTTGGATTTGATTTAGAACTTTGAATATTTTCTAATGATTGTTCTATTGAGGAGGTATTAAATTTATTTGTTTCAATATCATAATTTGTTGGTGTAGCTATGATAACAAAGTCAAAATTATTAATTTCAGCAGGAAAACTCTCTGTTGATTTTAAATTTAATTTTTTAGAAGATAAGTATTCAGATACATCTTTATCCTCTATAGGCGAAATACCATTTATCAGATTATTAGATTTTGAGACATCTAAATCGAAGCAGGTAACTTCATTATATTGTGATAAAAGGACAGCGTTTGCAGTACCAACATAACCAAGCCCTATTACTAATATTTTCAACATTTTTAAACTATTATAAATTTATTATTGAACAATGACTTTTTTGTTAAATAAAATTTCTAATGCGACACATAGGCTTAAAAATAATAGGGAAATTCTAATTTTTTTATCTTAAATAGCTTAAAATTTAAAAAGATATTGGTATATTGTATACCAGTTTTTTTGGAAAGGATCCAAATCTAGATGTCAGATATAGAAATCGCAAGAGCTGCTAAAAAAATTCACATAAGAGACGTTGCTGCTAAAGTAAATATTCCTGAGGAAAATCTAATTCCTTATGGTCACGATGCAGCTAAAATAAATTTTGATTTTATTGAAAAAAGTAAGTCTAACCCTGATGGAAAATTAATATTAGTAACCGCAATTAATCCAACACCTGCAGGTGAAGGAAAAACTACTACTTCTGTTGGCTTAAATGATGGTCTGAATAAAATTGGAAAAAAATCTATTGTTTGCCTCAGAGAACCTAGCCTTGGTCCATGTTTTGGCATGAAGGGTGGAGCTGCTGGAGGTGGATATGCTCAGGTTGTGCCTATGGAAGAAATTAATCTTCACTTCACTGGTGATTTTCATGCAATAACTGCTGCTCACAATTTATTATCTTCATTAATTGATAATCATATTTATTGGGGAAATGAATTACAAATAGATCAAAGAAGAATTACCTGGGGTCGAGTTGTTGATTTAGGTGATAGGTCTCTTAGAAAAGTCAATGTCAATCTTGGCGGTGTTTCAAATGGATTTCCTAGAGAAGATAAATTCGACATAACAGTTGCAAGTGAAATCATGGCTATTTTTTGTTTAGCTAATGATATAAACGATCTTCAAAAAAGAATTGGTGATATTATAATTGCATATAAAAGAGATAAATCTCCAATATACGCTCGTGATGTAAAAGCTGATGGTCCAATGACTGTTTTATTGAAAAATGCTTTAATGCCAAATTTAGTTCAAACACTTGAAAATAATCCAGCGATTATCCACGGTGGTCCTTTTGCAAATATTGCTCATGGTTGCAATACAGTAATTGCTACAAAAACAGGTTTAAAACTTGCTGATTATGTAGTAACTGAAGCTGGGTTTGGTGCAGACTTAGGTGCTGAAAAATTCCTAGATATTAAATGTCGTAAGGCAGGTTTAACACCTAGTGTAGTCGTCATTGTTGCTACAGTAAGAGCTTTGAAATCGCATGGGGGCGAAGAAAAAGCAGACCTTAATAATGAAAATGTAGCCGCCGTTGAAAAAGGTTTCGAGAATTTACAACGCCATATCGAAAACATCCAATCTTTTGGACTTCAACCAATTGTGGCTATTAATAGTTTCACTCTTGATACTGAAGCTGAAGGTAAAGTTATTTCAGATGGTTGTGAAAAAATGGGAGTAAAGGCAATTCTTTGCTCGCACTGGGCCAATGGTGGTGATGGCACTTTAGAATTAGCTAAAGAGGTAGTAAAAATTAGTGAGTCAAGTGATCCAAATAAATTTAAGTTTATGTATGAAGATAACATTTCATTAGAAGAAAAAATTCGTTCTGTTGCCCAAAAAATTTATAGAGCAGATGATATTGTGATTGATAAATCTGTTAGCGATCAACTTAAAGGATTTGAGGAAAACGGTTATGGAAAACTTCCTATTTGTATTGCTAAAACACAGTATAGTTTTTCTACAAACCCCTCTTTAAGGGGTGCTCCAAATGGTTTTACTGTCCCAGTAAGAGAAGTTAGGCTGTCAGCAGGAGCAGGATTTATAGTTGTTGTAACAGGTCAAATTATGACAATGCCAGGTCTACCTAAAGTGCCTAGCGCTAATTCAATAATGCTAGATGAAAAAGGATTAATTCAAGGTCTTTTTTAATTAATCAATTTAATTCTCTATACCCCATTTATGGGGTATATTAACTTCATGTACTCTAAAACAACTAATGGGGTCACAGTAACTGTAACACCCTATTTTTTAGACGATCAATCATCCCCTCAAGAAAGCCATTTCGTTTGGGCATACCAAGTTAATATCAAAAATTCTGGAAACTCTTCTATCAAATTAAATCATAGAAATTGGTTAATCATTGATGCTAATGGTAAGGTTATAAATGTTCAAGGTGAAGGAGTTGTGGGAGAATTTCCAACAATTGAGCCTGGAGAGTCTTTTGAGTACACAAGCGGTACTCCATTAAAAACGAACAATGGTATTATGCAAGGCTTCTATTTAGTCTCTCAAGATAATGGTGAAAAGCTAAAAATAGATATACCAGCATTTTCTCTTGATAGCCCATATAATAAAAAAAACGTTCATTAAAAAAACATCAAAATGTTTAATCTTAAACCTATAGCACTGGTAAGCGGAACAGTTACATGTGCTGTTGGTTTTTTTTTATTTTTACCTCTTATTGCTGAAATTATCTATGAAAGTGAGTCATGGCAATCATATGCTGTTCCAATATTACTTTATTTGATCGTTGGAGGTTCTCTAGTAATTACAAATAGAAATGTCGATTTAAAAATATCTCTGAAAGAAGCATTTATAATTACTGTATTGTCTTGGTTATTATTGACTTTTTTATGTGCGGTACCTTTTTTATACACTGAAGTAAATTTAGGTATTGTAGATGCTTTATTTGAGTCCATGAGTGGTGTGACTACTACAGGGGCAACTACCCTTAGCAACTTAGAGTCACTACCCAAAGGAATTTTAATCTGGAGAGCATTTTTACAATGGCTTGGTGGGATTGGTATCGTTGTGATAGCTTTGTTTATATTGCCTTTTCTTAGAATTGGTGGGATGCAATTATTTCACTTAGAAGGAGATGATCCTTATGATAAGTCTCTTCCAAAGATATCATCTGTAATAAAGAAAATATTTTTTATTTATGCAACACTCACTTTAACTCTTATATTTCTTTATTACATATGTGGAATGATGCCTTTTGATGCTATTTCTCACAGTTTTACAACAATTTCTACTGGTGGTTTTTCTACTTATGATAGTTCATTCGCTTATTTTAATAATGATAAAATTCTTTTAGTAGCAATAATCTTCATGATATTAGGAAGCCTTCCTTTTTTAGTGCTTGTACAAACTTCAAAAAAAAATTTATTTGCTATTTTTAAAGACCATCAAGTAAGAGTTTTTATATTAATTTTATTCATTGCCATTCTACTTATTTTCTATTTTGCAAATAACTATATTGATGGAAATTATTTAAATAAAGTAATAGCAGTATCATTTAATACTATTTCTATAATTTCAGGAACGGGTTATGTGAGTGATAATTTTGAGAAGTGGGGCAATTATGCATCTGTTTTGTTTCTAATACTAATGTTTATTGGCGGTTGTGCCGGATCAACAACTGGAGGTTTAAAAATTTTCAGATTTCAAATATTATTCAAATACATAAATTTACACCTCAAAAAGATGCTTAAACCTCATTCAGTAATTGCGAGTCGATTCAATGGAAGAAAAATTAATGAAACTACATACGAATCTGTAATGAGTTTTTTCTTTCTATATATATTAACTTTTTTTACCTCTGCATTGTTACTATCTTTTAGCGGACTTGATTTTTTAACTTGTATATCAGCAGCAGCATCTACTATATCTAATGTTGGTCCAGGACTTGGACCAATCATTGGGCCAGATGGAAATTATGGAATTTTAGACAGTTATTCAAAAATAGTATTAATTGCAACTATGTTCTTAGGAAGACTAGAGCTGCTCACAATCTTAGTTTTACTTCTCCCATCATTCTGGAAGGACTAATTACATTCCTGATACTTTTTGATTAATACTTTTGAGACTGTTTGAAATGATATTCTTATTTAAATTTTCGGTATCTTTTATTGAAAATATACCCTCGATGTCACCATATTCTATAGAATTAATTTTATAAATTTTTCTTTTATTTAATAACTCATTAGTTTCCAAAAATTCAATACTTATATTTATCTCAAATCTATAGTACTCATCTTTTTTTATTTTATTTATATTAATAGAGGTCACATTGATGCTTAAATTTCCATCAAAACCATCAATTTTAACATTATTATTAAACCAATCTTTCACTAACTTTTTTGTAATTTCTACCTCTGGACCTTGTTCAATATTTGAGAACTTTAAATCCTTAGAAACAGCATTAAATTTAATATTTTCAAAATTTATATTCTCAGATTTGATTAATTGCTCACTATTCATTTCGCATCCAATGAATAAAACAAATAAAAGTAAGGTTAGGTGCTTAACCATTTAAGAATACCTTTTTGAGCAACGAGCCTATTTTTTGCTTGAGTTAGCACAATAGACTTTTTTCCTTTAATTACATCTTCGGTCACTTCAGAGCCAATTTTTGCCGGAAGACAATGCATAAATACTGATTTTTCATTTGTCATGGACATAATTTTATCATTAACTTGAAATTTACTTAATATTTTTTCTTTATCCTCTTTATCATTCATTGAAGTAAATACATCTGTCATTATACAATTAGCTTTTGAAATAATATTTTCATTAATTTCAAAATGAAAATTGATATGATTATTTTTATTAAAATTATCTTTATTTTGTAAATATATTTTTCTATCTGTAAATACATCAATTTTGGTATTCTTTGTGAAACCTATGATCTCTAATAGACTAAACAAAACATTATTCATATCACCCATCCAAACAATATTTAAATTATCTATGGTTCCGAATTTTTCTTTTAATGTATAAATATCTGAAATTGCTTGGCAAGGGTGTGATAAATCTGACAGTGCATTAATTATTGGTTTTTTAAAATATTTGTAAGCTAGCTCTAATTTTTTATGGTCAGTGGTTCTAAAAACTAAGTAATCTAAATAACAAGACATAACTTCAAATGTGTCCTCATAAGATTCAAATCTATTTAAGTTTAATTCCTCAAATCTAACGTCTATAAAATTACCATTAAGTTGATTAATACCGACTTGAAAAGAAAGTCTAGTTCTTGTGGAATTTTTTTCAAAAATTAAACCTATATTTTTATTGGTTAAGGTTTGTTCAGTTTTACTATCTAAATCTTCAGCAAACTGTAAAATCTTTTCAAAGTCATTTTGATTTATGTCTGATATGTTCAATAAATTTTTCATGTCAAAATTGAAACTTATACCTCAATAATGCTTACTAATAAATTTAAATTCAGAATTTAATTATTTTCAGTCTTTTCTATATATACTGACTGACTTGGGAATGCAAAATTTAACCCAATTTTTTCGACACTATCCTTTATTTTCATTGCTAAATGCTCTTTAATTTCAAGATATTTATCCCAGTCTTTTGTGGATGTAAAACAAATTACTAAAATATCTATAGAACTATCATTGAATTTCTCAATCCTAACAAACGATTTATAGCTATCATTGACCATAAAATTTTCACTATCTTTTAGATAAGTAGTTATGGTTTCTGTAAGTCTTTTAATTTGATCTAATGTTGAGTTATATTCCAGACCTATAGTCCAATTTATTCTTCTAAAATTTCTATTAGTATAATTTAATATTGGTGCCTCAGCAAAAATATAATTTGGTATGGTTATTGGAGTTGTATCAAATTTTCGAATTAATGTTGACCTAAATCCAATATGTTCAACAGTACCCTCTGTGTGACCAGGGACTTTAATTACATCGCCTATTTGAAATCTTTTTTCTAATAATATCATAATACCTGAAATTAAATTTTTAAATAAATCTTGAGCCCCTAAAGCTACTGCTACTCCAAATAAGCCTAAACCAGCAATAACTGGTCCGATTTTTATACCCCAAACTTCAAGAACTGCAACAATACCTAAAAAAATTATTAAATATTTCAAAGATTTTACGATCCACAGAACTAACCCTTTAGATAAAATACTTTCCAATCTATTAAATAAATTCGAAAAAGGAATTAATGCTTGATGGATTAACCAAAAAACAAAAATAGTTGATAATGTATTATTTATTTTTTGCAAATATAGACCAAGAGTAGACTCAATATCGAAGTATAAAGTAATTGCAAGGAAAACAATTACAATTGGTAAAAGTCTAAAAGGAGGGACAAGAGCCTCAAATAATTTGTCATCAACTTTGTTACCAGTTTTTGAGACTATCTTTTTTACTTTATTTACAAGAATTCTAGCAACAAAACTTCTTATTAATAATGAAATAATAAGACACGCTATAATAAATGCTAAGTTACCTAGGCTGATGCCAAATACACCGTCACTAAAAACTCTTAGTATTTGTAAGTAAAAATTTTCGATGAAATTCATAAAATAATATTATATTAGTCTAAAAAAAAAGCCGCATAAAGCGGCTTTTTTTCATATTATTTAAATAAGTGATTACATCATACCGGGCATTCCACCGCCCATTCCACCCATTCCGCCCATGTCAGGCATTGCAGGTGCTGATGATTTGTCCTCTGGTTTGTCAGTAATCATAGCCTCTGTTGTAGTTAGTAAGGCTGCAACTGAGACAGCATCAATTAATGCAGTTCTGACTACTTTAGTTGGATCGACAATACCCGCTTTTACTAAGTCACAAAATTTACCAGATTGTGCGTCAAATCCATGAGAATTGTCTTTACTCTCTAGAACCTTACCGGCAATAACTGCACCATCAAATCCTGAGTTCTGAGCTATTTGCTTTAGAGGAGCAGAGAGAGCTTTTCTGACGATATCTACACCATATCTTTGATCGTCATTGTCTACTTTTAAGTTTTTAAGTACACTTGTAGCGTATAAAAGAGCTGTACCACCTCCAGGTAATATACCCTCTTCTACCGCAGCTCTAGTTGCATGCATAGCATCTTCAACTCTGTCCTTCTTTTCTTTAACTTCAACCTCTGAAGCACCACCAACTTTTATAACAGCTACACCACCGGCAAGTTTTGCAAGTCTTTCTTGAAGCTTTTCTTTATCATAATCAGAAGTTGTTTCTTCAATTTGTTTTCTAATTTGATCACATCTCGCCTCAATATCTTTTTTCTTACCAGCTCCACCAACGATGGTTGAGTTCTCTTTATCAACAACAACTCTTTTGGCTTTACCTAACATATCCATAGTAACTGATTCAAGTTTAATACCTAAATCTTCACTAATAACTTGGCCACCAGTTAATATAGCAATGTCTTCTAGCATGGCTTTTCTTCTATCTCCAAAACCTGGAGCTTTAACAGCAGCTATTTTTAATCCACCTCTTAGTTTATTTACAACTAAAGTTGCTAAAGCTTCGCCCTCAACATCCTCAGAGATAATTAGCAAAGGTTTAGTTGACTGAACAACTGACTCCAAAAGTGGTAACATTGGTTGAAGACTTGCTAGCTTTTTTTCGTGCAAAAGAATTAAGCAGTCTTCCATTTCTGCTTTCATTTTATCTGCATTCGTTACGAAATATGGACTTAAGTAGCCTCTATCAAACATCATACCCTCGACAACATCTAATTCCGTGTCTAGGCTTTTAGCTTCTTCAACTGTAATTACGCCTTCTTTTCCAACTTTTTGCATTGCCTCAGAAATCATTCCGCCAACTTCACCATCACCATTTGAAGCAATAGTGCCAACTTGTTGTACTTCTTTATCTGACTTTACAATTTTAGAGTTTTTTTGTAGCTCAGAAATAATAGCATCCGTAGCAGCATCCATTCCTCTTTTTAAATCCATTGGATTTAATCCAGCAGCCACTGCTTTCATTCCTTCGGTAGCTAATGCTTGACATAGTACTGTCGATGTTGTTGTACCATCACCTGCAGAGTCATTTGTTTTGTTAGCTACTTCTTTAATCATTTGTGCGCCCATATTTTCAAATTTATCGGCTAGTTCGATTTCTTTTGCAACCGTTACACCATCTTTTGTTGTTCTAGGAGAACCAAAAGATTTATCAATTACAACATTTCTTCCCTTAGGTCCTAATGTTACTTTGACCGCATCAGCTAGTATGTTTATGCCTTTTAGCATTTTTGCTCTAGCGTCTGTACCAAATTGAATTAATTTTGCTGACATTTATAAAATACCTTTCAATTACTTTTCAATAATTCCCATGATGTCCGACTCCTTCATAATTAAGAGTTCTTTACCATCAATTTTTACTTCTGTACCAGACCATTTACCAAACAAAATTCGATCACCTTTTTTTACATCTAAAGCAACTACTTGTCCGTTTTCATTTCTAGCACCACCACCTACGGATACGACTTTTCCTTCCATTGGCTTTTCTTGAGCAGTATCAGGAATAATAATACCGCCTTTTGTACGATCTTCTTGTTCAACTCTCTCAACCAAGACTCTATCGTGTAAGGGTTTTAAATTCATTTTTGTACCTCTATATCTAAAATTTAGTTTTTAGCACTCACTTTTATAGAGTGCTAAACTATATAAGTAAATGGTAAATATATTTCTAGTTTCAAGTTGAAAGAGTCAAAAATCATTAAAAATATTGAAATTTCTCTTTAATTGAATGATTATCTTAATATGCAAAATAGCTCAAATTTAAGCACTTTAGAGATCATGTCCATAACTTCCAATTTTTTTGAGAGATCGGCAATTAATTTTGTTTGAAAATAATCTTATTAAACAATTGGTGCTTATAGGAGGTGGGCATGCAAATGTACAAATTTTAAAGAAATTATGCATGAACAGAATAAAAGGATTGCATACAATTTTAATTAGTGAACATTTTGAAGCTACTTACTCAGGCATGACACCTGGATATATTCATAGAGATTTTAGCAGAGAAGAAATAAGCATTGATCTTCAAAGACTGTGCTTTAATGCTGGAGCAACTTTTATAAAAGACAAAGTAATAAAGTTAGAAACTAACAATAGAAAAATAGAATTACAAAATTTTCCATCAATTAACTATGATATATTATCAATTAATACTGGTTCGATCTCAAATACAAAAGGAATAAAAATAGAAAAATTATCTAAATGTTTCTTTGCAAAACCCATTAGCTCACTAGTAAATAACTTGAGTCAGATTGATCAAATTATTAGTAATAAAAAAAATAGAATTTCAATTATTGGTGGAGGTGTAGCTTCTTATGAATTGGCTTTTAGCTTATTAAGAAGATATGAAAATAATTTAGAAATAACTATTTTTGGAAAAAATATTTTAATGGAAAAAAATTTAAATGAGAAAACAAAAAAAAACCTAAAAAAAATATCATCTGATTTAGATATTAAAGAATATTCTGGAGAAGTTGTTTCTATAACTGAAACTCATTTAGTCCTCAGTAGCGGAGATAAATTTGATAGTGATTTAAATTTACTTTCTTCTGGTGCTAATATTGAAAAATGGCTCTCAGAGAGTAATCTAGATAAAGATAAAAATGGATTTATTGTTGTAGATAATAATCTTCTGTCTACAAGTGATAAAAATATATTCGTTACAGGTGATGCCTGTACAGTGGAAGATAATATTAGACCGAAATCAGGTGTAATGGCAGTCCGTCAGGGACAAGTTTTAAAAGAAAATATTTTTGCGAAATTAACTGGTACGCCTCTAATAAAATTTAAAGCACAAAAAAACTGGTTATATTTAATTGGCACTCATAAAAATAAAGCATTATTGAACTATTTTTTCTTATCTTTTCATGGTCTATGGTGCTGGAAACTTAAAGAGTGGATTGATAGAGGATTCATTAACAAATTTAAATTTACTTATAATTCAAAAATGTCTTTTAGAAATTTTGAATTAGAAAAGCCAAAAGACATTAAGATGTATTGCCAGGGTTGTGGATCTAAAGTATCAAAAAACACTTTAGTTAATTTTTTGAATGAGGAAAATTCACATAGTGATTTACCTGACTCATCATTAATAAATACTAATTCTTCATCTTTATTACAAAGTATAGATCACATAAAGTTATTTTCATCACTAAACCCTTTTGATTTTGGAATTATTAGCTATCTGCATTCTCAAAATGATATTTTATCAAGCGGGGGTTCTGTAAAAACTATAAGTGTTTCACAGGCCCTGCCCTTCTCTGAAGGCATTATAGAAAGTTTTTTCATGGAATATTTTATGAAAGGTATTAAATCAGAAGCCATAAAAGATGGTTCAGTTATTGCATCAGGACATAGCTATCAATCAAAAGAACCTGGAATTACAATTACAATGAATGGCTCATATGAAAAACAAATTACAAAAAGCCAAGCACAAGAGAATGAACTAATATATCTTTCAAAGCCTTTAGGCACAGGATACCTCTTAGCTGCTTATTTTAATAATTCAGAACTTTTATCAAGTTTTGATTTTCAAAAATTGATGAGATGGATGAAAAAAGGAAATAAAAAAATATCAGAAATATCAAAAATTTTTAAAAGCAAAATTACAACAGATATAAGTGGTTTTGGATTAGCATCACATTTATCAGATATTTGTAAATTTTCAGGATTATCTGCTGAAATAAAACTTAATGAAGAAATACTTATTAATAAAAATATTGAGATTTTAAATAAATTTAAAAGCACAGGTTTTGAAAATAACTACTCATCCTCAGTAAATGAAATCTCAATATCTGATAATAATAAATTACAAAATATACTTTATGATCCTCAAACAAATGGGCCTCTTTTGATATCTATTGAGAAAGAGGATCAAATTAAATTTGAAAAAGAGTTTCAATCAGTAATTGGGTTTAGTCCTATATTACTAGGACAGTTTAGAAAGTTCAAAAAAAAGTTAATTAATGTGATAAGTTAATCGACGTTTATTTTTTAAATTTTTTTTTGAATAAAATAATCATAACTATTAGAAAAGCGATAAAACCTAGAGGAATTAAGTATTCTGGCTGTAATATTAGAGAAAAACCTAACTCTGTTTTATTTATAAATATTTCTTCTAACCCTTGACCTATACTCCCAAAAATAAATGACCATGGGGCTAGCCCAAACAAAGTAGTAAAAAAAAACTTTTTATTGTTTGCACCAAGACCTGCTAAAATGAGGTTTTGTATGAAAAAAGGAGCTGCGGGGACAATACGAATTAATGTCATTAACTCTAAATCGTTTTGATTGAAATAATTTTCTATGTAGGAGTATTTATTCAAAAATTTATTTTTAATAAAGTCCGAGAAAAAATTTTTTGCTATTATAAAAATTCCAAAAGCACCAAGTGTTCCACCAAATAAAGATATGGTTCCACCAATCCATGTTCCAAATAAGAAACCATTTATCATTGATAATAAGGAAGCGAATGGAAAATTACACAAAATTAAAAAACTATATAAAATTAAAAATGTAAATATTGATAATAAGTAGTTCTGAGATATGAAGTTTTGAATAAAGCCCAAATTAGAGAAAAAAGTTTCAAGTTGAAAAAAGTCTTTATTTAAAAAATATGTAATCCATAAAGTTACTAGAAATATTAGTAAAAATAAAATTGATATTTTTTTTGATAATTTCACTAGATTAGTAGCATTTCTAGTGATGGTAAAATTGAATTTAATTGAAATCCTAAAGATTGAATAGAGCCATTAAAGATTAAAATACCTGTTACAAGTAAAATAATACCAGTAATTAATTGAAAATAACGAATATATTTATTTAAATATCTAGTCATGATCAATATTTTACTCATCATTAATCCAACAATTATAAAAGGAACTGCTAAACCAATTGAATAAAAAGACAACAATATAATTCCGTTAATACTATCCTTTATGGCAACAGCTAATACAGATCCTAAAATTGGTCCAATGCATGGACTCCAGCCAAATGCAAAAGCAACTCCAATTATAAAGGGAAAAAAATGATTATTTTGAAAACCTTGTAAATGGAATTTACGCTCAAAATCTAAAAAAGGAATTTTAATTATTCCAATAAAATATAGTCCCAAAATAACTATTAATATTCCAGATATGAAATTTAGTTGCCTTTTAAAATCAAAAAATATGTCACTCAAAAAATCAATAGAGGCTCCCATGATTATAAAGACAAAAGAGAAACCTAGAGTAAATAACAGAATATGAGGTAATAAATTTAGTGTGTTCACTGCTGATGAATTTTGTAAATCTGCAAAAGATTTGCCAACGATATATGATATAAATCCTGGAACTATGGGCAGAACACAAGGCGAGAGAAAACTGAGAATACCAGCTAAAAAAGCAATAGTTAGAGGGATATCTTGAACCATAAAATTATAGTAACATTATACTATCTATACAATAACACAGATGTTTGATCGCCAAATTCAAAATTTTACCCAAAAGCCCTTAATAATAATGGCTAAATTTTTTTTAAAATTTTTAAAACCTAATCAAATGACAATATTAGGTTTCATATTAGGTTTTTTTATGTGTATTTTAATTTTTTTTCAGTTCTATTTTGCTGCACTAGCACTATTACTTTTGAACAGATTTTGTGATGGCTTAGATGGAACAATGGCCAGACTAACAACCCCCACTCCTTTGGGTGGATATTTAGATATTGTTAGTGACTTCACAATTTATTCCGGATTTGTTTTAGCATTTGGATTAAGTAATAGTAGTTACACAAGTTTATCAATGATTTTACTTTTTTTGTACATAGGTACGGGTACAACATTTCTTGCAAAAGCTGCAGTTCAAACTCAATTAGATAAAATCTCAAAGACAAATGATGATGTTGAAGGATTGCCAAAAAGTTTTCATTACACTTCAGGATTAGTTGAAGGCTCAGAAACAATAATTTTCATGGTTTTGTGTCTCTTATTTCCAAATTTTTTTATTTTAATATCTATTATTTTTGGGATTTTATGTTTAATAACTTTTATATCTAGGGTTATTGTTTGTTACGTTGAATTTAATTTATAAAAGTTAAATAAGCTTCCATAAAAATTTTTGAAATAATCATGTTAATTATAAAAAAAGATAATTTTAAAAAAATTCTTGTTATTCTTCCAATTTCAAAACCTGCATAATAAGCTTCAAATATATCAAAGTTATTGAAAAACCTCTTATTTACAATGTTTTTAAGTAAAAAGAATAATTTAGCTAATGGTCTTACGACTACGTAATTTCCAATTATAGAAAATACGATAACAATTACTAAACTGACATTCATTGCAAAGGACCAAATAATTAGTGACACAATCCAGTATCCTAAAAATAGTAACCTCTCCTTTTGTTGAGGGTGAATATAAGCTTGAAAGAAATTCATTTTATTTTAATCCATCTAAAGCCATTTCACTTGCAATATTGGATGTTAAAATAAAATCTTTTTGAGATTTTTCTAAGATAAATTTTGTACGTGATTTTATTTTTTTTAGAAGGTCATCTACAATTTTGTCATCTGGTTCTAGATCCTCTTTAATACTAATTCTTGAACCTAATATAATTACGCCACCAGCATTGGCACAATAATCAGGACAATATAATATACCTTTATTATATAATTCTTTTTCTATATCAATATTATCCAGTTGATTATTTGCAGATCCAGTAATCATCGATATTTTATTATTTGCAAAATTTAAAAACTCCGTATTCAAATCACCACCTCCTGCACAAGGAGAGTAGATATCAATTTTTTCAAAGGATGTATCTTGGAGTTGACTACAAAATTTATAACCATCTCTCTCAATCAAATCTTTTTTATGCTCTAAGTCAGAAATTTCAATATTTGCACCGTCTTTTTTACACAAAGAAGCAATTCTGGATCCAGTCTTTCCATATCCTTTGATAAATATATTTTTATTTACTAATGAGTCTTGTCCGAATTTAAATTCGACACATCCTAACATTGAGTAATAAACACCTAATGCGGTACCTAATCCGGAGTCAGAGCCTATAGGATTACAAACATGATCTGAGAATTCTCTAAATCCTCTTAAGTCCTCATCAACAGTTCCCATATCTCCAGCTGTTATATATGTACCATTAAGTTTGTTTAAAACTTCTCCAAAAAAACTATATGCATCTTTTTTATTTATTTTAGAGTGAATAGTAGCCTTCCCACCACCAAAGGGAAGTTCAGCCAAAGAATTCTTATATGTCATTGCTTCAGCTAATTTTAAAACATCCTCTTCTTGCTTATTTAAATCCTGGTAATTAAAATATCTACATCCACCCAATGCAGGGCCTCTTTTAGTATTGTGAATAGCAATAACTGAGTAGAAATTAAATTTATCCTCCTCAGCATAGACTACTCTTTCAAATCCGTCTTTTGGTTTATCTATAATATTTAAAGTCATTACTACTTATATATTCAATTATTTT
This sequence comes from uncultured Alphaproteobacteria bacterium, assembly GCA_902599405.1. Taxonomy (GTDB): domain Bacteria; phylum Pseudomonadota; class Alphaproteobacteria; order HIMB59; family HIMB59; genus HIMB59. The sequence goes on along the minus strand of CACKFO010000003.1, from coordinate 62,770 downwards.
AAGGTCTCCCTCTAGAAAATCATATTCACGAATATCCTTAATTTCAATCCATTTTAGTTCTTTATGATAATTATTTAAAACCTTACCACTGAAATTATTAACTAAATAAAAATATATGAATACCCATTTATTCAAGTCTTTATAATTGAAATTATAACTAATTAGTTCCTCACAATTAATTATGTTAATTGAAAGTTCTTCATTTATTTCTCTAATCAAGGCCTCTTCATTAGTTTCATCTTTTTTGATTTTACCTCCAGGAAATTCCCATTTTAATGGATGATCCTTAAAGTTTGGTCTTTGACATATTAGAAGTTTATCATTTTGAAGTATTAAGCCTGCTACAACTTTTATTTGATTAATTTTCATATTTTGTTTTAGCAATATAAATACCAATCAGGATTAATGTACTTCCAAAAAATTGGATCAACGTTAGTTTTTCTTGAAAAAAAAAGTACGCCAATAAGGTTGCAGCAATAGGTTGTATCAAAAGACTCAAAGATGATAAGGAAGCAGATAAAAATGCTAGAGAATAAGCTATAAAAGATTGTCCGATGAATTGGCAAACAAAACCTAATAAAAATAGAATTGCTATCGAGTAAAAAGACTTTGGCACTAAACTTTGTTCAAAAAATATCGCGACTAAAAGTAAAATAATTGAGCTTACACATCCTGAAAAAAACATAATCGTGCTTGAATTTAAATCTTTTCTTAATTGGCTAATAGTAAGAATATAAAAACCATACCAAATTGCTGTTAGAACACCTAAAAGATCTCCCAAAAATTGTGATTTATAAAATTGAAAGCTCTCACCTAATAACAAGGTCATACCACTCATCGAGATAAATATGGCAATAAAAAAAAACTTAGAAAATTTTTCTTTAAGAAATATTAATGAAAATAAAATTACTACAATTGGAGCTAAATTAGATAAAAATGTTGCCTTAGAAACTGTAGTAAGTTTGATAGACAAATGCCAACAAATTAAATCTAATGAAAAAAAGACACCTGAAATAAAAATAATTAAAAATTTATTTTTCAAAACAGGAAAATTTACTTTTTCAATAATTTTCAGTGACCCAAACATTAAAAAAAAGGGGAGGCTCACGAATATTCTAAAAAAAGCTGTCATTATTGGATCAACCTCTGAGAGTCGAACAAATATAGGAGAAAAAGCGATACTTACCGCGCCTATAATCAGTATAAAAAAAGGATTAATTTTTAAATTAGGCAAAAACTTCTTCGGATTTTTCTTTTTCTATAATTGGAAAATGGATAATTGCAGAAAATAGAGAAATTACTATCGCCATTATCCAAGCTATATCGAGTGAACCATAAATATCTATAACTAAACCGCCAATAAAAGAGCCAAGAAATGCTCCTGCTTGATGGGAAACCATTACAATCCCAAATAAAGTCGAAAGGTATCTTGTGCCAAATCTATTTGAAACAATTCCTGAAGTCGGTGGGACAGTTGATAACCATAAAAGACCAATACAACAACTGAAGGCTATAATTGTGAAATTGTTTGTAGGCAAAATTAATAATAAAAAAATTACTATGCTTCTAACAAAATAAATAAACGATAATATATATTTTTTTTTAATAATGCCTGAAACCTTTCCTGAAATTAAAGTACCAATCATATTAAATAACCCAATTAAAGTAAGTCCTGTTGCAGCTATTGTAGTTTCTAAACCTTTAATTTTTGCAAAAACTGGAAGATAGTTTGAAATTAAAGCTACATGTAAGCCACAAACAAAAAATCCTAAAATAAGATAATTATAACTTTTATCCTTAAAGGCTTTTTTTATGACATCTGATATTTTTCTTTTTGTAAATTCTTTCTTATCTTTTTTTTGAGGCTTAGGTAAAAGAAATATAAATGAAAGAGGAATTATGAACAGAAAAAACATAGATGTAATTTGAAAAGAAAAACTCCATTTAAAGGTTGTGACTAAAAATTGGTTAATAGGTGTAAATATAAACATCCCTGTTGCAGCAAGAGACATAAGTATTCCTGTAACTGTGCTTTGTGTTTTATCATCCTCAAAATATTTTGAGACTCCTCCAATTATAACTGGTACAGAAATAACACCAGCTGAAATACCTCCAATTATGCCAATACCAAATAAAAAATGTAATGGGTGTATCGCTGAAGAAGCAACATAGAAACTAAGAGAGACACCAAAGAAACCAAAACAAAGAGTTTTTACATAACCCCTTTGTTCAGCAAATGCACCTGCAATGGGTGACATAGCTCCCCAAAGCAAATTAAAAAGACCATATGTTAGACCTATAATTGAAGCACTAAAAACTGTGGAACTTAAAAGATCTGGGACATATATCCCTAGAGACATTCTAAATCCATTTCCAACTGACAGTATTAATCCAGCAACTAAAACTAATAGAATTGTTCTCATTTGCTTAAAATATATGAATCATATCAAAAAAATATGTTTATTTTTGAGGTTAAAAATCTATTATACGCCGTCATGGGTTATCCTAAAAAACACAGAGGCAGAAGAAAAATCGGTTCACGAAAAAGAAGAGCTAAAAGAAGAGCTAAAAAGAAATAGTATTTTCAATTATTATAATTTATCCCTGATATTTTATGGTTGTTTTAAACAGAAGAAGATTTATATCAATACTTATTGGTGGATGCTTTATTGGATATAAACCTTTAGTTGCGATGGAGAAATTAATTCTTTCAGATGAGGAATGGAAAACAAGATTATCAGAAGAGGAGTATTATATTTTGAGGCAGCATGGAACTGAACGACCCGGGTTTAGCGTACTTAACAATGAAAAAAGGAAAGGTACCTACCATTGTGCAGGATGTGAATTACCACTATTTTCTTCGGATATGAAATATGATAGCGGAACTGGCTGGCCTTCATTTTTTGATTATCTTCCTAATGCTTTGGGTTTTAAAACAGATTTTAAATTGGTGTTTCCACGAAAAGAATACCACTGTGCTAAATGTGGTGGGCATCACGGACACGTCTTCAAAGATGGTCCAGAACCTACAGGTTTAAGATACTGTAATAACGGTATAGCTTTAAACTTTATTCCAGATTAATTTTTTTTAATTAGCAAATACGTTAAAGAAATAGCAAGTGCTATCTTTAAAAGTTCACTGTAAATAAATGGGTATAAGCCTGCGTTTATAGATTTCTCTAGTCCTATGAAGCTTGATAAATGGGCAATACCACAAATAAAAATAATTAACGCGCCTATAAAAATAGATAAAATAATTTTAATTAAATTTTTATTGAAAAGGTTTTTTGAAAAATATGCTATTACAAATGAAGCTAAAATCATTCCATAAAGAAATCCAAATGTTGGAGACATGACATAACCAAAACCTCCACCAGCAGCAAAGATGGGAAGACCAATAAGTCCAAGAATAACGTATGAAACAGTTGCATAAAACCCAACCATACCCATTGAGGCAGCAATAAAATATACAACAAAGGTTTGTAGCGTCATCGGCACAGGATAGAAAGGAATACTAATTTTACTAGAAACTGATAATAAAATAATTCCCAAAAGAGAAAATACTATTTTGGATAAATTACTTTGAGCGTACTGACTTAAAATTGTTATATTTTTATTTTCCATATTAATTATTTATAATTTTGAAGTGATTTGTGCAATAATTATAATTGGCCTTTAATCAATTCTTTTAATTTCAATAAATCCTTATTAAATAATCTAATACCCTCAGCTAATTTAAAAGATGCCATCTGATTTTCATTTAAATGCCAACGAAATGAGCTCTCATTCACATTAATTCTCTCAATATCTAATGAAGATGAGTATTCTTTTGATAATTTAAGTTTAATTTCATCATCGTTTTGGCTTAACTCCTCTAAAAGAGTTGGACTAATTGTTAATTTATCACATCCAGCTAAATTAATTATTTCATCCTTATTTCTAAATGATGCTGCCATAACAATAGTGTTATAATTAAATTTTTTAAAATAATTAAAAATCTTCTCAACACTCTCAACACCTGGGTCATTTGAAGAGTCATATTCCTTTTGTGTATTTGATTTAAACCAGTCAAGTATCCTTCCAACAAATGGTGAAATTAAAAATGCTCCTGCTTCAGCACAAGCTATTGCTTGTGTTAACGAAAAAATGAGTGTGCAATTACAAGATATTCCCTCTGCCTCTAATTTTTTTACTGCTTGTATTCCTTCCCATGTGCCTGCAATTTTAATTAATATTCTATTCTTGGGGACACCTGATTGCTCATAGCTATTGATTATTTGCTTTGCCTTTTCAACAGTAGCTTCAGTATTAAATGATAAATCAGAGTCGACCTCGGTAGAAACATATCCTGGCACGATTTTTGTTAATTCTATACCAAAAGCAATAGTTAGTTGATCAGCAATGTAATTAACTTGATCCTCAGTTTGAGAAAATTTTCTACTTTTTGAATTACTTATTACTTCATCAACTAATTTTTTGTATTTGTTTGATTGAACAGCTTTAAATATTAAAGATGGATTGGTTGTACAGTCATCTGGGTTAAATTTTTGAATACTGTCAATATCTCCGGTGTCTGCAACAACTGATGAAAATTTTTTTAGACTATCTAATTGAGATACCATGAAAATAAATATTCTTTCTTAACGATTGTTTAAGCTATATATTAATTAAACTTCTTATGCAAAAAAAAATAATTATTTGTGGATTAGCAGATATCCAAGAGTGTGTTGATAAATTCAGCCCAGATAAAATGCTTACCATTATTAATAAAAATTTTGAGCCTGAAACCCCATCAGGTATGGATAAAAATAGACACTTGAAAATGTTAATTGATGACATTTCTGAGCCAAGAGAGGGATTTATATTACCAGAGAAACATCATACTCAAGAATTATTAGATTTCACAGATGACTGGGATAAAACCAAACCTATTTTAGTCCATTGTCATATGGGTATAAGTCGATCCACTGCAACAAGTTTAGGCATAGCCGCAAAATACTCTCCTGAAAATATTGAGCTTATAATTGAAAACTTAAAAGAAATTGCACCACACGCTAGCCCTAATAAGATTATGATGAGATATTATGATGAAATATTGGGTTTAGATAACAGACTCTATGGTTCAGTTCCGTACTTTGACCCTGAGCCGATAGAAGAAAGTAGAATAGTAGAGTTAAATTTTTAGGATAACTAAATGAATAATAGCTGTGAAGTATGTAAAAAAAAGATTTTGGAGCCTTTATATTGGGCTGATCCTAAGTTTTATGATATCCCAAAAAAAGTATTTTTTTGTGATGCCAAATGTTCACTAATTTATTACAAGAAAATAAAAAAATTATTTAAAAATCAATAAATTCAATACATTTAGCTGTGCAAATTTTGCACAGCTAAGTTCTATTATCTGCAATTTGACTTTAGAAAAAAAATTAGTATAAATCATCAATCAAAAACTAGCTCCATCCTTATTCCTATCCTTACTTATTCCTCCGGGGCTAGTTTTATATAATCTCTCATAATAACAAATTAAACTTAAACTTTATTATAATATTTAATTGATATAATTTTTTAATATGAGTGATCATTATATTTTCTGGGATCTCGAAACAACAGGTCGTAATGATAAATTTAATCAAATAACACAAGTTGGTGCTGTATTAACTAATAATAAATTTGAAGTTAAAGACAAATTAGAAATACATAGTAAGTTAAGAGAGGGAAAATGGTTCGAGCCAGGTGCTCTAATAACAACTGGGGTAGATCCAACTAGTTTAATACAAAATAATTACCCTAATTATTATGAAGCTAGCGCTCAATTGTATGAAACATTTCAGGAATGGTCATCCTCATCAGCTATTTTTGTGGGTTTCAATAATATAAATTTTGATGAACCCTTTTTACGACAGGCACTTTATCAAAACTTATTACCTGAAATTTATATGACTGTGACTAATAATAATGTACGTATGGATGTTTTTGATATATTAAGATTAGTTTCAGTTTATAGCCCTGAACATATTAAATTTAATACTGATGATCAAGGGTATCCAATACTTAAATTAGATGAAATTTCTAAACTAAATAATATATCAATAAATTATGATGCAGGTCCTCATGATGCTGTTTTTGATAGCTTAATCACATTGGAACTTAATAAAATATTAAATGTAAGGTGTCCAAAGATTTGGAACTCTGCATTTGAATTTCGACATAGAGACACTCCTAAGAGATTCATGCTAGATAATTTAGTTTTTACAAACACAACCTTCTGGGGAAGAAGACCTACTATAAAAGCTCAAACTTTAATTGGAGGCATTCCATCAAGAAATCATCACTATTTAGTTTATAATTTGATTTTTGATCCTATTAAACTAATAGAATTAGAGGATAAAGATTTAACTAAAAAAATGAATGATGGGGCTAAAAGAATTTGTGAAGTTTTTGACGGCTCAAAGTCAAAAACACTTTTAAATGAAAGTTATTCATTCAAAGATAATAAATATGCAGAAATAGGAGTAGATGAATTAAGAAAAAGAGCAAACTTTATAAAGAAAAATGAGGAGTTTTGCTCTCGTTTAATTAAACTTCATCTTTCAAATCAAAAAGAATGGCCTGAGCCATTTAATGTTGAAGATAGAATATTTGAGAGTTTTCCATCGCATCAAGATAAAAAATTAATGATTGATTTTCATATTGCACCCAACGATAAGAAATATGAAATTGCAAAACAATTCAAAGATGACAGATATAAAGAAATAGCTGTGCGAATTTTATATGAAATAGCTCCTCACACTCTGCCTGAAAATGACAAAAGAAATTATGAATTTGAAATTAAAGAGCGTTTTAATGATGATGATAAATCAAAATGGAATTCTAAAAATAAAATTCTTTCTAGTTTAGAAACAGATTTAGATAAGATGATTGCAGATGAAGATGAAAAAATTCAGTTTAAACAAAAAGTTATAACATTTTTAAATAATGAATCAGCAAAATGGAATTAAGATTAATTTCGAGTTAGATATTCTTTGATATATTGCCCGTAATCAGACTTAATTAATTTTTCTGCAATATCATTAAGATTGCTTTTGTTTATAAAACCTTGTTCGTAAGAAGCTATTTCATAAGAGCCAATTTTTATATCGTTATTTTGCTCATATAATTTTACTTTTTGTGCTGCCTCTAGTAGGGCGTTTGCATTTCCAGTATCATGCCAAACAATTGAGTCATCTAAAATTTCTAAAGCAAGTTTTTTTTCAAATAAATATATTTTAATTAAATCAGTTATTTCTAATTCGCCTCTGTTTGATGGTTTAAGTGTTTTTGCAAATTTTGAAGCCTCAGAATCAAAAAAATATAAACCTGGAATGATCAAATTACTTTTAGGCTTTAGTGGTTTTTCTTCAATGCCAACAATATTTTTATTGTTATCTAATTCTATAACACCAAATTTTTCTGGATCTGGAACTGGCAAACCAAATACACTTCCGCCATTCTCTTGCATCTTTAGAAGGGCAGAATTTGCATAATTAAAATAATTTTTTCCAAAAAAAACATTATCACTTAACGCTAAAACTGATGGACTGCCATCTATATATTTTTCAGCAATAAAGTAAGCATCTGCTATCCCCCTTTGAATTTTTTGTATTTCATAAGAAAAATTTAGACCTACCTCTGATCCTGTTCCAAATGTTTTTTTGAATACTGCAAGGTCGTTTTCCTGAACAATGAATAAAATGTCTTTTATACCTAATCTTACTAAAGTCTCGAGTGGGTAATAAATCATAGGTTTATCATAAAGAGGTAATAGGGGTTTCGAGGCAGGGATTGTTGCAGGCATTAATCTTGTACCCTTACCAGCAGCAAGAATAATACCTTTAGTTTTCATATCCAGCCAAATGACTTAACAAGAAATACTATTGGAATAATCATACATATAAATGTAATTAAAATTATATTTAGTTTTGTGCTATCTCTGACAGAGCTTATGAGATCTCTATGAGAAATAAAATTTATTAATTTATTTTGGTCGTCAACAACTGGCAGGTGCCTTATGTTATTTTCACCCATAATTTTAATAGCAATTTCTGAGGAAGTTTTTAAGTCTACAGTTATAATTTCTGATGTCATAATATCTGATGCTGTGACCAAATCTGGATCTCTACCATCTTTGACACATTTTCTGACTATGTCTCTTTCTGAAACAACACCAAGTAATATTTTTTGTTCATTTAGTATAGGAACAGCCCCTATATTTTTTATATCCATACTATCTGCAATTTCACTTACAATAGACTCCGGGCCAAAAGATATATATTCATCATTAAGCTTAATCTTTTTAATATCCCTGATATTTGGCATAAGTATATTATATATGCATAAGACTATTTAAATAAATTAAGCGTATTGAAGCACTTTTAGGTCTTCAAAAACTCTAATTTTTCAATTATTGTTGCAAAAATAAAATGTTTAGATTTTTTAATTCAAGAAAATGGTTTCTATGGGCATGGGCAGGGTCAGCTGCCATATTAGGTAGTCTTTGGGTGCAAGTAGAAATTGATGTCAGGATTAATGAGTGGTTTGGTACTTTCTATGATATGATTCAAAAAGCTCTTGCTGAGCCAAATTCAATTACAATTGAAGAATATTGGGCGGGCTTACTATCTTTTATAACACTTGCAGGTATATATGTAGCTATTGCTGTTTTGGTGAGTTTTTTCACTGCACATTTCTTATTTAGATGGAGAACCGCTATGGTCGAGTGGTATCACAGTGTCTATAACTATGCTCGTACAATCGAAGGTGCTGCTCAAAGAGTTCAAGAGGACACCATTAAGTTTGGTAGAATTATGGAAGGTCTTGGCACAAGCTTAATTGAGTCAGTGATGATAATTGTACAATTCCTGCCAATCCTTCTAGGACTTAGCGCTGGTATTCCGATATTCTTTTTTGGAGATTGGGAGTACGGTTTGGTTGTTGGTGCATTAATTTGGTCAGTTGGTGGAACAATTTTTTTAATACTTCTTGGAATAATTCTCAGACTTGTCGGTGTAGAATATGATTTACAAAAACAAGAGGCAGCTTACAGAAAAGTTTTAGTTATTGCAGAAGATGATGAAACTATTCGCCCAAAAACAATAGAAGAGTTATTTGACGATGTAAGAAAAATTCATTTTCTCTCATATATTCGATACTTGTACTTTAATATTGGAAGAATTGCTTATTTGCAGGCTAATGTTTTAAGTGCTTATGTATTTTTAGCACCTGCAATCGTTGCAGGTATAATCACCCTTGGTGTTATGCAGCAAATTATTCGTGCTTTTGGCAGGGTTGAAGGATCAATGCAGTACTTGTTAAAATCATGGCCAACAATTATTGAACTTGCAAGTGTCTACAAAAGGTTAAGAGAATTTGAGAGAAAACTTAAGGCTACGACAGGTACTGCCAAGGTGTCTGAATAAATATTTTAGACATCACATAGATAGAACTTAAAGTAATTAAAACAATTATAATCCACACCCATCTATTGTTCTTATCGTAGTTTTCGCCATTTTTATTCGGATCTACCATGATATTCTAATATAATAATTATTTGTTAAAATCAATTATGCTTTTTTTAAATATCTTGTTCTGTTAACAACAACATAATTTTTAAAAAGTTTCTGGGCTAGTAAGTTACTTTTTTCTACACCTTTGATTATAAGATCAAGTTTACTTTCTTTTGCTATTTCTTCAATTTTGTTCATTAATGCTCTCGCGACACCAATTTTTCTGAAGTCTTGCAAAACATATAAAACGTCTAATACAATATTCTTCTCATAATAAGTTTCGTTAATTTTAGCTACAACAATTCCCATAAATTTATCATCATTTTTTGCGGCAAATGCAAAATAATCATCTTGGAATATGCATTTCCAAAATAAACTGAAGTTTACTTCTTTAAATTGAAAAGAATTTGATGATGCACTTTCATTAATTATTTCTTTCCAACTGTTTAAATGGATTTCTTTAGGTTTTTCAATAGTAAACATTCAGCTCTAATTTAACAATTAATTTCAATCATTTACATAATTATTCAATAAATGCTTGATCTTAAGAGGATAAGTCTTATCTGTATATAAGTGTTAGAAAATTTAATGAAATATTTTGAATCAGTAAAGGCAAGAGATCCTGCTGCAACTTCATTGTTACTAGTGGTATTAACCTACCCTGGTGTCAAGGCAGTTTTCTTTCATCGAATCGCAAATTTTGTCTGGTCACTAAATTTGAAATTATTAGGAAGGATGATCTCTCAATTATCTAGATTTTTCACTGGTATTGAAATTCACCCTAATGCTAAAATAGGAAAAAATTTTTTTATTGATCATGGAATGGGGGTTGTTATCGGAGAAACCGCCGAGATTGGAGATAATGTAACTATCTATCATGGTGTCACATTGGGAGGTATTATGCCTGCTGTTAAATCATCAGAACAAGTTGGTGTGAAGCGCCATCCTACTCTAGAAGACGATGTAATTGTTGGCTCTGGGGCACAGATATTAGGACCAATAATTATAAAAAGTTGTGCTCGAATTGGATCAAATGCTGTTGTAACTAAAGATGTCCCAAAAGGGGGAATAATGGTTGGCATACCTGCCAAAAATATTCAATCTAAATCCAAAAAAACAGATAATACTTTTGCACCATATGCAGTTACAAAAAAGTAACTATCTGTATATTCAAAATTAATTTGCATGATTATGTTTCAAATGTTTAAATAATTAATTCCTGGAGGGCTGAGTATTTATATAAATAATAAAATTTTTTAAAAATCTTCTTAAAAATATGTCTGAAATAAAAATTCAAATTAAAAACTTATATAAAATTTTTGGTAAAAACCCAAAGTCTGCTTTAGAGCAAGTGAAAGATGGCGTCAATAAAGATGAACTTTTAGAAAAACATAATCATGTTCTAGGTCTAAAAGATATTAATTTGGATATTAAAGAAAAATCAATTCAAGTTGTTATGGGCCTTTCTGGTTCAGGTAAGTCTACGTTAATAAGACATATAAACAGATTAATAGAACCTACAGACGGCAGTGTAATTGTTGATGGTGAAGATGTTTTAAAAATGAGTGATGAAAGTTTAAGGGATTTCAGAAGAAAAAAAACTGCTATGGTATTCCAACGTTTTGCTTTGTTGCCTCATAAGACCGTTTTAGAAAATACAATGTTTGGTCTTCATATTCAAAAGGTTGATGAAAAAGAGGCAAATACCAGAGCACGAAGATGGATTGATCGTGTTGGATTATCTGGATATGAAGAAAAATATCCTCAACATTTATCTGGTGGCATGCAGCAACGTGTTGGACTCGCAAGAGCTCTTACTAACGATGGGGAGATCTTGCTTATGGATGAAGCTTTTAGCGCTCTTGACCCTCTTATTAGAAAAGATATGCAAGATATTTTGTTGGAGCTACAAGACGAACTTCATAAAACAGTTGTATTTATTACTCATGACCTTGATGAAGCTTTAAAAATCGGAGATCGTATTGCAATATTAAAAGATGGCATAATGGATCAAGAGGGTATCCCTGCAGATATTTTATTAAGTCCAAAAACACAATATGTAAAAGATTTTGTTGAGGATGTTAATAGAGCTAGGGTTATCAAAGCAAAACACATTATGTCAGAATTAAATGGACAAGACAGAGATAACGCTATGGTTGTAGACCAAGATGATTTTATCGATAGATTTATTGATAAAGTTATTTCTGATAAGCCAAGTTGCCTGATTGTTAAAAATAAGAATAATGACGAAATAGGCTATTTGTCTACGAAAAGACTCTCTGAAATACTAAAAAGATAAATAAATTAACAATTTTCTCCTTTTTTGCGTCAAATAGCATCCATTTTCACGTTTTTTTCACTATTAATGCAATACAGGAATGTTATCTTAATTTTTAATATCAGGGAGGATGTAATGAACTCTATTAAAAAAATACTTCTGAGCTCAGTTCTATTGTTTGGAATTAACTCAGTTGCAAAGGCTGATTGTGGCACAATCACAATCGCTGAAATGAACTGGGCATCCGCCGAAATGTTTGCCCACGTTGATAAACTTATCCTTGAAGAAGGATATGGATGTGATGTTGAACTAGTTCCAGGTGATACTATGCCAACAGCTACATCAATGATGGAAAAAGGTGAGCCAGATGTGGCTCCAGAATTATGGATTAACTCTGTTCGTATTGCTTTAGATGCTGCTGTTGATGAAGGGAGACTTCACTACGCCGCTGAAGTTTTGTCTGATACTGGTGAAGAAGGATGGTGGATACCTCAGTACTTAGCTGATGCAAACCCAGACATCGTAACTGTTGAAGATGCTCTTGCAAGACCAGAATTATTTCCTCATCCAGAGGGTGATGGGGCAGCACTTTATACTTGTCCATCTGGTTGGAACTGTCAAATCAGTACAGGAAACCTATTCCAAGCATATGATGCTGAGTCAAAAGGATTTAATCTTGTAGATCCAGGCTCTGGTGGAGCATTAGCTGGTTCAATTGCTGAAGCTTACGAAAAAGGTGAAGGTTGGCTAGGTTATTACTGGGCACCAACAGCTATTCTAGGTAAATATCCAATGAAAAAATTAGACTTTGGAGTACCTCATGACTTTGACGAGTGGAGTACTTGTACCTCTCAAGAAGGTTGCGCGGATCCACAGAAAAATTCATGGGTTGTATCATCAGTCTTTACTGTTGTAACTGATAATTTCATGAACTCTACTGGACCAGGAATGGACTACATTTCAAAAAGAGCCCTTCCTAACTCAACTGTTAATGCACTTTTAGCTTGGAAGGACGACAACCAGGCAACAGGTGAAGACACAGCAATTTATTTCTTACAAAATTACTCAGAGTGGAAAAACTGGGTAAACTTTGAAACAATGCTTGCTGTTGAGGCTGCAATAGACTAATTATCAATTTTATTAATAGAGGTGGGCTTAAAGCCCGCCTCTAATTATCAATTAAATGGAAGATTTCCTATCAGAGTTTCCAGAACTTAGTAGAGAAACACTTAGATTTATCAAAAAAGGTTTTGATGCATCTTATCGAGCTTTTTCAAGAGAATATGGTGATACAATAGAAGCAGTATTTGATCCTGTCTTATATTTCCTAGTTTGGTTTGAAAAATTATTACAAAATTCGCCTTGGCCAATTGTATTAATATGTTTTTTGGCTGTAATTTATTTTGGTAGTAGAAAAATATCTGTAACCATTGGCTCATTATTTGCCTTTTTGCTTATAGGAATATTTGGGATGTGGGAAGACACCATGTCTACAGTGAGTATTATTGGAGTTTGCACCATGCTTTCTATTGGAATTGGAATACCTGTTGGTGTGCTTATGGCAAAATCAGAACGTGCTCAAAGAATTTGCACACCAATTCTAGACGTCATGCAAACAATGCCAAGCTTCGTATATTTAATACCCGTAGTTATGTTATTGGGTATAGGAAAAATTCCCGGGCTTCTAGCTGTGGTAATATATGCGATCCCACCTATTATTAGACTTACAAACTTAGGTATAAGAGAAGTTGATAAAGAAGTTTTGGAAGCTGCTGATGCTTTTGGTGCTAATCCAAGACAAAAATTGTTTCAAGTACAATTACCTTTAGCACTTCCAACAATATTTGCAGGAATTAATCAAACAATCATGATGGCTTTAGCAATGGTTGTGATTGCCTCAATGATTGGAGTTAAGGGACTTGGTCAACCCGTTTTAAAAGCAATTACTAATCAATACTTTGCTATGGGTTTATTTAATGGTTTAGCAATTGTTGCATTGGCTATTATTTTTGACAGAGTTTCCCAATCATTTGGTCATCGTATTCAGCAACATAGAAGTGGTTCAAGAGAATAAATTAGAAATTAAGTTATTACCTATAAAAACTTTAACTTACATTTTTATTAATTAATCAATATGTTAAATAAAAGTCTAATTGGTGTATTTTTCATAACTTTTATTTATCTATTAGCAATATTTTTAAAGCAACCCCTGGAATATGTCTTTAACCTACCATTATTGCCATTAAGTCTTCTATCACTCATTTTGGGAATATTTTTTTTTAATATATTCTCCTTATCTTCTAATATTGTTGAAGGTCGTGAATATATTAAGAAAAATATACTTCAATTAGCAATTGTTTTATTAGGTATTAAGATAAGTTTGACTCAATTATGGAGAGTCAGTATAGAGTCTATATTTGTTATAATTATCACAATAATATCGATTTTTCTGACATATTTTTTTATTAAAAAAATTTGTCCAACTAAAAAAGGGGTTTCAAAATTATTAGCAATCGGTACATCCATTTGTGGTGTCACTGCTATTATGGCTTCCTCAACGATATTAAAATCAAAGGATCAAGATGTAGCCGTGGCTGTACTGATAGTGGTTTTATGGGGAAGTATAGCTGTATTAATATATCCTTTTTTTGTGGAGTTATTTTTTTTAACAGACTTAGCTAAAGGCATTTTTTTAGGCGTTAGTATTCATGATACAAGTCAAGTTTTAGCAGCTGCTATGGTTCATAGTGATTTACATTCTAATCAAAAGACTTTAGAAATCGCTACGATAACAAAAATAATTAGAAATTTATTTCTTTTAGCCTTGATACCAATATTAATAGTATTTAATAAAAGTTCAAAAAATAATAAAAATAAAAGTCAATCAATCTTTGTTAAAATATTTAATTCAATTCCACTTTTTGTAGTGGGTTTTATTTTATTTGCAACCTTTCGCTCAATTATGGACTTATATTTTTTTGATAATGAGAAATGGATACAATTTTTAATACTACTTGAAAAATTAATTTCAATTCTATTTGGCCTAGCTCTTACAGCCCTTGGAGCCTCTATTGATTTAAGAAAAATCTTTAATCAGGGGTATGTTGCTATCCTCATTGGTATGACTTTTAGCTTTGTATCTCTTGTATCAGTAACCTTCTTAATATTTATTTTAGGGCTAAATGTCTTATAGAAATAATATCATTGCTTTGTAGCAAGAATACATATTTACTACATTGAATTTTATGACCCACTTAATTGCTAAAAGTGCGAGACTCCGCTCCACCCCTTACACCAAAAGAATAGAGGAATATGGTGTTCAATCATACACAGTTTATAATCACATGCTTTTACCTGCATCTTTTAAAGGTATAGAGGAAGATAGTAGGCACTTAAAAAATAATGTTCAACTTTGGGATGTATCTGGCGAGAGACAAGTTCAAATTCAAGGACCTGATGCAGCTAAACTTACACAATTAATTACGTGTAGAGATTTATCTGGGGCAAAAGATTATCTTTGCTATTACGCTCCAATTGTTGATAACAAAGGTAAAATTATTAATGATCCTCTGATAATGAAAGTTGGTGAAAAAACATGGTGGCTATCAATAGCAGATACAGATGTGCTTCTTTATGCAAAAGGAATTGCAATTGGTATGAACCTTGACGTTGAGATTACTGAACCTAATGTTAACATTCTTGCCGTTCAGGGACCAAAATCGTTTGAACTTATGTCTAGAGTGTTTAAAGACATAGATAAATTAAAATTTTTCAACTTCAAAAGATTTGATTTTCAAAATCATAAATTTTTAATTGCTAGATCAGGTTGGTCCAAACAGGGTGGATTTGAAATTTATGTAGATCATGATGAAATCGGCCTAAATCTTTATGATACTCTTATGTCTAAAGGTGAAGATTTGGATGTAAGACCAGGTTGTCCAAATTTGATTGAAAGGATAGAAGGTGGTTTATTATCTTTTGGAAATGATATGAATATGAATGATACTCCACTTGAGTGTGGTTTGGGTTCTTTTGTTTCTTTCAATCCCAAAATAGATTATTTAGGAAAAGCTGAGCTAGAAAAACAGCACAAAGAGGGAGTTAAAAGATCTTTAGTTGGTTTAAAACTTAAACTGGATAAAATTGAAATTACAAAAGTGTTACCTTTAAAAATTGATACTAATATTATAGGTGAACTAAGAGCCGCATGCTTTAGTCCAGATTTTGGCTGTTGTCTTGGAATAGCGATGGTACAAACCCAATATCAAAGTTTAGAAAAAAAACAGACACTTCTTGTTGATGGCGAAGAGGTTGAGTCTGTAATGACGAACCTCCCCTTCAATAAATAATAATTGCTTTTTTAAACTAAAAGTTTAAATAGTCTCGGGTGTTAAATATCGTTTATAGTTCTTGGGCTCTATTTACAGGTTTTGGATTTATTATGCTTGCACACTCTTTGCAAGGAACCTTGTTAAATATTAATGCCGTATTATTTAATTTTTCCGATTTTGAAATTGGATATGTCTTTACAGGTTATTTTATAGGCTATTTAGCAAGCTCATATATTTGTCCCAAAATTATCAAAAATGTCGGACATATTAGAGTATTTGCAGCATTCGCATCGATTGCTTCCATTACGATTTTATTTCATTGGATTTATGTTCACCCGTTTTTTTGGTTTTTTTTAAGATTACTTACAGGGTTTTCATTGGCAGCAATATATATCGTTTGTGAAAGTTGGCTAAATGATCGTGCTGATAATCAAACTAGAGGGAAGCTTATCGGGTTTTACATGGTGATATTATACTTCTCAACTAGTGGGGGTGGTTTGTTAATTAATATAAAAGAAACCACTGAGGCACACTTATATATTCTAACATCTTTATTAATTTCTATTGCTTTGGTTCCAATTTTACTTACTAAAAAATCGGCACCAGAGTTTTCTACACCTAAGTTCATATCTTTAAAAGATCTATATAAAAATTCTCCCATGTCTTTTATAGGTTCTTTTGGCATTGGTATGATTTATGGAGCGTCATTTGGATTAATTGCAGTCTTTGGAGCTAAATTAGGCTTAAGTATTTTTCAAATATCTATTCTTGTTTTTGTAAATACATTCATTGGAGCTTTATTTCAATATCCGGTTGGTAAATTATCGGATACATTTGATAGAAGAATAATTTTACTGATATTGAATATCATTGCTTTGGTTTCTTCTATTTGTGTAATTATTTTTGGATCTATTTCATTTAATATTCTTTTATTATTTGTTGGCATACATTCAGCTGTATCTCTTCCTTATTATGCAGTTGTTATTTCTCATCTGAATGATTTTTTAGAAAAGGACGAGGTTGTTTCTGCTAGCTCAACTCTGACATTAGTTAATGCATTAGGGTTAGTTTTAGGGCCAATTATCGTCTCAGGATTTATGTCTTATTTTGATGCTTATGGATTATTTTATTATTGTGCAATAGTTTATGTTTTTATCGCACTATTTACCTATCAAAGAATTAGGATTGGAAGAACTAGTGAAATTTATGATGAAAATACACCATCAATGATTGTGCCTCGCACCGCTTCCGCAATAGGAATGCAAACTGCTACTGAACAAATGATTAGTAAAATTGATGAAAAAGAGTAATTTTTTAATTGATGGATTTCGAAGCCAAGATAGCTGAATTAGGTCTTTTAATACCAAAACCTGCAAAACCTGCAGGGAGTTATAAACCCTGCGTTATTGTTGATAATATTGCATATATATCTGGTCAAGGCCCATTACTTGAGGATGGGTCTTTTGCAAAAGGAAAAGTTGGGGCTGATGTTGATTTAGAGACAGCTCAAAATCACTCTATGCTCTGTGGATTAGCTATCTTATCTGCTTTAAAGAATGAAATAGGATCAATTAATAAAGTTGATCAATTAATAAAACTGACAGGTTTTGTTAATTGTATTGAGAGCTTCACACAGCAACCTTTAGTAATCAATGGTTGCTCAAATATGATGAAAGATATTTTTGGTGAGACTGGTGTTCATGCTCGAGCTGCAGTAGGAGTTAATTCTTTACCTCTAGGTTTTACGGTAGAAATTGAGGCAATTTTTAAAATCAAGAGTTAATTTCTTAATTGACAATTAATTAAATTTAGCAAAATATTTAATTATAAATACTTGGAGTTTGGATTATGGATTTTCATTTTGAAAATAATACTATTAAGATAATTCATCAAAATAAGACATTTAATTTGCATCCCATTTGGCTAAGAGAAAGACTACCGGGTGAAAAGTATTTTGATTTAGATACTAATCAAAGATTATATGAGCCATCCTCTATTGACTTAAAATTGAAAATTATAAGTTGCAAATTATCAGATCATAAACTTGATGTTGAATTTAATGATGGGGCACAAGGTCAATATCATTTAGATGATCTTTTGATTGAAATGGATGGAGAAAAAAATAAAAGAGGACCCTTACCAAAAAGAATTTTATGGAATTCTCAACTAGAAGTTATACCTCAGGCTATTTTTGAAGAAGATATGGTTGAAAAAGAGTCTATGTATAATCTTCTTATGGATTTTTATAAATATGGATTTGTTATTATTAAAAATGTACCAACTGAAAGTAAGTATTTATTAAAATTTGTAAATTCAATAGGCCCAGTTAAGGTCACAAATTTTGGAGAATATTTTGATGTAATGTCTAAACCAAATCCAAATGACTTAGCCTATAAACCTATTGCATTACCGCCTCATACTGATAACCCTTACAGAAAACCAGAAGCACCTGGGATACAGTTTTTGCATTGTTTAAAAAATGAAGTAAGTGGTGGTTTTTCTACTCTTGTTGATGGTTTTTCAGTTGCAGAATATATTAAATTAAATGAACCAGAAGCATTTGAGTCTTTAACCAAAACAAATTTACGTTACCGATTTCAAGATAAAGATATAATTTTAGAAAATTGGGGAGAGTTAATTGAATTAGACAAGGATGGCGACTATAAACAAGTCAGGTATAGTACTAGAGTTGATTACGTGCCACCTTTAGAAAGTGAAAAATTAGAGAGTTTTTACAAAGCAAGAAAATTATTAGGAGATTTATACACTTCATCTGACTTTGAGATTAAATTTAAGCTATCACCAGGAGATGTAATGATGTTTGATAATCACAGACTTCTCCATGGAAGAACCTCTTATGACTCGAGTGAGGGAGCTAGACATTTACAAGGTTGTTATCTAGAGTTTGACTCGACCGATGGAAAATTGAGACATTTACATGAAAAATATCATCTAAGTGAGACAAATTTATGACTGAGAAAAATGTAAAATTTAAACATATGAAAGATGGAGATAAAGAAGATTATCTATTGCTCCAAAAATATGAAGAAAAGTATGTTTCTTTGACATACGAAAGAATAATCGAAGAACTTACAAGACAAGGAAAAAATACTATGGAGGGTTACAAGATAACAAGATTAGATCATGGTCTACAATCAGCTACTAGAGCTTATAATGATGGAGCTGACATTGATTGGATTGTTGGTGCCTTACTTCATGATATTGGAGATGGGCTTGCCCCTCAAAATCACGATAGGTTTTCTGCTGAAGTTGTAAGACCTTATGTAAGAGATGAAATAACATGGGTGATTGAGCATCATGGAATTTTTCAAATGATCTACTATGCTCATCATTATGGATGGGATAAAAATGCTAGAGATAAATTTAAAGATAATATTTATTTCCAAACTTGCTCAGATTTCTGTGAAAGATGGGATCAAAAATCTTTTGATCCTGAATATGAAAATAAAGATCTAGATTTTTTTAAACCCTTGATTAAAGAGGTATTTAGCAGACCTCCCTACAAAGATGAATACATCAAAAAAAATGAAGTTTTAGGTTTACCAAAAGTTTAAATTCATAAATCCAGATAATTTAAAGTAAGTATATATTGTCATGAGAATTTTCTTGATAACTTTGAGTATTTTACTCACAAGCATAGGGAGCATTATGGCGAAAAACTTATATAACTTTAGTATTCAAGATATTGATGGAAATACAGTTAATCTTGATAAATTTAAAGGTAAACCCATTCTTCTTGTTAATACGGCTAGTAGATGTGGTTTCACAAAACAATACGCTAATCTATCCAATCTTCATCGTGAGTATTTTAAAAAGAATTTAGTAATTATTGGAACTCCTTCTAATAGTTTTCATCAAGAGCTGAGTAATAATGAGGAAGTTAAAGAATTTTGTTTAGTTAATTATGAAACCAAATTTATTATATCAGAAATTATTAGTGTTGTTGGTGAAAATGCCCATCCGATATACAGTTGGATGACATCAGAGTATAACGAAACTCCAAAATGGAATTTTTATAAGTATCTCTTTGATGGAGAGGGTCAATTAGTTAAAAGTTGGTCCTCTATGACCAAACCTGACAGTTCGAAAATTACAAATTTAATTGATGAGTTAATATAGAAAAAGGGGCACATAATGTGCCCCTTTTTTAGGAGTACTATAAATAAGATTATTTAAATTCTGGGTAAGCGACTGTTGTTAATTCAGCACTATCTAAACCAGATGCTTCGGTCTCTTCTGATACTCTTAAGCCTACAGTTCCTTTTAGAATATAAAAGAATATGCCACTTAAAGGTACAACTAGGACAGCTGCAGCAACAATTCCTATTAATTGAACTAGGAAATCGCCGCTACCAAAAATACCTACGGCCAATGTTCCCCAAATACCTGCAACTAAGTGTGCTGATATTGCACCGACAACATCATCGATTTTCATTTTGTCGAGCATTGGGATAGCGATAGTACAAAGTATACCACCTATTGCACCAACAATCATTGATAAGAAGTGGTTGCTTAAATCTGGACCTGCAGTAATAGCAACAAGACCTGCAATAGCACCGTTCAATGCAATAGATAGATCAATTTTTTTATACAATAGCTGTGATAAAATAATTGCAGCCACGACACCGCCACATGCAGCGATATTTGTGTTTACAACGACAATTGACATTGCAGAAGCATCAGCGGCACTACCAAGTGCTAACTGAGATCCACCGTTAAATCCAAACCATCCAAACCAAAGGATGAAGGTACCAAGACACGCTAAAGGCATGTTTGCACCAGCGATTGGAGAGATCTTTCCATCTGCACCATATTTGCCAGCTCTAGGACCAAGAATTAAACAGCCGGTTAAAGCTGCCCATCCGCCCACTGAGTGAACAATAGTAGATCCAGCAAAATCAGAAAAGCCCATTTCTGTGAGCCATCCACCGCCCCAGGTCCAAGAACCATAAATTGGGTAGATAATTCCTGTCATAAATGCTGCAAATATCATAAATGGCCATACTTTAATTCTTTCAGCACATGCTCCAGATACGATTGAAATTGCTGTAGCACAGAACACCATTTGGAAGAACCAATCTGATGCTAAAGAGTAGCCACCCTCTTCAGTTGCAGCTGTTAAATCATCAGCAGTGTCGTAAAACATACCACCTAATGAACCTATCCAACCTGAAACATCTACATACATTAAACTGTAACCGATTAAATAAAACATTATTCCTGCAATTGAGTATAAAGCTATATTTTTTAATAAAATTGCTGATGTGTTTTTTTTACGAACAAATCCAGCTTCTAACATGGCAAAACCTAATGCCATGAACATCACTAAGACTCCACTAAAAACAAATAAAAATGTATTAAATACAAATGCTGTTTCAGCAGATACTTCCGCACTTGCAACTCCAGAGAAAAGCAAAGTAGGGATTAAGAAAGTTAATATTTTTTTCATTGGATCTCCTTATTTAATCGCCTCAGCGCCTCGTTCTCCTGTACGTATTCGGACAACTTCTTGCACTTCAGTTACAAAAATTTTTCCATCTCCAATTTTTCCTGATTTTACTGCTTCAGAAATTGTTGTGATGACTTTTTCGACGTCTGCAGAATCTACTAAAACCTCTGCTCGAGATTTAGGAAGAAAATGTACCTCATATTCTGCGCCTCGGTACAGTTCGGTATGACCCTTCTGGCGCCCATATCCTTTAGCCTCAACAATAGTTAAACCTTGGATGTCCACACCTGTAAGTGCTTGTCTCAAAGCTTCAACTTTATCGGGCTTGATAATTGCTGTTATTAGTTTCATAAATACCTCTCTTATTTTTGAGTTGAGAAACTTATAAATACTGAATCAAAAAAAAAATAATGCTAAGAAGTTAATGAAACTATGCATCTAGTGAATATCCAAGATTGCCCAATAAAATCAGTCATATTGGTAAAAAAACACCAATAAATATGATTAAAATAATTAAAGGAGCAAGACTAAATCTTAAATCAATAAGCAAGTGTTTGTGACTTAAAGAGGATTCTTCCAACCAACTTGATAGATTGCTTCATTCCTTCGAAGATTAGGCAATGTAAACGGACCATCATAAGTAGCTTTAATAGCGGGTCCAATTACTTCAATATTATCAGTAATTAAATCACTTTTTAAAACATCTCGGTGTTTATAAAAATTTTTATCGGAAGCAAAACCAGAATATCTTATTACTGCAAAATAACCTGGCTCTATTGAAGAAATTTTTACTGAATTATCTGATGGCAAAGGTATTTCATTTGGTTTGTATTTACTTGGTAAATAAAATTGCATAACGTACTCGTTTTCAATTTGAGTAACATTCACTGGTGTGGTCATTGAAATTTTTTCACTTTGTTTATTATTGCCAGAAATATAATTAAAAAGTTTTCGAAATCCATTATTTTGATTAGTGTATTGGGTTTGAACTACTAGACGCTCCTCATAAAATCTAATTTCATATGTATCTGTCTGATGAACTACTTTATAAGGCGATTCATTATAGGCCATCAAGTCTTGTACCACGAGTAATGTAAATAGTAAGTATTTAATCATTTAAAATTTGCGTTTCTTTATCAGAGACTCCCCATAATCTGTCATCTATGGGTATCCATCCTTTAATAGAGGATTTATTACCCTCAGGTATACTTACTTTCACCATTGTTTCTTTTACCTCTAACAAGTTTACAATTTTTGGTGCAAGTATTACTCCTTTTTGAATAGTCATCCAAGACTCAGGGTCATAAGATTTCAATGCATAGAGCTCAATATCCTCTAGTATCAGCAATGTTCTTTTTTTAGATAACTGATTGTGAGCAATCCAACCTTGTATTCCATTAAATAATTCAATGCGGTACCAGTCTGTATAAGAACTCCAACTATTTCTAAACTCTTCAATAATCTTTACAGGCATGTTTTCCTGTGTAAGGAGAAATTTCTCTGTTTGTTTACTCAAATCTTGATTTTCTGGATAGTGACGTAACCATGACTCATCATGAGCTAGAGATTTATAATATGGAATATGTTTATCAGAATATGCAGTAAATGGGAGTATTAGAAACAAAAGCACCAGCCTGATCATTAATTTTATCTTTGTGAATTTTGCCAATTTGGATGGGTATAAGGTTGTAGATTTGATGGTGCTAAAAGAGGTTTTCCCAAGATATGATCTGAGGCTTTCTCACCTGTCATTATCGATGGTGCATTAAGATTGCCATTACATATCTGAGGAAAAATTGATGAGTCCGCAAGAAATAAATTTGAAAAACCCTTTACTTTGCAATCATTTAGAACGACAGAAGAAGGGTCTTCTTCTTTTCCAATCTTGCAGGTACCACATGGATGGTAAGCACTTTCACAATTATTTTTTATAAATTCGTCAAGTCCTTCATCCGAAACAACGTCATCACCAGGTTGAATTTCATCTCCTTTAAAAGGAACTAGGGCCTCTTGGCTCAATATCTCTCTACTAAGTCTAAGTGATTTTCTAAAGTTTGGAAAATCATCCTCATGAGACATGTAATTGAATTTTATAGTTGGTGAGTCAAATGGGTTGCTAGATTTTAATTTTACAAAGCCTCTTGACTTTGAACGCATTGGCCCTACATGCAATTGAAAACCGTGACCCTCGCTAGGTGCCTTTCCGTCATATCTAATTGCGACTGGAAGAAAATGAAATTGTATATCTGGATATGGTATGTTTTTATCAGAACGAATAAAACCAAGAGTTTCAAATTGGTTAGTTGCACCTGGCCCACTTTTTAGAAACATCCATTGCATGCCGATAAGTAATTTAGAAAAAGGATTTAAATATTTATTAAGTGTTACTGGTTGTAAACATTTAACTTGAAAATAAACTTCTAAATGGTCTTGTAAATTTTGACCAACGCCTGGTAAGTTTTTAATAACTTTGATCCCCAAACTATTTAAATCATTGCCCTCTCCAATACCCGATCTTTGAAGAATTGTTGGGCTATTGATTGCGCCAGCTGATAAAACAACACCAATATTTGCATTAAAGGTTTTTTTTTGGCCCTGATGAAATACTTCAACTCCCTTAGCTTTGTCTTCATGAAAAATTATTTTATCGACTAGGACCTTTGTTATAAGTTGTACATTTTTTTTTGCTAACGCAGGCTTTAAATAAGCTTTTGCTGTTGAAAAACGTGAGCCTTTCCAAACAGTCATATCAGCTGGTCCAAAACCCTCCTGTCGAAAGCCATTGTAGTCATCAGTGTAGGTGTATCCCGCCTGCTCGGTAGCTTTTACAAAAGCATTGTGTAATGGGTTATCTCTTTTGCCATGGGTTATGTTTAGAGGGCCTGATTTTCCTCTAAACTCTGAATTGCCTCCATGGCTTGCTTCCATTCTTTGAAAATATGGAAGGACATCAGGATAATCCCAACCTTTTGCACCACTTTCTGCCCATTGATTATAATCACCAGCATTACCCCTAACATAAATCATTCCGTTAATTGACGAAGACCCTCCTATAACTTTACCTCTAGGGCAAACGAGAGACCTACCATTTAAGGTAGGCTCGGGTTCTGCTTTATAGCCCCAATCGAATTTATTCATATTCATTGGGTATGAGAGTGCTGCAGGCATTTGTATAAAAGGACTATTGTCATTGCCGCCAAATTCTAATACTAGAATTTTTAATTGAGGGTTTTCCCCAAGTCTGTATGCAATTGTAGATCCTGCTGATCCAGAACCAATTACGATATAATCAGGTTTTTCAAACATAGATTAGTTCAATTTCTTCCTCTACTACCATGTTTTAAATAAACATTTTTTGCAAGTATTTTATGTTCTTGTGATTTGCGAATATCAAAAATTTTTTTTCTAGCATACTGAGCAGTTTCTTTAACATTAATTATTTCTTTTTGAAACTCATTATCGAACAAATTTACGTTCAAACTTTTTTTTGGGGGATTATGAAAAAAAGCAGGTGGGAAATTTTTTACTTCAGGAATTTGTGACTTAATAAATTTACCGAGAGGATCTTGATCCATAGCTTGCTTATAAGGATTATACATTCTAATAGTATTGATACCAGTTGTACCTGATTGCATTTGTATTTGACTGTAATGAATTCCAGGTTCAAAGTCTGTAAACAATGCTGCCAAGCGTGGAGCAAAGTATCTCCAATCAAGCCATAAATTATAAGAAGCAAATGAAGCTAACATTGCTCTCATTCTAAAATTGATCCATCCATGATTTCTTAAATAAATCATACATGCATCGATAAAATGAACTCCGGTCTTACCTTCAATCCAAGCCTCTAATTTCTCTTCATCTTTATCACGTATTTGATCATACACAGGAATAAAGCTTGCATGTTCAATTGATGGCTGATCCTCTAATTTTTGAATAAAATGTGATCTCCAATGTAACCTAGATAAAAATGAATTTATAGATTTAGCA
Organism: uncultured Alphaproteobacteria bacterium; assembly: GCA_902599405.1. Classification (GTDB taxonomy): domain Bacteria; phylum Pseudomonadota; class Alphaproteobacteria; order HIMB59; family HIMB59; genus HIMB59. The sequence goes on along the minus strand of CACKFO010000003.1, from coordinate 37,162 downwards.
AAATTTTTATTGGTATGCTTTATTAGATCTCTTTTTTTTGCGGCCTCTTGAAAAACTGTGCGGTGTGATATTGTGCCGTATGTCAAATGAGTTGATAATCTTGAGCAGCTTTTTTCAGCAGTTATTGGGCTAGACATCTCAAATTGATAATTTTCACCTCTTTTATTTAAAAAAGACTGAAGTAATTTTTCTGCTTCGACAGATCCACCCTTTTGCCTATATGGACATGGTGTTGAGTCGTAAAAAAATTTTGGTAATTCATGGTTTGTTAATTCTAAATTAACTGATTGTTTTATGACGGGCAAATTAGACTTTTTAATAATCTCGTTTCTAAAATTTTTTGCCCATTGGTTTCTATCATGTTGTCCTCTTTTAACTCCTGGGTAAGAACACTCAATCCAATCAATTTTATTTTGAAAAAAAAATTTTTTTAATTTTTTATCTCTTTGGTAAGTCCATTGAATACCTGTTTCTTGTTCGCTAATTACGCTTGAAAAGCTATATTTATCTTTTAAAAACTTGAATATTTCAATCGCGTCACCAAAAAAGATATTTAAATATAAATTATTTTTTAATAATTGTCGTTTAAGCTCATTTACACTCTCTAATGTAAATTGCCACTGCCTTAAAGACATATCTTTTTGCTTCCACAGATCAGGTTCAATTATGTAAATTAATATAGATCTTTTATTTTCATCAATAAGAACTTCATTGTCTTTTAATCTTAAATTCTTCTTAAACCAGACGATCCTATTTGACATCTGTTTCTAATCTTTAATTTTGAAGCCTTTTGAAAAAATATAAATAATTGCAGAAATATTTAAAATTAAAAATGTAAATATCATAATCAAACTTGTTGTAATACTCACATCAGCCATTTCATAAAAACTCCATCGAAAACCACTAACTAAGTAAAGAACTGGATTTACCAAAGAAACGTTTTGCCAAAACTCTGGTAACCAGTTTATTGAATATAGCGATCCACCAAGAAATACGAGTGGAGATAAAATTAGTGTTGGAAATATTGATAGCTCCTCCCAATTTGATGACAACATCCCTATAAGAAAACCAAGTAAGCTAAAAGTTAAAGATGTTAAAACGAGCATTAAAATCATTGTAAAAGGATGCATAATATATATTTCAACAAAAAATAACCCTGTTGCTAATATTAAGCTTCCTAAAATTATTGATTTTGTAGTGGCCGCACCAACAAAACCAATAACAATCTCTGTTGTTGATAGTGGGGCAGCATATATTTCATTTATAGTTCCAAGAAACTTTGGAAAAAAAATACCTGAGGAAGCGTTTGAGACACTTTGTGTAAGTAAAGCTAACATTATCATACCAGGCACTATGAAAGAACCATAAGAGATATCTTCAATCACAGGGATGCGACTTCCTATTGCAGCACCGAAGACAACAAAATAAAGAGAGGATGATATCACAGGAGAAAATATACTTTGAACAGTTGTTCTTCTCATTCGATCCATTTCATGCAAGTAAATTGCCATTATACCTGTCCAGTTCATACACTCTCCTCCAAAAGTTTTTCAAATATCGTCTCCAACGATGTCTGGGAGGAATTTAAATCTTTTAATTTTAAACCAGCCGACTTTATGTCTTGAAGAAGTGCAGTAATACCAGTCGAAGATCCATGAGAGTCATATGAATATGTTAAAGAATTATTATTATTCATTTTTAAGTTATACGACTCTAAAGTAGATGGGATTTGACTAAAAGGCTCTTGAAATTCTATAGTTAAATTCTTTTGACCCATTTTTCGCATTAAATCATTCTTATTATCAGTGATTATAATTTCGCCATTATTGATTACAGATACTCGATCAGATATAGCCTCAGCTTCTTCGATATAATGAGTAGTAAGAATAATTGTTACTCCATTTTCTTTGAGTTCTTTCACTGCTCTCCACATATCTCTTCGCAAATTAATATCGACACCTGCAGTAGGCTCGTCAAGAAAAAGTATTTTTGGTTCATGACTCAATGCCTTTGCAATTAATGCTCTTTTCTTCATACCACCAGAGAGCTCACGAAGCTTACTATCTTTTTTATCCCAAAGGCTGAGATCTTTAAGAATTTTTTCTATGTATGCAGGATCTTTTTTCTTACCATAAAGACCTCTTGTGTAAGAAACATTTTGAAAAACTTTTTCAAAGGCTTCTAAATGGAGTTCTTGAGGCACAAGACCAATCATCGATCGAGTTTTTCGGAAATCTTTAACAACATCATATCCATCAACTGAAATGGTTCCTGATGTAGGTAAGACTATCCCACATATGGCATTAATAAGTGTTGTTTTTCCAGCACCATTTGGACCAAGAAGTGCAAGAATTTCACCTCTTTGAATTTCTAAATTGACTCCTTTAAGGGCTTCTAAACCTCCTTGAAAAGTTTTTTTTAAATTATCAATTTTAATTAAGATATCTGCTGACATAATTAGATTGCGTACAGTATATTATAAGCAAATAACATCAAGATAGTTTATCAGTAATCTTATTTTTTTTACTTTTTTCAATTAAGTAAGTGCTTATTAAAACAGCAATAAGGGCAACAATAATTTTATAAGTTATTTTTTCGTTTAAAAAAAGATATCCAAATATCAAACCAAAAATTGGAATGATGTAGGCAACTTGTGATTGAAAAACTAAACCATTATTTTTAAGAATATAAAATCTCATTAACCAAGCTATCGCTGTCGCAACAATACCAAGATACAGAAGAGAAATTGTAGCATTAAGAGAGGGTCTCAATTCTGTTGGATTTTCAAAAATGAACATAATTGGTAATAAAAGAATAACTGCCCAAATTAAAATACTTGATGTAAGTACTTCATTTTTTATATGTTTTAGCTTGAGTGAAAATAGTCCACCTATGGTGTAACAAACTGGACCCAAGATTACCATAAAAGCATAAAAGATATTTGAATGATTGATTAGAATATTATCTGAAAATAAATAAACGATACCAAGAAAGCCAATTAATATTCCAACAAATTTTAAAAGATTAATTTTTTCATTTTGAATAAATAAATGCCCTAAGATTGTTGCTGCAATAGGTGCCGTAGACATCAAGATTGCTGCTAGATTACTTTGAACCTTTAATATGCCGAATGAAATAAAAAAAAAGGGGAGAACTAAATTCACAAATCCTATAGTTGCGTACCATAACCAATTCTCTCCAAATGCTTCAATTGAAATTTTTCTTATCCAACAGTAAACAAGCATTACTATTGCAGCAAAAAAAATTCTACCAAAGGCAAGTGCCATGGGTGTATAGCTTTCTGAGGCAATTTTGATGTTAAAGAACGCACTTCCCCATATACCAGCTAATAAAAATAAAAGTAAAAAATCTTTAAAAGATGCTTTGTGCATTATATGAGAGTAAACTGAACACGTTTATTCATTTTTCCTTTACTCTCATACTTCATAAATTTGAATTCGCCAATTTCATTTGTATTTGCTACGTGAGTTCCTCCACACGGTTGTAAATCAATATCTCCTATTTTAACAAGGCGAATTTTATCATTTGTTCTTGGCGGTTTAACTGACAAGGTTCGCACTAGTTCAGGTTTTTGATCTAGCTCATCATTTGTTATCCACTGATAAGAAATAGAATGAGATTGTTGAATAAATTCATTAATGATTTTATTTAAAGTTTCAAATTCAAATGTTTCTTCACCTAAATCAAAATCAATCCTACTTTTTTCTAAACCAATTGATCCTCCTGTAACATAATAAGGTAATGCTGCACACATTAAGTGCATTGTGGTGTGCATTTTCATTAAGCGATATCGATGATCCCAATCAATATGGCCTTTTATTTGCCCAGATAGATTTAGATTTTCTGAGTCAACAACATGGGCAATACCTAACTCATGTTTAACTGTGTTGATAACATTGAATTTTTTATCATTAATTTCAAGTACTCCCTTGTCTCCGGGTTGCCCACCACTTTGAGCATAAAAAGAACTATCTTGAGTAATGATTTTGTCACCCTCGACTAATAAAATTTTTTCTTCAAAGCTCTTTGTATAACTATCTTTGAGATAAATCATTTTTTTGCTTCCTCTATCATAAAATCAACACAAGACTCTATACCTCCTTGTGTGTTGCTTTGTTTTTCACATTCCTCATAGTATTCATGGTATTCAAATGTCGAAGAAATATATAGGCCTAAACCAATAATGCCAAAGACTGCAATACTATATAATATTTTTTTACCCATCTTAAATTAATCTGTCTTGGAAACCTATCAATTGATTGTTAACAATGATATCTGATTTTTTAATAGGTCTTAGCAGTTCTATACCTTCCAAACTTATACATCTACTTAGTGCAACATAAAGTTGTCCTGGAGCAAAAGAACCTTGACTCATATCTATAATAACTTTTTCAAATGTTTGTCCCTGGCTTTTATGAATTGTAATTGCCCAAGCTAATCTCATTGGATACTGTTTGAAAGATCCTGTTATTTCCTCTTGAACTTCTTGTTGATCATCATCATAGGTATATTGAATACGATCCCATTTTTCTTTTTTAACCTCATATATTTTATTATTGATTTTTACTTTTATTTTTTTTTGAGCGATATCATGAATTATACCAATGGATCCATTAACCCACCTTTTTTCAGGATCATTTTTAATCATAATTACTTGGGCTCCTTTTTTTAATTTTAAGATTTCATCGGTGGGAAATAATTCTTTATAAAATTGGCCAGTAGCTTGTCCCCTGTAAGAAAACTCCTCCTGATTTAACTGGCTTAAATATTTTTGATTAATGCTACTCGCTCGAGCATTAGTTGTAGTAAGTATGATTTTACCTTCATCCATCTCAATGTGATCAGTTAAAGAGTCGTTTATATTCTCGATCTGCGTGTGAGTAATTGAGCCATCTCTTACAGAGTTAAGCAAATGAATAAAATGGTCATCTTTTTGTCGATAAATATTATGTAGTTCAAGTGTTTTAAATTGTGCGTCTTGGAAAATATTTGAGTGAAAGAAGAAATGACCTTTAGGATAAATGCGCTGTAGAAGTCCTGACTCATCCATATTCACAACTGGTGGTAGTTGAAATAAATCCCCAAAAACTATTAACTGAACTCCGCCAAATGGTTGTGTAAGTTTTTTTCTGTGAACACGAAGGCTATAATCAATCGCATCAAAAACATCAGCACGAACCATAGATATCTCATCAATAATTAATGTTTCCAAATTTTGAAGAATTTCGATTTGTCTTACTTTTTTTATATGTCGTGTTTGAATAACCTTTGGTGGAAAACCAAAAAATGAGTGAATAGTTTGTCCTTTAACTCGAATTGCAGCAACTCCTGTTGGAGCAAGAACAACTGTATTCTTCTTTGTTATAGATCGAAAGTAGGCCAATAGTGTAGACTTACCACTACCTGCTTTACCAGTAATATAAAAATGATCTTTTGTGCTTTCTAGTTGCTCAATGATATTTTCAAATTCTTTACTGAGCTCGAAATCATCAGGTAGTAAACTATTATAATTTCGCTTATAGCTCATCTATAATATTATTTAACATGTGAAAACATTCTTTCACTGTGCCTTTTTGAATTTGAATTCTAGAAAGTTTTGGATTGAAATTTAATTGTTCGATATAAACATTTTTTTTAAAATATAATCCGATAAAAACTAAACCTATAGGTTTTGATTTAGTACCACCGTTTGGACCAGCTACACCTGTAGTTGAAAATGTTAGCTGACTTTTGGAAATTTTGTGCAAATGTAAACACATTTGAGCACATACTTGACGGCTGACTGCACCGTACCTTTTGATAGTACTTGGTTTGACTTTGAGATTTTTAATTTTTGAGTCATTTGAATATGTTATCAAACCAGTTTTATAAATTTTAGATATACCAGACACAGCTGTAAATTCTGCTGCAAGCAAACCACCAGTACAAGATTCTGCTGTTGAAACTGATATGTTTTTATCGAGTAAATATTTGATTGTTTTCGAAACAACGCTCATAAGCTAGTTATACTTATTATAAGGACGAAGAAATAACAATGGTGCTTATTGGTATAAAAAAAATGCATAATTAATCCCCATAATTCACAATAAATGTGGATAAATTAACAAAATTTGTCTATACATATGCAAATATTGCATATTACAATGAAATCCTATAACCTAATTAAAGGAATCATGGAGGTTTAAATGGCAGATATGTTTACAGGACACTACCCCTTTATAGTTATGATTATTTGGTTCATAGCAGGTTTCATCGGATCAAAAATGTGATTGTTATGAGGGCAGTCCACGCTGCCCTCTCCCTACCCTAAAAGATGACATTATTACCCTTGCTGAAGCAATTGTGAGGGAATAATGTATCTTTATTAAAATCAAGAGAGAAAATGAATAAGCCAAATAATTTAGAACCGCTGTGGATGCCTTTCACTCCTAACAAAGTATTTAAGAAAGATCCAAGAATTATAGTCGGTGCTAAAGATATGCATTTTATTAGTGACGATAATCGAGAAATTTTAGATGGCACTGCAGGGCTTTGGTGTGTAAACGCTGGTCATGGTAGAAAAAAAATTCAAGAAGCTGTAAATAAACAAATTGAAAATCTTGATTACTCTCCACCTTTTCAATTTGGACATCCAAAACAATTTGAACTAGCTAATCGTTTAGCAGAGATTTTTCCTGAAGGAATGAATCATGTTTTCTTTTCTAATTCAGGATCTGAAGCAGTAGATAGTGCATTGAAAATTGCGCTAGCTTATCAACGTGCACGCGGACACTCATCTAAAACTAGATTAATAGGTCGCGAAAGAGGTTATCATGGTGTGGGCTTTGGAGGAATAAGTGTAGGTGGTATGGTAAAAAATAGAATGTACTTCGGATCAATGCTAAATGGTGTTGACCATTTACGCCATACCCACAATTTAAAATTAAATGCTTTTTCAAAAGGTGAACCTGAACATGGAGCAGAACTTGCCGATGATTTAGAGCGTCTTGTTCAATTGCATGATGCATCAACTATTGCAGCTGTAATTGTTGAGCCAATTGCTGGATCAACTGGTGCGCTGCCTCCGCCTAAAGGATACTTAAAAAGATTAAGAGAGCTCTGCACAAAACATGACATTTTATTAATTTTTGATGAAGTCGTAACTGCTTTTGGCCGTATGGGAAAAGCAACTGGCTCTGAGTTTTTTGGTGTAACACCAGATATTATTTCATGTGCAAAAGGCATTACAAATGCCACCATCCCTATGGGTGCAACCATAGTTCAAGACTTTATTTATGAGTCAATGATGGAAAATGCAGATGCTCCAATAGAATTATTTCATGGATATACTTACTCTGGTCATCCTGTTGCTTGCGCTGCAGCCTTAGCAACACTAGATATTTATCAAGAAGAGGGATTATTTGATAATGCTGCTCATATGGCTCCTATTATTGAAGAAGCCGCTCATAGCCTGAAGGGAACAAAACATATAATCGATATTAGAAATTTAGGAGTGATTGCTGCACTCGAATTAGAGCCTAAAGGTAACGCTGTTGGTGCAAGAGGGTTTGAAGCTATGAAAAAAGCTTGGGATCTTGGCTTAATGGTAAGAGCTAACGGAGATACGCTTGCTTTTTCTCCACCTTTAATAATTAAAGAAAATCAGGTCGATGAAATGTTTACGAAAGTAAAAAAAGCCCTGGAACAAGTAGACTAAAAACGTCCCCACTACAACCATACCCTGTTTCAAAAACGCCGCTTGGTTGGTAAAAACCACATAACATTACCCATCTATATAAAAAGACAATTCCAGGAACTAAAATAATCGCATTAATAAGAAAAAGAGCTATAGAAATAACTACCCTCATTGGTAGCTTTGTATTCATATACTGTTTATAAAAAATACGAATTATCAAACCAGTGGTTACAGCAGATAGCAATAGAAATGGTGCATCAAGGTATGTAACTAAAAATTCATAATACATTTCTTTAAAACTTAGCAATGATACATTAAGACTTTAAAAATGCAAAAATACATATCTGAATTTATAGGCACATTTATTTTATTAGTATCAATTGTTGGATCTGGCATAGCAGGACAGCAATATACGAATGATCAAATGGTAATTTTATTTAGTCATGCTGTTGTAATAGGTTTCACACTAATTTTTATAATTAGAATATTTGCAAATTTTTCTGGAGCTCATTTTAATCCTATTGTTTCAATTATATTTTTCTTACAAAAAGAATTGAGTTCTAGGGATTTATTTCTTTATATACTAATACAAATCATTGCAGCTGTACTAGGCACACTTTTTGCTAATTATATTTTTGGATTAAATGTAATTGAGATTTCTTCAAATATAAGAAGTGGGGCAAATATATATATTTCCGAATTTTTTGCTGCAACTGGATTATTATTGGTCATACTTTTATCTAGAGCAGATGGTAAAAATGTAGTTTCATTTAATGTTGGTATTTATATTACAGCAGCTCTTATATTTACATCATCTACAAGTTTTGCAAATCCGGCTGTAACAATTGCTAGAATGTTTACTGAGTCATTTACGGGTATCAATCCCTCCACTGTAATATTTTTTATTAGTTGTCAAGTTATTGGAATGTTTGCTGCCTACATTTTGTATAACCAGTTCTTTAAAAGCAAATAATTTCAAGGATTTTTGTAAATTATTAACAGAGACAATTCGTATTGTTGACTTACTTACAGGTTAAATTTTAATGACATCAATATTAACTAAGTAGGAGAGAAAAATGAGCGAAGCCAAATGTCCCGTTGCTCACGGAGCTAATTCAAATATGGAGAAGTCATCAACTGATTGGTGGCCTAAAAATTTAAATCTAGATATTCTCCATCAACATGATCAAAAAACAAAACCGTTTAATGGTACTTATAATTACAGAGAAGAAGTAAAAAAATTAGATTTTAAAGCATTAGAAGCTGATATGCATAAATTAATGAAAGAAAGTCAGGATTGGTGGCCAGCTGATTGGGGGACATACGCAGGATTAATGGTTAGGCTTGCTTGGCACTCTGCTGGTACTTATAGAACTGCTGATGGGAGAGGTGGCGGTGGAACCGGTGATCATCGATTTGCTCCTTTAAATTCTTGGCCTGATAATACTAACTTAGATAAAGCTAGAAGACTTTTATGGCCGATTAAGAAAAAATATGGAAACAAGATTAGCTGGGCTGATCTTATGATCTTAGCTGGAAACATTGGCTATGAATCAACAGGATTTAAAACATTTGGTTTTTCATATGGGCGTGAGGATATTTGGCACCCAAACAAGGATATATACTGGGGACCAGAAACAGAAGCATTAGCATCTGATAGACACTCAGATAAAGAAGATGCCTCTTCGTTAGAAAGTCCACTTGCTGCAAATCACATGGCCTTAATCTATGTGAACCCAGAGGGATTTGAAGGTAACCCTGACCCATTAAAAACAGCTCAGCATATTAGAGAGACATTTGCAAGAATGGCTATGAACGATGAAGAGACTGTTGCTCTTACTGCAGGAGGTCATACTATTGGTAAAACGCATGGTAATGGTAATGCTGATAATCTTGAAGCAGAACCTGAAGGGGCAGCAATTAACGAACAAGGCCTTGGTTGGATGAATAATACTTCCAGAGGAGTTGGAAGAGATACGGTGACATCTGGAATTGAAGGTGCATGGACTACTGAGCCAACAAAATTTGATAATGGATATTTTGACATGCTCTTTAAATATGAGTGGGAACTTAAAAAAAGCCCTGCAGGAGCTTGGCAATATGAACCTATCAATATTAAAGAAGAAGATAAGCCTGTAGACGTAGAAGATCCATCAATTAGATATAACCCAATCATGACAGATGCTGATATGGCAATGATCAAAGATCCAATTTATTTAGAAATATCCAAAAAGTTTCATAATGATCATGAGTATTTTTGTGATGCTTTTGCAAGAGCTTGGTTCAAACTTACCCATAGAGATATGGGTCCAAGATCTAGATACATAGGACACGACCTTCCAAACGAGGATTTGATCTGGCAAGATCCAGTTCCCGCTGGAACACCTAGTTTTGATGTGGAACAACTCAAAGAAAAAATCAGAAATTCTGAATTAACTGTTCAAGAACTAGTCTCAACTGCATGGGATAGTGCAAGGACATTTAGAGGGTCGGATTTAAGAGGGGGAGCTAATGGAGCGAGAATTAGATTTTCACCACAAAAAAATTGGAAAGGCAATGAGCCGCAAAGATTATCAAAAGTGCTAGATATATTAGAACCTCTTGCAAAAGAAGCAGGCGCTAGCATTGCAGACACAATTGTCTTAGCTGGAAATGTTGGTCTAGAAAAAGCTATTGAAGCTGCGGGTTTTAACGTTCCTGTTCCTTTCAACCCAGGAAGAGGAGATGCCTCTGAGGATATGACTGACTCTGAGTCATTTTCTCAATTAGAACCCATACATGACGGTTTTAGAAATTGGCAAAAAGATAATTATGAAGTAAGAGGAGAAGAGTTGTTGCTTGATAGAGCTCATTTACTTGGTCTTACTGCAGTTGAAATGACTGTACTTGTTGGAGGTATGAGGGCTCTGGGTGCTAACTATGGTGAGAATAAGCATGGTGTTTTTACTGACCAGGTAGGTGCTCTTACAACTGACTTTTTTGTTAACTTGCTTGATATGAGTAATAAATGGAAAGCGTCTAATGGACATTATGAGATTATTGATCGAAAAACAAATAATGTTAAATGGACGGCAACCTCAACGGACCTTGTATTTGGATCGAACTCTATACTTAGATCTTATGCAGAAGTGTATGCACAAGATGATAACAAGGAAAAGTTTGTAATTGATTTTGTTAAAGCTTGGAACAAAGTAATGAATGCCGATAGATTTGAATTGAACAATAATTAATTAATGTTCAATTATGGTAATATCCAACTTAAAGTTTGTGGTATTACAGATCAAAAATCTTTAGAAGTAATTCAAAAGTACTCTGTAAGTAGGGTAGGCCTTGTAAGTGATTACTTATATGGCCCAAATACACTTAGTACTAAAGAAATTCAAGATCTGACTATTGCATCCTACAATTTAAAATTAAATCCAATTTTATTGATTGGAAATATACAGATACAAGAAGTAATTAGTATCGTAAATGATGTAGCAATAAAAGAGGTTTGCATATCTAATCAATATAAAAATGAAGAAATTGAATTGCTGAATAATAAAACAGATGCAAAAATTTCAATTTCGGTAAATTATGAGAATTTTGACTATAATTTCTTTGAAGAGATTTTAAATAATATAAGTAGTATTTATTATGATTTAAATATTTACAGAAAAGATACTATTGAAAAAAAATCTCTTGTGGAATGTGAAAAACAAATCAATCAATTAAAGATCTTTGCGAAACCTCTCTACCTTGGTGGGGGAATAAATATAGATAACATAAAAGAGGCAATTAAAACAATATCTCCTCATGGAATTGATATTTCAACAGGCTTAAAACAATCTAATAGTGTGGATGAGGAAAAGCTTAAAAAAATCCTTGATAATCTTGGGTTTGACGAGATTTCTTAATAATAAATCGTTCCTCTAAGTTATTTATGAGTCTTTTGTAAGTATATTGGGTTTTTAAATCAATAAAATTAGGATTGAGGTCTAATACTGGCTGTATAACAAAATCTCTTAAATGTGAGGAAGGATGAGGAATTGATATTAAATGATTTTTAACTTTCAAGTTTTCGAATTGAATAAGATCTAAATCAATTCTTCTTGGCCCATTCTCTAGAAGTTTATTTTTTTTTATCAGCTTTTCTACAGCATTCATTTTTATAAATAGCTCATTAAAAAATAAATTAGTGAGAAATAAAAAGGCAGCATTATGAAAATATTTTTGGGCGGTTAAACCAAAAGGCTTGGTAAAATAAACTCTACTAACCTTTTTAACATGACCAAATTTATTCATTAAATTTAATGCACTGTTAAAATTACTTCTCCAATTGCCTATATTTGATCCGATAGCAATATATGATTTATATCGATACGCTAACTTTTTTTGCATTGTATTTTTTAGCAATCTCAATTTTATTTATTTCTAATTTTTCTATTTGAATTGGAAACTTATCATCTAGTTGTTTTTTAAGATCTGTAATTAATTTTTCCAATGTTTTATATTGAGAGGCTGCAACAAATTTAATTATTTCATTTTTGATATCTGAATAACTTGTAACATTTTCAATATTGTCAAGATCTTGATTATGATCAATGTCTAACTGGCATTTTATACTTATTAATATAGTTTGGGGTTTTAACCTTTCTTCTTCGAACACCCCAATAATTGTGTCAACTTTTAGCTCTTCTATTTCGATAAAAAATTTCATTTATTCAATGCTTTCAAAACTTTTATCATTTGATTTGTCTCTTTGACATCATGAATTCTATATGTGTGAATATTTTGTTTGAGAGCATGCGCCACAGAAGCTAAAGATCCTCCAATCCTTTCATCAGCATTTGATGTATCAATATGATTTATCCAACTTTTTCGTGAGGATCCCAATAATACTTGGATATTTGCACTACTGAATTTCTTCAAAGATTTCATTAATTGTAAATTTTGATTTAGTGTTTTGCCAAATCCTATACCAGGATCAAACCATACCTTTTTGAGATTAATCTTCATTTTATTAAGTATTTTCAATCTTTTTTTAATAAAATAATCAAATTCTCTTACCATATTTACTCTGGAATTAAGTTTTTTTTGCATTTCCTTTGGTGTTCCTCTTTTGTGCATTAAGAAAAGTCCTGCGTTATATTTCTTTATAAGTTTAAATAGCTCTTCTGATCCTCCATTAATATCATTAATGATATGGGCACCTTTTTTCAGTGCATACTCTTGGGACTCAATTTTATACGAGTCCACAGAGACAAGGTATTTCTTATAGTTTAAATATGGTAAGATTTTGGATAAACGATTTATTTCTTCAATATATGTAATTGGCTCGCTATTTGGTCTAGTGCTTTCAGCACCAATATCAATAATTTGTGCACCATCTTTAACCATTGCATTTATATGTTTCAATGCAGTAGATCGTGAAAATGTTTTTCCCCCATCACTAAATGAGTCAGGTGTAAAATTACATATACCTACTAGTAAAGGCTTTTTCAAAGCAAAGGAATGTTGATTAAATTTCATAATAATTCCTTTTTATCATAGTTTCATAATCTTTTTTTAATTTTTGAAAATATTTTGTAGACGCTCTCTTCCATAAAACACTTTGAATTTTTTTTATTGAGGTAATACCTCTACCAGAGCCAATCGATAATATCTCACTGTATTCTTTTAGATCCTCTAATAAAATTTTTCTTTTAATAAATTTCGATTTTGATATTTCTTCAATAAGCTTCAATGTATTTCCATGATAATACCCAGTTTTGGGAATATAAATTTTATCTCTCTTTACAAAAACTAAATTTGTGACTGCTCCTTCTGTAATTTCATCGTCTCTAAGTAATATAATTTCATTTTCAGAGTAATTTATTTCACTCATGAATTTTAATAATTTTTTGTAAAATAAGTTTTTATTTTTAAAGTCTCTTCTTTTGTATTTTTTTATAAATCCAATGACACTGTCTTTAGTTGTTGTTCTCTTTCTAAACGAAATTGATAATGTTGTTCCATTAGTTGCTATTCTCAATAAGTGATTAAAATTTTTGATTTTCTTTAAATCCGCTCCTACTAAACTTCTGATAATGTTTAAATCTATTTTGGTAGCAAATTTATAATCCCGACATGTTGTGTTAAAAGTTCTCAAATATTTATTTAAGCCTATTAACCTTGGTGTTTTTCCAATTACAGGTATGGATGTAAAAACACCTTTTTGACCCCACAGTGGCTTAAATTGTGAGGAGTAATATGAATTATTTTTTATATTGAATGATTTTTCGAATAAATTGTTTGCCATTTGGAGTCAAAAACGAGTCTGGGTGAAATTGTAAACCACAAATATCATATTTATGACTTTCCAAACACATTGCAACATTAGTTTCTTCACATCTCATTGTAATATGCATTGAAGAGGAATTAAATGGCTCTTTTAGTTTTAAAGAATGGTATCTACCTACTTGATATAAAGCATTATTAGGAAATCTTAAACTTTTTGAATTCGTTCTAATATAAGTCTGATAACCATGAAATATTTTTTCTTGCTTAGAAATAGTTCCGCCCTCTCCATTAGCAATAAGTTGAAAACCAAGACAAATACCAATTATTTTTTTCTTTGATTTATAATTATTATAAATATCAAGTGATACTGGGTAATCTGAGGGCTTCCCTGGTCCTGGAGAAAAAATAATGATGTCAGATTTTTTTATAGATTTTTCTTTAATGTCATAAAAATTTTTTACTTCTAAATTACCAAATCCTGATAACAAATGTGCCAGGTTATAAGTAAAGGAGTCTTCGTGGTCAATTAAAAGTAAGTTCATTTTAATAAATCCAATAACGATTTAGCTTTTAAGTAATTTTCATGGTATTCATTTTTTGCAGTACTATCTAAAATCACACCACTAGCAGCAAATACCTCATTATTTTTTTGAAAATTTAAAATAGATCTAATTATTATGTTAAAACTCATATCCTGTTTAGAGCGATAGTAACCAAAAGAACCAGTATAAATTCTTCTTGGTTCTTTCTCCTCTTTATTGAGTAATTTTAAAGTATTAATTTTTGGACAACCTATAACTGAGCCACCGGGCATCATCGCCTTAATCACTGCAGATAACCTTACATTATCAAGAAGTGTTCCTGAAATTTCAGAGACATTGTGGAAAATATATTGGTATTTTTGAACAAATTTTAAATTTTGAATTTTGACAGTGTTTGCCTTAGTTATACGACTTAAATCATTTCTTTCTAAGTCAACAATCATATTATGTTCTTTGTCCTCTTTTTGATTATTTTCAAAAAACTTTCTAGCCTCTTTTGTTGATTTTACCTTATCTCTACTTACTGTTCCTGCTATTGGGGAGGTGATTATTTTTTTTCCTTTTACCTTAAAAAGGTTTTCAGGAGAGCAACTAATTATATTAAAATCATTTGTTCTAATACAAAAAGACTCTGGACTAAGATTTTTCTTCATCAAATTGAAAAATAAATTCACTACATCTAAATCTTTTTTGTTCGAATATTTTTGAGCAATTTTTATTTGATAGGTTTCACCAGCCCTTATATTTTTTTTAAATTTATTAAAGATTTTTTCATATACTTGGACGTTTGGACTTACAGATATTTTATTGCTATTTGAAAAAGTAGTTTTATTTAAAGCTTTAAGGTCTTTTAGTAATTTTGATTTAGATTTGGTTACAATTTTAACTTGTTTATCTAAGATTATTTTAGTTTGTGGTCGAAAAAAAACTCCCTCAGGAAAAGATGAATTATCTTTGTTTACTTTTAAATTAATATTCTTACAAAGTAATTCATAACCGAAGAAGCCAATATAACAATCATAGGGTTTATTTGATTTAAATCGCTCTAATTTATTTAAAAACTTATCTAAATTACCTATATTTAAATTAACTTTTTCAGCAAAATCCGTATATATTTCGAAATTATTTTTATCTGAGTTTCTATAAATTATTAATTCTTTATCAGAATTTAATAAAACACTGAGTATTTCAGAATTATTCATAAGCAAATTTTAGTTATAAAGATTATTTATTCAACTGAAGCGATTGCTACAATTTCACATTCATTTATGAAAAATGCACCCTAACCAATGGGGTGCATCGGGCCTATTTGAAGCGACCAACCTTTGAAATATAAAAAATCTACTACTCGTCGTAATTTATTTTATTTAAAATATTAATAACAGCTTTTCGATTTTCAGCTATTTTTAATAAATCAATATTGTCAAACTTAGCACCTCCTGCTAATTCATTCACACCATCTGATAAAGGTACATCGGGTGAAACAGGAAATTCATTATTGTCATTTGCGTATATGGCCTGAGCTTTTTGACTAACTAAGAAATCCAAAAGTTTTTCAGATTTTTCTCTAGAACTTTCTTTAAGTAAAGCTATACCAGAAATATTAACATGAGTTCCTCTATCCTTTTGGTTAGGAAAAACAATTGTTGCTTTCTCTAGCCATATCTTTTGTTCTTCATTATTGAGCATCTTGAAATAATAATAATGGTTGCCGATACTTAAATCACAAACCCCTGCATATATTGCTTTGACTTGGTCTCTGTCGTTACCCTGAGGTTTTCTAGCTAAATTTGCTTTTAAATTAATCAAATAATTCTCTAACCACTCCTCACCATGATGAGCCATCAAAGATGCAAACAATGAAACATTATATGGGTGAAAACCAGATCTTGTACATATTCTTCCTTTATATTTTTCAGATACTAAATCCTCATAAGTAATATCATTAAGACCTAAATCTTTATTCACGTATATAATCCTTGCTCTTTGAGTAAGGCCTATCCAATTATCACTTTGGAGATGAGAGGGCACAGCAGAAGAATTATTAATTTTAATTGAGGCTCCTGCTTCAGCTACATCAATTAATCTTGATATATCTGATGCTAAGAATACGTCAGCTACAGGCTTATCTTTTTCTAAAATAATTTTTTGAACTAAGCCTTTCTTGGAATATATCCATTCAACATCAATACCAGTTTGACTCTCAAATTCATTTAAAAGAGGTTCAATTAACATTGGTTGTCTTTCTGAGTAAATTTTTAATAAATCATCCGCATGTGCACCACTAAAACCAATAAAGAAATTAATTACTAAAATCTTTATTAAAAAAGAAATTAAATTTTTCATATCATATTACTAATCTCGAATTGAAAAAATCTAAATACAAAAAAAAATGAATGTTACAAATGAATAAAAAAAAACTATTTCTGAAATGAACTACAGATTAAAAATTTACTTTTTTTTTAAATTTATAACTAGTGAATATTCTTCAAGAAGTGATAAGCAAGCTGGTATAGGAAGATCTTTGTGAAGCTCTTTGCAATCGTCATAATCATAGATTCGGTTTTCTTCTTGATTATAAACATGTATGTGATCGGTAGTATTAGTGTCGTAAAATGATTGTTTATCAACAACGATTTGTTTTAAATATCCTTTATCAACAAGGGTATTTAGATTTTCATAAAGAGTAGTCAGAGAAAAATAACTTCTATTGTCTTTTAAAATTTCATTAATTTGATTAATAGAAAAATGTTTATGATTTCCATCAAAAATTGACTTTAAAAGCACCACTCTCTGTTTGGTCTGTCTCCAGCCACAATTTTCTAAGACCACATCAATGTCTTTTTTACAAGCGTTTGATAAGTTCATCAGACTTAAACTATGTTAAATTTCATTATTTATCAATACTTTCAGGATAAAAATTAAAGACAAAATAGCACTATTAGATTGAAATGAGTTTTAAATAACTTTGTTTAGTTAGCTGTATCAAGGCTTACTCATGTTAGTGACATTCACTTTATTTTTTTTTTGAGAGTTCAATTGATAAATAACATTTACTCTATCAATAAATGATATTGGATAATATTTTTCCTCGACAAGTCTTTTTATTCTAAGATTACAAACTTTATTTTTAATTTTTCTCATAGGCATATAAAATGCCTATAAGAAAGACATGTAAATTAGTTTTTTTTTAGCCTATAAGTTTCTTTAATTATAAAAATTTTCTGAAACTTATTTCAAATTTTATTAGTGACAATCTTTAATTGAATTTGCAATTCCATTAATTAGATCACTATACATTGAAGGTCCAGCATCTATATAAGCTCCCAAAGGATCCATTACACCAGTAGAAATTTTCATATCATTCCCGATAGTTTCAATTATTTTTGGATTATATTGAGGTTCAGAAAAAATACATTTAATACCTTTGTCATTTATAACATCTTGTATATCTGCTATTTGTTTAGCTCCTGGTAAAACATCTGGATTTAAAGTCAATGCTCCAGCAGGAATTACTCCAAATCTATTCTCAAAATATTGGTAAGCATCGTGAAATACAATATAGCTAATATCTTTTGATAATTCTTTTTCTACACTATTGATTAAATTATCTAGTTCCAATGTTGCCCCTGCAGTATTAACTGAATATTGTCTTTGACCATCTGGATCTATTTTAATTAATTCGTCTCGGATAATTTTAACCATTTCTTTAGCATTTTCTGGGTCTAGCCAAATGTGTGGATCAAACTCACCGTGTGCATGCGCATGTGCGTCCTTGTGATCGTCATCGTGACCTTCATGTTCATCTTCATGGCCATCATGATCATCATCGTGATCGTCGTCCTTGTGACCATGATCATCTTCATCCTCATGGCCTTCATGTTCATCTTCATGGCCATCATGATCATCAAAAATATTTTTTTCTCTAAATATTAATTTTTCTATAGATGATAGCTCCATAAATGAAATAACTTGTGCTTTCTCAGCAAGTGAGTCTAAAGGTTTTTCCATAAAAGCCTCTAAATCCTCGCCAATCCAAAAAATAATATCAGCTTCTTCAATCATTTTTGCATGAGATGGTTTAAAAACAAATGTGTGAGGATTATTTGTACCTTCAATAATTAATTGAGGTTCTCCTCTTGTTTCCATAATTCTTGATATCAAAGAATGCAAAGGCTTTATTGTAGTGACTACTTTAATGTCCGTTTTCACATCTGCATGAGAATTAAAACTTAAAAATAAAAAAGAAAGTCCGAAAAATATTGATCTTTTGAACAAATTCATATTAATTACCACCTCTAATGTTATACTATTACATATGTAATAATATAACACTATTAATAAGTCAAATTAAAAAATGAATAACAGTCTGGTTGAATTAAATAATTGTGGGGTCTTTAGAAATCAAAAATGGTTAGTGAGGGGTGTTTCCTTAAAAGTCTCACAAGGAGAAATTGTAACGCTAATCGGACCCAATGGGTCAGGTAAATCAACTACTGCTAAAATGTCTTTAGATATTTTAAAACCTGATGAAGGTACAAACACAATTAAAAAAGATATTAGAATTTCATATGTACCACAAAAAATTTCAATTGATTGGTCTTTACCCTTGAGGTCAATAGATTTTGTTAATTTAGTAACAAAACATAAAACTAGTGAAATCAATGATGCACTTGGAATTACTGGTATCCAACATCTAATTAATGAAGATGTAAGAAATTTATCAGGAGGTGAATTTCAACGATTACTTATGGCCCGTGCCATAGCTAAAGAACCCCATTTTCTTGTATTAGATGAACCTGTTCAAGGGGTAGACTATTCTGGAGAGATTGCTTTATACAAAACAATCCAAGAAATTGTAAAAAAAATTAATTGTGGCATTCTTTTGATATCGCATAACTTACATGTAGTTATGTCTCAAACTGATTATGTTATTTGTCTTAATGGGCATGTTTGCTGTTCTGGTATTCCCAGTTCAGTTATAAAAGATCAAGAATACATTAAGCTATTTGGTAGTAATATTGATCCTACTTTATCGCTGTATAAGCATAATCATGATCATCATCATTTACCTGATGGAAGCATAAAAGAGGCGGATAAAAATAAATAATGTTTGATGATTTTATTATCAGAGCGTTTGTAGCAGGTATTGGTTTAGCATTAATTACAGGCCCACTTGGATGTTTTATTATTTGGAGGAGATTATCTTATTTTGGTGACACAATCGCCCACTCTGCATTGTTGGGTGTAGTTATCGCTTATGCAATGAATTTTAATCTGATCATTGCAGTTTTTGCTGTTTCTTGCTTTATTGCTTTGTCACTACTTTTCTTACAAAAACGAACAAATCTACCTGATGATGCATTACTAGGTCTTTTAGCACATTCAGTTTTAGCAATTGGTTTAGTTTTATTAGGTATACTTTCGTTTATAAGAATTGATCTTATGGGTCTTCTTTTTGGTGATATTTTATCAGTAAACATCACTGATGTTTTGTTTGTTTGGGTTGGTGGAAGCATTGTTTTGATAGTGTTAATACTAATTTGGAGGCCTCTATTTGCTGCAACTGTAAATTTAGAATTAGCTAAAGCAGAAGGTTTAAATGCTGATCTAGCTAATGCTATTTTTACAATTCTAATTGCCAGCGTAATAGCAATTTCAATTAAAATTGTTGGTATATTATTAATTACAGGTCTTCTAATAATACCTGCTGCTGCCTCTAGAAATTTATCATCTACCCCTATACAAATGGCAATAATTTCTTCAGTTATAGGACTTGTTTCAGTTGTACTCGGATTACAAACTTCAATGATTTGGAATTCTCCGACAGGTCCAACTATACTAGCAATAACCTTAGGTGTCTTTATCTTAAGTCTAATACCTCTGAAAAAATTGCTAATTTCAAAAAAAAAAATAGAATTGTCAAATTAAGATGAGTTCAACACATACACATTCTAAAAAAAATCAAAGTTTGACCAAAAATCAAAGAATTGTTCTTGATCTCTTACAAAACAGTGGTGAGCCTTTAAAGGCATACTTTATATTAGACAGTCTGAAGAAAGAGGGTTTAAACTCACCTCTTCAAGTTTACAGAGCTTTAGATAAATTGGTTGAATTAGGAAAAATTCACAAAATTGAGAGTATTAACTCGTTTATAATTTGTAATAACTCAAACTGTGCGAGCAATACCGCTTTTACCATTTGCGAGAGATGTGGAAAGGTAAAAGAGATTAAAAATAAATATTTAAAGGATAGTGTCAGTGATCTGGTTAAGGATAATCAATTAGAAATCACAAGGTATAACCTTGAATTTTATGTTTTGTGTAAGTCTTGCAAAATAAATTAATCAAAAACTAATCCTCAAATAAATCCCTATTTTATTGCATTTTTGACTATTGACATAAATAAAGACCTATATATATTGACCGACTTATTATGTACGCAGTTCTTAAATCAGTTGGTAAACAATTTAAAGTGTCTCCAGGAGATGTTTTAAAGATTGATAAAATAGAGGGTAACGTTGGTGATACAATATCTTTTAAAGATATCGTTGCAGTTGGAAATGGAGATAAGTTTGAACTTGGTTCTCCAGCTGTAAAAGGTGCTGAAGTATCTGCAAAATTACTGTACCAGACAAGGGACGATAAGATTAGAGTTTTTAGAAAAAACAGAAGAAAACATTTTCAAAGAACTAAAGGTCATCGTCAATATATCTCTATATTAAAGGTCATGGCAATCAAGTCCGCCATTGGAGAAGAAAGCTTTAAAGAGCCAGCTAAGAAAGCTGCGCCAAAAGAAGAAACTCCAAAAAAAGTTGAAAACAAGGCTGAATCTCCAAAAAAAACTGAAGTAAAAGCTACAGAAACAAAAAAAGTTGAAGCTAAAGCTGAAAAACCTAAAAAGGTCGAGGCTAAAGAAAAAAAGACTGTGAAAAAACAAACAACTGAGGTAAAAAAGTAGAAATATGGCAACAAAAAAAGCAGGTGGAAGTTCCAAAAACGGAAGAGACTCGGCTGGTAGAAGGCTTGGAGTTAAAAAGTTTGGTGGCGAACACGTAATTCCTGGAAATATTATTGTTCGTCAGCGTGGTACAAAATTTTACCCGGGCGAAAATGTTGGGATTGGAAAAGATCATACTCTTTTCTCCTTAGTTGAAGGCAAAGTTCTGTTTAAAAAATCTAGAAACAGACAGTTTGTTTGCGTTAACTAAACCCACTTAAAAAAACTTCAAATTAAACTGTTATGGCATTTATAGATAAAGCAAAAATATATATTAAATCAGGAAATGGTGGACACGGCGCTCTTAGTTTTCGAAGAGAAAAATTTGTAGAGTACGGAGGCCCCAATGGTGGAAATGGTGGAAAAGGTGGTGATGTTATTTTTCGAGGAAATAAAGGAATCAACACTCTTCAAAGATATCGTTTTAACCAACATCATAATGCACAAAATGGTATGGGTGGTGCTGGTCAATTAAAAACTGGCGCAAGCGGTAAAGATCTTATTTTAGACGTCCCTTGTGGAACTGAGATATACACCGAAGACATGAGTATTAAAATTCATGAGATTTTAAAAGATAATGAGACTTATCATTTTTTAAGAGGAGGTCAGGGAGGCAAAGGCAATGCTCACTTTAAAAGTTCTACTAATAGAGCACCTCGTAAGTTCCAACATGGAGAAAAAGGACAAGAGTCAACTGTCAGATTAAAGCTGAAAATATTAGCTGATGTTGGTTTGGTGGGAATGCCAAATGCAGGTAAATCTTCAATTTTAAATTTTGTAACGAATGCTAAGTCAAAAGTTGCTGATTATGCCTTTACAACACTTCATCCACACATCGGAATGGTTCAAAAAGAAGATCTTGAATTTGTATTAGCAGATATACCTGGACTCATAGAACATGCGAGCGATGGGAAAGGACTGGGTCATGATTTCTTATCCCATGTTGAAAGGTGTAAAATTTTAATTCACGTCGTAGATATCACTGAAGAAAAACCTTTTAAAAATTATAAAGTTATTCGACAAGAACTTTTAAATTATGGGGGTAAAATAGAACAAAAAAAAGAAATTATTGCACTAAATAAGATTGAAATTGCTGATCAGAAAAGGGTTGAGGAAATTAAAAAAGAATTTGAGACTTTAAATCAAGAGGTTAAATTGATTTCAGCTGCAACAGGCCATCAATTAGATCAATTAACAAATTTATGTTTAGAATATTTACAAGATGAATAAAAAATTTTTAGAATTAGCTAAAAAATCTAAAGTTATTGTCATTAAAGTTGGCTCAAATATTTTGGTTAATGAAAAGCATGTGCTGAGGAAAAAATGGCTAAGCTCCCTAATTGCAGATGTGAAAGAACTCCAAAAGAGAGGTTCTAAGATAATCATTGTTTCATCTGGTGCAATCGCTTTAGGTAAGAATATACTCTCAAAAAAAAAGTTGACTAATTTGCATGAAAAGCAGGCTGCTGCATCAATAGGTCAAATACAACTCTCGCAACAATGGCAAAAAGCTTTTGCAAAATTAAATATTCAAAGTTCTCAGATTTTAATAACAGCTGAAGATTTAAACGAAAGAAGAAAATATCTGAACATCAGAAATACAATTTACTCTCTCATAGATTTAAATGTTGTTCCAATAATTAATGAAAATGATACTACCTCGACAGAAGAAATTCGTTTTGGAGATAATGATAAACTTTCTGCTATGATCGCAAATGCCCTATCAGCTGAGTTATTAATTTTATTATCTGATGTGAATGGTCTGTATACTGCAAATCCTAAAAAATCATTACAAGCTAAACTGATTACATCTGTTAAAGAGGTTGATCAACAAATAGAAAAATATATTGATAAAGATTTAAGTGAGTTTGGTTCTGGTGGGATGTTGGCAAAAATCAATGCCGCAAAACTCTGTATTCAATCTGGATCTACCATGATCATATCAAATGGTTTGGTGAATAATCCTTTGAGTAAGATTGATCCTCAATCTTCAACATGGTTTCACCCTTCCAAAAATATTCTGACAAGCCGCCAGCAATGGATTTGGAATAGACCAATACAAAAAGCAATTGTTCATATTGATGAAGGAGCCTCAAAAGCACTCAAGAAAAATTCAAGTCTGTTGGCAATCGGTGTAAAGTCAATCGATGGAAAGTTTTATCGTGGTGATACTGTTTCGATCCATTACAATAAAAAAGAGTTAGCTAGAGGCATGATTAATTATGATTTTCAAGAAATGGATAAAATAAAAGGAAAAAAATCATCAGAATTCAGTGAAATTCTTGGCTTTGTCCGAGAGGATGAGATTGTTCACAAAGATAACTTGGTGAAATCGAGATGAGTGACTATTTTCAAGAAATTTTAAACCATTCGAAGAGGGCATCGAGTGCCATGTCCAAACTATCTGCAGAAGATAGAAGTAGGATCTTAATGAATATTAGTGGTTTTCTATTATCTAATAAAAATGAAATTCTAAAAGCTAATCAAGCAGATGTAGAGAGAGCCAAATCTAATAATGTTTCTGCACCTATGATTAATAGATTAGTTTTGACTTCAGAGAAAATAGATCAACTTTCTCGTGACGTTGAGAAAATAGCCCAAATGCAAGATCCCCTTGATCAAACTTTAGAAAGTTGGACCAATGCCACTAATGGGTTACAATTTACAAAAGTCTCAGTGCCTATTGGTGTGATTGGAATTATTTATGAGTCTCGACCTAATGTCACAATAGATGCTGCATGTCTTTGCCTTAGATCTGGAAATATTTCTATTCTTAGAGGAGGCTCTGAGTGTATCGAAACTAATAAAAAACTTTATGAGTGCATTCAAGATGCTTTAAAAGATTTAAATTTTGATACTCATCTTGTCTGTTTTATTCAAAATACTGATCGTAGTTTTGTTGAAGAGTTGTTAAAAGCTGAAGGAGATGTAGATGTGATTATTCCTCGTGGGGGAAAATCGTTAATTGAAACAATTTCTAAAAATTCAAAAGTTCCTACAATTAAACATTTGGAAGGTTTGTGTCATACTTTTTGGGATGAGGGATATGACAAAGATAAAGCCACTGAGGTCATCGAAAATGCCAAGCTGAGAAGACCAGAGATTTGTGGTGCAACAGAGACTTTACTTATACACTCTAATAATTCAGCAAAAGATATTTCATCTGTTTTAGATAATTTAAAATCACAAGGATGTGAAATTATTGGATGTAGTCGCCTCAAAGATATTTATTCAATCGATCGAGATGCAACAGAAGAAGATTGGTCAACTGAGTATCTAGATAAGAAAATTACAGTAAAACTTGTTGATAATATTGAAGAATGTGTAGAGCATATAAACATGTATTCTAGTGGACATACCGAGAGTTGTTTAAGTAACAATCAACAATCTATAAAGTATTTCTTTCAAAACTGTAAAAGTGCCATTTTAATGAATAACGCCTCCACTCAATTTGCTGATGGTGGAGAATTCGGATTTGGAGCAGAAATAGGTATTTCTACTGACAAGCTTCATGTGAGAGGGCCAGTAGGAGCAAAACACCTAACAACTTTTAAATATCAAGTAATAGGCAATCACACCACAAGGCCTTAATGGAATTCCGTAATAATTTTCAAGAATTAAAATCTCAGATCGAATATCTTAGCTCTTTGAACAAAGAGGATGTTACTCATATAATCAAATCTTCAATATATGAGTTAGAAAGTTTAAAGTTTTTCAATGAAGAAGAATTAAATGAAATGAATAAAGTGACTCTTATAAGTGAGCCCTTTAATAACCTTTTCTTTAAATATAACAAAGAGCATTTGATAAACAAAGGTGTAGTTTACATAGAGGAAGAAAATGATTTGCAATTTATTATATCTTTATTTTATTTTTTTAAACAAAGAGTCCCGATTTTATTTCATACAAGTTCAAAATTACAATTACAATTTATAGATATTCTAAACAAATTCCTCGAGGAAAATGGTGTCTCAAAAAAATTTTTGAGGAAAATAGATGAATAGAAAGATTGGACTGTATGGTGGATTTTTTAATCCCTTACACGAGGGACACGTTCATGTAATAGAAAGTTCAATAAAAAGTTTAAATCTGAAAAAACTATTTGTCCTTCCCACTTATCAAAATCCTCTTAAGGCTAATCAAAATTTAAACTCAATAAATTCTCAATTATCAAATATCCGATCAAAAATTAAAGAGCCGTTAGTAAAAGTTTCTGACTTTGAACATCGTTATAAAATGAAATGTACCTATGATATGTTGCAAAAAATTAAGGCTAAATGTGACCTTAGCTCTTTTTATTTAATTATAGGTCTTGATCAGCTTGGTCATTTTCACGAATGGAAAGAATATGAGTGGATTTTAAAAAATATTAGTATTTGCGTTATTTATAGACCGAGATATGATGAATTTATTGAAAATTCAACAGTCCGAAAACAATTCTCCCATTTATTTATGCCTAATTTAAATAGTTTTATTAACTGCTCTACTCCTTGTTTCCATATTCTTGATAATATAGGTGTAGAGATGTCATCTAGTGAGTTACGAGATTCTTAATCACGATAAAGACCCCTCTGTTAAGGCTATAGTCGACAGTCTTGAAGACAATAAGGCCGAAAACATCTCAGTTATTTCTCTCAAAGGAAAGGCAGAATTTGCTGAATTCATGATCGTTGCATCCGGGCGATCAAATAAGCATGTGGACTCAGTTTCTGATAAGGTTTACCGATACCTTAAGAAAAACAAACTTTATTGCAATAAACCAGAGGGAAAGCCCCTTTGCGACTGGACGGTCATTGATGCTGGGCATGTTTTAGTGCATATTTTTAGAAATGAAGTTAGAGAAATATACGATTTGGAAAAACTATGGTCTGAAGACTTCAACACTATCAATACTGCCTCTTAAAAAGTCAAGTATGCTCAAAATATTTTTTATTTTAATTTTAATCTTTAATGTGAATATCAGTTTTTCTGATACTAAAGAAACCTATAAACAATTAAGTATTTTCAACGAAATATATAACCGAGTAAAAAATCAATATGTTGAAGAGGTAACTGATAAAGAGTTAATAGAAAAAGCTTTGAATGGAATGCTACAGGCTCTTGATCCTCATTCAAGTTTTATGAGTGAAGAAATTTATAAAGAAATGCAGATGGACACGTCAGGTTCTTTTGGTGGATTAGGCATCGAAATCACAACAGATAAGGGTTTCATAAAAGTTGTCTCTCCAATTGACGATACCCCTGCTTATAAAGCTGGAATTTTAGCTGGAGATTATATAACGCATTTAGATGGCACATCAGTAGTTGATATGACTTTAAAGGAAGCAATTGATATTATGAAAGGTGAACCAGGGACCACTATAACTTTAACAATTTTTAGATCTTCCGAAGAACCATTCGATGTCGATATTAAAAGAGATATAATTAAAGTTGCATCTGTTAAACATCGTCTAATTAACGATGTGGGATATATAAGAATAATTCAATTTAATGAGCAAACAACAACAGGATTAAAAAAAAGTATAAAAGAACTTGAAGACGGTACAGATCCTCCAATTGGTTATGTCCTTGATTTAAGAAATAATCCAGGAGGATTATTAAATGAGTCTGTGTCAGTTACAGATATGTTCCTTGATAAAGGAGAAATAGTTTCAATCAGAGGAAGAGAAAAGAAAGATGTTCAAGTTTACTCTGCTAAAAAAGGGGATCTAATTAATGGAAAACCATTGATTATATTAATCAATGAGGGCTCTGCTTCGGCGTCTGAAATTGTTGCTGGTGCATTACAAGATCATGATAGGGCAGTAATTATGGGTATAAAGTCATTTGGAAAAGGTTCTGTGCAAACCATTATACCTATTGACAGTGGTGCAATCAGACTCACCATCGCAAAGTATTACACACCAAGTGGAGACTCAATACAAGCAGTTGGTATTGAGCCAGATGTTGTAGTACCTAGAGCTGAATTAAATGTGATTGATAATAACTTTACGTTTAGAGAGTCAGATTATCGAGAAGCTTTAGATAACGAGACAAATGAAGAAAGTGAGGAGGAAGAGTCCACTGATGATATTCTTGAAAGAGATTATCAGCTATCTCGTGCCATTGATGCAGTCAAAACCATAGCTGTATTAAATTAATGAAAATAAACCCCAAAGATTATCGACCAAATGTTGGTATGATGATTATTAATCAAAATAAAGAAATATTTGTTGGAAAAAGAATAGACCACCCTTCAGAATTTTGGCAAATGCCACAAGGTGGGATTGATCCTAAAGAAAAATCTGAAGTGGCAGCTCTTAGAGAAATGGAAGAAGAGGTTGGTATTAAAAAAAATAAAGTTAAATTAATCTCACAGAGCAAAGACTGGTATTACTATTCTTTACCTAAAGACTTATCAAAAACTCTTTGGAAAGGTAAATACAAAGGTCAGCGTCAAAAATGGTTCTTGTATGAATTTAAAGGCAGTGAGAAAGATATAAATATTGAAACATCTCACCCTGAATTTTCTGATTATAAATGGGTTAAACCAGATTTTTTGGTTCCCAACATAGTGCCTTTTAAAAAAGCAATTTACGAAAAATTATTAAAAGAATTTAAAGACTATTTATAAGGCGGATTATTTACCACTTGTTCAAACGTACCCAAAGCAGTTTCATTACCCTCTAGTTCTTGATAGGTTTTAGATTGTTGGTAGTTAGAGCTATTAACATCAGACAATGGCTCTATTTGATCAACTAAGACCTCACAAACCTTTTCTTTAAGCATAACCAAACCACCTGACACAAAGAAACTCTCATCGACTTTGTTTGAAGACATAATTGCCATTTGACCAGGTCGCAAAGAACTGATGAACGGAGAATGATTAGGCATTGCAGCAAAATCACCCTCTGCTCCTGGCAAAACTGCCATTTCAACTTCTTTTTCAAAAATCACTTTTTGAGGGGATACGACCTTCAAATTAATCATAACTACTTCGTTGCTTCCTCAGCCATTTTTTTAGCTTTTTCTAATGCTTCTTCAATTGTTCCAACCAAATAGAAAGCTGCTTCAGGAATATGATCGTAGTCACCTTTGACCAATCCATCAAAACCTTTGATGGTATCCTCTAAAGAAACAAACTTACCTGGTGAGCCAGTAAACACCTCTGCAACATGGAAAGGTTGACTCAAGAAACGTTGAATTTTTCTAGCTCTTGATACAACGAGCTTATCTTCTTCAGATAATTCATCCATACCTAAGATTGCAATAATATCTTGTAAACTTTTGTAGGTTTGAAGAGTTTTTTGAACATCTCTTGCAACTTGATAATGCTTCTCACCCAGAGTTCTTGGCTCCAAGATTCTAGAAGTGGAGTCTAAAGGATCCACTGCAGGATAAATACCAAGTTCTGCAATTGATCTGTTTAACACAGTGGTTGCGTCTAAGTGAGAAAATGATGTTGCAGGTGCAGGGTCAGTTAAATCATCAGCAGGAACATAAATCGCTTGTACAGATGTTATTGATCCTTTATTAGTAGTCGTAATTCTTTCCTGAAGTGCGCCCATATCTGTAGCCAAGGTAGGTTGATATCCCACAGCTGATGGAATACGTCCTAGTAAAGCCGAAACCTCTGATCCAGCTTGTGTAAACCGGAAGATGTTGTCAACAAAGAATAAGACGTCTTGATTTTCTTCATCTCTAAAATATTCAGCTTGTGTTAAACCTGATAAAGCAACTCTTGCTCTAGCTCCTGGAGGTTCATTCATTTGACCGTAAACTAGAGACACTTTTGAAGTATCGCCCTCAAGATTGATAACACCTGACTCAATCATTTCATGGTAAAGATCGTTCCCTTCACGAGTTCTTTCTCCCACTCCAGCAAAAACAGAGTATCCACCATGGGCTTTAGCTACGTTGTTAATTAATTCCATGATTAAAACAGTTTTTCCAACGCCAGCACCACCAAAAAGACCAATTTTTCCACCCTTAGAGTAAGGTGCTAAAAGATCGATAACTTTAATACCTGTAACAAGAACTTCGGTTTCGGTTGATTGATCAACAAAATCAGGAGCTGCTCTGTGAATAGGAAGAGATTTTTTTGATTCAATTGGACCTCGCTCGTCAATAGGTTCGCCGATGATGTTCATAATTCGACCTAACGTTTCTGGTCCGACTGGCACAGAAATAGGATCACCATTGTCTTGAACTTCTTGGCCTCTTTGAAGACCCTCCGTTGCATCCATAGCAATAGTTCGAACAGTATTTTCACCGAGGTGCTGCGCTACTTCTAAAATTAAATCTTGATCACCTACTTTTGTAGATAATGCATTTAAAATTGGGGGTAATTCTCCTTCAAAGGCGACGTCAACTACAGCCCCTAATACCTGTGTGACTTTTCCTGCCTTATTACTTGCCATTTGTTGCTCCTTTCCTAAACAGCTTCTGCTCCAGAAATAATTTCGATAAGTTCTTTTGTGATGAATGCTTGTCTTGTTCGGTTATATGTTAGTGTCAACCGATCAATCATGTCTCCCGCATTTCTTGTTGCGTTGTCCATGGAAGTCATTCTTGCTGCATGCTCAGACGCAGAGCTTTCAAGAACACTTCTATAAATTTGTGTTAAAAAATTTCTTGGAACCAGATACTCTAAAAGTTCATTTTTATCAGGTTCAAATTCAAAAATAGCATTATTGGATTCACTCTCATCTTCACTAGTTTCATCATTACTTAAAGGTATCAACGATTGATATTTAGGCTCTTGTGAAATCGCAGAAACAAACTTATTAAATAGAATAGAAACTTCATCTATTTCATTATTTTCGAATAGTTCCATAATTTTAATTTTTATTTCCTCTGAAACCTGAAGTTGTCTATCATTAGAATTTAAATCTTCAAAACTAGCCACAATATCTAAGTCTGTTTTTTTATAAAAACTGGATGCTTTTTTGCCAACAGTCATAATTTTGACAGACTTACCTTGTCCATGTTGATCACTAATCCATTTTTTTGCGTTTCTAAAAAGATTTGAGTTGAAACCTCCACATAGACCACGGTCAGAAGAGTTAATTATTAAAAGACTAATTTTTGAATTTTCTCTACCAGTTAAGATTTCTGGTAAGTCAGCGCTATTTTTAGTATTTCCAGCCAAAGATGAAAGAATAAAACTTAAGCTATCTGCGTAAACCCTCGATGACTCAGCTAATTCTTGAGCTCGGCGTAACTTACTCGCAGCTACCATCTTCATCGCAGAAGTAATTTTTCGAGTGGATTTAACACTGGAAATTCTATTCTTTAATTCTTTTAAATTTGGCATTAACTATAATTAGCTGTGAATTTTTCTAAATAATCCTCGATTTTTTTATCAGACTCATCGCTGAAATTACCTGTATTATTAATTTCGTCAAAAATATCTGAATGATCGGCACGAAGTCCCTCAAGAAACTTAACTTGAAAATCTGTGATTTTGGATATTTCAATTTTATCCAAGAAACCCCTAACACCTGAGTACAAGCTTAAAACTTGATCAGCCACAGACATCGGGACGTATTGATCTTGTTTTAATAGTTCTGTTAACCTCTCACCTCTTGCAAGTAACTGCTTGGTAGAGGCATCAAGGTCTGATGCAAATTGAGAGAAAGCGGCCATTTCACGATATTGGGCTAACTCTAATTTGATTTTACCAGCAACCTTTTTCATAGCTTTAGTTTGTGCTGCGGAACCCACACGACTCACTGATAAACCAACATTAATTGCTGGTCTAATACCTGAGAAAAACAATTCTGTCTCTAAGAAAATTTGACCATCTGTAATTGAAATCACATTAGTTGGGATAAAAGCAGATACATCACCAGCTTGAGTTTCAATTACGGGAAGTGCTGTTAAACTACCTCCACCATTCTCGTCGTTCATTTTAGCTGCTCTTTCTAGAAGACGAGAGTGAAGATAAAAAACATCACCAGGAAACGCTTCACGCCCTGGCGGTCTTCTAAGCAATAAAGACATTTGTCTATACGCAACAGCTTGTTTTGATAAGTCATCATAAACGATTAGACCGTGCATTCCATTATCACGGAAAAACTCACCCATAGAGCAACCTGCATAAGGAGCTAAAAATTGGAGTGGTGCTGGATCAGAAGCTGAAGCTGCAACCACGATGGTGTATTCCATAGCTCCATTTTCCTCTAAGGTTTTAACAACCTGAGCAACTGTTGATCTCTTTTGCCCAATAGCTACGTAAATACAATATAATTTTTTTGATTCATCATCAGACTGGTTAATTTCCTTTTGGTTAATTATGGTGTCAATAGCAACAGCTGTTTTACCAGTTTGTCTATCACCAATAATCAATTCACGCTGTCCTCGACCAACAGGAACTAGTGAGTCAAGGGCTTTGAGCCCTGTCTGCATTGGTTCGCTTACACTTTGTCTAGGAATAATACCAGGTGCTTTAACTTCTATTCTACTAGACTCACTACTTTGGATAGGACCTTTACCATCAATAGGATTTCCGAGAGCATCGACAACTCTTCCTAACAAGCCTTTACCAACAGGTACCTCAACAATCTTTTGTGTTCTTTTAACTGTATCGCCTTCTTTAATACCTCTATCATCACCAAAAATAACAATACCAACATTGTCCTCTTCAAGGTTAAGTGCCATTCCTTGGACACCACCAGTAAATTCTACCATTTCACCTGCTTGGACATTGTCCAAACCATAAACTTGAGCAACTCCGTCACCAACTTTTAGGACAGTTCCTACTTCTGAAATATCTACTTGGCTTTCAAAGTTATTAATCTGATCTCTGATGATAGAAGAGATCTCCGATGCTTTTATTGACATTAAATGTCTCCTTTCACATTGTTGGTAAATTTAGAAACTTGATTAAGAATACTTAGGTCGATCATCTTTGATCCAATCACTACAGTCATTCCTCCTAGTAAAGAATTGTTTACGTGGAACTCTAAATTAATTTTGGAACCATATTGGTTGTTTAACAAATCCTGGATACTATTTTTTATTTCATCATTAATAGCATGAGATGTTGTTACTTTAGCTTTTTGATATCCTCTTTTTTCAAAAAGAACATCCTGAAAATCAGACAAAACATTTTCAAATAGATTAAGTCTTTTATTTTTTTTAAGTGTATTAACAAGACCAGATAAAATTTTTTCAGATGACAATCCTTGGATTATTTTTAATAGAATACTTGATTTTAATTCATTTTTGGTCAGAGGTGATTTTAAAAGTGAGGATAACTCTTGGCTGTCGGCCATAGTCTCAGATAAACTTTGTGCATCTTTTAGCAAGGCATCTAATTCTTCGTTTTTGACTGAGTCAAACAAGGCAGTAGAATACCTTTTAGATGCGATTTTATTGGTCATTTTGTATAGTTAACCTCAATTTTTTATCACATCACTAGGCCAACCGGCATCATACAAATGACGCATCAAGCGATTGATAGTGGATCAATGTCAATATTTAGAAAACGCTTGTATTTTGGGGCTATTTTTGACATTAAGATATCTATTTTTTTTCTCAAAGCCTTATATGTCCTCTCTTTAAAATAAAAATTCTCATGAAAATGCTTCATTTTATATGGAATCAATGAGGGGACAGGCCCTAAAATATCAAGTCTACTCTTTTTCGATATATCAAGAATTTCTTGGCAAGCCTCTCTTATAGCTGAGACATCAGGGTGGATTAATTGAATTTGAACAATTTTGTAAAATGGTGGTAAATTGTTCTCTTCTCTTCTTTGAAGTTCTAATTTTATAAATTGATCTCTACTTTGGTTCTTAAGTGAATTGTATATCGAATGCTTAGGATTGTAAGTTTGAATTAAGACCTTACCCCTGTTACCCTCTCTACCAGATCTCCCTGCTACTTGTTGCAAAAGCTGGTATGTTTTTTCCATAGCTCTGAAATCAGGACTATACAGACTTGAGTCTGCATCAATAATATTTACTAATTTTAAATTTGGAAAATGAAAAGACTTACCTATTATTTGTGAGCCAATCAATAGACTAGTATTTAAATTAAATATATTTTCAATGATTTCTTTTTTATTTTTTTTTGTTTTTAATGTGTCACTCGAAAATAATTGATTTGAGTATCCTGGAAAAAGGCGTGTAACTTCCTCTTGAAGTCTTTCTAACCCTATACCAATCGATATAAATTTATCAGATGAACACATCTTACATATTTGGTTAGGCTCAAAATAATTTGAACAATGATGACAAATGAGTCTATCAATTTTTTTGTGATAAACTAAATTTGCCGCACAATTTTGACACTGTATTGGTGCATGACAACTTGCACATATTTTGGATGGAGCATAGCCACGTCTATTGAGAAAAAATAAAACTTGTCCTTTTTGTTTTAGGACCCTATTTGTTTCATCAAATACTTGTTTTGATATCCAGGCCCTAGAGCTAGGTTTTGATTGATTCATGTCAACAATTTCAACTGAAGGTAATTGAGTTTTATGAAATTGATTGGAAAGATGATGAATATGAAATTTTCGCTGATTAGAATTATGAAGACTCTCTAATGATGGAGATGCGCTTATTAAAAGACATAAAGCCTTTGAACATTTTGCTTTATATATGGCCATATCTCTTGCTTGATATTTTGGGCCGTCTTCTTGTTTATAAGATGAGTCGTGCTCTTCATCGCATATAATTAATTTTAAATTCTTGAAAGGAAGTAAAACCGATGACCTTGCTCCAACTAAAACGCATGGTTCACCCGATAGAAGAGATCTGATTATTCTAGCTTTTTGAATTTTTGATTGTTTAGAGTGCCAAATAAAGGGCCTACAACCAAAATATTTAAAAAATCTTTTAGACCATTCTTCAGTTAAAGCTATCTCTGGTAAAAGTATTAAAGATTGATTTCCTCTGACTAAATTTGACTCAACAGCTTTTAAATACAACTCTGTTTTACCCGAACCTGTAACACCCTCTATAAGGTGAACTTGAAAATCATTATTTTTATTTATTTGAAGTGATTTAAAAATATTTTCTTGATCAGGGTTTAAAGAAATATTTTGCGCCATTCCATCAAAAATAAAACTATCTGTAGTTTGAGAAATTTTTTTTTCTTCTAATAATTTCTGCCAATCTTTTTTTGATAGATTGTATTTATCAATAAGATTTTTTTGAGTTTCATAAATTTTATTTTCAAAAAGATAATAATTTTTTAATTGTTTATTAGGAAATTGTTGTATTGCCATCTTCAAAACCATACCTAAATCTATGAAACAATGTATTGACACATACTTGTAAAAATCAATGTTTTCTGTGCAAACAGTAAATTGATAATAATTACTAATTGAAAGTACTTTTTTGAGATCAAATTTTAAATCTTTAATGTTTGTTTGAGATATAATAATTCCTGCTGATTTTCTTTTTCTTAAGGGTATTTCAACAATGGAGCCTACCTCGATAAAATGTGAGTGTTTATAAGTCAGGCTATCATTTATTTGCCCTATTGGCATAACTTGGTAGTAATAATCCATTTTAAATTTTGATTCTAATTTATAATATAATGTAATGAATTTTATTGAACTGTTAGAACAGATAAAAATAGATAAATCCTCAATACAAGACTTTGATAAATGGGCTACTTATTTAAAAGACATAAAAGGTCACTCGGAAAACACATATAGATCTTACTGCTTTGATGTATGTGATTTTTTAATTTTCTTTAAATTCTATAATGGAAATTCAGTATCTTTATCAAATTTAAAAGATTTAAATTTGCAGACATTTAGGGCTTGGTTGGCAGATCTCAGTGAGAATAGAAAATATAAAAATATTTATAAAAAACCATTGTCAGCAAGATCAAGGAGAAGAGCGATTAGTTCTATTAAAAATTTTTTTAAGTATTCATCTCTAAATAATGATTTATATAAAGTTGCTTATAGCGAGGTTCAACTATTAAAAAATCCAAAAATTCCAAGATCCCTTCCCAAACCCATAGCAGAGGGAGATATTGAGCTTTTAATTGAAGAGTTAAAAAAAATATCAAAAAAAAGCTGGGTTCAAAAAAGAAATATAGCTTTGCTTTATCTTTTGTACGGATGTGGGCTACGAATAAATGAGGCGCTATCTATTACTAAAAGTCATTTAATTGATAAAAGTTCTCTTACAATCTTGGGCAAAGGTAATAAAGAAAGATTAGTGCCAGTTCTTGATATTGTAGCTAACTCATTAGAAAATTATCTAAAAGAAATACCATATGATTTGCCAAGCGATGTTTCGATATTTGTGGGAGATAGAGGTAATCCGCTTAAAGCCTCAGCTTTCCAAAGAGATTTGAAGAATGCCAGAGTTAATTTGGGGCTACCAAAAACAGCAACACCTCACTCATTAAGACATAGTTTTGCAACTCACCTATTAAAAAATGGCGGGGATTTAAGAATAATTCAAGAATTACTAGGACATAGTTCGTTATCTACAACTCAAATATACACTGAAGTAGATGACATAAGTTTAGAAAAAACTTATAAAGAAAAAAATCCTAGTAAGTAAATTTAGATTTTACCTCTAACTATAAAATGAGGATTGATTATATCTTTCTTTGAATATTTTAACCTATTACCTTTTAGGTCTTTTACAGTACCACCTGCTCCCTCTACAACCGCTTGTGCTGCTGCAGTATCCCATTCAGAAGTAGGTCCCAGCCTAGGATATAAATCCGCCAAACCCTCTGCTATCATACAAAACTTTAAAGAACTACCGGCTTGAAGAGTATCAAAATTATTAAACTGAGATAAATAAGTTTTAGTCTCATGATTGAGATGACTTCTGCTCGTAACAATCTTTAATTTATCAGATGGTGATTGCACAGAAATAGGTTTGATATTGTCATTTAATAACTTGTATGAACCTTTGTTAAGACCCCCAAAAAATAATGTCTTATCTTTTGGAATGTAAACAAACCCTTGGGTGGGATAATTGTTGTTAATCAAAGCAATATTAATTGTAAATTCACCATTCTTATTGATAAATTCTTTAGTACCATCCAAAGGATCAACTAACCAGTATTTTGGCTCATCAGTATACTTTTGCTCACCCTCCTCTGAAATTATGGGGTAAGCTGAAATAGATGATAATAAATCAGAAATGTGTTCATGTGATGCTAAATCTGCTTCTGTTAATGGACTTTTATCGTCTTTAAATTCAATACTTTGATCATAATTATCATAAATGTTAAGAATTTTTTGGGAACATAACTCAAGATTTTCACTGATTTCATTGAAAAACTCAAATTGTCGTAGTATGTCATTATTTGTCATTTTTTTAAAATTTTACTTTTTTTTATATACATTTAGATTATTTTTTGTATTTTTCCAATAATACGACAAATGGTCAATTATAATGAATCATACTTTATTTTTTAAAATTAACCCATCAATAAAATTTCCAGCTTGGGATAGCGATAGTCATTATAAATTCCTTTTTAGTAAAAATTTATTTAAAACAAAAAGATCTTATGAAAGGTGGTTGGAAAAAATATCAATTTTTCCAGAGAATTTAAATATAGAAAGCTTTTTAAACATACATGCAGGCCATATAAACAAATTAATTTATGAAGATTCCATAAAAAAATTTGAAAAACAAAGATCACTTGTTTTGTTTATCCAATACGTTGAAATAAATAATAATAAATTTTT
>CACKFO010000002.1 GCA_902599405.1 uncultured Alphaproteobacteria bacterium | reverse complement strand
AAAGGAATGATTGCATCTGGAAGTAGAGCGCCATTGAATATGGATAATTTAAATGGACTTTTCTCAAAGGTAATGAAAATGAAATTTGATGCACTATCAATTGTCATAAACTCTCCTGGTGGTTCTCCTGTGCAATCATCTTTAATTGCACAAAAAATAAGAGAAATTTCAGATAAGAAAAAAGTGAAATGTTATTGTTTTGTTGAGGATGTTGCTGCATCTGGCGGGTATTGGCTTGCATGTGCAGCAGATGAGTTATATGCAGATGTAAATTCTATTATTGGTTCAATAGGCGTGATATCAGGTGGTTTTGGATTTACTGATCTTATTAAAAAAATTGGAGTAGAAAGAAGGATATTTACAGCTGGAGAGAACAAAAGCTTTTTAGATCCATTTTTAAAAGTTAATAAAAAAGATGAGGAAAAATTAAAAAAACTTCAAAAGTTAATACACCAAAATTTTATTGATTGGGTGTCCTCGAGAAGAAAAAAGAAATTAAACGAAAAAAATAAAAAAATCATATTCTCTGGTTCCTTTTGGTTAGCTAATGAGGCAAAAGACTTAGGTTTAATTGATGGTATTGCATCTGAGTCATCTTTTTTTAAAAGTAAATTTGGTGAAAAGACCAAAATTAAAAAAATAAAACAACCAAAGTCTCTAAAACAAAAGCTAGGTCTAGGTATTAATTCTTTAAATAGTGAAGATTTAATTACTAAATTAAAAGAGGAGCTTCTTTTTAACAAATTTGGTATCTGATCAATGACAGCAGAAAATATGGAAGATTTAGTATCTCTGTGTAAGAGAAGAGGGTTTATTTTTCCATCAAATGACATCTATGGTGGCATGAAAGGTCTCTATGATTTTGGGCCTATAGGCGTAGAGCTAAAATTAAATTTAAAATCAGCTTGGTGGAAATCAATAGTTTATGAAAGAGATGACGTTGAGGGATTGGATTCAACTATTTTAACCTCACCTACTGTTTTAAAATATTCAGGCCACGAGGATACATTTTCTGATCCTTTGGTTGATTGTAAAGTCTGCAAAGCAAGATTTAGAGCAGATCAATTAGAACAAAGCGAATGTCCAAGAGGTGGTTCATTAAATAAATGCAAATCAAAGGATTTAACTGAACCAAGGCCATTTAACTTAATGTTTAAAACTGCAATAGGTCCAGTTGATGACGGTAGTTCATTTGCATATTTGAGGCCAGAAACTGCTCAGCAAATATTTGTAAATTTTAAAAATATCGTTGACTCAACAAGTAGAGTTCCTCCTTTTGGAATCGCTCAGATAGGAAAAGCATTTAGAAATGAAATCACACCTAGAAACTTTATTTTTAGGGTTAGGGAATTTGAACAAATGGAACTTGAGTATTTTGTTAAACCTGGATCTGATGAGAGTTGGCATAAATATTGGGTTGATAAACGTTTAAATTGGTGGGCCGATCAAGGTGTCAAATCAGAAAAATTAAAATTACTTGAGGTGGAAAAAAAGGATTTATCACATTACTCCAAAGCAACTTTTGATATTATGTATGAATTTCCACATGGCCTTGAGGAACTTGAGGGTATTGCAAATAGAACTGATTTTGATTTAGGTTCACATTCTAAAAACCAAAAAGATTTTAATATTAAAGCAAAAGTAAAAGATAATAAAAATTCCACGACTAAGTTAGCAATTCAAGATTTAGAAAACAAAGAATGGTTTATACCATTTGTTATAGAGCCTTCTGCTGGAGTAGAGAGGGGAGTGTTGGCAGTTTTAAATGAAGCTTACACTATGGATGAGGCTAACAAAAGAACATTACTCAAACTTAAACCACATTTATCACCATTTAAGGCCGCAGTTATACCGTTGAAAAGAAATAATTCAGACTTGGTCAATACAGCAAATAAAGTCAAATCGGAGCTACAATCACTTGGTCTAGGCAGAGTTATGATTGAAAATACAGGAAATATTGGAAAAAATTATCGTAGACATGATGAGATTGGAACACCTTTGTGTGTTACTATTGATTTTGAAACTCTAGAAAATCAAACAGTTACGGTGCGAGATAGAGATACTATGAAACAAGAAAAAGTATCACTCTCTGAAATAGCAAGTTATTACTCAAGATATTTTAGGTAATTTATTGATCTTCTCTAGGCTCTCTAAGTATGTAATAATTATTTATTTGAAATAATATTTCTGAATTAGTTGGAAGTTTTTGAGGTTTTTTCTCAAATAATTTAATTGTAAGTTTTTTTTTATTTAGTTGTCGATGTTTAATCCTTGAAACCACCTCTTGACCTACAAAGCATCCTTTCGAATAGTCCACTAATTCATCATTGACTTCAGATGGAAGTAGAGAGGACTGTTTGAGCAGGTTAGAGTCAATTATTCCAGTTGAAAGTTGATCTAAAATATAATTTTTATCAAATTCTCTTTTATCAACCTTTTCAATAATGAGTTTTACGTCAGATAACAAGGCATATTTATTTAAGAATGTAGGCAAATCATTTTGATCATTCGAGCAAACTAATTCATATGACTCGTCTGATTGAGTAATAATTATTTCATACAGAATCTTGCCTTGCGGAGATAGTATATAGCTCCTTAACTCTTTCTTTAATTTAGTTAAGTCATTAGTAATTATATTTTGTAGGAAATCAAATCTTTCTTCCCCAAATACTCTAATTTTTATTGGATTAAGTGTTTCAATTTGCATGTAATATATTATCTATATGTATATATATGCATTTACTATTTATTTCTTCAAATAGAATAGGTGACTCCTTAATTAACCTTCAAGTTTTAAATAAATACATCAGAAAATATAAGAAAAATATTGAGGTAACGTTAGTTTCTGGTCCTTTACCAATGCCTATTTATGATGATTATTCTATGATTTCTAGAAGGATTAATCTTACTAAACAAAAATATAATCTACATTGGTTAAAACTCTATAAAGAACTTTCGCCACTTAAATTCGATGAAATAGTAGATTTTAGATCCTCGATCATTGGTTATTTCTTGAGAGTAAAAAAAAGAAATATATTCAAAATGAAAAAGGGTAAAAATATTTATGAACAAATCCATCACAGATTTGATACTGATCTAAAAAAAGATTTTAAAATATTGATCGATAGAGTTCGTAATATTTTTCCAAATTCAAATTATGTGTGTTTAGCACCATTTACAAATTGGCCACCAAAAGAATGGCCTTCAGAACAATTTGTTAAAATAGCAAAATATCTAATTGAAAAAGGCATTGATAAAATATTTATTTTAGGATCAGAAAATGAAAGTTCAAAATTTCATCATTTTGAGTCAGAACTAGGCGACAAGGTAATTAACAGATGTGGCAAGCAACATATTCTCAACGATTATGGTTTACTTCAAAAATCAAGGTTATTTATTGGGAATGACTCATCCATGATGCATATGGCTTCATTGAGTAAAACTCCAACTATTGGTCTTTTTGGTCCCACAAATGATAATATTTATTTTCCTAAAATCTTTGATCATTGTCATCTTGTTAGGTCATCAGAGTCATATGAAAACCTAGTTAGTAAAACTCAAAACTATACTTTAAATAATTGTTTAATGAATGATGTGTCATATAATCAAGTAATTGATAAAATAAATAATATTTTAAATGCTCAAAATTTTTAAGCCATGCGATTTTCACGTTCATCTAAGAGAGGGCCAACTTTTAAAAAATGTATTAAAAGAAAATAATAAAAATTTCCAAAAAATTTTAGTTATGCCTAATTTAACTAAGCCCATTACCAATAAAAATATTTTATCAAAGTATAGATCCTTCGTTTTAAAAAATAATAAAAATACTGAAATTCTTTTTACAATCTATTTAAACCAAGACTGCTCCATTATTGATTTAAAAAATATGGTTAAAGAAAAATTATTTTTTGCAGCTAAATTATATCCCCTTCATGCCACTACTAATTCTTCATCAGGAGTAAAAGACATAAAAAAAATGTCTAAATATTTTGAATTTTTAGAAAATAATAAAATACCATTATGCTTACATGGTGAGCACATTCATGAAAACGATGATCCGTATGAGCGTGAAAAAAAATTTCTTGATTTTGAGTTATCTTGGTTAGTAAAAAAGTTTAAAGGTTTAAAGATAACTTTAGAACATATAACAACTAAAGACTCTGTAGATTTTGTAAAATCCCACAAAAACCTTGCAGCTACTATAACAACACATCATTTACTTGAAAATACAAACACTTTTCTTGGAAATTTTTTAAGACCAGATATATTTTGTAAACCTGTAATTAAAAGTGTAAATCACCAAAAATCATTATTAAATGCCGCTCTTTCTGGCAATTCAAAATTTTTCTTTGGTTCTGACTCAGCTCCACATCTTAAAAATCGCAAATTTAATGAGTTTTGTTGTGCTGGTGTATATTCCACAAAATATTCTGTCTCAAATATATTGGAGCTTTTTTACACCTCAAAAAAGTCAAATAATTTAAATAAATTTTTGACAATTAATGGATGTAAACATTATAACCTTAAGTTTGATAACACGCTAATTTCATATTCTAGAAAAAAAGATTTCACATTTAAAAAATACTCTAAATTCAAAAATGATAGTTTAATTAACTATTATCACTTTAAAAATTACTGGTCTAAAAACTAGATTAGAACTTTTGTAAAATGGCCCATTTTTCTGCCAGTTTTTGACTCTTTTTTGTGATAATCATGAAAATATTCATTTTCTTTGAATGATTTCTCACGATAGTTATAAATATCGTCTCCTAGAATATTTATCATTTCAGATTTAGATTTTAAGGAAGGCTCTACCTTTTCAAGATCACATACTGATCTGATATGAGACTCAAATTGACTAACATTGTATGACTCAATAGTTAAATGTCCTGAGTTGTGAACTCTGGGAGCTATTTCATTTAATAATAATTTTTTTTCTTCATTTATAAAAAATTCTAAACAAAAAGTTCCAACATAGCTTATTTTTTCTGCAAAATTATAAGCATGGTTTGTCGCTTCTTTAATGATCGATTTCTCTGAGTTAGCTGGTGAAAATGATTTGAAAAGAATTTGATTTTTATGAATATTTTCAATTGGTTGATAGGTAAAAATAGTACCATCTTTATACCTGACAGCAATGATAGAGATTTCTTGTTGTAAATTAATTTTTTTTTCCAAAATATACTCATTATTTGGTATGTCAGATATATCTTTATAACTATTAATTACTATTTGGCCCTTACCATCATATCCAAGTTTGCGAGTCTTCAATATTGCAGGAAAAAATTTAGGATCAACTGATTTTAAATCAGATGTATTGTTAATTTCCATATAGGGAACAGTAGGGATATTAATCTTATTTACATAATTTTTTTCAGTTAATCGATCTTGAATAATTTGATTAATTTCAGAACTAGGTGAAATTTTAATCTTATGTTCAATATATGATAAAGTTTTAAAAGGGATATTTTCAAACTCATAAGTCACAAAATCACATTTTTTAATAAAATTATCTATCTCGTGAAAATCATCATACTTTTTTATTAAGAAGTGATTCGCATATTTAATTGCTGGGGAGTCATCAGTATCAGAGTATATAAAAGTTTGAATATTTAATTTACTAGCCACTTGGCATAACATCATACCTAATTGACCTCCACCTAAGATACCGATGATCATTATCTAGGTGTCTTTTTAACTTTTTTTGTTTGAGCCAGTCTCCATTTTACTAAACTTCTTTCAATATTGGGGTCATAATTACTAATAATTGAAGCTGCATATAATGCAGCATTTTTGGCTCCATTTTCACCAATAGCCACAGTTCCAACTGGAATGCCAAAAGGCATCTGAGCTATTGAAAGTAAACTATCTAAGCCTTTTAGTGTTTTTGACTCAATTGGTACCCCGATTACTGGAATATGAGTTATAGCTGCTATCATGCCTGGTAAATGAGCAGACCCACCAGCTCCAGCAATAATAATCTTAATACCTCTGTCATAAGCTTGTTCAGCATACTCATAGAGTCTTTTGGGAGTTCTGTGAGCTGAAACTATTTTTTTTTCATGGACAATCTTTAATTCTTTTAGAATTTTACCCGTATGCCTAAGTGTGGACCAATCGCTTTGGCTTCCCATTACTATTGAGATTTTAGGGATAGATATTTTCATTTTTTTGAAAACTTTTTTTCAGTGATTTTGAAGTAAAGTTTATAAGGCAATACTTTACCAAATTTCATTATAGAATTAAAAGGAAAAGGGAAGGATATTTCAAAACCTTTTTTATATATTTTACTATAAATAATCCTAGCTGCATCTTTAGGCGACATTAAATATGGCATTTTAAATGAATTTACTTTTGTAGCAGGAGTTTCTACAAATCCTGGACAGATAAGTTTTACATTGAGATTATCATGCATTTCAGATTTTATAGCCTCGGCTAGATTAATTAAAGCCGCTTTTGAGGGTCCGTATAAAAAAGATTTTGGGAGACCCTTATATCCAGCTGTGGAGGACATTATTGCCAAGGTATAATTTGAATTTAGCTCGAAATTTTTTTTTATTAGCTCTATTGATAAATAAATACTTAAAACATTGGTATCAAAAGTTGCCTTTGCATTTTCAAAGTTAAAATCATTTAGACTATCGGGGATATAAATACCTGCATTTAAAATAAATGTACTAATATTTGCATTTTTTTTAAATACCTCATCTATAATTAGCTTACTTGAGTCAAAATTTGATAAATCTGTTTTTACAAACTCAAATTTTGGATTATCAATTGTTTCATTTGGTATTTTGGTATCATCTCTTGCTAAGCCTATCACATTCCAGCCTTGTCTGAGATACTCTTCACATAGTGCGTAACCAATCCCACTACTAGCACCTGTTATAAAAACTACTCTATCTTGTGTATTCTTTGATGAATTTTTTTGCATTAGATATATGAGTACTAATTTTAGACTTGTCCATTTTATTTACAGTATAGTACATCATAGAGAGTCTCTGATTAGTTTTAAAATAATTTTTATTTTTATATATAAAATTCCAATATAAACCATCTAATGTTTGTGTCCAATCCCCCCGACTATAATTACTCATCTTTAGTAAGTAATTTGAACCGCATAAATATGGTTTTGTTGCAAAAATACCTCCATCGCTAAACATCCCCATTCCATAGACATTTGGCGTCATAACCCAATCAGATGAGTCAATGAATGTCTCCATAAACCATTTATAAACTTCAGATGGCTTTAATCCAGCTAAGTTCATTATATTACTAATTATCATCAATCTTGGGATATGGTGAACATATCCACTTTTTTTTAAATTTAATATCATGTCATTTAAAATAGGAATGTTTGTTGTACCCTCATACCAATGTTTTGTTAATTTTCTGTCATTTCCAAAAAAGTTACCTTTATTAAAATCTTTATAATAGTGAATATTTAAGTATCTCATAAATTCTCTCCAACCAAAGACTTGTCTAATAAACCCTTCGTAATTATTGATGCCAACTTTAGTATATGAAAAAGAGCTCAATTTATTGAGCACTTGTTCTGGTGTTATTAAACCTATATTTAATGGTGCACTAATTATGCTATGATTAATGTATGGATCACTGGTGCTCACAAAATCTTCGTAATGTCCAAAGTTTTCAAGTTTACTGCTAATAAAATTATCAAGAACTTTAGATGAGTCTTTAAAATTCATTGGAAATATTATTTTCTTTTCCAAATTTCCAAAGTGTTTTGAAAAAAATTTATCAATTAATTTTTTTATTTCCTCAAAATATTTTGACTCAAATGTATAAGA
This sequence comes from uncultured Alphaproteobacteria bacterium, assembly GCA_902599405.1. Lineage (GTDB taxonomy): Bacteria > Pseudomonadota > Alphaproteobacteria > HIMB59 > HIMB59 > HIMB59. The sequence goes on along the minus strand of CACKFO010000002.1, from coordinate 108,463 downwards.
TTTAGGACTTTGATAACCTTTAGGAACTCTTTTTCTATTATCCTCATCGAAACTCCACTTATCTCCAATAGGTTTATTGTCTTTTACAAATATTTGAAAACTTTTCCGAACATTGCTATAAAAATTAGCAAGTTGAGGTTTTTTTGTAGTAACCATATCTTTATAATCAGTTCTACTAACAAGGAACATAGGAGATTTATGAAAAAATTAGTTCAATTTTGCTATTTTTACAAAATCGCTCAAATTTAATTCTGAATTCTAAGTCTTCTATTTCGAAGATATTAATTTTAGAAATATTTTTTTTACTTAAGAAGCTTTTTAGACCAGCAAAATAGTCTTTGAAATTAGAAATATTTTTATCAAGAGAAATATAATTTACTTTAAAATTATTTTTTTTTAGATAGTCCCTGTATTCCCTCATTGATGCCAAAAAATAATAAATTTTTTGTTTGTGATGTTTAAAATAACTACAAAGGCCCATATCCTCTTGTATAAAAAAATCACATGAGTTTTTAAATTCTGTTAAGTACTTCTTATCAAATAGTTGATTTCCAAGAACTACAAAGCATTCCTTCATTTTGTTTTTATTATTTTGTGATTAAAGTTGATCTTCCACCATCAAGTTGGAAGTTTTGTCCTGTAATCCATGATGATTTTTTAGATACCAAGAAAGAAGCCAAATTACCTATGTCATCACCTGTTCCAAGTCTTGACATAGGGTGAAGTTTTCCAATTCCTTCAGCAACCTTTTCATTAGAAACCATAAAATTTGACATTTTGGAAAAAGATAGGCTAGGAGATATTGTATTAAATCTTATCTTCGGAGCATAGTCTGCGGCTAAAGAATTTGATAAACCAATTAATGCACTTTTTGCAGAGGAGATTGCTGTATGATTTTTAAAACCTCTAACAGCTGCTATTGATGAAAAAAATACTACTGAAGATGAATCCGACATCTTAATTATGCAATGATTAAGGAAATGAACGATATTATAAAAATTATCATCCATTATTTTTTTAAAATCATCAACAGAGGTGCTTGAGAAAGGTTTTAAGTTTATCGAGCCAATGGCAAAGATTATGCCAGATATTTCGTAGTTAATTGATTTTATGAAACTTTCTGTATTCGTGTAATCATTAATATCTAGAACATTTTTTTCAAAATTACCTTCAACATCACTATCAAATTCGCTTCTTGATATTAGAACTAAATCATTATCATCTTTTAGGTTGTTAACACATGATTTGCCAACAGAACCATTTGCACCAATAACTAGAATTTTACCCATGCAGTTTATACAAAATGTAACCCTAATTAGATTTAATTCTTAAGTATTTGAAGGCTATAACAAGTAGCTGATACAAACAGTAAAGTGCCTATTATTTGATGGATAGAACCCAAAGAGACTTGAACATTACTCAAAACAACAAAAACACCAATAAATAACTGAATTAAAACTAGAAATAGCACAATCAGGAAATGGATTTTTTGATATGTATTTTCAATTCCCTTAAAATGTTTAAAGCACATATAAAGAATTGTTAAAAATGATAAATAAGCTAAGGCTCTATGAAAAAAATGTATGAAGACACTGTTATCAAAAAAAACCAAAAAGTCGATCCTCAATAAAAATTAAATTTTCAGGAATGTAATTATCTCCCATTTTGGGCCAAGTATTAAATGATTTTCCAGCATCTAAACCAGCCATAAAAGCACCGTAAATTACTGTAAAAAAAATTATTATATTAAAAAAAATAAAAAAAGTTTTATGTGAGCTAAAATTATTTTTATAAATTCCAATATCAAGCCTTTTCAAGAAAAGATAAAAAATTAAAGAGAGAATTATTTGAGCTATAATTAAGTGAATGGCAAGTCTTAAATGGCTAACGTATGGATTAACATCTAATCCACTTTTTACCATCCACCATCCGATAATACCTTGTGACCCTCCAAGAAAAAGAAGGAATGAATATGAGTATAACTCTTCATTAGAAAAGTATTTTTTCAAAGCAAAGTAAATAAAAGGGATGATAAAAATAATTCCTATTAGTCTTCCCAATACTCTATGTCCATATTCCCACCAAAAGATGTATTTAAACTCTGATAGTGTCATATTTATATTTTTTATTTGATATTCAGGATATTGCTTATAGTCTTCAAAAACTTTTAACCAATCTCCATGGGATAAAGGGGGTATTGTTCCCATAAATAATCTCCAATCAACCATGGACAAACCAGACTCAGTTAATCTTGTCAAACCACCAACAATGATCATCAGCAATATAATTGACATGAGACTTACAAGCCAAAGACTTATCTGAAAATTCTCGGATTTATACATCTAATCTAAATTTATAATTTTTTAGAATATATTTAGTATATTAATTTTAGTCGCATTAAGCCTGTCTAACTGATAGATCTTATAGTCTAAATATTTAAAAATTTCAAAATGACATATCATATTAACGTTATAGATCATGAGGGTTCACCTCATAAAATCGAAGCAACAGTTGGTTTTTCAATAATGGAGATTATTAGAGACGCTGGATTAGATATTGAAGCTATATGTGGGGGTTGTTGCGCTTGTGCTACCTGCCATTGTTATGTCGATGAAAATTGGTTAGAAAAAATATCAAAAGCTGATGACGATGAGGAATCTATGCTTGACCAAGCTATGGATATAAAAAAAAATTCAAGACTCTCATGTCAAATTCCATTTACAGAAGAGCTCAATGGTATTACTCTAACATTAGCACCTAAATTTTGACTGATTATAACTCATACAAATCCTGGCCATTTAATGAAGCAAAAAAAATTATAAAACGCTTTGAAAAAAATAATACTAAAGACAAAATAATCTTTGAAACTGGGTACGGCCCATCCGGCTTACCTCATATAGGTACTTTTGGGGAAGTGCTAAGGACAAATATGGTAAGATTTTGTTATGAAAAATTGACTGGTAAAGAGACTGACCTCATAGCATTTTCTGATGATATGGATGGCTTTAGAAAAGTCCCTGATAATATCCCGAACAAAGAAAAATTATCTAACTACCTTGATTACCCTTTGACATCCGTCCCAGATCCTTTTGAGTTGTTTAAGAGTTTTGGTGAACATAATAATTCAAAACTTAAAGATTTTTTAAATAGATTTAATTTGCCTTTTTCTTTTCAAAGTTCAACAGATGCTTATAAATCAGGGTTGTTCAATGAAACAATAAAGAAAATTATAAAAAATTATGATGAAATTATTAATGTAGTTCTTCCGACACTTGGTGAAGAAAGAAGAAAATCTTATAGTCCATTTTTTCCAATTAGTGAAATAACTGGTAAAATATTGCAAGTTCCAATTGAAGAAATTAATAATGAAGAATTTACTGTTTCATATTATGAGGATGGTGTATTGAAATCTAAATCAGTTTTAGATGGCAATTGCAAACTTCAATGGAAAGTTGATTGGGCAATGAGGTGGGCTGCTTTTGGTGTAGATTATGAAATGTGTGGTAAAGATTTAACAGAGAGTTATACCCTATCATCAAAGATATGTAAGATAATCGGTTCTAAGCCTCCTGAAAATTTAATTTATGAGCTATTTCTCGATGAAAATGCTGAAAAAATTAGTAAGTCAAAAGGTAATGGTATAAGCATCGATGATTGGCTTAAATACTCTATTGAAGAGAGTTTGGCCATGTTTATGTATCAAAGACCAACAACTGCAAAGAAACTCTATTTTGATGTAATACCTAAAAACACCGATGAATATTTAACGCACGTTAATAAATTAGAGTCCGACGATCTGAACCCAGATAACCCTGCTTGGCATATTCATAAAGCTGAAAATCCATCATATAAATCAAAAATTAATTATAGTTTAATCCTAAATATTATATCAGTTTGCAAGTCTGAGGACCCTAATGTGATTTTTGGTTTAATAAAAAATTATCAATCTAATTTTAGCAAAGCGGAAACTGATCTTATTAATAGAATGATTGATTGTGGTATTAATTATTTTAGGGATTTTATACAACCAAATTTAAACTTTAAAATTCCAAATTCTGAAGAATTAATTATACTTAAAGAAGTTGTGTCTAAATTAAAAGAAGTAGAGTCTTCGGCTGATGCAGATGAATTTCAAACTGCTATTTTTAGTGTCGGAAAAAATTCTGTATATAAAGAGAATATTAAGGAATTTTTTAAACTCATTTATCAAGTTGTTTTTGGTCAAGAGAATGGACCAAGATTGGGCTCATTTACTAAAATTTATACAAAAGCTAAAACTCTGGAGTTGTTCAACTCGAAGCTAAATGTATAATTTAGCTCATCGTATTCTCAAAAAGTTAGATCCAGAATTATCACATAATATATCTATAAAAGCTCTCAAATTAGGCATTTATCCAAAAATTATTTGTAAAAATACAGAAATCCTTGAACAAACAATATGGGGTAGAACTTTTAAAACTCCTATTGGGTTATCGGCAGGTTTTGACAAAAATGCAGAGGTGATAAATCCAATATTAAATTTAGGATTTAGTTTTACTGAGTTGGGAACAGTGACTCCTTTGCCTCAAAAAGGCAACTCAAAACCCAGAATTCATAGGTTTCCTGCTCAAAAAGCATTAATAAATTCTTTAGGATTTAATAACAAAGGCATGGATGTATTTGAAAGAAATATCAATAACTCAAACCTTAAAGAAAATTTCCAAGATAAAATCATTGGTATAAACATAGGTAACAATAAGGATACCGTAGAAATTTTAGATGATCTCAAAAAGCTTTTCGATAGACTTTATAGACTTGGTGATTACATTGTGATCAATTTATCTTCACCAAATACACCTGGATTGAGAGATAATCTTAAATCTCAAAATTTTGAAAAGATCGTTACAAATATCCATAGGCTAAGAGATGAGAATAACTCAAAAATCCCTATTTTATTCAAAATATCACCAGATATTTCTGATCAGGATAAAAAGGATATTTCATTGATTTCACTCGCAAATGATGTGGATGGGCTAATACTGACTAATACGACAATTAATAAATCGATGGTTAATGATAAGTTAGAGGGAGGAGTAAGTGGTAGACCATTATTCCTTAAATCAAATGAATTAATAAGAGATTTTTATACTCTGACATCAGGAAAAATTAAAATTATAGGAGTAGGGGGTATTTTTGATGCAAATGATATCTTAACTAAAATGAAATTAGGAGCCTCATTAATTCAGATTTATAGTAGCTTTACATATGAAGGTCCTTACCATGTAAAAAAAATGACATATGATTTGATAAATTTAATTCAACAACAAGGTTTTAGAAGCATCTCCGAGGTAATTGGACAGTACTCTTGAAAAATATTTCATCTTTTAAAAATGTAGTTAGTAAATATAACTATTTTTTATTTGATCAGTGGGGGGTTCTTCATAACGGTCATAAAAAGTTTATAGAAGCAGAAAAATGTTTAGAGTATCTTAAATTAGAAAATAAAAAAATCATTCTTATTTCTAATTCAGCTAGCCCCACTATTCAATCAGAGGCAAATTTAAAAAGATTGGGTTTTAGTGAAAAACTATTTGATTACTGTATTACTAGTGGACAAATAGCATTAAATAACATCAAAAAAGATATATATAAAAAGTTTGGTAGAAAATGTTACCCTTTAGAGCTATCAAAGCAAAAAATTAAGTATTTCAATCTAGATTGCACTAAAAAAGTTGAAAGTGCAAATTTTGCTATGATTGCAGATCTAAAAGATGGATTATCTATTTTAGATTTTGCTGAACATTTAGATAAAATTATGAAGTATAAACTTCCACTACTATGTGCAAACCCAGATTACTTAGTCCATAATAAAAATACTCTTTCTATTAGTGGTGGTACGATAGCAGAGTTATACTCTGATTTAGGAGGGACTGTCTTTAGATATGGAAAACCTTACGAACCAATATATCAGGATATTTTTAAAAAAATGAGGATTACAAATCTTAGTAAGGTATTAGTTATTGGTGACTCATTGTGGCATGACATTGCAGGAGGTAAAAAAATGAAATTAGACTCTCTCTGGATTAAAAATGGAATTCATAAATCTAAATTGAAAAAAAAAGATGAGATCAACCCACTTTTAGAGAAGTACACACCAAAATATGCAATAAGCCATTTAAAACTTTAAGAAACTATTACTTATTGTAAAAAAGGGACTTTTGTATTATAAACTCATCTCATGTCTAGATCTTGCGATATTACTGGAAAAAAACACCAAACTGGTCATAACGTCAGCCATTCTAATATTAAGTCTAAAAGGCGTTTTATGGTTAATTTAAACAGTGTCACTCTATTTAGTGAGTCTTTACAGAGAAAATTTAGACTAAGAATAGCCTCATCTACACTTAGAACTATAGATAAACATGGTGGTTTAGATCAATATCTAAATAAAACAAGCTCACGATCTTTAACTGATAAAGCCTTAAAAATCAAAAAGCAAATCGAAAAAAACGTTAGCAAAAAAGCTAGCTAAATGTTTCAAGAATTATTTTTAAATTTATCAAATAACTTAAATAACTCTTCAGTTATAATTATCTGGTTATTTCAAATTATTTTTTGTTATCTTTCAATTTTACTCTCACTTAAGTTCTTCGGAAAGACAGGTATTTATGTTTATGTTGCGATCGCAATCATATTAGCGAATATTCAAGTTCTTAAAGTTGTAGACTTTCCTTTCTTTCCTGAACCAATGGCCCTAGGAACTGTTTTGTTTATATCTATATTTCTTTGTACTGACATTTTGAATGAATATTTTGATAAAAAATCTGCAACTAGATGTATATACCTTGGTATTGCAGCATACTTATTTTCAACCGTGCTTATGTTTTTAACAATATCTATGGCCCCAATTAATCCTGATGAGCATCCTGCATGGTCTTGGAGCTATGGTATGCATGAGTCAATTATGACTATTTTCCTCCCACAGTTTCCAATAATAGTTGGAAGTATTTGTGCTTTTTTTATAAGTCAAAAAATTGATATTTTTATATTTTCTTATTTAAAAAATAAAAATACTAACCTTTGGTTTAGAAATAATGCATCAACAATTGTATCGCAATTTATTGATAATATTATATTTAGCGTTCTTGCATTTAATATCTTATCTTCTAATCCAGTGCCTTTATTTGACCTAATTATTTCTTATGGAATAGGTATTTATTTACTTAGAATTTTATTAAGTCTATTTGACACAATATTTATATATTTAGCGAAGATCTTTTTGCCATCTAAACTTGACTAATTTTTTTCAAGTAAAAAAAAAGTCAAAATTATCAAATGCTCGACTTGGATTAATTAACACAGCTCATGGTAAAATCAATACACCCTCATTTATTTTTTGTGGCACTAAGGCCACTGTCAAATCTGTACTCCCCTCTCAATTAAAATTAGCAAGAACACAAATTATTCTTTCAAACACATACCATTTAATGCTTCAACCTGGTCCAGAGGTCATATCAAAAGAAGGGGGCTTACAGAGTTTTACTGATTGGAATGGGCCTATGATGACTGATAGTGGGGGATATCAAATATTTTCGCTAGGATATGGTTCAGTTTCAGAAGAAATTAAAAGAAAAAACAATAATGCAAAGAGAAAATCTCTTATAAAAATAAACGAGGATGGTGCTTCATTTAGAAATTATATTAATGGTGATAAGGTATTCTTATCACCTGAGAGATCTATTGAATTACAACGTGACTTTGGCGCTGATCTGATTTTTGTCTTAGATGAATGTACGCCCTTTAATGTCTCAAAAAAATATACAGAAAAGTCTATGTACATGAGTCATCGCTGGGCAGAAAGATGTATAAATTCTTTCGACTCAAAATTTAAAAAGTATAACTCAACCTTTGGTTCCTCAGGAAAACAGTCACTATATGGTATAATACAAGGTGGTGTTTATGAGGATTTAAGAAAGATTGCTTGTGAAGAAACATGCTCAAAAAATTTCGATGGACTTGCAATAGGCGGCTCTTTGGGAAGTACAAAAAATCAGATGTACGATATCTTTTCTTTCTGTGAAAATTATATAGATAAATCAAAACCTATTCATATTCTAGGAATTGGAGGACTAGATGATATTTTGCATGGTGTAAGTTCTGGATATGACACATTTGATTGTGTATCACCTACAAGGATTGCTAGACATGGTATTATGATGTCAAAACTAAGTAGTAAAGGAATTAATTTAAACAACTCAAAATTTAAAGACGATCATTCTAGTATTGATGAAGGATGTGAATTACAGGAAATAAATAAATTTTCAAAATCTTATATACATCATTTGTTTAAAGCTAATGAGATGCTCGGTATGACCATTTTATCAATATATAATATTTGGTTTATGAATAAGTTTTTTGAAGAAATAAGATTATCTATAAATGAGGATAGGTTTGAAGAGTATAAGAATAAAATTTTGTTTAATTTAGTCGAATAATGACTCTATTTTTTCAAACATAATTCCACCCAACTCTTCTACATCATGAATGGTAATTGCTTTACTGTAATACTGACCTACGTTATGACCTATACCGATTGCCAATAGTTCAATGTTCGATTTCTCTTCAATCGCAAGAATAGTGCTTTTTAGATGTTTTTCTAAATAATTACTGTTGTTTACTGATAGTGTTGAGTCATCTACAGGTGCGCCATCAGATATGACAATTAGTATTTTTCTACTTTCAGGCCTTTTCGAAATTCTAGAACTAGCCCAAAGAAGTGCTTCGCCATCAATATTTTCTTTTAAAAGACCCTCTTTTAACATAAGGCCTAAATTTATTTTAGATTTTTTTGAGTTTTGGTCAGCAGATTTATAAATAATATGTCTTAGGTCATTAAGTCTTCCAGGATTTTTCTCCTTTCCATTTTTAAGCCAATGCTCTCGAGTTTTTCCACCTTTCCATGCTTTTGTTGTGAATCCAAGAATTTCAACTTTGATTTTACATTTTTCTAAAGTAGCCGCTATCATATCAGTTGTTAAAGCAGCTATCATAATAGGCTTTCCTCTCATTGATCCTGAATTATCAATTAATAAAGTTACGGTTGTATCTTCAAATTTAATTTCTTTTTCTTTTTTAAAAGAGAGAGAACTATTTGAATTAGTTATAACCCTGGTAAGTTTTGAAGTATCTAGAACACCTTCATCTAAATCAAAATTCCATGACCTATTTTGTTTTGATTGAAGTTTTCGATATAATTTATTTGCTAATCTTGATATTTGCTTTTGATATAAATCACATTTTTCATCGAGTTGCCTTCTTAGGGCCACTAACTCCTCATGATCACATAGTTTAATTGCTTCTATGATTTCATCATATTTATTAGTAGCTGCTTTATAATTTTGATTAAGGTTTCTATAACTATCAATTGACTTAAATATATCTTCAATTTGTTGGTCTGAAATTTCAATATCAATTTCTTCTCCCTGAACACTAGACTGACTATTATCTGAGTCATTTTCGGGAGTATGCATATTTTCTTCTAATTGGCTTTCTTCAGGTTTTTGGGCTTGATTTTCTTCTTGGTTTTGCTGTTGATTAAAATCCTCTTCATCGTTTCCCTCATCAAGATCTTTATCATCTGGTTGGCTTTCATCCTCAACCGATGGAAAAATAATTCTGAGTAAATCTACCGATAAGTTTAAATATTCTTTTTGGTCTTGAATATTCTGAGATAATTTTTGAAGTGTGTTATAAAATTTTGATATGTTGTCTTTAGAAGTTATATTCTTTAAATGATTATTATTTGATTTCCACATTTTATTGTTCACTAAATCAATGAAAAAATGCGTTAAGGTAAAATAAAATAAATCTTTAGAGTCTTTTTGTTTTTTTAGTTTTAATACCTCTAATCTTTTAAACCATTTATTCTCAATGTTTTTTATAATACCTTTGAAGGGTTTTGAGCCATATGTCTCATATCGTAAACGCTCTAAGAAAATAATTTCTTCTCTTATATCTATATTTTTTGATGTTATTTGGTTTAATAGTTTTTCATCATGGTATTTTTTTTTAAGAGCAAATGAGTCTGCTGCACCACGCATATCCTCGTAATTGAAAATATTTGAGATTGAAGGAAGGTTTAAAGTATCATCTTTCTCTAAAACGATATTTGAATTTACATTTATTTTTAATTCTTTGTTTTCCGATATGGTTTTATTAACAGAATTGAGTGTATTTGAAATTTGCCTGGGAATATTTAGTTGTTTCTCGGACAATTAGATATCAATTGCAAAGGTTCTTTGGAAATATTCTTTATATATATCTATTTCACTTTCGTCACATTTATTTAAAAAAGTAAACTTCAAAGAGTTTTTAATATCTTTAATAATTTTATAATTTTCTGCCCACATAATTACAGTTCTAGGGCTCATGACAATAGATATATCTTTTTGTTCAAAACCTTTTCTTGTTAAATTTGCCATTTGAACCATTGAAGATATTATTTTCTTCTCTTCATTGTTTGCAGAAACTTTTTTTGAAATAATTTCTATTTCTTTATCCTCATCAAGGTAGTTTAATTTTGCAACTATATTCCATCTGTCCATTTGTCCTTGATTGATCTGATTTGTTCCATGATAAATCCCAGAGGTATCCCCGAGGCCTACTGTGTTAGCAGTAGCAAATAGCCTAAAATAGGGATGAGGTGAGAGCACCTTACTTTGGTCAAGAAGAGTTAACTTTCCCTCAGCTTCAAGTATTCTTTGAATAACAAACATTACATCTGGTCGACCTGCATCGTATTCGTCAAAAACTAAAGAAACGTTATTTTGAAATGCCCAAGGAAGGATACCTTCCTGAAATTCTGTTACTTGTTTGTTATCTTTTAAAACTATTGCATCTTTTCCAATAAGATCGATTCTCGATACATGACTATCTAAGTTAACTCTTATACACGGCCAGTTTAATCTTGCACAAACTTGTTCAATGTGAGAGGACTTCCCAGTTCCATGCAAACCTTGTAAGAAAACTCGTTTATTGAATTTTAGACCAAGCAAAATAGCAATCGTTGTACTTTCATCAAATACGTAGTTTGTATCTAGTTTAGGGCAATATTCACTAGCTTCATTAAATTTTGGAACTTTTATATCTGTTTGAATGCCAAAGACTTCCTTGGATGATACATCAGAAATTTGTAAATTATCTATTTTTTTAAGAGCCTCAATTTTATTCATTTTTTGTATCTTTCAATTAAGTAGTTATATGCTTCTACTATTTCTCTAAATTTATCAATAACTTTTTTACTATCACCCTTTACATCTGGATGATGCTCTTTGACTAGTTCTTTATACCTTTTCTTTATCAATTTTAAGTCTGTATTTATATCTAATTTTAAAATACTTAAGGATTTTAACAATTTATTTGATTGAGGCTGAAATCCAGCAGGGTTATCAAATGTGCCCATATCCTCACCATTTATAGTAAAATTATAAAATTTACTCCCCGATCCAAAAGAGCTTGTAGGTCTTCTCCAGATAGTGTCAAAACGAATATCGTTTTCAATTTCATTTGCATCCATTTTCTTATGGTAATTCCACTTTTTATTAAACTCTTTAATATGTTCAATACAAAACCACTGATAATTAACTAAATTGTCATAGTCTAAAGGTGCTTTATAAACACCTTCCTCTTTACAATTTGGATGATTGCATAAATTTTCTATTTTATTTTTTTTATTCATTTAAGATTAAATTATGAATTTAAATAATATTAAAATCCTTTTACAAGATATTAGTGAATTTGAAATTTTAGAAATTATTAACAACAGTGACAAACATATGGGACATGCTGGTGTAGAAAATACATCAACCATCTTAACTCATGTAGAGCTCAGAATATTTAATAAAAATAATCTGAAGAAAATAGATATTCATAGAACAATTCATGAAAAATTAGAACCGGTTTTTAAATCTGGCCTACACTCCCTAGAAATAAAAATATCAAATAGATAGCTTAACCTTATTAATTTTGTTTATTGATCTAGAGATAATTTGCAATTTTACATCCTCAATAAAGAAAACTTTTCCAACTTTAGGGATTTCTTTTGCTAAATCATGAATTAAGCCTGATAATGTTACAAATTTATCAGGTAAGTTAATATCTAGACTTCTATTAATTTCTCTTACACTAGCATTTCCATTAAATAAATAATTATTAGAGTCAATTTTCTCTAGATATGTTTCATCAGTGTCAGTTTCATCAAAAATTTCTCCAATAATTTCTTCAATAATATCCTCTAAAGTAATTAAGCCTTGTATTTCTCCATATTCATCTACTATTAAAGCCATGTGTTCTCTAGAAGATTTAAAATCAATAAGTTGTTTCATCGCAAGTTTATTTTGGGGAATAAAAACAGGCTGAAAAGTATTTCTTTCAATACTTTCATTTGACTCCTCTAAAGAGGAATCTTTTAAAAAATCTCTGATATCTATAATACCAACCAAATTATTAAAATTTCCCTTAATAACAGGTATTCTCGTGAATGTTGATGAACTTATAGCTTTAAAATTTTGTTTATATGGATCATCTAGATTAATGAATAGAATTTCATTTCTGTGAGTCATTAGCTCATCAACTTTTAATTTTTTTAACTCAAGAATATTACTCATATAATCAGCCTCATATTCACCATCTTTTGAGTATTGTTTTTGCAGTTGAACAGCTCCTTCAAACTCCTCTTCTATAATTTTTGATTGGTCTGCATTTAAATTTAATCCAATCAATTTAATAATTTTGTTAGAAACTTTATTAATAAGATTTACAATTGGTTTAATTAATTTCGTGTAAAAGTAAAAAAACTTAGAGACTTTTAGTGCAAAAGTCATTGGTTTGTTAATTGCAAAAATTTTGGGAGTAACTTCAGAAAATATAACAATCATTAATGTCATAAAAATTGTAGCAACAGAAACTCCTAAACCGCCAAATTCTGAAACAAGTAATTCTGTCATTAAAGCTGTAGCTAAAATATTAAATAGGTTATTAGCAAGTAAGATTCCCGTAATGAATTCATCCTTGAATTCTTTAATTTTTAAAATGAAATTCGCATTTTTAGCACCTTTATCTTTCTGTCTATGAGCTCGCTGTTTCGATACTGCTGTTAAAGCAGTTTCCGAACCAGAGGAAAGGGCTGATAATAATAGTAAGATAATTATCGCTAAAATTTTTATAATAACAATTAAAGTCATTATTTTATTTGATTTAGAATAGATTTAAGATTTCTAATTGAAATCTTTTTAACAAAACCTCCATTTTTTCCAATGAGAACAATATTAATATCTTCGTTAATAACCTTTTTATCAAATGTAATTTTTTTTATTAAAGATGAAATGGTCTTTTTATTAACATATTTGCTGTAGCTAATAGGTAAATTATATTTTTTTAACATTTCAATTAAACTATCAATTCTTTTAGGATAGTAATTTAATAAACTAGAAATTTTTAATTCTAAAATCATTCCTAAAGATATCGCCTCTCCATGTTTTAGATTACCTTTATAAAAATTTGAATTTTCAATAGCATGACCTATTGTGTGTCCAAAGTTAAGAATTGCTCTAGAATTTTTAGAATTTAATTTTTCTCTAAAATCACTGATATATTTAAATTTTGTATTAATTGAATGTTTAATAATTTTATTTATGTCATCTTTGGTTCTTTTAATAAGAAGTTCATGTAATTGATTTGAGTCAATTAGGCTGTATTTTATTATTTCTGCATATCCACATGCAATTTCTCTTTTTGGTAAACTTTTCAAAAAGTCTGAACAAATGAATACTTTTTTTGGAAGATAAAATGTTCCAATCAAATTTTTACCAAATTTACTATTAATTCCTGTCTTACCACCAATTGAACTATCTACCATTGCTAAAAGAGATGTGGGTATCATGACGTGCCCAACTCCTCTTAATATCGTGGATGCTAAAAAACCTGAGAGGTCTCCCAGTGTTCCACCACCAAAGGAGTATATTACAGTCTTACGTTGAACTCCTAATTTAAGCACTTTTTCAATTAAAGTCGAATAGTTCTCTATATTTTTAATCTTCTCATGTCCCTTAATTACAAAACACCTTTTAGGAAATTTTTTTAAAAGCTTTTTAATAAATATATTTTTTACGATATTCTTATCAAATATTAAAATATCACGATTTGAGATATTATTAATTAATTTTCTTTCTAATTGAGTTATTTTTAAAAATTCAATTTCGTGTATATGTTTGTCAATTATCTTTCTTATCTTCATTGATTTAAATTTTCTAATATAGTTGTTATAGTTTTTTGAGTATTACTGGTTGCATTAATTGTTAAATCAGACGTCTCATTGTAAATTTCTTTTCTATCATTGAAAAGTATTTTTATATTTTTCTCAACATTATTTTTTAATAGGGGTCTATTTTTATTTCGTGAAGTCCTTTTAATTAGAGTTTCTAAATCACATTTTAAATATATATTAAATGTTTGTTTTAAAAGGTCTTTATTTTTTAAAATTATTCCTCCACCAGTAGAAACAATAATTTTATTCTTCAAAATCAATTTTTTGAATATAGATCTTTCTAATTTTCTAAAATGCTCTTCACCCTCTTTGTTAAATATGTGTTTTATTTTCGATTGACTTTCAATTTCAATTTGTTCATCAGTATCATAAAAATCAAATTTTAAGTAGTCAGATAATGCACGACCAATTGTAGATTTTCCTGAGCCAGGCATACCAATAATACATATTTTTTCAAAATTTTTTTTCACCATTGTTATTTGATATGTTTTAAATATATAATATGAAAAACCAATAAATTAATAATTATGAGAAAAATAGTAATACTATCAGTGATCATTGTACTAATATTATCAGGCTATATCTTAATCAACTCTATAAAAATACCACCACCAACTAAAGAAAAGGTTTATGAAATACCAATAGATCAGTTCACATGAAATATCTCATTTTTTTTTTGTTAGTTACAGTAGGCCTTTCATTAAATGCTAGTGAATATAGCGAGGAAATTATATTCCAAGAAAAATCATTCTCACAAAACAATATAATTTCATCAATTAAATCAGAAGAAAGTCTTCTAAAACTTATAAATTCAACAGAAAATAACAATAATTTTTTTTACTCTTTATTTGATCCTCTAACAAACAGTAATATCTACCCTGAATATTCTAACGAAGAAGATTTTTTCTTTGAAAAAATAATTTTATTCAATAAAAAAAAACTATAGATATCAGATCAATTCAATTTTGTTTGAAAAAGTTATTTTTGAAGAATTTCGAAATTCAAACAATAATTTAACTTACTTAACTTATTTGTATGACTCAAATCAATTTGATGAATTATGTCAATATTTATCTGTATTGGACAACAATCAGAAAAATTTTGATGATATTTTGGTCTATAATATTTTATGCTTATTAAAAGATAATCAATTTGAGCAGATTAATTTTATAATTGAAATTTTTGATCAAAAAGAGTTCGATAAACTCAATACAAAATTTTTATTGGACTTTCTCAAAAATAATATAATTGATATTAATTACAATTTAAGTGAATTAGGATTAATTGATAAATATATCGCACTGATTTCTGAAACGATTATCGTTAATGTCGATGAAATTAATAATATCCTTGAATTAGAAATATATCTCAAATCAAATACAATAGATCTATATCAAATAAATTATCTTTTTAAAAATCGAGTTATTAATAAGTCACAATATTTATCAATGCTAAAAATGTTAAAAGTTAAGCCTAAAGAATTAATTATGTATGAAGAAATGCAAAATAATATTAATTATAATAAAAAACTTGAAATTTTAGAGAGCTATATTCCTTTATTACAATTAGATTTATATGATGCATCAAGATTAATCAATGATCAGTTTAGTGAAATGAGAATTACCTCTAGAAACTTAAATTATATCAATGGTTTAATGCTCCTATCACTTTATGAAAATTCAAGTTTTTTAGAAAATTTATTAATTTTATTAAACGATGTGCCAAACGGTGTAATTGAAAACAATGATATTGCATTAGCTTTAAAGAACTATTTAGTTAAAAATTTTGATAATAAAAACTATGTAGATAATGATGAGTATATAAATAGTCCAATGATGAAATTTTTATTTTTAAATAGAAACATTAATTTTAAAGAGAATGATAATTTAAAAGTTACAGATACAGATACAATTTCAGTTAATCCTGTGTATTTGGCTAGTTTAGCTGAAAATTTAAATTTGATAGACTCATATATATATTATGTCAATTTAAGCGAAAAATTTTATTCTATAAATGAATTCGATTTATACTTTTTAAATAACTATATTATTGATAATGAATATCTAAAAAATGAATTAATAAAATTAGCCTTTAGAGCACATTTAATTAATTTATGAAATATGAAAAATACATAGATTCATACACACAATTTTTAATTTCTGAAAAAAATCTCTCAAGAAACTCTGTAGATAATTATTTAGTTGATTTAGATCAATTTTTTTATGCAGAGGATATAAAAGATAGTGATCTTAATGCTAAGATTAAATCATATATTATAAATTTAAGAAAAAAAAATTTGAAAATATCTAGTATAAATAGAAAAATCTCAACTTTAAAAAATTTTTTGAAGTTTCTCCAAACAGAAAAAATAATTGAAAAAATTGATTTTCAAGAATTCGAAAGCTTATCAAATTTAAAAAAAATCCCAAAGGCCATATCAAAACTAAAAATGGAGCAAATATTCATGAATTTGTATAATTCAAAACAGACTAATAAAGAACTTTATATTTTAGTACTAAAATTAATTTATTTATCAGGTTTGAGAATATCAGAGGCACTGAATTTAAAATGGTCTGACATTAACTATCAAGACAATTCTATTTACGTTTATGGAAAAGGTTCCAAAGAGAGAAAAGTATATATAATTAGAGATTTTTTGGAGCTTTTGAAAAATTTAGGAAAAAAAAACCAATTTGTTTTTGTATTAAATAATAAAAAGATTTCTGCTAGATCTGTAAACAAATTTCTTGAAAATTGTCATAACGACTCAATAATTAAAGATAAATTGTCTTCTCATGTTTTTAGACACTCTTTTGCTACCACAATGTTAGAAAATAACGCTGATATTAGGCACATACAAAAAACTATTAGGTCACTCAAGTATTTCAACTACAGAAATTTATACTAAAGTCGCAAAGTCAATGAAAAAGAGAGTTTTAGACTCTTATCATCCACTTAAAAATAAATTATAGTCCTTAAAATGTTCTACTTAGATTTTGAAGAAAAATTGGAAAAATTTGACATGGAAATACAATCTCTAGTCAAGCTTTCAAAAGAAAGCGATATAGATGTTGATGGAAAAATTAAAGATATTGAGAAAAAAAAACAAATAGAATTGAATAGAATTTACTCTAATTTATCTCCATGGCAAATTGTCAAACTTGCAAGACATCCAAATAGGCCTAAAACAAAAAGTTTTATAAATAGTATTTTTACAAAATTTACACCTCTTTATGGCGATAGACTTTATTCTGAGGATAATGCCATTATTTCAGGTTTTGCATTTTTAGATAGCTTACCCGTCATCATACTAGGTACTGAAAAGGGTAATGATATGAACACTAGATTAAAACATAATTTTGGTATGGCAAAACCTGAAGGTTATAGAAAATCTCAAAGAATTATGAAATTAGCCTCAAAATTAAATTTACCTTTAATTTGTTTTGTGGATACATCCGGAGCTTACCCTGGCAAGGATGCCGAAGAAAGAGGGCAAGCTGAGGCAATAGCTCAATCAATGAAAGTAGCATTAAATTGTGAAACACCATGCATTTCGATTGTTATAGGCGAGGGAGGATCAGGCGGAGCAATAGCTCTTGCTACAAGCGATATTGTCATAATGCTAAGCAATGCGATTTACTCTGTTATTTCTCCTGAGGGTTGTTCCTCAATACTATGGAAGTCCTCTGATTATGCTGAGACAGCATCTAATTCTCTAAAAATAACAGCAAAAGATTGTTTAGAATTAAAAATTATTGATCGAATTATCGAAGAACCAATTGGAGGAGCTCATAGGAATTTTGATAAGGTATCAAATGATCTTAAGGTTGCTTTGATAAAAAGTATTGAGGATCTTAAATTATTATCAAAAGATGAATTGGTAAAGAAAAGAAACAATCGATATTTAAATTATATTGTTTGATTAATTACTTCCATGACATTGTTTGTATTTTTTTCCTGATCCACAAGGACAAGGATCATTCCTTCCAATTTTTTTTGTAATGGGTTCAATATTACTGTCCTCTTGATTCTCACTCTTTTTTTCAACCCTAATATTGTTTAGGACTAAAACCATTTGCTTTTGTATTTCATATATTAGTTGATTGAATGCACTCAAAGAGGCCTTACGAAATTCATTAACTGGATCCTTCCCTCCATATCCGCTAAGACTAACAGACATGCGTATATTTGTAAGTTCTTGAATATGGTTATGCCAATTTTTATCTAAAATAGAAAGACTTACTTGTCTTAGTATAAAAATATAAGCATTTGTATGTTTTGCATAATTTTCATCTTTAATTTTCTTAAATGAAGATAGATAATGGTCTTTATTATCATTTTCTTCTGGTTTAATAAAAGACAACAAGTCCGAGAAATTCTTAATTTCTTCTTTTTCACTTTCTAACAAATTAGATATAAATTCATCCTCAGTTTCTTGAATAAAATTAATTATATTTTCATTAATAATAGTTTCTCTTTTGGAGTAAATTATATTTCTTTGTTTATCAATAATATTATCAAACTCTAATAATTGTTTCCTAATGTCAAAATTATGACCCTCAACTCTTTTTTGTGCTCGTTCAATTGATGAAGTTAACCATTTATGTTCAATAACTTCACCTTTTTTAAGACCCAATGTTGAAAGCATAGATTGAAGTTTCTCTGATCCAAAAATTCTCATTAGATCATCTTCTAAAGAGACAAAAAATATACTCTGTCCAGGATCTCCCTGTCTTCCAGACCTTCCTCTTAATTGGTTATCTATTCTTCTACTTTCGTGCCTTTCAGTGCCTAAAATACATAACCCACCCAAATCAATTACCTTTTGGTAATCATTCTCATTAAAATTTTTATCTATTTCTGGATTTCCACCTAATCTAATATCGGTACCTCTACCTGCCATATTAGTAGCAACTGTTACTTGTGACGGTTTGCCTGCTAAAGCAATAATTTCAGCCTCATTCTCATGATTTTTTGCATTTAAAACATTGTGAGGAATATTGTTAGTTTTCAATATATCTGAAATAAAATTTGATTTTTCAATTGAAGTTGTGCCAACCAATATTGGTTGACCTTTTTCATATTTTTCTTTTACTAAGTCTAAAACAGCTTTGTATTTTTCGTCGGGAGTTTTATAAATTTGATCATTTTGATCAATTCTGATCATAGGTTTATGAGTAGGTATTTCTATTACACTCAAGCCATATATTTCCAAAAACTCTTCTGACTCAGTAAGAGCGGTACCAGTCATTCCAGATAATTTTTGATATTTTTTAAAATAATTTTGAAAAGTTATACTTGCTAAAGTAATACTCTCTTCTTGTATTCTAAGATTCTCTTTGGCTTCCAAAGATTGATGAAGACCCTCACCAAACCTTCGTCCTTCTGCTAATCTACCTGAGAACTCATCTATGACAATAATTTGACCGTCTTTTACAACATAATCTTTGTCTCTTTCATACAAAAAACGTGCTTTAAGTGATTGATTTATAATTTGATAAGCCTCTAAATTTTCATTATCAAATAAACTATTTCCTTTTAAAAAATTAATTTTTTTTTAGGTTGAATTCTATTTTCTTAATACCGCTGTCTATAAGTAAAACATTTTTTCTTTCTTCATTTATCTCTACATCGCTTTTTAGGAGATCTTGAGTAATTTCATAGCATAATTTAAAAAGTTTAATGGGAGTCTTCACAGGTCCTGAAATACCTAAAGGTGACCTAGACTCATCGATTAGTACAGAGTCAGCCTCATCAATTATAGCTATATGATGCTCATTTTGCATTTTTGGTTGATTGATACCTCTTAAATTATCTCTTAAATAATCAAAGCAAAATTCATTATTATTTCCATATACGACATGAGATTGATAGCTACTTACTTTTTCTTCAACAGTTTGGCTGTTTTGAATGTATGAACAACTTATGTTTAAGTATTCAAAAATTGGTCCCATCCAAAGAGAGTCTCTTTTTGCTAAATAATCATTAACAGTAATTAAATGAACTTTTTTATTTAAGACATAATTTAATATGATTGGAATTGTTGCTGCAAGTGTTTTGCCTTCTCCTGTTTTCATTTCAGCAACAAATCCATGATAAAGAGCAATACCTCCGATTATTTGAGAGTCATAATGTCTGAGTTCAATAGTTCTTTTTGATATTTCTCTCAATAGAGCACATACGAAACTTATATCCTCATCTGACAACTCTTCTTTCTGATTAGAAATATAATTTTGTTTTAAGTTTTCAATTTTATGTGTCATTTCTTCTTTTGATAAATTTGAAATATCTGCTTCTAATTGATTTATGTTATTTAAATATTTATCTGAAATTTCTTTAATTAAATTTGAATTTTTTTTTGAGGAAAAAAAATTATTTATTTTTTCGAACATTTAATTACAAATATACTAAATTTATATTATTTCCATGATGTAAATGTAGCAATCTCTATTTCTAATGGAATATATTTATGATTATCTATTAATTTTGAAAATAAATTATTTGTTAATTTTAAAAAATCTTTTTTAAATCTATGTTTTTCATAAAAAAAATTTGAAATCCCAAACTTTCTAAAATCACTTCTAATTTTGTTAAAAGAACTATAGTTTATTTCTAAGTTATCTATACCTACTACAACATCTTTGTATTTACTTTTATTTAAATCTTCTATCAATTTCGTAGTTTCTAAAAATGGCCCAAATCTTCTATAAACTCCACCAAAAATCTTTTCATCAATTTCTAAAAAAATATTTTGAAGTGTTCTCATTGAATTTGATGTTATGGTATTGAAGCAAAATAAACTGTTATCATTTAATTTAGACATAATTTTATTAAAAATATCATTGCTATTCAAAAACAATGGTATTTGTAGAGAAAAATTTGATATAGCAGCATCAAACTTACCTTCAACTACGTTAATATCATTGATATTTATAATTTTTGTATTAGTAAAATTGGACTCCTTCATGCAAAGATCCTCATCTAGAATTAGGCAGTTTTCTATTTCTTTTGACATGAACTTCAATTTATCATTAATTAAATCTGACCCATTTTTTGCAATTAAATTATTTTTGTCAAAATATGCGTTCCTTCTAATATCCCTCTTTTTTAAATTAAATTCATTCATAATGTGCTAAAGTAACTTACCATGATATCGAGATTTAATTTAGATCAAAAAAGGCTTACATTTTATGAAAATCCAGAATTATTTCATAATGAATTTACTGAATTAATTTCTTCAAATAATGATAATGAATTTTTGTATTCTACTGAAGAACCTATTGTAGTTCTAAATAAAGATAAGACTTTAAAATTAACTTTAGTAAAAGATAACAAGGAATTAGAGTATATATTATTTTCAAACCATAGTATTTCTATTTTACCTCAAGAAAAAATAAAAATTCATAAAGCGATTAAAGACGTATCAAATTACATTATTTATAAGCTAAATAATTAAATGAAAGTTGCACTGATTCAAATTACAGTCGGTTCAAACTTTGATGAAAATTTCGAAAAATCAAAAAAATTTTTACAAGATAGTTTAAACTCAAGTCCAGATTTCATTTTATTACCGGAGTGCTTTCTCTTTTTATCAAGTAAATCAAAAATTTTGATTGAAATGTATCATGAATCTGTAGAATATTTTAAAAATTTTTCAAAGATAAATAATGTATATTTACTTTTGGGATCAATTCCCATAACCGAAAATGATAAATTATTTAATCGGTCAATTTTAATTAACCCTGATGGAGATATAATTTCAATTTATGACAAAATTCATATGTTTGACATTACATTAAAAAATGGTGAGTCATACAAAGAAAGTGATTTTTACTCACCTGGAAGTGAATTAAAAATCACTAAAGTATTGGGTCACTCAGTTGGTCATACTATTTGTTATGATTTAAGGTATCCTAAATTGTACAGAGCTTTGGCAAAAAAAGGTTCACAAATTATTGTTGTCCCTTCAGCATTTACGCACACAACTGGCAAGGCTCATTGGCATTCTCTTATTAAAGCAAGGGCCATTGAGAATGGAGTTTTTATATTGGCACCTAATCAATGGGGAGTAAATAATGAAAAAAGAGTAACTTATGGGCATACTTTAATAGTAGACCCTTGGGGAGAGACATTAGCTGAAGCTGAAGATGGTGAAATGATCATTGCTGCTGATCTTGATTTAAATAGAGTTAGAGAGTGTCAAAACGCAATACCTGTATTAGATAATGATAGAAACTTTGATTAATATTATTGAAAATTATAATTGAATGACAAAATATAAATAATGATAAAATTTGATTTAATTTGTGATAATCAACACATATTTGAAGCTAGTTTTGATGACTCAAACTCTTTTGAAAAACAAAAAAAGGAAAAAACAAATTGAATGCCCTTTCTGTAATTCATCAACAATATCAAAATCAGTTATGGCACCAAATATTTCTGGTAAATCAACAAGTTCAGCTAAAATAAATCGTGAAAAAAAGAAATTATTTTCAAATTATAATAAACAATTAAATAAAATTAAATCTGAAATAGAAAAAAATTTTACATATGTTGGAAAAAAATTTCCAGAAGAGGCTAGAAAAATTCATTATGGTGAAGCGAAAGATAAACCTATTTATGGAGAGGTAACTGAAAAAGAAAGTCAAGAATTAGTCGATGAGGGTATAGGTTTAGTAAGACTCCCTTTTAGTAAAAAAGAAAAAAATAAAAATTAGTATTTCAAAGTACCAAAGTAATTTACTAAATCAAATTTACTTAGTTTGAAAGATTTAAAAATTGGATTGTATTGCATGCCCTCTATATCCATTAAATTTAAATTATATTTTTGACTAATTGATTGTAATTTAGAGGGAGTTAAAAAAAGATTAAAATCATGGGTTTGTTTAGGAAGTAGCTTTAAGAGATTCTCAGCAATATCAATTGCTAAATATTTTGATAATAAATTCTTATTGAGTGTAGATATAAATATATATGCATTTTTATTGAGATTTTTAGTTAAGTTTTCAAAAAAGTTGATACTTATCTTGTTCTTCTAAATGTTCTAAGAATTCAAACAAAAAAATAACATCAAATTTTTTTTTACAATTTTTTAAAAATTTATTAGCTTCTATATTAATGAGTTTAAAATTTATTTTGTTTTTTATTTTAAAATTATTCTCGATATCAATACCTGAACACTCTGCACCCATACCATAATAATTATTAAGGAATTCGCCAGTTCCACATCCAAGATCTAAAATCTTTTTATTCTTAAAGAATTCATAAATATCTTGACCACTATGATCTCTTAATATTTTTGACATATACTGATGTCTTATAGCCATCATTTGCTCTAATGGTTCGTAATACTTGCTATTATAAGTGTCCATGTTCTTTACATCATAAATGTTAA
This sequence comes from uncultured Alphaproteobacteria bacterium, assembly GCA_902599405.1. Classification (GTDB taxonomy): domain Bacteria; phylum Pseudomonadota; class Alphaproteobacteria; order HIMB59; family HIMB59; genus HIMB59. Next base: position 84,764 of record CACKFO010000002.1, on the reverse strand, counting down.
GAGTATATTACCGTAATTCATGAAAATTAAAGTTTTAAAATTTGGTGGTACATCCGTTGGGAGTATTGAAGCTATAAAAAGATCAGCAGATATTATTCATGATTGGTCAAAAAAATCAAAAGTTATAGCTGTGTTATCTGCTATGTCAGGCGAAACTGATCGTTTAATAAATTTAACAAAATCTTTTTCAAAAAATCCAAATCCAATTGATTTTGATAACGCCATTTCATCAGGTGAAAATGTATCTTGCGCGTTAATGTCTATATGTCTCAATAATCAAAAGATTAAAGCTAAATCGCTACTTAGTTGGCAAATACCCATTATAACATCATCAGAGCATATGAAGTCTAGAATTTTATCCATTAATAAAAAATTTTTATATGATGAATTAGAAAATTTTGAAGTTCTATTAATTCCTGGTTTTCAAGGTATTAACAATAAGGGAGAATTAACTACCTTAGGTAGGGGTGGTTCTGATACTAGTGCTGTTGCTGTAGCAGCAGCGATGGAATCAGAATGTATAATTTATACTGATGTTGAGGGTGTATTTACCACTGATCCAAACATAGTACCTAAAGCAAAAAAAATTAATAAAATTGCATATGAAGAAATGCTTGAATTAGCCTCACAAGGGGCTAAGGTTCTTCAAACTCGTTCTGTTGAGTTAGCTATGAGAAAAAATACTAAATTAAGTGTAAGATCTTCTTTCAAACCCAAAAAAATTGGTACCATGATTACTGATGAAAAAAGTGTTTTAGAAAATAATACTGTGAGTGGAATAACTTACTCCAAAGATGAAGCAAAAATTACACTTTCAAGAGTACAAGATAAACCTGGAGTCTCATCAAAAATCTTTGGCCCATTAGCTAAAGGCAATATAAATGTTGATATGATACTCCAAAATATTTCACAAGATGGAAAGTTTGCAAATTTATCTTTTACTTTGCCAAGACTAGACTTAGAAAAAGCATTAAAAATACTAAAAAAAGAGAAATCTATAATTGGATATAAAAAAATTATTTCATCTAATAATATTTCAAAAATTTCAGTGGTTGGAGTAGGGATGAGATCTCATGCTGGAGTTGCGCAAACATTATTTGATACTCTTGGAAAAAATAAAATAAATATTCAAGTTATTACTACTTCAGAAATAAAAATAAGTATATTAATTCATGAAGATCAAACTGATTTAGCTGTACAAAAATTACATCAAGCCTTCAAACTACATAAATAATTTTTTGGATAAGTTAATTTCAATCAAAGAGGCAAGAATTAAGAAAGGATTATCAATCAATGATTTATCCAAAGCTCTTAAATTAGATTTAGAAATTATACGACTTTTAGATGATAATTTAAAACTCCCAAAAAAATATCGTGCTTATCAATCAACTTATAAAAAATCTATATACAGATATTTGGGTTACGAAATTAAATATAAAAATTCAATTAGTGATATCCCAATCGATTACACAAAACTTTCAATAGTTTATTTCTTATTATTACTTGTTTTTGTAATTTTAATTTTATTATCATTTAATATATATAATAAATTTAATAATCAAATTTCATTTAAAGAGGTTGAAAAAGATCAAGTTTATAATGATGTTTATAAGATCTATAATCAATATGATTTGTATGAATTAAGTCATGATGATTTTTTAAATAATCTTATCCCATTAAACAGAACTAACTATTCGCAAAATTTATCAATTTTTGCAAAACCTAATAAGACTATTTTTTACAAAATTCAAAACAATATTAAAAATACTTTACAATTTGGTGAAATTACCAAATCTAATGAACTTATTCTCGATTTAGACAATGATTTTTTTATCGATTTATCTAATATAAATAATATTGATAAGATAATTTACAGAGGTGTAGAAATTAGATTAAATAAGGAATTAAACTCATATTTATTTAATTTTTACATTAAAGATTTAGAGACTTTATTATGAAATATTCTCATTCAATAAAGAGAAAAAAAACAAAAAAAAATTCAAATTGGAAATATTTTTGTCGGTGGTGACTCTCCAATTACGGTTCAGACAATGACAAATACCCTTACATATGACATTGAAGCAACACTTGAGCAGATATCTCTCATTGAACAAGAGGGATGCGATATAGTCAGAGTTTCAGTTCCTGATGAAAAATCATCAAAAGCATTAAAAAAAATAATTCCTGAAATTAAGATCCCCTTAGTCGCAGATATTCACTTTCATTATAAAAGAGCACTTGAAGCTGCAGAAAATGGAGCACATTGTCTAAGAATAAATCCAGGTAATATTGGTTCTAGGGAAAAAGTAAAAGAGGTTGTTGAAGCTGCCAAGCAGAACAAAATACCTATAAGAATAGGTGTTAATGCTGGAAGTTTAGAAAAATCAATATTAGAAAAATATAAAAGCCCAACCTCTGAGGCTTTATTTGAAAGTGCTAAGCTAAATATAAAACTTTTAGAGGATCTAAATTTTGATAATTTTAAAATTAGTGTTAAAGCTTCTAATGTTTTTACAGCAGTAGAGTCATATAGGAAGTTATCTAATTTTTGTGATTATCCTCTTCATTTAGGTATTACTGAAGCAGGAAGTTATTTTAGTGGATCAATAAAATCTTCTATAGGTCTTGGATTGCTTCTTTACGATGGTATTGGCGATACAGTAAGAGTTTCACTTTCAGACCATCCAACTCAAGAGGTCAAAGTAGGGTTTGAAATGTTAAAATCACTAAATTTAAGAGATTATGGTGTAACAATAATATCTTGCCCATCTTGCGCAAGACAGCAATTTGATGTTATTGAGACAGTCAAAAATGTTGAGAAAAAACTTTCTCACATTAAAAAAACCTATAACAGTTTCAATTATTGGATGTGTTGTTAATGGGCCAGGTGAAGCTACAATGACCAACATAGGCATAACAGGTGGTGGAAATAACACACATATGGTATACGTCGATGGAGAAAAAAAGCCATAGAATACAAGACGAAGATTTAGTTGAGTACTTAGTTAAAACTATAGAAAATAAAGTTGATCAGATTCATCATTTAAAATGAAAAGAAATATTAGTTTAGTAAAAGGCACACATGATATTCATGGAGCTGAAATGGAGAAGTTTGAATATATTATTGAAAAATTTTATTCTATATGTAGAAATTTTAATTTTAAATCTATACAAACTCCTATTTTGGAACAACAAGATTTATTCTCTAGGACCGTAGGCGAGCAAACCGATATTGTCTCTAAAGAGATGTATTCATTTTTAGATAAAGGAGAAGCGTATATTTGTTTAAGACCTGAGGCTACAAGTAGTCTAGCTAGGTTTGCTGCTTCAAACTATCAATCGGGCTTACTTAAATTAATTACTCACGGCCCAATGTTTAGAAGAGAAAGACCCCAAAAAGGCAGGTATAGACAGTTTCATCAAATAAATATTGAGTCTATTGGTGAAAAAAGTCCTTATGTAGATTTTGAATTAATTCTAATCGCAAAGTTATTATTTGATGACCTTGGAATTAAAGAAAATAAACATAGGTTAATAATTAATTCTTTAGGGTCAAAAGAGGATCAAATCAAGTATGCTTTTGAATTAAAAAAAATATTTAATTGAATTTAAAAAACAGTTGTCAGAAATCTCACAATCTAGATTGGATAAAAATCCACTAAGAATTTTGGATAGTAAAGATCCAAAAGACTCTGAAATATTAATAAATGCTCCAAAAATTAATGAACACTTATCTGAAGAGAGTAAAAATTATTTCAATCAAGTTAAAAAACTTTTAAACGATAATAAAATTAAATTTTTTGAAGACCCAAAATTAGTTAGAGGATTAGATTATTATTCACATACGGCTTTTGAGTTTCAAACAAATGAAGATAAAAGACAAAATGCAATATTAGCTGGCGGTAGGTATGACAATTTAATTAGTATGATTTCTTCTAGAGATATACCAGGAGTTGGCTGGGCAGCTGGTATAGAAAGATTAATGGATTTGATATCTATAAAAGATGAAAAGTCAGAATTAGATAAAAAGATATTATTTGCTGTCCAAGATGAGTCTTATTTAAATAATAATAGAATTTTAAAACAAATTTACAGTTTAAGATATAATCATGAAGTTAGAGTTAGTAAAAATATAAAAAAACTTTTTAGTTATGCAGATAAAAACAATTTCAATTTTATTCTTCTTATTGGTGAAGAAGAGATCAAAAATAAAAAAATTATCTTAAAAGATTTAATAAATAAAAATCAAAAAATCTTTTGAAATTTCCAAATTTGAGCTTAAAAATGAAATTAGATAAACAAATCATTGATTTAAAAAACAAATTTAATCAATTAAATGAGAAACTTTTAAATTCTCAAAACTTAAAAAATGAGGAAATTATTCAAATAAATAAAGATTTATCAAAATTGGAGCCAATTATTGCTCTATCTGACACAATTAAAAATTTAGATAAAGAAATCAAAGGCTATAAAGAAATACTCGAAAATGAAAGTGATGAAGAGCTTCGAAATTTGGCAAAACAAGAATTACCTTTGTATGAAAAAGATTTAGAAATTAAAAATAAAGAATTACTTATAGCTCTACTGCCTAAAGATGAGGCTGATGATAAAAATGTAATATTAGAAATAAGGGCTGGTACAGGAGGAGATGAGGCTGCATTATTTGCTGGAGATTTATATAGAATGTATGAGCGATATTCCTCATTAAAAAGTTGGAAGTTTCAGCCAATGGAGAAGAGCGAGACAGGATTGAAGGGTATAAAAGAAGCAATAATAGAAATTAAAGGTGATGGTGTATTTAAATTTTTAAAAAATGAGTCTGGTGTCCACAGAGTTCAACGCATACCAGAAACTGAGTCTGGGGGAAGGATACACACCTCGGCTGCTACTGTTGCTGTTTTGCCAGAAGCTGAGGATGTTGACTTAGAGATAAAAGATACTGATTTAAGAATAGACGTTTATAGATCAGGAGGGGCGGGAGGCCAATCGGTAAATACAACAGATAGCGCTGTAAGAATTACACATTTACCTACAAACATAGTAGTAACTCAACAAGACGAAAGATCTCAACATAAAAATAAAGCTAAAGCATTAAAAATTTTAAGATCTAGATTATATGAAGTTGAAAGAATTAAAAAACAAGAAGAGGTTTCATCCAATAGAAAAAATCAAGTTGGTTCTGGAGATAGATCTGAAAGAATTAGAACATACAATTTTCCACAGGGCAGAGTATCAGATCATAGAATCAACTTAACGCTCTATAAATTAGACCAGTTTTTAACTGGCGAAGCGTTAGATGAAATGATATCAGCATTGTCAGCCAGTGAACAAGCTGAAAAATTAAGTCAACTTAATGCTAATTAATAACTATTTAAGTAAATTAGATATAAAAAAAATATTGCTAGAAAATTTAAACTCAATTACTGGATCTCAAGCTGAGCAAGAGTCCCAAATAATGATTTCTTATTCATCTAATAGTGAAAATAATTTAGATATTAATAATAGTGAAGTTGATCATGAATTAATTAATAAGATTCTAAATGAAAGAGTAAAAGGAAAGCCATTAGCAAAAATAATCAACGAAAAAGGTTTTTGGAAAAAAATTTTCTATACAGATGATTACACTTTAGATCCAAGAGCTGACTCTGAAATATTAGTTGAACAAATATTAATTGATTGTAAAAAAAATAAAAATCAAAAACACTTGAAGTTGCTTGATTTGTGTTGTGGGACTGGGTGCCTCGGAATTTCAATTATAGATGAGCTAGATAATGCATTTTGTGATTTTATTGATGTTTCCAAAAATGCTCTTACTGCTTGCAAAAAAAATATAACAAAATTTAAACTGCAACAAAAAACAAAAATATTCCACTCAAATTTATTTGATAATTATCCAATAAATAGACTGAAATATATTGATTTTATTGTTTGTAACCCACCATATATACCAACAAGAAATTATTTAAATTTAAATAAGGAGACTTTACATGATCCAAGAATTTCACTTGATGGTGGAAAATTAGGTATGGATTATTACGTTAAAATTATTAATTTTTTAATAAGTGTAAAGTTTAAAGGGGTTGTTTATTTTGAAATTGATCCAATTATCACTAAAAAAAATGTATAAATTACTATTAGAAAAAGGTGTAAAAATAGTTTATAAAAAAAACTGATTATCTTAATTTAGACAGACTGATAAAGATAAAATTCCCTACTATTTAATTGATGGGCTTTTTAGAGATAATTGATAAAAATTAATGAAAAATTTTGTAAAAAGAAAGCCTTACGGCGGTCAAAGGAAAATAAACTCCTCTAGATCTGGTGTTGCTGACTCTCCATATCTACAAGCTAATGGAAATTCAAACGGATTTAAAAGAAACGGAAAAAATCCAAAAGATCAATATAACGATTTTCTTAACAAAGCAAAAGACGCTAAGGGACAAGGTGACGACGTTTTAGAGCAGTTTTACCTTCAACACGCTGAACACTATTTTAGACAAACAGATAATTCAAATAGAGGTTTTGTTGCTAGAAAAATTATTAGTAAAGACAAAACTGAAAATAACAACAGCGATTTGAATAAAGACAATAAGTCAGAACGTAACTCAACCTCTGATTTTGATGACTTAGCTAGTCAGTTAGCTTAATTTATTTTATTTTTATAAATATTAACTTCCTTATCAATTTTTGAAACTAATATTTCAAATTCATTTAGTTGTTGTTCGTTAAGCTTTCTTCCTGAGGGTAGTTTAAGTGTGGCTGGATTGATTTGTTTTCCATTAACAATAATTTCATAATGTAAATGAGGTCCAGTCGATTTTCCTGTTGAACCTACATATCCTATAACATCACCTTGCTTAACTCTCACACCACTTGATATACCTTTTTTATAGCCATTAAGATGCGCATAAGCTGTTTTATAAGTACCATCATGACGAATTCTAATATATTTGCCATATCCTCCATTTCTACCTACGTACTCTACAACACCATTTCCAGCAGCAAAAATTGGAGTTCCTGTTGGGGCAGCAAAATCAACTCCTTTATGCATTTTATTATAACCGGAGATAGGATGTTTTCTCATACCATAACTGGAACTAAGCCTTGCACCATTAATTGGAGTTTTCATTAAGCTTTTTGTCATTCCTTTCCCTTTCTCGTCAAAATATTCGCTGAATTCCCCATTATCATAAAGATAGTAAATTAATGGAGTGCCTCTTGATGATAGCATTAGGTATTTTGGATCTTCGATTTGAATTGTCTTACCGTTATTGTTTACCTTTTTGACAAATAGCATTTCAAAATTATCACCTTCATAAATATCTCTTTGAAAGTCAACATCAAAACTGTAAATCCTGATAATTTCATTTATTACTATTTCAGATAACCCTTGATCTTTCATGGCTTTATATAAACTTGTTTTAATTTCTCCAGTTACAAAAATTTCTTCGGTATTCAGAGGAATTTCATTAATTTCATAAATAAAATTATCATTTAGGTAAGATATGATTAATTCTTTGGTATCAGAATATTTATAAATAAGATCAAAAATTTCTAATCCATCAGCATCATATTCGCTAAATATTTTTACAGTATCCCCAATATACAATTTAGAAAAATCATAATATTCTTTTCCGTTGAGTATTACTAAGTCTATATCTCTACCTTTTAGGCCGCCTTTTTTTAAAACTTTTGCAAAACTATCTCCCTTAGAAACTATAATTTCATTAAAATTTGTTTCTAATTCTTTATCTATTTCATCTTCAATAAGTTTCAGTTCCTCTAGATTTTTTAAATTAATTTCATCTTGTTTTTTTATTGAGTCTTTATCAAAAATATTTGATAAATTTTCAAGTGTAATATTTTCAAAATATTTTTTTGATTTTTCTCTGTCGAATATTGGGTCGTCTAGATTTTCAATACTAATAATATCATAATATTTTTGAAATTTTTTTTTATCGAAATAATTAATATCTACATCATCATAAATTTTAGTATATTGATTATTTATTTTTACAAAATCAGAATAGCTAATATAAAAGCAAAAAAAGCTAATTAAAACCATTAGGGTTGTTAATGAGGCTTTTATTACAAAACTATTTGTTCTTATCATTTATTTCTTTATAAAGAATTAAAAATAATCGATTTTAATAATAATGGAAAAATCTAAAAAAATACTAGTAAATATATTTCAAGAAACCACTAAAATTTTTTGGATTTTATTCAAAGTTATCTTGCCTGTTATTATAATTATTAGACTCCTTGAGTTAATAGGTGCCATACCTTTTTTAGCTAAATTTCTTGAACCATTAACCAGTTTTATCGGTATTGATGGCTCATTAGGATTGGTTTGGATGGCTGCTATATTGGTAAACATTTATGCAGGCTTAGCTGCCTTTGCCTCTTTACAAGCCATATTTGATTACACAATAGCTGAAACCACAATTTTAGGATTAATTATATTAATAGCACATAGTCTACCGATTGAAGTGGCTATAGCAAAAAAAATCAAGAATTTCTTGGGTATTTAATTTAACTTTTAGATTTGTGAATGCAGTAGTAGCTGGAAAATTATTAAATTTAATATTCACTAAATATAATTTATTTAACGAACCTAATAATTCTATCTTACAAGTCCCGATTGCAACAGTCTCAAATATTGATTGGGCTATTCTTCAACTTCAAAATTTTTTCCTAATTTTTTTAATAATATTTTTTATTATATCAACAATTAACATACTTAAAGCAATTGGTATTTGGAAATTCATAATAAATACTTTGAAAATTCCTTTATCCTATTTAGGAATGTCTGAGAAAGTAGCAAATATAGTTTTAATTGGCTTAACTTTGGGGATTTCATTTGGTGGAGGTTTTTTAATTGAAGAGTCCAGAAAAAATAATATCTCAAAGAAAGATATTTTACTGTCTTTATCTTTTTTAAGCTTATGTCATAGCATAATTGAGGATACAATATTAATTTTGTTATTAGGAAGTCATATTTCTGGTATTTTATTTTTTAGATTTATTTATACCGTTATTATAATTCTTATAATGAAATTTTTATTAGAAACAAAGATGCAAAAATTTATCTTGAGTAAACTTACAGATGGTTAATTATATTCAATTTCCTCGCTACTCAATTTTCCTGATACCCAATAAATTATTTATTGATCAAGTTGACAAATTACTTTTAAAAAATGATTTGAAATTTGATAGTCTTGAATTATCTAAGTACGGCCTTCATTATACTGTAAAAGCCCCTTTTTATTTAAGTCATCTATATAGTGAGGAAGAACTCATTAATTCCTTTAAAGATTATTTTTTATCTAATCAGAATAAATCTTATAAAGACGAATTTAATGTTTTAGGTTTAAAGAAAATTAAAAATGTTTTTGTTCTAAAAATGAACACAAATGAAAAATTTAATTTTTTGTGCAATGATATAATGAGGCATTTCGACTTATTCAGAAAAACACTGAACCAAGAAGAAATACAAAAAGATCTTAAGCGTTTTAGTAATTTATCTTCTTTAGAAAAGGAATATTATTATATATGGGGATATCCTTATTTATTTGAGTTTAACAATCACCATATCTCAGTATCAGATATCGCAAAAGAGATAATATTTGATAACTCAATCAAATCTTTGAATTACTCTAATATCAGCTTAATGAAACAAGATAGCTCAGATGGTAAATTTATCTCTATATGTCAAAGAGATTTGTCTTAATGCTAAATTTATTTACACTATAGTAATAGTTAAATAATATATTTTTCTCATGGGAATTTACGTTAAAAAAAAGAAATTTAATATTTTAAATATTTTTTTGATTTTTCTATTTGTAATGATTGTTATTACAACTTTATATTTTTACATTTTTTCAGAAAAAAGTATTTTTGATTTGTCAAATATTACAAATACACAGTTTGATGAAGAGTCAAATCAAATATTTGAACCAGATCATAACTCTTATTTAAAAAAAGAAGATGTAAATTTTGATGAGTTTTTTACAAAAAAGGAATTTGATCAAAATATTAAAAAATTTATAGAGGAAAATCCAGATTATATCTTAGGTGTTCTTAGAGAATATCAATTAGAGCAGAACAAATTAGATCAAGAAAAAACTAATCAAAAAAATATCTCGAGTATAAATAATTTAAATCTTGCATATCACCCTATGTTCTTGGGTGACTCAAATTCTGCAAAAGTGATATATGAATTTGTTGATTATAATTGTGGTTATTGTCAAAAATTCCATCAAGAATTAATAAATGTAATGAACGATAATTCATTAAAACTTGTTATTATACAGATGCCAATTTTAGGGAATTTTTCAGAGGAATTGACAAAGTTAGCACTAGCCTCCTCTTTGCAAGGTCAATTTAAGGTTGTCCATAATTATTTATATTCTTCTGAGAGAAAATCAAAAATGGAAGATATACTGGCTGATTTATTTCTAATAGGTGTTGATCTTGAAATATTGAAGAATGATTTAGACTCACAAGAGGTATCAGATTTTCTAACTATTCATAGAAGTTACGTAGATGAATTTAAATTTACAGGAACACCTGCAACTATAATCGGAAATCAAATAATTCCAGGCTATATCGATGCTGATAAAATTACTGAGATTTTGGAAAAAGAATTTTCCTGAACTTAATGAAAATCAGTAATTTTTCAAAGATTTCATCAAATATTTTTGGATCTCGCATAACCGGATTTATTAGAGACATACTTTTTGCAAATTATTTAGGTGCAAATTTAATGTCAGATGCATTTCTTTTTGCTTATAGATTGCCAAATTTATTTAGAAGAATTTTTGCTGAGGGTTCTATGAATAGTGTATTTATTCCTTTGTATGTATACCAAGAAAAAATGAATTCAAAATCAGCTAATGATTTTATATGGATAGTTTTCAACTTTTTTTTTGTAATTACTTTATTTTTATCTTTTTTAATATTTTTTTTTACTGAGCAAGTCATATCAATTTTAGCACCAGGTTTTTTATTAAATAAAAGTCAATTTTTATTAGCAAATCAGTTATTGATTATAACTTTTCCTTTTTTGATATTTGTGACTCTGTCATCAGTGTTGAGCTCAGTTTTGAATGTGAAAGGAAAATTTTTTTTACCTTCCTTTTTATCAGTAATCCTTAACATTTTTATGATTGTAACTATGTTGTCATTCAAGTCTAACTCTCATTTTGCTCTAGCTTGGTCAATGATAATAGCTGGTTTCACTCAATTGATCCTTTTATTTATCAATTTAGGCACAATAAAAATATTTTGGGGTATGGGTTTGAAGAGTTTAAAAGTTTTATCTAGAGAGCTAAAAAAATTCTTTGGAAGATTTCTCTATTCTTTATTAGGTTCTGGTATTGTTCAGTTAAATATTTTTATCTCAATGTTATTTGCTTCTTTAGTGGGTGGGGGTGCTATAAGCCAAATTTACTACGCTGATAGAATTATTGACTTACCATTTGCTCTTATTGCAGTTGCTATGTCTTTTACACTTTTACCTTATTTGAGCAAAAATATTTCAGATGAGATTAAAATTTCTAAAGCTTTTAACGAAACAGTAATATTTTGCTATCTTTTTGCAATCCCAAGCTCATTTGGTATTTTTATTCTTAGTGAAGATATTATAAGAGCATTATTTGGTAGGGGTGAATTTAATAATGAGGATGTGTTGATAACATCCAAGATTTTACTAGTGTACTCTTTTTCATTGCCAGGATATATGCTTGCTCGAATTTTTAATCAAGTTTTTTATTCTTATGAAAAAGTTGAGTATCCCGTTAAAGCAGCTGTTCCAACATTTATATCTAATTTAATTTTATGTTTTCTTCTTTATAAGCCTCTGGGTGTTTTGGGTTTAGCTTTATCAGGTGCTGTGAGTATATGGTTAAATTTATTTATCCAAATTTTTTACTTAAAAAAAAATTTTGGAAGTTTTTATGAAAAATTATTAATTTTTGATTTTAAGAAACTATTAAAGATCTTAATTAGCGCAATTATCATGGTTATTTCAATATTAATATTTAAAAAAATTTTGAATTTGAACATTTATTTAGATTTGTTCATTCAAATAATCATTGGCTTGATAACATATTTTTTGATTTTAAATTGGCTTAAATTAAATGAAATAAAACTAGTATTTCAATTAAATAAATTTAATTAGGAATTTTATTTACTAATTTTCAATTTAATTTAAAAGTACATATCCCTACTTTTATGGGCGTGTAGCTCAGCTGGTTAGAGTACTTGCTCGACACGCAAGGGGTCACAGGTTCGAATCCTGTCACGCCCACCATTTACTTTTAAACTTGATGATGTATGATTAATTTGAATGAAAAAATATTTATTGAGCTTAATAATTTTTGTCCTTTCATCAAACGTAACAATAAGTGCAAATAGTTTCTCTGTTTTTGGAGGTACTTATGATTATGATGATGACAATACAACGAATTTATTTGGTCTAAATTATCATATATCTAATAGTGAAATAGATTTGATTAACATTTTAACAATAAACCCAGTTATTGGTGGCTTCATCACAGCTAAGAGCGCAACTATGTTTTATGGCGGGTTTGAAACAAATATTGGAGCAGAGTCAATTTTTTTAAACCTCTCTTCATCAGCTGGTATTTATAATAATGGGGATGGTAAAGACTTAGGAAATGCTCTCCAATTTAAATCTGAAGTAAATTTATTTTATAGCATATCTAAAGAATCTAGATTTGGCATAGGATCTCATCACATTTCTAATGCAGGCTTAAATTCAGTAAATCCAGGCACAAATAATTATTACTTGATTTACAATAGAAATTTCTAATACTTTCAGTATTATCCAATTGTTAATTTAAAAAATTCGTTTATTTTTAGCTTAATGACTAAAAACTTTTTAGCTTATTTATTATTCTCAATCTTAATTGTAATAATTCTTGTAATTGGATATGAGGAGATTAAATATTACTTTGACGCCAATCCTTACATAAATGGAATTATTCTTCTTACACTTATAATTGGTTTCCTTCTCTATTCCTTTAAAATATTCACTTTAAGCTCTGAGTTTAGATTCATGAATTCTGTTGCATTTGGAAAATTAAAACTAAACGACTCATCTTTAAACAACTATCCGGTAACTAAATCTATTGCAAATAATCTTGGTATAACAACCACTAACAAAAGTATAAATAAAACACTTGATGAGATACTAGACGACCTTTTGTCCACTGTAGAAAGTGGAAGTGACATATCAAAATATCTTATCAACTTAGCTATATTCCTAGGACTTATAGGAACTTTTTATGGTTTACTTTTAACAATAGGTAGCGTTTCGAATGTTATTGATAGTCTGTCAATTGAAGAACAAGACTTTGGGGCATTTTTTAACAATCTAAAAGATGGATTAAAATCACCTTTATCTGGTATGACAATAGCCTTTAGCTCATCATTGTTCGGTTTAGTGACTTCACTGATTTTAGGACTTTATGAAATAATCACTAGAGGCATTAAGCAGAATTACTATGAATTCTGTGAAAATCAAATTCGACTTTTTTATAGATCTAGCCCGAATACAAATAAAGTTAATCAGAATTCTGATAGCAGTAACTTCTCTCAAAATATTGTTTCTAAGCTTGATAGTTTGGTTGATGGTATAAAAAATTCTAATGACTCTCTAAGGAAAGAAGTTATTACAGAACTTAAGTCTGTAAGCAAGTCTATAAAAGACTTAGACAAAAAGTGAGCTATCTCTCTAAAACCCAAAGTTCAGATAATGGAAATATAATCTGGCCTGGATTTGTAGATGTATTGGCATCTACATTGATGGTTATAATTTTTATAGTTTTACTATTCACTGTTGCTCAAGTTTATTTGGGAGATCTTGTAGTAGGAAAAAATGAACAAATACAAAGTTTAGAAAAGACAATTGATATACAAGACGAAACTATTGTGGAACAAGATGTAACACTTACTGATAAAGAGATTGAATTAATTGACAGACAAAATTTAATAGAAAAACTTGATGAAGAGATATCAATTAAACAATCTCAAATTTTAGCTCAAGATACGATTATTCAAGACCAAGCACTTGATATAGATAAACTAAATACGATAATTGCTAAAATTACTGATGAGTTATCTTTATCTTTAGCTGACAGAGAAACTCTTCAGCAAAATCTTTCTGAATTAAATAAACAACAAGAAATATTAAAATCAGATTTAATAAAACTTGGTGGAGAAAACAGTGAGCTAGTCGGACAAATTGGTGAGTCACAAAATAGAATCGAAAATCTTCTAGAGTCATTAAGTTCCTCAGAGAATATAAATCAAGAATTACAAAACAAATTATCTACTCTAGAGGAGGAGTCAGCAATACAATCAAGTGATTTAAATGAAGCTCTGAATTTGATATCTAATTTAGCCTTGGATATTGAAATACTTAGTAATGAAATTAATCTCTTAAATAATTTACTAGAGTCTAAAGAGGCTGAAATAGCTCAAAATGAGATAGAACTTGGAGAGTTAGGAGATAGATTAAATAGAGTACTTACAAGTGAATTATTCAAATTACAAAAGTATAAATCAGAATTTTTTGGAAAGTTATCTGAAGCTTTAGCTGAAAGAGACGATATCCAAATTAAAGGGGATAGATTTATTTTTCAATCTGAGATCTTATTTGACTCTGGAAGTGCTAATATTCAAGACGAAGGTAGGGTTGCTCTATCTCTAATTACCAAAACAATTATAGAAGTAGCTGAGTCTATACCATCTGATTTAAATTGGATTTTACAAATAGACGGTCACACTGATAAAATTCCTATTTCTACCTCTCAATTTCCATCAAATTGGGAACTATCTCACGCTAGAGCGCTTGAGGTTGTAAAATTTCTTATTCAACAAGGCATCCCTGCTAACAAATTGTCAGCAAATGGTTATGGCGAATATCAACCTATTAACACAGGAGATGCTAGAGATGATCTTAAAGAAAATCGAAGAATTGAATTAAAAATTACTCAAAAGTAAATTTATTCAATCCACATTTTGATAATTTTATCTGGGTCATCTACCAGACCGTTTTTTATAGGATCTCCTTTTTTGATGGCATCAACATATTCCATTCCTTCGATTACTTCACCCCAAACAGTATATTGTCCGTCTAAGTGTGGAGTATCACCAAAGCAAATAAAAAATTGACTATCAGCACTATTAGGATCTTGTGCACGTGCCATACTTAGAGTTCCTCTTTTATGTGGCATGTCATTAAATTCAGCTTCAATATTAGTTCCAGAACCTCCTGTGCCAGCTCTTCTTAAATCATAGTTATCTGAATTTGAATTTCCAAACTGAACATCTCCTGTTTGGGCCATAAAACCATCTATTACCCTGTGAAAAACTACACCATCGTAACTGCCTTTTGCAACTAGATCAGTAATTTGCTTAACATGCTTTGGTGCCTTATCTTCAAAGGTCTTTATTTTGACGATTCCGTCTTTAAGTTGTAAATTGATAACATCCTCCTTAGAATATAAATTGCTAGAAAATAGTAAAAATGAAATTGAAATAACTAATTTAATCAAACTCATTTGATGAAACTAACATAGTTTACTATCAATAAAATTTATTTATTTGATAATTCTGTCGCTATAGATTTTATTTTTTTTCTTAGCGAATTAAGGCCGTTAGATCTTGATTGACCTAGATGGGCAGAAAGACCAATTTCTTCAAAGAAAGATAATGGTGTGTTTATTATTGTTTCAGGACTTTCATCATTATAAGCAAAATAAACTAAATAAAACAAACCTTTTACAATTACAGAGTCACTTGAACCTAAAAGGTTGATTTTTCCATCATTGATTTTAGACACCATCCATAGATTTGATGTACATCCTTGAACACGATATTCCTCAGTTTTGTAAATATCCTCTAGATCAGGAAGTTTTTTTCCTAAATCGATAAGGTATTGATATTTATCTTCCCAATTATCGAAAAATGAAAAATCTTCCTTAATTTTGTTGATTTTTTCACTAATTAACATAAATTTCTGCCTTATTGTTTATAACTAATACATTAAATTATGAAAATTAAAAGTTCTCTTAAAACAGCAAAAACCAGAGATAAGAATAACCAACTGGTTAGAAGAAAGGGTAGGTTATATGTAATTAATAAAACCAACCCAAGAATGAAAGCCAGACAAGGCTAGAGTTAATCTAGATACTTCTCAACTTCTAAAGCTGCCATACATCCCATACCAGCAGCAGTAACAGCTTGTCTATAAATTTTATCTTTAACATCTCCTGCAGCAAATACTCCTTCAATCGAGGTCTTTGTACTATCTGGGTCTGTAATGATGTATCCACCCTCATCCATTTTTAGTTGACCTTTAAATAATTGTGTTGCTGGATCGTGCCCTATAGCAATAAATACACCATCTATTTTGAGATTTGAAATTTTATTTTCTTGTTTATTTAACAAGTCTATTGACTCTAAATCATCATTGCCATTAAACTTAGCTACTTCACTATTCCAAATAAACTCTATTTTAGAATTTTGTTTTAATCGATCTTGTAGTATTTTTTCAGCTCTTAGTTTATCTCTTCTGTGCACTAAGTAAACTTTTGTTGCAAACTTTGTTAAAAATAATGCTTCCTCAGCTGCACTATTCCCACCACCAATTACAGCAACCTCTTTATCTTTAAAGAAAAAACCATCACAAGTGGCACAAGCTGATAGTCCATGACCTTGAAATTTATGCTCATTTTCTAAACCAAGCCATCTTGCTTGTGCTCCTGTACTAATTATTACAGTTTTGGAATTTAGAGTGGTGCCATTATCTAAATTTAATTTTTTAATTTTTTCATTTAAAAAAACCTCTGTTACTTGTGAATTGATAATTTCAGTGCCTACGTGTGCGGCTTGCTTTTGCATTTGTTCCATCAACCAAGGACCTTGGATAGGATCTTCGTACCCTGGATAGTTTTCTACATCAGTAGTTATGGTAAGTTGACCGCCAGGTTGAAAACCACTCACTAAAATAGGCTTTAAATTAGCCCTAGCAGCATAAATGGCAGCAGTGTATCCAGCAGGGCCTGAACCTATAATAATGACATTATTAATATCAGCCATCTATTGGCCAGCTAGTGGGAAAGGTTACATAATTAATTTGCATACATCTTCTTTCAATCTTGATTTCTTTTTTTTCAAGTCCGTGCCAAGTATTATTCCCAGAAGCAAAAAAATAACCAGTATTATGTTTATAGGGAACTGTCTTAACAAGTTTCATATCTGTGTCGTAAAAATCTGTTCCAAGATTTTCTGATTCATCGTAGGTATTAATAAATAACATCATAGTCATAAGTTTCTCTTTAATATCCAAATGTGGTTTAAGCCAAAAACCTTTACGATCTGATATGTATTCAATTCTAATAAAACTATTTGATAAATTTTTTTTTATTTTCTCTTGTATTGACTCAATAACATCCTTATCTCTCAAATCATCAATTAAACACATACCATTTGATAAGTTTTTTGAATTATCACTTTCTAAAAAAACTCTAAGTTTACCATCTATCCCATCTCCACCTGCATCAGCAGCTCTTGTACCATCAAAAGAACGAGGTGCATCAGATATATCTACATCATTAAGTTCTTTTATTAGCCCTTCTGTAAAAGGGGAGTCTAGCTCCCAATGGGGAAAAGGGTCTGAGAACGTTTTACAACGATTTAATATTGATTCCTTAAGCATTAATAGAACTGAACCTTAAATTAGATTGTATCTTATTCAAGATCTTAGTTTTAAGATTTTTGTTGTACTCATCTATAGAAATTTCATAAGGTTTTAAATTTTGATTATAAAATTGTGCTAAATTAAGCTCAGTAATTTTATCAAAAAACTTAAAATATCTTTTTGGGCAAAATTTTTCTTCAAACTTAAATAAAAAAGTTCCAGCTTCAGAAGATATAGCTTCAGATATCATGGATATTGAGTCCCAAGTTACAACTTGTAAATTACCCTCAGATAAAAGCTCACCATACTTTCTTGGATTAAATAAATCATCGAAGGTAATAATATTTTCATTATCAATTTTTGATAATTCTTCTATCAGTGCTCTTGGTGTTCTTCGTGATGGTATGACATTGACTTTGAACTCATTACTTAAAAATTTTATTTCATTCAAAATTTTATCTTGTGTTTGCTGTTGAAATTTAAAATATTTATTTGGACCGCCAATAATAAAATTTAATGTATTTTGATTTCTAATATTTTTTTTGAATTTAATATTATGTATTGCTAATAAAGTTGAAATACAATTTTCATGATTTAAATTATCATGTTCTGGGCAAACAATTAGATCAAAAAACTTATGGTCGATTTTTGGGTCTTGAATGTGAATATTAAAAATTAAATCTTTAAATTTTCTTTTTAAATAAACAGATGCTTTAACACTTTTTTTACCACAACTAATAAGTATTGTATTTTCTTCAATCTTCAATGAAGATAAATTCTCATAAGCAAACCTACTTGTAGGTATTAATTCTATAGGTAAGTTTTTAAAAACAGATTTTATTTTTAAATCAAAATTTATATAAGAATTAGATATTAAATTAGCTAATCCTTCTATTTGACTTCTCATACCAGCAGCTCCTTCGCTGATGGTAATTACTTTGTAGGTATTCAAATTTTATTATTTAAATCTTACTGACTTAATTTCGTATGAAGTTATACCTTTTGGGGTTGATACTTCTATATAATCACCCTTTTTCTTTCCAATTAAAGCTCTTGCAATAGGGCTGGTTACAGATATTTTTTTTTGTTCAATGTCAGCTTCTACCTCTCCAACTAACTGATACTTAGACTCTTTATCATTATCTAAGTTTATAATTGAAACAGTAGCTCCAAATTTTACAACCGTACCTGATAGTTTTGATACATCTATTAGTTCTGCTTGAGCAATAATGCTCTCTATCTCAGCTACTCGCCCTTCAATGAAGCTTTGTTTTTCTCTAGCTGCATGATATTCAGCGTTCTCAGAAAGGTCACCATTACTTCTAGCGTCAGCTATGGCCTTAATAATAATTGGCCTTTCAACTGTTTTAAGATGTTTTAGTTCATCGAGGAGTTTTTTTTGCCCCTCTTCTGTCATTGGTATCTTTTCCATTTATTTCGTATTTTTATTAAGTTGTAGAAAATATTGAATTTTATGTATTATTACAAATGAATTTTTATACTAAAAAGAATGATGATTTTGTATCGGTTTTACGGAAATAGGCTTATTTTTCAATGTAATCAGTGATTTAATGAGTATTTCTGCACTTCTAAGATTGGTGTAATATGGAATATTCAGATCAACAGACGTTCTCCTTATAGTAAAACTATCAATTATTGCCTGTTTTTTTTCTGTAGTATTTATGACTAAATCAATCTTATTTTGTTTTATATACTCTACTACATGTGGTGATCCTTCAGCCACCTTGTTAACTAAATTTGAGGAAACTCCCTCTTTCAATAAAAAGTCGTGAGTTCCTTTTGTTGTATATAAATTATAACCATTTTCTATGAAAGATTTAGCTATTTCAGATATACTTTGCTTATCTTCATTTTTAACAGAGATGAATATATTTTTTAAGTTATTTAGTTTTTGTCCTGCACCAATTTGACTTTTGAAATAAGCCAAATAAAAATCCTCGTCTATACCCATAACCTCACCAGTGCTTTTCATCTCCGGGCCAAGTATTACATCAGTGTTTGGGAATTTATTGAATGGAAATACAGCCTCCTTGATTGCAAAGTAAGGTAAAGTATTATTATCAAAATTCTGATACTCTTTAGTTAGAGTTTTACCTACGATTAATTCAGCTGCAATTTTAATAAATGGTAGTCCTATTGCTTTAGCCAGAAAAGGAATTGTTCTGCTAGCTCTAGGATTTGCTTCAAGTATAAAAATTTCATCATCTTTGATAGCATATTGAATATTCATCAAACCAAGTATCTTTAATTCATTCACAAGAGAGATACTAAATTTTTTTATATCTGATATAATCTTATTATTAAGAGAAAAGGGAGGTATACTACAAGCACTATCACCTGAGTGAATGCCAGCCTCTTCAATATGTTCCATAATTCCAGCTATCATGGTATTACCCTGATTATCTCTTAATACATCAACATCTACCTCTTTTGCATTCTGAAGAAACTCATCGATTAGAATCACATTATTTTCTAGTGCCCAATAGTTTTGATCAATATAATCTTGCACATCATCTAAATTAGCCATTTTTTCCATCATTCTTCCTCCCAGGACATATGAGGGCCTTAACAAAATAGGAAACTTAAGCTTAGAGGATTTAGTGACAAGTTCTTTTGTTCCTAAAGAGATATCACTCTTTGGTTGTTTTAAACCTACCTTTTGAATTAATTTTTGAAATCTCTCTCTGTCTTCAGAAATGTCTATCGCTTCGAAAGATGTGCCTAATATCTTATATCCATATTCTTTGAGTTTATTAGCTATTCTCAAAGGTGTCTGCCCACCAAATTGGACAATAACACCCTCAACAACACCTTTCTCGTTTTCTTTATCAATTATATTTTTAACATATTCAAAGTCCAAAGGCTCAAAATATAGTTTATCTGAAGTGTCATAATCAGTTGAGACTGTTTCAGGATTACAATTAATCATAATTGTTTCATAACCAAGTTTCTGGAAAGATCTTACAGCTTGCACACAACAATAATCAAATTCTATACCTTGACCTATTCTATTAGGACCAGAGCCAAGAATAATTATCTTTTTCTTATTCTTTGGTCTAGACTCACAACTAAATTCATTTATTTCAGAGATAAATGTTGAATAAAGATATGCAGTAGAAGAGTCAAATTCATTTCCGCAAGTGTCTACTCTTTTAAATACTGTTGTTAAGTTATTTTTTTCCTGAAGATCGTAAATTTCATTTATACTAATTTTTGTTAAATTGCTTATATGATGATTAGAAAATCCAATTTTTTTGGCAAAAATAAATAAATTTTTTTCTAAACTACTACCTGCCTTTACTAATTGTTGCTCAATTTTTATAATCTCATTTATTTCTCTCAAAAAAAACATATCAATATATGTTAATTCGCTTATTTCAGATAAAGGTATCTTACGTCTTATGGCTTCTGCAACTATTAATAATCTATCAGGTCTTTGGTTTGTGAGTAAATTTTTTAAATTTTCATCTTTAATATTTAATAATTCATGACTTATATCTAAACCAAAGTTATCTGACTCTATTGAGTAGAAAGCTTTTAAAAGAGATTCTTTAAAAGTTCTACCTATAGACATTATTTCACCAACAGATTTCATGGCAGTATTTAACTCACTAGGTGTTCCTTGAAATTTTTCAAAATTAAATTTTGGTATTTTGGTCACGATATAATCTATAACTGGTTCAAAACTTGCTGGAGTTACCTTAGTAATATCATTTTCTAATTCATCTAATGTGTAACCAACTGCTAACAATGCTGCTATTTTAGCGATAGGGAAACCTGTAGCCTTAGAGGCTAATGCAGATGACCTACTAACTCGAGGATTCATTTCAATAATCAATATCCTTCCATTTTCTGGATTTACTGCAAATTGGACATTTGAACCACCAGTCTCTACTCCAATTTTTCTTAGAATAGCAATACTCTGATTTCTCAGTTTTTGATATTCTTTATCAGTTAATGTAAGTGCTGGGGCTATTGTAATACTATCCCCAGTATGCACTCCCATTGGATCTAAGTTTTCTATTGAACAAACTATTATTGAGTTATCTAAACTATCTCTAACTACCTCAAATTCAAATTCTTTCCATCCAATTAAGGACTCTTCAACAAGAGTTTTTGATACAGGACTTAAATCGATAGCATTTTTGACCTTTGATAAAAAATCATCTTTGTCGTATACAATACCGCCACCAGTTCCTCCAAGAGTATAAAAAGGTCGTAAAATTAATGGAAAACTTACTTCATTAACTATTTTATTTAGATCAGACTTGTCATCAACTATTATACTAAATGGTGTCTCGAGTCCAATTTCAGACATCGCTTCGGCAAATAATTTTCTATCTTCAGCTACATCTATAGATCTTGGACTAGCACCTAAAATTTTGATTGAACAATCTTTAAAATAATTTTCTTTGTTTAACTCTCTGATAATATTTAGTGCTGTTTGACCTCCCATTGTTGGTAAAATTGCATCGGGTTTCTCTTTATCAATTATTTTTTTTACAATTTCTTTATCAATAGGTTCAATATATGTTTTATCTGCGAATTCTGGGTCTGTCATTATAGTAGCTGGATTAGAGTTAATTAAAACAACTTCATAACCTTCTTTTTTAAGTGCCTTACATGCTTGACTGCCAGAATAATCAAATTCACATGCTTGACCTATAATGATAGGACCAGAGCCAATAACCAATATTTTAGATATATCTTTTCTAGCCGGCATTCTTTTCCATTAAATTTATAAATTCATCGAAAAGATATCTGCTGTCATGTGGTCCGGGGCTAGATTCTGGATGATATTGAACAGAAAACAAAGGTTGATCATTTGCTTTCATTCCATCAATAGTTTTATCAAACAATGATTTATGTGTTATTTGAAGATTAGAGGGAAAATTTTCATCTAAAACTACAAAACCGTGATTTTGAGACGTAATTTCAACTTTGTTTGTTTCCAAGTTTTTTACTGGGTGATTACCACCTCGATGGCCTTTTTCCATTCGAGCAGTGGAGGCATTAAATGCTAAACTCAATATTTGATGACCAAGGCATATACCAAAAGTGGGTATTTTTTTATTTAGTAATTTATTCAATTCAAGTTTTATATTTTCATATACTTTTATAGGATCACCTGGGCCATTACTTAAAAAAAAACCATCAAAATTCTTATTAATAATATCTTCAGCATTAAAATTCATATCAAATTCCTCAATCTTACAATTTCTAGAGTATAAGTTTTTCTTAATGTTGTCTTTTGCTCCAAAATTTAAAAAAGCTATTGAGAACTTTTTTTTACCTATTTCTTGTTTTTCTATATTAAGTTCAGATGTAAAATCTTTGATTACATCATTCTCTTCTAGAGAAAGACTTTGATCTATTTGTTTACAAATTTGCTCTATTCCTTTGTTTTCAAAATATTCCTCAGTACATAGCATTACATTTTTTGGTCCAAAATTTCTTACTATTTTAGTTACGGCCCTTGTATCTAAATCAAAAAAAGCACAAGAATTTTGACTTATGATCCAATTTGTAAAATTTGTTTGTGCTCTCCAATTTGAACTTAATTCAAATAATTCATTACAAATTAAACCAGATGCATGTATTTTCCATGACTCGTAATCTTCATTATTACACCCAACAATACCAATCAATGGAAAAGTAAAATTTATAAACTGAGATTTATATGAGGGATCAGTTAATATTTCCTGATACCCCGTCATACTAGTATTGAAGCAAATTTCTGCTATCTTAAATTGATCTTTTGATAGAAACTTACCTTTGAAAATATATTTTTTGTTATAAATTAAATAACCGTTTTGATAATTAAGCTTAGTTTTATTATCTAATACGGTCATATTAAATCATGTGTATTAGTATATTATATGAGAGGAATTTCAAATGAGTTTGGCAAAAAAAATTTCTGATGACGTCAAAATTGCTTTAAAAGGCGGAGATAAGAAAAAACTTTCAATAGCAAGATATGTCTATTCTGAGTTAAAAAACTTTCTAATTAAAGAGAATCTAGATAGAGATGTGCTTAAATTATCTGATGAGAATATAATCAAAATTGTTAAGACCCAATTAAAACAAAAAAAAGAGTCTTTAGATTTTGCAACAAAAGCTAAGGATCAAATAAGAATAGAGGACTTGGAATTTGATATCAATTACCTTAATGATTTTCTTCCAAAAATGATGAATGAGAAAAATACAATTGATATTATTTCAAATCACATAAAAGAAAATAACTTTGAAAATAAAGACTTTGGAAAAATAATGGGTTTTCTCAAACAAAACTATAATAATAAAATTGATATGAATTTAGCTTCAAAAATTATCAAAAATATTTTCAAAGAATGACAGATGATAATATTAAGGAAGTTATTAACAGAACCTCTATTGTTGAGATTATAAACTCTACTGTACCTTTAAAGAAAAAAGGTAGTAATTATTTTGGTTTAAGTCCTTTTAAAAAAGAAAAAACACCCTCTTTTTCAGTAAATGAAGAAAAAAAAATATTCCATTGTTTTAGCACTGGAGAACATGGAAATGTAATTGATTTTTTAATAAAAGTTAAAGGATATAGCTTTAAAGATGCTCTTTATGAACTAGCAGATAAAGCTGGTATTGAGCTAAATTATAAATCATCAAAATTAAACAATATTATCTATGAAATTAATTCTTTAACAAAAGAATTATTTTATAAGAATTTATTAAATTCAAAAAAACACCTAGATTATTTACTTGAAAAAAGAAAGTTTAATATAGAAACTATTCATAAGTTCGAGTTAGGATCATCAGTAAATTCATTTGAACTCCAAAAAAAACTCTTGAATAATTTTGAGGTCAATAACTTAGTAGCAGCAGGGGTTTTTAGTAGAACTAACAACACTAAATTATTTTTTTCTAATAGAATAATGGTCCCAATAATTAATATGCAAAACAAAACCCTGGGATTTGGAGGAAGAGTAATTGATGATAGCTTACCAAAATATATTAATACAGCTGAAACAAGAATTTTTAAAAAAAAACAAATCTTATTCAATGAAAAAATACTTAATAAACAAAATAGTAAAAAAATAATAATAGTTGAAGGTTATTTCGATGTTATAAAACTAGAACAGTTTGGTTTTTCAAATTGTTTAGCACCTCTTGGCACGTCAATAAATCATGAAAAATTAATTGAAATCACAAAGAAAGGATTTGAGATAATTGTATGCCTTGATGGAGATATAGCTGGTAGAAATGCCACCATAAGATTAATGAATAATTTACTTGCCGACAAAAATTTTGAGCTTGGAATAAAATTTGTACTTTTGCCAAAAAATTTTGATCCAGATCAATTAGTAGAGTCAAATATGTCTGATAAATTATTTAAACTAATAGACCAACCATTATCGGTCGAGGAATTAATAGAAAAATATTTAGAAAAGTTTCATAAAAGTAATGATGTTGATAGTCAGTTTAAAGGATCAAAAGTTTTAAAAAGTTTACTTAACAATATTTCAAACATAGATTTAAAAAAAATTTTAACAAACCATTTCAATAAAATAAGTTTAAATCAGACAACGTTTAAAAATAAGTCAAAATCAACCAACCAAAAATTCGAACTCAAATTTGATTTGAAGTCAAAATTTTCAGCGGCATTAATTATATTTTATATTGAAAATCTGTCGGATAGGGAACGAGTATTTGATTTGATAGCAACAGCTAAATTTGAGGGCAAATTTAAAGAAATTCGTGATCTGATAATTAAAAAAACTCTATTCAAATCAACAACTAATGAGATTTATGAAGAATTAGACTCTAAGGGATTGAATTTTACAAAAAATTTACTATTTTCTAATGAAGTTCGAAGGCTGTGTAGATTTGCATCACCTATGTTTAATGAAGATCCTTATAATGAAATTGAAAAAACAATTAGTTTTATAAATAGTTAAATGCCAAAAAAAAAAGTTATTGCAAAAAAGATAAAAAAGAAAATTACTAAAAAAAAATCTGTTTTAGTGAAAAAAACTAAATCATCTAAAATTATTAAAAAATCTACATCTAAAAAAAATCCTCTTGAATTAATTTTTAAAGAAAACGAGAGTCAGCTTATTTCATTAATCACTAAAGAATTTGACAAAGAATTAGCTTCAAAAGCAAAAACTTATATTAAGTCTTATTCTAAAATTGAGGAATCCATAATAACCGTAAATGATTTTTTAAATTATATTGAAAACCTTGATGAGGATCTTTTTAAATTATTTAAAGCTTATACTTCGACTTCAGAAACAGACTCATCCTCTTCCAGCGAAGAATCAGAAGAGGAAGAAAAATCAACTGGTGTTAAAAGTGATGATCCTGTCAGGATGTATCTCAAAGAAATGGGTAATGTTGAGTTACTCTCTAGAGAGGGTGAAATAGCAATAGCAAAAAGAATAGAGTCTGGGTTAGATAGAATGATGAATTCAATTCTCGAGTGTCCAGCTTCAATTGATATTTTAAAGAAATGGATTGAACAAGTTAAACAGAACGAAATTAATCTAAGAGAAATAGTTGATTTTGATGAATATTTTAATGAAGACAATGATCCTTACTCTAATTCTTCAAAAAGAAAAGAAATCCAAAAAATAATTAACGATAAAAAGAAAGCTCTCTTAAAAGAAAAGCAGCAACTTATGAAAGAACAAGGAATAGAAATAGATAAAGAAAAACTTCAAGAAACCACAAACGAAGAGGATATTGAAAATGAAAGTTTTTCTATTTCCATAATAGAAGAGTTTTATAAACCTGAAATTCTTAAAAAATTAGATAGAGTTCTTGTTTTGTCAGAAAATATTACAAAAATTAAAAAGAATAAAAATATTACTAAAATTTCTGATACTAAATCCTTAAAGGAACTAAAAAAATATCAGGACGAGATACTTAATTATTTTAATGAAATTAAAATCAAGCCCCATAAATTAGAGGAGATAATTACCCACCTTTACTCAATTAATAAGGAAATACAATCAAAAGAAGTTTCATTATTAACTTTAGCTACTCAAAACAAAATAAGCAGGGATATTTTTTTGAAGCACCACAATTTAAAAGATACCTATACTCTTTATCAAAAACATATGATTTCTATGCATGACTCATTTAAGTCTCTTTTTCAGAAAAATAGTGCTAAACTAAAAAATATCTATAAAGAAATTTTAAGTTTATCGAAAATAGCAAATCAAAATACAATTGAATTTAAAGAAAAAGTTAGAGAGATACAATCAGGACAAAGGACTGCTAATCAAGCAAAAAAAGAAATGATTGAGGCTAACTTACGTCTAGTAATTTCAATTGCAAAAAAGTACACAAACAGAGGCCTTCAGTTTTTAGACCTAATCCAAGAGGGAAATATTGGTTTAATGAAAGCTGTTGATAAATTTGAATATAGAAGAGGTTATAAATTTTCTACTTATGCAACATGGTGGATTAGACAGGCTATAACAAGATCTATCGCTGATCAAGCAAGGACAATCCGTATACCAGTCCATATGATTGAAACGATAAATAAAATTGTAAGATCCAGTAGGCAACTTATTCTTGAACTTGGTAGAGAACCTACTCCAGAGGAGTTATCTGTAAGATTGAAAATGCCAATTGAAAAGGTTAGAAAAGTTTTAAAAATAGCTAAAGAACCTGTTAGTTTGGAAACACCTATTGGTGATGATGATGATAGTTTCCTGGGCGATTTTATCGAGGACAAGAATGCAGTAATACCCGAAGATGCAGTTATGCAGTTAAATCTTAGAGAAACTACAACAAAAATACTTTCAACATTAACCCCAAGAGAAGAAAGAGTTTTAAGGATGAGATTTGGTATAGGAATGTCATCAGACCATACTTTAGAGGAAGTAGGCCAACAATTCAGCGTAACTAGAGAAAGAATTAGACAAATTGAAGCAAAAGCTTTGAGAAAATTAAAACATCCAATTAGATCTAAAAAACTTAAGTCATTTATGGACTCTTAAAGCTATCAATAATTAATATTCTTGTTTTTTTATAATAAAATTATAATAGTAACAGCTCTAATCATGGGCCTGTAGTTCAGTTGGTTAGAACGCGGTGCTCATAACGCCGTTGTCGCAGGTTCGAGTCCTGCCGGGCCCACCACATTAAAGAAACTATATTTTTTTTATTTCTCTAATTAAAGCCTCTAAACTTCCTCTATTTTTTCTTAATATTTTATTGAATTCCGATTTTTTGGTTACAAAATAAGACGTATTCTCAACAATCACATCAATAATTTTGAAAGAAGATCCAATTCTTATCACTTTCCAATAAAGGTTTGCTGAGGATTTATTATCTGATATTTCTGATTTAATTATATAAATATCGTCTTTTACATCGACGTCCTTAAGAGTTATTGAACTTGAAGTGTTCGAATTAGCCAGTTTGTATATAGTTGTTATAAGGTAGTCTGTAAATACATTTAAATACAAAGATAGTTCATTTTTTGAACTTTTATTAATTATATTCTCTCCAATTAGACCATACGCAATTGACTTAACTGCAAAATTTTTATTAACAAAATGTTTATATTTTTCATAATTTTCATTTTCAGTTCCTTGATTGTTATTAATTATCTCTAAAAACTGGTTTGACTCTTTTTCAAACCATTCCGAAACTTCTGAGGCCTCTGTATTTGAAAAAGAAAAAAGTATACCAAGTAAAATTACAAAATTTTTCATAATTTTAAGTAAATACGGTTTGGCCAACTATTCAATATAAATTTTTGGCACAGGTAAATTTTGTATATATTCTTCTTCAAGTTGAGCATTTCTGTTCTGATAATATATAGATTTTATCATTTCATATCTATCAGATGAAGCATCTCTAACTTTATCTAATTGTTCATCAATTTCTACTCTTTCATTCAAACCACTTCCTATTGCAATATACTCCCTGTTTGGAACATTATTTGATATTGGATCAACAAAATATTCAACTACATCTCCACTAAAATCTCTTAAATTACTAGGGCCTATGATTGGTATTACTATGTAAGGACCACTTGATACACCACCTTTTGCAAGGGTGATTCCAAAGTCAGTTTCATTTTTTTCCATACCCACCCTTGATGCTAGATCAAAAGTACCTAAGCTAGTTAATGTATTAACTGTAAATCTACCAATTGAATTAAAAGATTTATAGAACTCTCCTTGAAAAATAAAAGAAACAGTTCTTATCGGCTCTTTTAAATTGCTAAAGAAATTTGATACCCCTTTTTCAACTGGATCAGGTGCTATAAATTTGTATGTTTTTACTATAGGTCTTATAGCTATATCATCTATAAAAAAATTAAAATTTAAAACTGCCCTGTTAATAGGTTCTATTGGATCATATATCTCATCGTATGAGATACCAGATTGAGAGACATCCTCATTGGTATAAGAGGGTGTTATTTGTAAAAAAGTTATAGATATAGTTAAAAGAATTACTTTCAAATGTTTTTTCATTACGTAAAATCTTGATTCATTATATTACATTCAATTTATGGATCTAAATACATTAAATAAAGAACAAAAAATTGCAGTTGAGCACAAAAACGGCCCACTTTTAGTCCTTTCGGGTGCTGGAACAGGGAAAACTAGAGTTTTAACTTCTAGATTTGTTTATATTGTAAAAAATCTAAATGTTGATTTTAATAAAATTATAGCTGTTACCTTTACAAATAAGGCGGCAAATGAGATTAAAACAAGAGTTAATACTGAACTTAAAAACAGTATTGACTCTCCGTGGATTGGTACCTTCCATTCAATTTTTGCAAAATTTTTGAGGAAGCACTCAGGGCTAGTAAATTTAAAATCAAATTTTTCAATACTTGATATTGAGGATCAAAAAAAACTTCTTAAACAAGTCTTAGAGTATTGTAAGATTGATAAAGATATAAGTGAGGGGACTTATCATAACGAAATTCAAAATTTAAAAGATAATAAAATCCTTTTTAATGAAAATAAAAAAATATCTAAATTCTCATCTATAGAAAGACTAGATGATATTTATTCATATTACCAACAAAGACTAATTGAAATAAATGCAGTAGACTTTGGTGATATCCTTTTACATAGTTATTGCATACTATCCAATAATCCAGAGATAAAAAAATCTTACCAAAATTTTATCGAACATATTCTTATCGATGAGTTTCAAGACACAAATTTAATTCAGTATGATTTAATAAAATTAATCTTGAATCGTAATAAAAACTTATTTTGTGTTGGAGATGATGATCAATCTATTTATGCTTGGAGAGGTGCAAATATAGAAAACATTATAAATTTTCCAAAAGAATTTGCTTCATCTGTAGTTAGATTAACAAAAAATTATCGTTCAAATAGTTCAATTTTAGAAGCAGCAGCTTGTATAATAAGTAATAACAAGAATAGGCTAGGCAAAGATTTAATTAGTTTTAACAAAAAAATACCTGAGCAAAAAATTAATTTAAATTCCTTTTACTCTCAGGAAGAGGAGTCATTATGGATATCCGATAATATATCAAAGAAGTTAGGAGAGAATAATAGTATAGGAATTTTAGTTAGACTTACTGCCCAAATGAGAAGTATTGAGGACAAGTTAATAAAATATGCCTTACCATATGAAATAATTGGAGGACCAAGATTTTTTGAGAGAAAAGAAATCAAAGATATTCTTGCATACTTAAAACTAGCAAATAGTTTTCAAGATGATCTTTCATTTGAAAGAATTATCAATTTACCTAAAAGAGGAATAGGAGATCAATCATTAAAATTAATTATTCATTACGCCAGAGAAAAAAATATTTCATTTTTTGAGTCTTTAGAGTCCTTATCTTTTGAAAATAAACTATCAGGATCTCTCTTAGTTAAAACTAAGCCATTTATAGATATCATTAAAAAAACATCTGATCTTATAAATAAAACAACTTTAGAGGATATAGGCATTTTTATAATTGAGGAGTCAGGATATTTGAAAATGTTAGAAAATGAAAAAAATAAATTAAAACAAGTCGAAAATGAATCGAGGATTGATAATTTGAAAGAATTTGTGAACGCTCTCTCAGAATTTGAAAATTTTAATGAATTTTTAGAGCATGTAGGTTTGGTTAATGAGAATCAAAAAAAAATTCAATCTAATTCTGTAAAACTAATGACATTGCATGCAGCTAAAGGATTAGAATTCGATCATGTTTACTTGCCAGGTTGGGAAGAGGGCATCTTTCCAAGCTCAAGAGCATTAGAACAAAACTCATCAAAATCACTTGAGGAGGAAAGGAGACTTGCTTATGTTGGAATTACTAGAGCAAAGTTTGATTTAAATCTAAGTTATGCAACTTCAAGATATACTTATGGTATAAATAATTATTCATTACCTTCAAGGTTTTTGAATGAAATTTCAAAAGTAGAAAAAAACATAACAAACACAATAGAAGAACACTCTTCATCTAAGTTAAATAAAATGATTACTTCTGATGATGTTCAATTAAGTCCCGGAAAAAAAAGAATGCTAGAATATTTAAAGAAAAATAGAAAATGAAACCTCATTTAATAAAAAAATTTTTAAAGGATAAAAAGATAGATTTTTATCTTATTACAAATAATGACTTGCACCTTAATGAAAGTCCAAATTTAGAATTAAAGGATATATATAAATTATTTAAATTCGATTGTACAAGAGGGTACATACTTTTTTTTTTAAATAAATTCATTTTTTTTACTGACTCACGTTACACTTTGGCAGCTAAAAAATTTTTTAAGAACAATTGTGAAATTTATAATTTAAGTGAAACAACCATTGCTGATTATTTAATTATGCAAAACAATAAATTATCAGGTATTTTAGACTCTAAAATAATTTCAGTTAAAGAATTTAAAGAGTTAAATTCAAAATTAGAAAAAAATAAAATTATTATTCAACCAAAATTAAAAATTTTCTTTAAAAAAAATTATTATCCAAATTTTAATATTTCTTATCCATTAAGCATGCCAAAATATTTAGTTCCAAGGATGTTTTATGATAATTTAAAAAAAATCAAAAATAATATTAAAACTGAGGGTATATTAATTTGGAATAATGCACAGGTAGCATACCTATTAAATATTAGATCTTTTGAATTATGGAATTCCACCAAACCATTTGCAGGTTTATTTATTCCAAAAAAAAATATCAAACCTATTTTGATAACAAGTAACTTTAACTTAAATAAAATAAGTAAAATAAGTAATAATTTTAAAATCTTAAGAGAAGATGGATTTATTAAATTTCTTAAACTATCAAAATTTAAAAATATAGAGTCTTCTTATGAATTTTTAAATTTAAACATGTATATGCGATTATCTAAATTTTTAAATTTATCTGATACTAAAATTAATATTTTGAAATATTTAGGTCGCAAAACATCGAAAGAAATTAAAAATATAGAAGCATGCCATATTGAAGATGGTTTAGCTGTACTTAAATTTATTATTGATTTAAAACAAAAAAACATAAACCCTAAAAATGAATACGAAGTCTCAGAATGTCTATACAACAAAAGAAAAGAGGGTATTAATTTTTTCAGGAATTCATTTGATTATATTAGTGCTTTTGACTCAAATGCAGCCATAATTCATTATAAACCAACTCCTGAGAAATCTTTATCTTTTAAAAATAGAAATATATTATTAATTGATTCTGGCGCTCAATATTTAGAGGGCACTACAGATGTAACAAGGGTAATTAAAGTTGGAACAAAAAATCTTAATAGAATTAAATATACTTACACTTATTTAATAAAGTCTCTAATTAAAATTGAAAACAAAATATTTCCAAAAAATACAATATCTTCAGAAGTAGATTTATTTATCAGAAACTATCTATCCAAATATAAGATATATTACAGTCATGGGACAGGCCATGGAGTAGGTAATTTTGGTGATGTGCATGAAAAATATCCAATTATTGCTCCAAGATCCAAGGACATCTTAACTAATAATAATTTATTTTCTATCGAACCAGGCTGTTATATAGAGGGAAAATTTGGTCTGAGAGTAGAAAATCTATACGTAACAAAAACTTCAGATAAAAGCCTTATTTTAAAAAATATCACATTAGTACCCTATGAATTAGACCTAATTGATTTTAAGTTAATTACAAATTTTGAGAGAAAATATATCAAACAATATCATAAGAAAATTTATGTAAATTTCCAATCTAGATTAAGTGATGAATATAGGAATTATTTTTTAAAGAATTTAATTAATAAGATTTAAAAAATCTTTTTCATTTAAAATGTTAATTTTTAAATCTTTTGCTTTTTTTAATTTGGAGCCTGACTTTTCTCCAAACACAAGTATGTCTAAACTTTTTGAAACGTTAGAGGCAATTTTGTATCCTTTTTTTTTGGCCAACTCTTTCGCTCTATCTCTTGACATTTTTTTTAGAGTTCCAGTAAATAATATACTTTTATTAAGATTGATTTTATTATTTTCAATTTCCTTAATTTCTAGCATATCAAGAATAGCAAAAGACTCCTCAAGGTTATTTTTATCAGAAAAGTAATTAATAAAAGAATTAATTGCCTTTTCTCCTAAACCATCAATATTTTCAAGTCGTTCTCTAAGTTTTTTTGATTGAATAAAATTTTTAAATCTAATTTTATTTTTAAAATACAAAGATATTAGCTCAGAATTATTTTCTCCTAAGTATCGAAGACCCAGAGAAAATAAATATCTTGATAAAGAGGTTGCTTTGGATTTGTTTATTGAGTTAATTAAATTTAAAAAGGATTTTTCTCCAAATCCCTCAAGCTTAACAATTTTATCTTTGTGATTTTCTAATTTATAAATATCAATTTTATTTGATATCAGATTAAGACTAATAAATTTTTCAATCAATTTCTCTCCAAGACCATCAATATTCATAGCTTTCTTAGAAACAAAGTGTTTAAAAGACTCTAAATTTTGATATTTACATAGATTTTTTGTAGCACTGCATCTTTGTACTGCTTCATCATCGACTTTTATTATTTGAGATCCACACAAGCATTTTTTTGGTACATCAAAGGCTTTACTAGTTTTTTTTCTTTTTTTAAAATCTACTTTAGTTACATATGGAATCACATCCCCAGCTCTTTTTACCCAAACAAAATCATCAATTCTTATATCTTTTCTAATGATTTCATCGAAATTATGAAGAGTTGCATTTGACACTATTACGCCTCCTATATTTATCGGCTTTAGTCTTGCAACAGGTGTTATGGCTCCAGTTCTTCCAATTTGTAATTCTATTTTTTTAACTTGAGTCAATGCTTCCTCAGAACTAAATTTAGCAGCTATTGCCCATCTAGGAAATTTATTGGTACTACCTAACATTATTTGTAAATTTAGATCACTAATTTTTATAACCATTCCATCTATATCAAAATTTATAGAAAGCCTTTTTTTTTCTATCTCAGAAATGTAATTATAGATATTCTTTAAATTAGTAAATTTTTTAGCATACCCAGTTTGATCGAAATTATTTTTTTTGCAAAAACTTAAGAATTCTTCAAAATTCAAAAACTCATTTTTATTAGTAAATTTGCCATATCCATGTGGTATAAATCTTAAAGGCCTATCCTTAGTTATTTCACTATTAATCTGACGAAGAGACCCTGACGCAGCATTCCTAGGATTAGAAAATTGATCTTTCTTTTCAAATTGTTTGTTTAATTTTTCAAAATCATTTCTAAAGAAAAATACCTCACCTCTTATTTCTATAAGATCAGATTTACAACTTTTTAAAAATTTAGGTATGCCTCTAATACCCAGAACATTTTCTGTGATTTCTTCTCCTATTAGTCCATCACCTCTAGTAATTGCTTTAAATAATTTATTATTTTTATAAATAAGTGATAATGAGACTCCATCTATTTTACAATCCACATTAAATATATAATTTAAATTTGTTTTTTTTAAAAAATTTTTTGCTTTTTCGAAAAAATCCTCTGAGTCACTTATACTAAAACTATTCGAAAGTGACAGCATTGGTTCATAGTGTCTAAATTTTTCAAATTTTGATGATGGTGGTGTGCCTATACCTAAGTCGTCAAATTGTTTTAACTCAGGATTATTAAATAGTAAATGCTCATACTTTTTCTTTAAATGATCATACCTAGAGTCATCAATTGATGGATTTGAGTTGTAATATTCCTTATTGTATGTTTTTAATTCATCTCTAAGTTTTATAAAATTATCTTTTGTTTTCATTACACTAATCTTGAAGTAAGTCTGAAGCTACCTTTTTTGCAGTTTCAGTAATTTTAGTTCCACTTATTAAACTTGCTATTTCATTGATTCTAGATTCATCATTTAACTCAATGATTTGACTTGTCATTACATCATTTTTGATAATTTTCTCAATTTTCCAATGTTTGTGAGCCTTTGAGGCGACTTGAGGTGAATGTGTAATAGCTATAACTTGATTTTTTTTAGAAATATTATTAATTTTTTCAGAAACGTTAGATGCAATTTTACCGCTTAATCCACTATCTACCTCATCAAAAATAAGTGTTAGATTACTATCATTATTAGCTGATAGTGATTTAATTATCAGTAATAACCGAGACAATTCACCTCCAGAGGCTACTTTTTTAATAGAACTAAATTCAGAATTTTTATTTGTCCTAAATAAGACATCTAATTCATCATAACCTTGTGAATTAAAATCTTTTTCATCTTTTTCAAAAAACTTAAACAAAATTTCACCCTGCTCAATATTTACTATTGGAAGTTGTTTATTAATTTTTTCTGATATTTTTTTTGACTCCTTTTTTCTCTGTTTTGATACTTTTAAAGCCTCATCCTTAAAGCTATTAAGATCGTTAAGATAATTATTAAATTTTATTTCTTTTTCTCTATCAAAGTTTTCTAAAGTTTCTATTTCATTTGAGATTTTCTCTTTTATTGAAAATAAATTTTCAGGTTTTACTTCAAAAAACTTTGCGAGTTGTTGATATTGATAGATTTTTTCATCAATTTCATCAAAATTTAATTCCTCATAGTCTAAAGAATTAAACTTATTTTCTAACTCATTAATTAACTCATTAATATCTAACATTAAAGATTTAAACTTTTGTGAAATCTCAGAGTATTCTTGATCGATGTTTTCTAATTTATTTAGGTTTTTCTCAATTAAATTTAAGCTATCGTTTGAATTATAATTTGCTACAGACGTTTTAATTTCATTTGAAATATCACTTAACTTTTTAATATTTTTATTGAGATTTCTTTTGTCAATAAATTTTTCATATTCGTTTTTGGTAGGATTTAAAACTTTAATTTTATTTCTTTTAACTTTCAATATCTCAAGCTTCTCATTGATATTTTTTTCATTATCTAAATGTGCTTGATAAATATTTTTTGTATTTCTGAATTTTTCAAATTTTAAATTTAAATCATTTTTTCTAATTTCACCTATGTTATCAATAAATCTAAGAAAATATTTATTGTCAAATAACTCTTGCTGTTCAAAATTTTCTTGAAACTCAATAACATTTTTTAAAATTCTTTTTACATAAGAAAGGGGTTTTATTTCGCCATTTATTAATAATTTAGATTTTTGATTCGAATTAATTTCTCTCTCTACAATCAAATAGTCATCTTCAAATCTCATATCTAGTTCATCAAGGTTTCTTCTTATCAAATTATTTATTTCAAATACTGCTTTGATTGATGAGACTTCATTTTCTTTTAAATTTAAATTGTTTTGATTTTTTGCACCTAAGGCTAATTTGAGCCCTTCAATAATAATAGATTTTCCTGCACCTGTTTCACCAGTAAAAGCATTAAATCCATCAATGAAATTAATTGATATTTTTTTTATTAAAAGAAAATTTTTAATTTCAAGTGAAACTAACATTAATACTATTCTATAGATTGTATTTGAGTATTATAATTATTTTCATTATCTTGTTTGAATATTTTTATTGGATTAAACTTTTTATACCAACTTTTATTTTCACTTACATTTTCTAATTCGTTTATCAAATTATATGATTTTTTGTACCACTTACTTTCTGGGAAATTATAAGCTAAAATTGAGGCATAATTTTTTGATAAATCATATTCATCAAATGAATAATATATTTTTGTAATTAAATACAATGTTTCTTCAATAGATAAACTTGAACTATGATTTTCGAATATATCTAATAAATAAATTAGTGATCCATTAAAATTACCTTTATCTAAATAAAATTTTGCTATTTCTAGTTTTTCTAAAGCTAAATTATTATTTAATAATTTAATTTTTGTTAAGATATCTATTTCATAATTACTATTTGGGTAAGCATTCAAAATAAAATTGAATTTTTCTAGTGCTTTATTAGTATTTTCTTGACTGTAATCAGATTTTTTTATTAAAACATAATATGTCATTGCTTCTAAATAGTTTGCATAAACAATATCTTTACTTCCTGGATAGTAGTTTTTATACATTTCTGCTAAGGCCCTAGTTTTTTCGTATTCTTTCATTAGAAAGTGAATATAAGCTCTAACAAGCATACTTTTACT
The DNA here is from genome assembly GCA_902599405.1 of uncultured Alphaproteobacteria bacterium. Classification (GTDB taxonomy): domain Bacteria; phylum Pseudomonadota; class Alphaproteobacteria; order HIMB59; family HIMB59; genus HIMB59. Next base: position 47,486 of record CACKFO010000002.1, on the reverse strand, counting down.
TGCATAAGGACTACTTGGATAAATCACTTCTATTTTATCTAATTCTATAAAAGCTAATTCAAGCTGATCTGTTCTTATAAAATAATTAGCTAATTCAAATAACTCATAATCCGCTAATTTATTATTTTCATAAAGACTTTGATCATTACCGTATTCATCTTTATCATTTGAGCAAGATATTAAAAAAAAAGATAACAAAATTAGAATCAACTTTTTCACAGATGAATTATAGCTTCAGAAAAAAAAATAAAATAGTCAAATATATAGTCATACACTATACAGGGATGAAAACTCTCAAATTAGCATATAAAAAACTAGTAGATGAAAGATCAGATGTAAGCACTCATTATCTAATTTCTAGAAATGGATTTATCTTTAATTTATTGTGCCCAAAATATAAAGCTTGGCACGCTGGTGAGTCAAAATGGAAAAATAATAATAATATTAATGATTATTCAATTGGAATTGAGCTTGAAAATAAAGGTCATGATTTTGGTTATTCAAATTATTCAAATAAACAATATTGGTCTTTAAAAAAATTAATTAATTTCTTAAAAATAAATTTTAATTTAATAGATGAAAGTATAGTTTTTCATTCAGATATATCTCCTAATAGAAAACAAGATCCAGGAGAGAAATTTTTTATAAAAAAAATTGGTATTAGTAGATTTAATTTAAAAAAAACAAAAAAAAAATACAGTGTAGATGAAATGTTAAAACTATACGGTTTTCATGAAACATATATAAAAAAATATAAAAAATTCTGTATAATGTCAGTTAAAAGATCTTTAAACTACAAATATATAAGCCCTAATCAATCTAAAAAATTCATAAAAGATTTTTATAATTTATTATTTAGTTAATATTGTATAATATAAACTTGGGTAGCGGGCAGTCGCTTTGTTTTACAAAGAGGAAAGTCTGAGCTCGTGTAGAAAGTGATAACGGATAACATCCGTCGAGGGTAACCTTAGGGAAAGTGCAGCAGAAATAAACCGCCGTAAGGTAAGGGTGAAAAGGTGAGGTAAGAGCTTACCGGATACATGAATAGTATCGCAATATGTAAACCCTATCACGAGTAAGATCGAATAGAGGCTAATACTTTTTCTACAGTAGGCCTGGGTTGATCGCTTGAGTTGGCTAGTAATAGTCAATCTAGATAAATGACTGCATTATTTTAATACAGAACTCAGCTTATAGCTACCCAATACTATTTACTATTTACATAAAATCCCATATAATCCCATTTAAGACCATGTTAATGTTTTTATCATCTTTTTATGGAATTATTGATTCAAAAAATAGAGTTGCTATACCATCTTCTTTTAGATCAACAATAAATAGCTTTAAAGAAAAAACATTTATATTTAAGAGTTTGAAGTATGAATGTCTTGAAGTGCACCTATCTTCTAAAATAAATGTTTTAATTAAAAGTTTTGATGAGAAAGATTTCTTCTCAAAAAAAAATGATCATTTTAAAACTGCTATTCTATCTGATTTAGAAGAAATTTATGTAGATAAAGAGGGTCGATTTACAGTAAAGGAACAGCTTCAAAAATTTTCAAAATTATCAAAAGACATAATTTTTATAGGTAAAGGAAATCATTTTGAAATTTGGGATAAAAAATTGGGAGAAACTCACAAAAAAATTTCTCGAGCAAAATTTAAATGATTAGAGATAAACATATTCCAATTATGGTAAATGAAATTCATTCTTTCATTAACAATAAAAAAAATTTATCTATTTTAGATTGTACGTTTGGAGGAGGTGGACACACTAAAAAATTTTTAGAAAGTGGTCACTTTGTAACTGCTATTGATCAAGACGATAACTCTATGATTATTGCTAGAAAATTAAAAAAAAATTTTTCTAATATATTTTTTTATAAAGCTAATTTTAGAAATATAAATTTATTAAATCTCGAAATAAAAAAATTTAATTTAATTTTACTAGATTTGGGTTTCTCATCCAATCAATTGGATGACATTAATATTGGTTTATCTTTTAAATTAAATTCAAATTTAAATATGAATTACTTAGGTGGAAATTTAAATGCACATAAAATTATAAATCATTACGATAAATATGAACTTCAAAGAATATTTGATTTATACGGAGAAATAAAACAGGCAGAAAAATTAGCTAAATATATAGTTAATCAGAGATCTATTAAAAAAATTAATACAAACTTTGAATTAATAGAAGTCTTAAAAGAGAGTGGGGTTAAATTTAGATCAAAAAAAATACATTTTGCTACACAAGCTTTTCAAGCTTTAAGAATAGAAACTAATAAAGAATTAGATAATTTAGTTGAATTCTTAAAAAAAGTTCATGATTACTTGGATATAGACGCATATTTAGCAATAATATCATTTCATAGTCTAGAGGATCGAATAGTTAAAAATTTTTTTAAAGAAAATAAAGTTAAGAAAAATAGAGAATTTAATAATAAAAAAAATTGGGGATTTGAAAATCTCACTAAAAAACCATTAATTGCCTCAAAATCAGAGGTTTTAGAAAATAATAGGGCTAGATCTGCAAAACTCAGAGTAGGGAGATTTATTAATTGATTAATCATACTTCTAAATTTTTTTTATTATTTATATTTATAATATTATTTTTAAGTTTTAAAAACCAAATCAAAATACTTGAAAATGAACTTTCTTATTTAAAAAAAAACTATGACAAAGATCATCAAAAATATGTAAATAAAGAAATTTTACTTTCAAAGCAAATAAATCAATTACAGATAAATAAATTAAATAATTTTGATTTAATTAAAAATAAAAAAATTATTAAATTTGATAGAAACGAGTTTGAAGATTTTACAATAATAAAGGTCAATTATGTTCAACCTGAGTAATGAAACAGACTATAAAATACTATCCAAAACAAAAAATTATTATGATTTTTTTATTTTATCTATTTTAATTCTCTTCGCTGCTATTTTTATAAGATTAATATTTTTAAATTTTGATAATAGTAATAACTTAAAATCCAACGAGAGTGTTAGTAATTTTAAAGTTTTACCAACTATTTATGACTTAAATAAAATTACCTTAGCTTACTCCGACTACAACTATTCAATAAAAAATATTAAAAACAAAGTAAAATATTTAAAAAGAAACGTACCACTTAATGAAATATTAGAGCCAATTTATAAAGGAGATCCATTCATCAAATTTGAAAAAATTCTTACAAGAAAATACCCACACAAAATAATTACAAATAACATGATAGGACACACAAATATTGAACATAAAGGTGTCTCGTTAATTGAGAAATATGTTGATAAAAGCAATAGTGATATTAACTTATCAATAGATATACATATACAAAAGAGAATATATGACTCTTTATTACAAGATACGATAAATTTAAATCCAGATTACTCTCTCAATGTTTTAGTTGACTTAACTACAGAGGAAATAGTGAGTAATGTTTTTTTAGATAATAGAAATGTAAACAATAAATTTGATCAAACCTTACTACCTTTAAAGGATCTTAAATTTGATTTTGGATCTGTTTTCAAAACTTTTACAGTGTATTCTGCTTTAAAAAACCAAAAAATTAAGATTAATGATTACTTTGATGTTGATCAGCCTGTACACATTGGTACCAAAATCATTAATGATTATCCAAGGAATAGTGAAATTCCAATGCAGGTAGGTGATATTTTAAAAAAATCCTCAAATAGAGGAGCAATTCTAATAAGGAGAAATCTAGATTGCCAAAATGAATTTAAAGTTGATTTAGATCAAATAGGTCTTTTAAAATCTACTGAACTTGGTTTTGGAATGAATTCTGTTGAACCCACAGTAAATAATTTTAGAGGAAGTTATTGTGACAACATTCCTTTTGGTTATGGATTATCAATTTCTCCAATACAACTAATTAATGCTTACGGGAAAATAATAACTGGCAGAGAAAATTTTATAGTTACATTTGAAAAAAGTAAAAAACAAAATAAGAATAGATTTAATAAAGTATCTAATACCATTAACAAACTATTATTTTATGCAAATGAATCTAATAATGACTTATACAAAAACTTTTTAGTAGCAGGTAAAACTGGAACTGCAGATCAAATTATCTCTAACGATGAAACAATTCAAAATGTTACATACATAAGTTTTTTTCCATACAATAATCCAAAATATTTAAATTTAACTTTTATGCAAAACCCAAAAGAATCATACGGAAAATATATGACTGCTGGAAATACAGTTAAACCAAGTTTTTATAATCTTTTAAAAGAAATATATATATATCTGGACCTATCTATAATAAATACAAAAAGCACTGATATTTGATGAACTTAATAGCTTTAAAAAAAAAAAATTTTAAAATTGTTACTAATTGGCAAGAATGTAATAAAAAATCTATTTTTCTATTTGATAGTAAAAATAAAGCTAAATTTATAAACTATGTAAATTTGGCTATTAAGAAAAATTGTAAATTCGTTATTTGTCAATTTAGTTTAAAAAAGGATATAAAAAAAAAATCAATTAATTTTTTCTTTTATAAAAATAAGAAAGATTTAGAAAACATAGCTAAGATATTTTATAGACTTAATTATCTTAAAATAATTTTCGTAACAGGCACTAATGGTAAAACCTCTATTGCCTATGGTGCAAACAGATTATTTAATATAAATGGAGTTAGGTCTTGTTACATAGGTACTCTAGGTTTTTATATTAATTCAAAAAAAATCAAAAAATTAAATAATACTACACCCTCATATTTTGAAACACTCGATTTACTTCAAATATCAAGTGATAATAAGGTAAAATTTGTTTTTATGGAAGTTTCCAGTATTGGATACTCCGAAGGTAGAATTGGAGATCTAAATTATAATTATTGTATTTTAACAAATTTAAAGTCTGATCATCTTGATTATCACAGAAATATAAATAATTACCATACAGCTAAATTAAACCTCATTAAACATCACAAATTGAATAAATCAATTTTGTTTCTTCAAGATTTTAATTTAAAAAATAAATTTAAAAGCTTTGATAAATACTTGTTTGTCCAGGATGAATTTTTATCTAAAAACAAGATATCTATAGTTAATAAAAGTTATAATAAATATCTAATAACTATAAAAAATAAGTCTTATAAAATAAGCTCATTTAATGATTTTATGATTAAAAACATAATAACTATATTAATGGTATACAGTACAATTATAAAAAAATTTCCATTAAAAATAAATAAATCAATATTTCCACCTGGGAGATCTGAAATCATTTATAACAAAAAGAATAAAGTAATAATGATTGACTATGCTCATTCAAAAGATGCTTACGAAAATTTATTAAAAAAACTCCCAATCCTTAATAAGAATATAATAATTATTTATGGTTGTGGTGGTGATAGGGATAAAACTAAAAGAAAGCAAATTGCTAAAGTCGTCTCGAAATATACTAATTTACAAATTATAACTGACGATAATCCAAGAAATGAGGATCCTTCTTTAATTAGAAAAACTCTTATGAAGTATTCTTCAAATCCAATTGAAATCCCTAATAGAAGAAAGGCTATAAAATTTGGAGTAAGTTACATAAAAAAAAATGAAGGTATTTTAATTATTGCTGGAAAAGGTCATGAAGATACACAAACTTACAAAAATAAATCTTATCTATTTAATGATAAAGTAATTTCATCAAATTATGCAAAAAATTTATAAAATTATTGAGGATTTAAAGTCGAAATATAAATCTGACATTGTTTTTGACACAAGATTAATAAAAAAAAATGATATTTTCATTGGTTTAAAAACAAAAAATAATGATGGTAGCTTGTATTTTAATGAAGCAATAAAAAAGAAAGCAGCGTTGGTAATTGTAAATATTTATAATACTCACCCAAAATTATTACATGTTAAAGATACCAATCTATTTATAAAAAAGTTTTGCAAATTTATATTAGACTCCTATAAAGGTAAAATTATTGCTGTAACTGGATCTGTAGGCAAAACAACATTTAAAGAGAATATTTTTCACATTCTAAAAAATAATAATATTAGCACATATAGATCTTATAAAAATTTTAACAATATCCAGGGTTTGCAGTTTTCTATAATGAATATGAATTTAAAAAGTAAATATTCTATATTTGAATTAGGAATTAATAACCCTAAAGAGATGCTTAAATTAGTAAATACTTTGCAACCACACTATTGCTTAGTAACAGGTATTGAAAATTCTCATATTGGTAATTTTAGAAATTTTAAGCATCTTGTAGATAACAAACTAAAAATATTTAAATCTAAAAGACTTATTAGTGGGTTAGTAAATTATAATTATGAATCCCATTATATTAATAATAAACTAAACCAAAAAGTAGATATTATAAATTCTGAAAATCTGAAAAAATTTATTATCTCAAACAAAAAAATATACAAAGTAAATTTTATTTATAATAATAGAAAATACTCTATAGAGTCATCTAGAGGGGAATTTTATATAAACATAGCTATCATATCTTTTTTATTTATTAAAAAATTTATAAACACAATAAAATTTAAAAATTTTTTTTATGATGAGTCAATCATTGAGTCCAGGGGTAAAGAAGTTCTGACTTATATAGGAATTAAAAAAATTAAATTCTATGATCATAGTTATAATGCAAGTCCATATTCACTAAATAAACAAATTTTATTCTTTAGTAAGAGAAATATTAAACAAAAAGCATATATTTTAGGTTCTATGAAGGAACTAGGAGATCAATCAGATTTTTTTCATCTGCAAATTATTGAATTAGCAACTAAATTAAATTTAAGAAAAATAATTTTTATAGGAGAAGAATTCTATAAGTTTAAAAAAAAATTTGACAAATTTATTTTTTATAAAAACTATATGCCAGCTATCAATTATTTGAATACAGAAATTAATAATATAAAAAATATATTTGTAATGGGTTCAAGATTAAACAAACTAGATAAGATAATAAAACAATATGTTAGGTGATTTATTATATTCTCTAAGAGAAATAGAATTTTTATTTAATTTATTTGGTTATATTTCTTTTAGGTCGGGCTTATCCTTGGTCACCTCATTTTTAATAGTCTTAATACTTATGCCTCATTGGGTTAGAATTCAAAAAAGTGCTTTTCCTAGTGGTCAACCTATAAGGAATGATGGTCCGGATACACATTACTATAAAAAAGGTACTCCAACATTAGGTGGGGTGCTCATTCTTTTTTCAATAATTTTAAGTTCAATTTTGTGGACTTCCAATTTCTCAAGTTTTAACTATATATTGATATTGACATTAATTTTATTTGGATTGATAGGTTTTTTTGATGACTTCCAAAAAGTTAAATTAGGTAAGGGAATAACATCTAAAATTAAATTTTTATGTCAACTATCAGCTACATTAATTATTTATTTTACTGTTAAATATAATGGATTTGATTTAAACCAATTTAGCATTCCTTTTTTAAAAAATGTTTCAATTGAACTTGGCTATTTTTACTTTGTTCTAATTCTATTTATTGTAATTGGTTCAACAAATGCAACCAATTTGACTGATGGATTAGATGGATTAGTGACAATGCCTTTGATATTTGTATTTCTTACATTTGCTGTATTTGCATATGTTTTAGGTAACATGAATTTTTCTGATTATCTTTTAGTTAATTATATAAACGGATCAGGAGAAATTGTAATTTTTTGTACTTCAGCAATTGGAGCATTACTGGGTTTCTTATGGTTTAACTCAAGTCCCGCATCTATATTTATGGGAGATACAGGATCACAATCTTTAGGCGCTTCATTAGCCGTAACGTCCATCCTTCTAAAACAAGAAATAGTATTAGCTGTTGCTGGGGGTGTATTTGTAATTGAAACTTTATCTGTGATGATACAAGTTACATATTTTAGATTATCAAAAGGAAAAAGAGTATTTTTGATGGCCCCACTTCATCATCATTATGAAAAAAAAGGACTATCAGAACAAAAAATAGTAATTAGATTTTGGATATTAAGTTTCCTTTTTTGTTTGTTAGCTTTATCACTTTTAAAAATTAGATAATTGATAAAATTAAATAAAAAATTTTTAATTTATGGTTATGGTGTAAGCGGGAAATCAGTAGAAAAATATCTTATAAATAATAATTGTAATTTTAATATATACGATGACTTTAAAAAAATTATTAATAAAAGAGTAATTAGCAAAAAGTATTTAGAAAATAAAATTAATCAATATAGTTATTTCGTAGTATCTCCATCGATCAAGATTGAAAAAAATCATTTTTTATATAAACATAAAAATAAAATTTTAATCGATTTAGATTTTTTAAGTTTAGAAATATCCTCTCAAAAAATTTTGGGTGTAACAGGAACAGAGGGTAAATCTTCAACTTGTAGTTATATTAATCAAATACTTTCAAAAAAATATAAAACTAAAATTATTGGCAATTTTGGAAATACTATTTTGGACAAAATAAATTTAAACAAATATTTATCAAAAATAGATATTTTAATTATTGAATTAAGTTCATATCAATTAGATAAATTGAAATTTTTAAAATTACATTATGCTTTGATTACAAATATATTTAGTGATCACTTAGATTACCATAGAAATATTAAAAATTACATTAGCTCTAAATTTCGAATACAAGTTTTTTTATATAAAAATTCACCTTTATTTTTATCAAATTGCTTATTTTTAAAATATCGAAGTCATTTAAAAATCAATAAAAATAGAATAATTTTAAATGATGAAAAAATAATACATAAAAAAGAACTTCCCAACCATATTAGAGAATTAAATTTATACTCAATTAAAAATTTGATTTATTTTATCGACTCACGAATAAATATAAAAAATATTAATATTTCTGATGATTTAAGTCATAGAATTCAGCTAGTTTATAATAAAAATTCTCTAAAAATTTATAATGATAGCAAGTGCACTAACTTAAATAACGCTGTTTATAAAAATAATTTAATAAATAGTTCAAAAAAAATTTTAATTCTTGGAGGCATACTTAAGAAACAAGATAAAAATTTAAAATTTAATATTAAAAATACATTAGTGCTAACATTTGGTAATCAAAGAGATTTATTTATTAATCAATTAAATCTTATTGACTCTAATTATTTTAAATTTAATAGACTTATTGAATTAATAAAATTTCTTAAATTAATAGTTAAATTACGTAAATATGAATATATACTTTTTTCTCCTGGTGGTGAGTCTTTTGACTCCTTTAAAAATTATATAGATCGTGGAAATTATTTTAATCGACTTATAAAAAAAGCCATATTTTGAAAAATATACTTTTTAGAGATGACAAAAGTTTATTAGGATCTAATTGGTATATATTATCAAAAAAACTTTTTATAATTCCATTTATTTTATCATTCATTGGCATCCTTGCTATTTATTCTTTAATAGGTACTGAATATTCTATTTTATTAATACTAAAACATATTATTTTTTTATCTATATCTCTGGGTGTTTTAATTTTTATATCTTTATTGCCTAAAAATAATTTAAGAAAATTTCTAAATATCTTAAGTATTTTTTTTATTTTGCTTTTATTAATTGTGCCAATTTTTGGATATGAAATTAAAGGTGCAACGAGATGGTTAAGTTTTAATTTTATTTCTATTCAGCCTTCTGAATTACTAAAAGGACCTCTTATTTGTATGTTTTCTTGGTTTTGTTATTTATATACTAAAACGAAAAATAATTTTTATTTATTATTAAGTTTTGCAATATTAAGTACAGTTATAATACTTCTTCTTCTCCAACCAGATATAGGAACATTATTGGTTTATATTTCAATTTTTTCTTTAATTTTAATTTTATATTTTAGAAATTTAAAACTTTTTATTTTATTAGTCTTTATAGGATTTTTTTTTCTGTTAATTGCCTATTTTTCATTTGATCATGTTGCATACAGAATTGATAATTTCCTAAATGGCGACAATTCTCAAGTTTCGAAAAGTTTATCAGCAATTAAAACTGGTGGGTTATTTGGTGTGGGTTTGGGTGAAGGTCAACTTAAATACTCAATCCCTGAGTCCCATAATGACTTTATATTTGCTATTTTAATTGAGGAATTTGGTGTCTTATTTGGTCTATTTGTTGCCTTTTTGTATCCAGTATTTTTCATAATGGTAAGAAGATCTATTTTGAGTCCATCAAATTTATTTATTACTAATACGATTTTCAGTTTATGCTTTTTGATGTGTTTGCAAGCATTTGTGAATATAGGTTCTTCTATTAAACTTATACCACCTACTGGAATGACATTGCCATTTATTAGCTACGGAGGATCATCAATGCTTTCTTATGCTATAATATTTGGTACAGTCATCAACTTTAGTAAGAATGAAGAGAGTACTGCAAATAATTCATAGTGAAGTTGCTGATGTAAGCGTAGTATCAAAATTTTTTCAAAAAAAACATAAAACCTCTACAATCTTTTATAAAAATTTACATTTTTTAAAAAAAAAAGATATCGATCAATTTGATTTATTTATTTTTCACGGTGGTAAACAGAGTGCAAATAGTAAATCAAAGGCTATTTCTTATGAATATAAATTTCTGAATTATATAATAAAAAAAAATAAACAGATTGTCGGTATTTGTTTAGGTGCTCAATTAATCGCAAAAATTTTTGGTTCAAAAATATCTAAATCAAAAACTAAATTATTTGAGTGTGGTTATAAGAAAAATTTAAAAAAAAATAATAAAGTTTTTAAAAATAATTTATCCTTTTTACAATTTCACACAGAGGGTATTTCCTATAATAAAAATATGGAACTATTATCTAAGGGTATTTTGTATGAAGTAGACTCTTTTAAAATAAAAAGAAAAGATATATATGGTTTTCAATTCCACCCAGAGGTAACATCTAATACTATTAAAAGATGGCACGATATAGTTAAAATAAAATATCCATACATAGATAATTTAAATAAAATAATGAAAGACTTTAAAAAACACCAGTTTAAAAATTATGATTGGTTTCAAAGTTTTTTATTAAAGCTTTTAAAATGATAAATATTATATTTTCAGAAGAATACAAAAATCATGATACAGGAAATCATCCTGAGTCAATCAAAAGGATAGAGGTTGTAAATAATTTAATAAAAGAAGAGTATTCAAAACATAATTTTATTGAGCCGACTATTGCTGAAAAACAAATTATTTCTTTGGTGCATGATATTAATTATGTGAATTATATCTTTGATTCTATTCCTACTTCTGGTTTTACTCATCTTGATCCTGATACAATTGCTTGCCCAAATAGTTTAAATAGTTATCTTCTAGCTGTTGGTGGTAGTGTTGATGCGGTTAACTATATTATAAATAATAAAAATAACGGCGTTTTCTTTTGTGCACATAGACCGCCAGGTCATCATGCTGAGAGCAATAAAGCTATGGGCTTTGGGGTATTTAACAACGTAGCCATTTCAGCTCAATATGCATTAAATACTGGTAAATTTAAAAAAATATTAATTGTAGATTTTGATGTGCATCATGGAAATGGTACTCAACATATTTTTGAAAATAACCCTAATATTTATTACGCATCAAGTCATCAATACCCTTATTATCCAGGGACTGGATCACATGACGAAGTTGGTGTTGGTAATATATTTAATTGTCCATTGCCTAGCGATTGTGATACTAGCACTTTTAGATCCTTATTTAGAAAAAATATAGTTGATAAAATTGATACAAAATTTGATTTGATATATTTCTCTGCTGGTTTTGATGCACATAAGTTAGATCCTTTAGCATCTATAAATTTAGAGGATGATGACTTTTACTGGGTGACAAAAATTATATTGGAAAAATTTGCAAATAATGTTCCAATAATATCTGTCTTAGAGGGCGGATACGATATGATAGGTTTGCATAATGGTTTAAATAACCATCTTAAAAGATTAGTTGAGTACTCAAATGAATAAAAAAAAAGATAATAACTTTGAAAGTGCACTAAAAAGATTGGAGGAAATATCCGATTTATTAGAGAATGAGGATACGCCCCTTGAGGATAGTATAAAGCTATTTGAAGAGGGAATAGAGCTAAAAGAATTTTGCGAAGACAAACTAAAATCTGCAAAACTTAAAATAGATAAAATTGTGAAGAGAAATAAATCTTTAACTTCAACCGAATTTAAATAACTTAAAATTCTAATGTCAATTTTAAGTAAAATTAACCTGCCTAAAGATTTAAAGAAATTATCATTTAATCAATTACGAAAACTTAATGATGAGTTAAGAGATTATACTATTCAAGTAGTATCGAAAACAGGAGGTCATTTAGGAGCTAGTTTGGGAGTAATAGAATTAACATCAGCTTTACATTATGTCTTTGATACTCCAAGAGATAAAATTATTTGGGATGTAGGTCATCAAACTTACCCCCATAAAATATTAACTGGTAGAAAAAGCAAAATTCATACATTAAGAAAAAAAAATGGTTTATCAGGTTTTACTAAAAGATCTGAGAGCATTTATGATCCTTTTGGAGCCGCACATAGCTCTACTTCTGTTTCAGCCAATTTAGGGATTACGGCTGCCAGAGATATGCTCAATCAAAATTTTGATGTTATTAGTATTATTGGTGATGGTGCTATTAGTGCAGGATTGGCTTATGAAGGTCTTAATAATTTAGGGCATTTAAATAAAAATTCCCTGATTATTTTAAATGATAATGAAATGTCTATAGCAGAACCAGTAGGTGCAATGAGCAAATATCTTGTAAAACTATTAAGTTCAAAATCATATGAAAGCTTTAGAGATATCATAAAAAATTTTACAAAAAGATTACCCAACGAAGTAGGGGATTTTGCAAAAAAAACTGAGGGTTATTTAAAAGGATATTTAACTGGAAATACATTATTTGAAGAACTTGGTTTAAACTATTTAGGCCCTATTGACGGACACAATCTAAAATTATTGGTTCAATTATTTAAAAAATACAAAAATAAGGAATTACATGGTCCTGTTTTTTTACATTTAATTACTAAAAAAGGAAAAGGTTACAAACCTGCAGAAAGTTCAAAAGATAAATTTCACGGCGTGTCTTCTTTTAACTTAAAAACTGGTGTTCAAAATAAATCTAAAGAAAAAACGTTCACTAATGTTGTAAGTGACACTCTTTTAAAATTAGCAAAAAAGGATAATAAAATAGTTGCTATCACAGCTGCTATGCCCTCAGGAACAGGTTTGGATAAATTCAAAGAAATTTTCCCAAATCGTTTTTATGATGTAGGAATAGCAGAACAACATGCTGTAACCTTTGCTGGAGGTATGGCTACTGAAAAAGTTAAGCCTTTTGTGGCAATATATTCTACCTTTTTGCAAAGAGCATATGATCAAATAATACATGATATTGCAATTCAGTCTTTGCCAGTTAGATTTTTAATAGATAGATCAGGTTTTGTTGGTGCTGATGGAGCTACTCATGCAGGATCTTTCGATTTGAGTTATTTATGTTGCTTACCAAATTTCATAGTTATGGCTCCTTCAAGTGGAGAGGAATTAAAGAATATGATTAAATTATCTATGACTATTAATGACAAACCATCTGCAATCAGGTATCCAAGAAATTTAGCCAATGATTACAATGAAAAAGCTAAGTTTAATATAATTAAATTGGGTGAAGCAAAACTAGTAAAAAAAGGAAAAAGAATTGCTTTTCTCAGTTTAGGCACTCGGCTACAAAAAATCTTGGAGGTTTCTGAATTAATTAAAAAAAATTATAAATTTCAATGCAGTGTGTTGGACATGAGATTTGCTAAACCGATAGATAAGAAATCTATTAATTCTCTGATTAAAAATCACGAAATTTTTGTAACTATAGAGGAGAACGCAATTGGAGGATTTTCAAGTCAAGTAAACAACTATTTGTTAAATGAGTCATCTAAATCTCCAAAAATTTTAAATTTTTTCATGAAAGACAAATTTATTGATCAATCTGATATTGAGGACCAATACACATTATCAGGTATTTCTTCAAAAAAAATATATGAAAAACTGACTAGTTTTTTAAAGTAATTTTGATTTGTGAATTAGTAACAAATCTGCAATAACAAAATTGGTCATAGCTATTCCCACTGGTACTGCTCTAATGCCTACACAAGGGTCATGACGTCCTTTAGTTTTGATTTTAGTATTTTTGAAATTCTTTGTAACAGTATTTTTTTCACTTAACACTGAGCTTGTAGGTTTAACAATATATCTAAAAATAATATCTTGTCCTGAAGAAATACCACCTAATATTCCTCCAGCATGGTTGGTATGAAATTTAATTTTTTTATTTTCAAAGTTAATTTGATCAGATCCATTAGTGCCATCATAGTTTACTAAATCAAAACCAGTACCAAACTCTATACCTTTTACAGCATTTATACTCATAATTGCTTTTGATAATTCAGAGTCAAGTTTTTGATATATTGGCTCTCCTATACCTACAGGACAATTTGAGACCCTAACTTCAATTACAGCACCAAGTGATGAACCTTTTTTTCGATGAGTAAGAATTAGTTCTTTCCATTTTTTAAGGATTGACTTATCCGGTGAGAAAAAAGGATTTTTATTAATAAAGTTATTATTCCAAGTTGAGTTTTCTATCTTCTCATTACCAATTTGTATAACAGCACTTGTAACTTTTATTTTATTTTTTGAAATTTTTTTAAGAAGTAATTCCGAAAGAGCACCTGCAGCAACTCTCATGGCAGTTTCCCTAGCACTAGACCTTCCTCCACCTCTATAATCATAATTTTTATATTTCATATAATAGGTGTAATCGGCATGACCAGGTCGAAATTTATTTTTTATTTCTGAATAGTCCTTGCTTCTTTGGTCAGAGTTGTAAATTATCATTGATATCGGAGCACCTGTGCTTTTACCGTTAAAAACTCCAGATAGTACATTAACTTCATCTTTCTCTTTTCTTTGTGTTGTAAATTTTGACTGACCTGGTTTTCTTAAATCTAGTCTCGTTTGAATATATTTTGTGTCAATAGGTATTCCTGCTGGAAAACCATCAACGACACAACCTATAGCATCTCCATGACTTTCTCCCCAAGTTGTAAACTTTAATAAATTTCCAAAAGAATTATGTGACATGAACTATTTATTTTTTACTAAACTCATTTAATAATCCTGCCACACCCTCAGCTTCATCAACTGCTACCATTCCAACTGTATGATAACCGCAATCAACATGGTGAATTTCACCGGTTACTCCAGATGAAAGGTCGCTTAAAAGGTAGGCTCCTGTGTTACCAACATCTTCAAGTGTAACATTTCTCTTTAATGGAGAATTTAGCTCATTCCATTTTAAAATAAATCTAAAATCACCAATACCAGAAGCCGCAAGAGTTTTAATTGGGCCTGCAGATATAGCGTTAACCCTTATATTTTTATCCCCCATATCAACAGCAAGATATTTCACTGAGGCCTCAAGCGCTGATTTTGCTACTCCCATTACATTATAGTGTGGCATAACTTGCTCTGCTCCATAGTAAGTTAACGTTAAAATACTCCCACCATTATCCATTAATTCATAGCAATATTTACAAGACTCAGTGAAGGAATAACAAGAAATATTTAGACTATTTAAAAAATTCTCTTTTGAAGTTTCAACATACTTACCTCTCAGCTCATTTTTATCTGCAAACGCAACAGCATGAACAAAAAAATCCAATTTTCCCCATTTATCTTTAACTTTTTCAAAAGCTTTTTTTACTGACCCTTCATCACTAACATCACATTGTATCAATAAATTTGAACCAACTGATTTAGCTAAAGGATCTATTCTCTTTAATAGAAGATCATTTTGATAAGTAAAAGCTAATTCAGCACCAAAATTTGCACATTGTTGAGCTATACCCCAGGCAATGGACTTATCATTAGCCACTCCCATTATTAGTCCTTTTTTATTTTTTAAATCCATTTTTTGATAAAATTAATATAATACTCATACCATGTCAGATAAATTAAATCCAATTATTAAGTTTAAAGAATGGTTTGATTTAGCCACTGAAAAAGAGATCAACGATCCGAATGCAATGTGTCTTTCGACAGTTGACGTTAAAAATACCCCTCATTCAAGGATGGTTCTATTAAAAGATTATAATAATGAAGGTTTTATTTTTTACACAAATTACGAGAGCAATAAAGGAAATGACATTTTAAAAAATTCTAATGTTTGCCTAAATTTCCATTGGAAGTCATTATTAAGACAAATAAGAATAGAAGGTAAAGTTGAAAAAGTCTCAAAAGAAACATCAGATAAATATTTTAATTCAAGACATTATTTAAGTCGAATAGGGGCGTGGGCATCTAATCAATCAAAGGTCTTAAAATCAAGAGAAGATTTAGAGAATAAAATTGAATTTTATAAAAATAAATATCCTGAAAAAGAAAATTTCCCTCGTCCTGATTACTGGGGAGGGTTTATAGTAAAATACTCAAAAATCGAGTTTTGGGAGGATATGCCTCATAGAATTCACAAAAGAGAAGTCTTTGAGTTTAAAGATAATGGTTGGGTATCGTATACCCTTAGTCCTTAATTTTAGAGTATTTACTCCATCTTTTTAACAAATCAGAACTAGAGGACTCTTTGTGATTGCCACCCACACCAAACTTTAATTCAATATTATATTCCTTTGCTATTTCATATTCTAAAATTTTAGAAGCATCTGATCTATCACCTCCATTAGCAAAAATAATTTTTTCATTTGGATATTTATTTCTTACTTGAATTAACAAATTATTTGCACTTCCCATTTCATCATCTTCAAATTCCATAGCTTCATTTACCACTTTTAAGCTATCAACAACATACATTCTATGTTGAATATCCATAAAAAAATTTCCTTTTTTATCAATTAACCATTTATTAGAATTTACACCTACAATTAAAAAATTAGAAAACTCTAAACATTCTTTCATCATCATAATATGCCCAGGATGGATAGGGTCAAACCCTCCAGAAACAACACTAATAATTTTATTTTCCACTTGAAATAGACTCTAAATAACTTTTTAAATTGTCGTAATCTTTATCTGAAATGTAATTTGGAGAAATAGTTAATATATCTCTCCAGGATGTGAGATAATTTAAATTCACTTTCATTTTAGATATATTTTTTTTAGCTTTAGGGTAGATACCATAGTAAAAAACTACATAAATATCTTTAACTTTAAGTTCATTTTGTCTTAAAGCCCTTATGAAGTGTAATTTACTTCCTCCATCAGTTGCCATGTCCTCTACTAATATTGACTGAGTATTCTTTTTAAACTCTCCTTCTATTAACTTACCTTTTCCAAACCCTTTAGGACTCTTTCTTATGTATATCATTGGATATTTCATCTTTTGACACAGAAAGGAAGAGTAGGGAATACCAGCCGTTTCGCCTCCAGCAATAATAGTCGAATTATCTTTATACTTCGATTTAATTTGTTTGCTCATTTCATTAATAATTAATTCTCTTTCTTTTGGAAATGAAATTAATTTTCTACAATCAACATAAACAGGACTTTTTTTGCCGGATGTAAGAGTAAATTGTTTTTTGAAGTCTATATTCACGCATCCAATACTTAACAGTAAGTTTGCTATCTTTTCTTTATTATTTTTGATTTTGACCTTCGACATTTTTCTGAACAATATTTAACATCATTCCATACTTTTTCCCATTTCTTTCTCCAATTAAATGGTCTTTGGCATACGACACAAATTTTAAAATCTTTTTTATTCAGCTAAATAATCTTCTCAATATCTTTTTCATCGAGATTACCATTAATTATAACAAGAGGGCAATGTAACGAATTAGATTTTTCATATATAAGTTTGTCAATTAAGGGCCCTGGTTTGCCTATATCTTTACTTGTAGCGAGAATAATAGTTGAGTTAGATGAATATTTATTTAAGAAACTTATAAACTCATCAATCTCATTATATTTAAATATTTCGGATTTTGCTTTAATTTTTAATTTATCTGAGATGAAGTTATGCACTTCTTTATGTTTTAATTTTTCGGTTATGACCTGATCTTTATCCAAAATTTTTTCAGCCCCTGATGTAAGCATCATACCTTCGCTTGCACTTTGAATAAAGCTTACAGTAGTAATATTAGATTTTGTTATTTTTGCTCTCCTTATAGCAAATTTAACTGCAGTCCACATTTCAGCACTTTGATCAATAACTACAAAATAATTTCTATTTTTAATTTTTTTCATTTTTTTCTAAATATTAAATTTGTAACTAAACTAAGCAATAATGATATAGCAATCAAAATTATAATATAAATAAAAGACTCAGTTTTTAACAACTTTTCCAGTTTAAATGAAATTCCTCCTTTTTTTATTTGCAAGTTTTTAGATACCATTTTAACAATTTCATTGTTTTTTAATTCGTACATATAAACTTTTATATTTCCAGGTGAGATGTTATCTGGTATCAGAAATTTCTTTAAAAATAAATTTCCATTTAAACTTTCAAGCTCCTCTTCTATGTATAAATTTTTTACTTTCATTGCTTTTCTTATTTTATGTAGTTCAAGAGAGTGATTACTTATTAGTAAATGTCTATCCTTTAATTTAGAAAATAAAAAAATTTCATTCAAAGTCTTTTTGGGAGAAGTGAAGATCGCAAAAAAACTAGGTTGATTATTCAACTCTTTTGTCTCATTAATCCATAAAAAACCCTCTTTAACTTTTGTCGTTAATTTAGCTTTTTTATTCTCTCCTTCAAAAATGAAGATGACATCACTGTCTTTATCTTTATTTCCAAATAAAACTACTTCTTTTCCTAAAAAATTTGAGTTTATTTCAATTTCAAATTGATCTAAGGAAAAATTAGATGCAAAACCAATTTTAAAAAAAAATATGATTATTAAAATATATTTATACATAATTTATAATAAACAAGTTCTCAGGTGTTCTAAATAAATCATAAGCTAAAAATGATGAAATAATTAATAGTAACATACCAAATGTTACCTTTAAATTTTCTTGATCAAGTACATCAACTATCCTTGCAGCTAGTGCAGCTCCAATAGAGCTACTCACTATTAATCCTAAAGCTAATACAAAATCTATATTTTGATTTATATATATTTGCAAAAATAAAGATACAAAGGATACTATCGTGATGTTAAATAAAGATGTCCCTATTACTGAAATAGTTTTCATACCTAAAAAATAAATCATACATGGAATAAGTATAAAGCCACCACCAATACCAGTTAGCCCTGTCAATACACCTATAAAAAAGCCAATTAAAAGTGGTGCTAGTACACTTATATATAGTTTAGATTTTCTATACTTAATTTTAAAAGGAAGTCCATGTATCCAAGAATGCTGGTGTAATTTAAATTTTTTATTTTTATTTACGATATTAACTTTAGCTGTTTCATAAAGAATAAATACAGCAGTAATAATTAAAAGAATTATATAGATACTATTTAAATAGTTATCAATTAAACCAATATTTTTTAAATTATTTAGAATTAATACACCAAAAAGTGTCCCCACTAATCCACCAATAATCATTGTTAAGCCCATCTGATAGTCAATGTTTTTTCTTTGAAAATGACTTACAACACCAGTTGATGTTGAGGCGAATACTTGAACAGTTGTAGTTCCAACTGCAACAGCTGGAGGAATGCCAACTAGTATCAAAAGAGGAGAGGATATAAAACCTCCACCTATGCCAAAGAGCCCAGATATAAAACCAATTCCAACTCCAAGGGAAATTAAAATATAAATATTTATGGATATTTCAGCAATAGGTAGATAAAAATTCATATATTGAAATAAAATATTATACTTAAAATTAATAAAATAAATTAATGATTAAATACACTTTAGCATTTGCTTGTTCAAGCGATGGTTTTATTGCAAAATATTCTGGAGATAATCCATTTGAATGGACTAGCTTGGAAGACAAAAAACATTTAGACAAACTAATAAAGAATCATAAATGGCAAGTTATGGGCAGAAAGACTCATGAATTAAATCCAAACGAGTCTAGATCAAGAATTATTTTTTCTAGAAAATACCAAAAAATCAAACAAATTAAAAATTCAATAAATCAATATTATTTTAATCCAGATATTAATCAGTGGGATGAATTTGAAAGTCTTTGCAAAGAAAGTGTTTTAATTTTAGGGGGAACAAGTGTTCATGATTATTTCTTATATGCTGATTTAATTGATGAAATTTTTATAACTATAGAGCCTTTAAAATTTGGAAAAGGCTTACCAGCTTTTACTTACATAAATTTTAGGGACTTAGTTCCTTACTTAAATGAGAGAGGATATCGTCATTCTGAAAAAAAAATTAATGATAAGGGCTCTTTGTTAGTAAATTTTCAAAAACTTAGAAGTTCTGTATAATCATTTTTGTTGTTTACATTAAAAAATTCAATTTTTTTATTTTTTTTAAAATTTATATAATCAAATCCAATTTCTTCAGCAAATTTCATAATTTTATAACCATTATTTTTTAAAAGGACTTCGTTTAATTCCGTAAATATTTTTGATGACCAAAAAGAAAACATTGGTTCGATAATATTATCAATCTTACAAATATAAACTTTACTCTTTTTTTCTGTAATTGAGATAAAATTATCTATGATACCTGTGTTTATTATTGGGGCATCAGTCGGAAAAAGTGCAAACCATAAATCCTCTTTTGAGTTTTTATATAGATCAAGAGCGCTATGTAACCCAGCTAGTGGCCCTTTGTAACCACCAATTTTATCACTTACAACTTTATAACCAAATATTTTGTACTTACTGATATCTCTATTAGCATTAATAATAATGTCATTAGACTTTCCTTGAAGACTTTCTATTAAAATTTCAATGAAATACTTATCTTTAATTTTTAAAAAACTTTTATTTTCATAACCCATTCTGGAGGATTTACCACCCGTTAGTATTACAGATACAAGCTTACTCATCTTTGGTATATCTGAATTCTCCAGATAAAATATTTAACCGTTTACCTCTAATTCTTCCAATCATTGTTAAATTTTTCTTTCTAGCTATTTCAACTGCCCAAGCAGTGAAACCTGATCGAGATAATAGTATTGGTATTTCCATTTTGATACATTTCAATACCATTTCACTTGTCAGCCTGCCAGTAGTGTAAAAAGACATTTCTTTTGCGTCTATTTTCTTATCAAGTATCAAACCAGCAATTTTATCAACAGCATTATGTCTCCCCACATCTTCAAAATAATACAAAGGTTTATCTCCCTGACATAAGACGCAACCGTGTATTGCACCTACAGATAAATATAAACTTGGCTCAGTATTAATTTTTTTGGATAAATTCATAAGCTGTTGATGATCTATTCTTATTTTTTTATTCAAGGAAATGGTGTTTATTTCTTCAAATAAGTCTCCAAATACAGTCCCTTGTGCACAACCAGAAGTATTTACTTTCTTCTTTAATTTTTCTTCATAATTAGTTTTACTCTTTGTTCTCACAACAACTGTTTTTAGGTCTTTATGAAACTCAATCTTTTTTACATCGTCTATATTATTAAGCATTCCCTGATTGAACAAATAACCTATAGCTAAATATTTTGGATAATCTCCTATAGTCATTATTGTCACTATTTCTTGGTTGTTTAAGTATAGTGTGAGTGGTTTTTCTTCAATGATTGGAATTTTTGTTATTTCGCCTTTTTCATTAATTGATTTTTTTAATTTAAATAAAGATCTATTATTTACACTTGGTTTGATTAAAAAATCTGTCATTTTTTTCTTGATTGTATTATGGTGACAAGGTGAAAACAATAGCTGTTATTGGATGGAAAAATAGTGGCAAAACTACTTTAGTGAGTAATTTAGTAAAATTTTTTAAAGAAAATAAAATAAAAGTTGGTGTGGTGAAACATGCTCATCATTCTTTTGACATTGATCATCCTAATACAGATAGCTATAAAATTAGAAAATCCGGAGCATATAAAACTACACTAGTATCAGATAAAAGACTTGCATTCATAGAAGAGAAAGCTGAGTCAGATATTAATTTAGAACGTCTGGTAGAAATTAACAAAGATTGTGATTTGCTAATATTTGAGGGATTTAAGAGATTTGATGATTTGATAAAGTTAGAAGTAAGCTTACAAAAAAATAACAAAGACTACCTCTACAAATCTATAAATAATGTTAAATATATCGTTACTGACGATAATATCGATCATCCAATTCAGACCTTTAATCACAGTCAAATAGAAGAAATTGCCTCTAAAATATATTATGAAAACTCCTAGGCTAATATCTTTCAAACTTGCGCAAAAAATAATTATTCGGGAAAAAAAGAAGTTATTTCAAGAGTCTAAGATTAAATTAAAGGAAGCAAATAATAAAGTAGCATCAAGAACAATTACTTCACCAATAAATCTACCCTTACAAAATACTGCAGGATTAGATGGTTATATTGTTTCTAATAAAAATCTCAACAAAGTGTCAATATCGAATAAGCTCCTAAATGCTGGACATTCATATAAAAGATTAAATCCCAATTTAGCCTATAAAATAAATACAGGAGGTATTATTCCACAAAACTTCAAAAATTTTATTTCATTAGAAAACGCAAAAGTTGAGGGAAAAAATCTATTAGTCCAATATTCAAAAATATCTAATAAAGATATAAAAAAAAAAGGTGAGGATTTAAAAAAAAATAAAATATTGATAAAAAAAAATGAAAAAATTGATTTCATAAAAATTGCATTACTTTCATCAGTAGGGATAACAAATTTATGGGTATATAAAACTTTGAGAGTTGCTGTCGTATCCTCAGGAAATGAATTAATAAAATCTGGCAAAAAAATAAAAGATCATCAAGTATATGACTCAAACAAATATCAAATAATTCATTTTTTAAAGAAATTTAATATAAGTGTTCATGACTTAGGTATTTTAAAAGACGATAAAATAAAAGTTGATAAATTTTATAAAAAAAATCAAAATAAATTTGATATTATAATTAGTTCAGGTGGCTCCTCATTTAGCTCTAAAGATTACATATCGTCATTTCTAAGTCAAAACACTGAACTTTTTTTTAAATATGTAAGAATTCAACCAGGTCGACCTGTAATTTTTTCAAAACTAAAATTCAATTATTATTTTTCACTTCCAGGAAATCCATTAGCTGTTTTCACTAATTTATTTTTTTTAGTAAGTTTATTTATAGATCCTTCTCGCAAAGATAATTCTAGCATCACCAAATTTTACCAATCTGGATTTTCAGAAAATAAAAAATCTAATTTAACAAAATTTTATCGTGTGAAATTATCTAAAAATATACTTTATACTCATAACTCAAAAGGTTCTGCAAAACTAATTTCTCTTTCTGAGGCAGATGGTCTAGCGTTTGTCCCTGAAGGAAATGATAAAATTAAAAAAGGCGAAAAGATTAGATTTATTGAATTTTAAATTTGATATTTACTAAATTCCCATTTTTTTTTAGTGAAATGATCTCATATTTTTTTTCTTCACAAAAATTTTTAAAGTCAAATTGCGATAACGGGTCATCACTTTCTATTGTAAGAACATCATTTTTTTTTAACTTTTTTATAAATTTTTCAGCTTTTAAGACAGGTATAGGGCATTCAAAGCCTTTAGTATCTAGATAATAATCCATTTACATATATATTTATTTTAAAAATACATGGAAATAAAGAATTTAGAAATTATTTTAGCTCTAGATAGTGAAAAACATTTCAATAGAGCAGCAGAAAAATTAAAAATATCACAACCTGCTTTATCTATGAAGCTAAAAGCTCTAGAAAATGAAATAGGGGTTAGATTAGTAAAAAGAGGAAAGAACTATATTGGATTAACTTCTGAGGGGGAAATTTTAAAGGAACGATTTAAAAATATTGTAAAAGAGTACACTAATATAAAACAGTTAAGCTCCGAGTTAAAAAACAATTTAACTGGAAATTTAAGAATAGGTGTTATTCCTACCGCTTTATTGGAAGTTTCTTTTTTATTAAATAGTTTTGTTAAAAAATTTACAAATGTCAAATTGCAAGTAATTTCTATGTCCTCTAATGAAATTGATAAAAATCTTCATGATTTCAAATTAGATTTAGGGATAAGTTATTTAGAAAATGAACCAATATTAGGAGTTGAAAAGATTCCTTTATATAAAGAAACATATTTTCTCATATCTAAAAAAAAGAATTTAAAAAACAAAAAGAAATTAAAATGGCAAGAAATTGGTAATTTAGATCTATGTTTAATTTCTAAAGAAAATCAATTTAGAAGAATATTAGATGCTGTTTTTAAAGAAAATAATATTAATCCGCGGGTATTAATTGAGTCAAACTCTATGACTCATATTTACTCTCATGTAAATAGTTCGGAATTTTCAACAATTATGCCATATATATTTACTCAGTCATTTAACTACGATGAGAATACAAATTTTATTCAATTAATTTCTCCTGAAATATCTCATAAGGTAGGTATAGTTCATATTGATGATAATCGCCCATCACCTATTAAAAATAACTTTTTAAAATTCTTAAAAAGCTTTAATAAGTAATACTTATCAATTAATTACTTTTTGATAATTGAAACTTAATTAAAAATTATTAAATTAAATCATATGAAAGACTCACAAAGTAAGATTCATCCAGGTTCTGGTAGAAGAAAAGCATTAGAATTCAACAAGGGTCGCCAAAGTGATGACCAGTCAATTGATGATCTTAAAAACCTTATACCTAATGAATATTTTAGACAAAGGGATATGCTTATTGAAAGCCTTCACTTAATTCAAGACCATTATAAATGTCTTAAACCAAAACATTTAACAGCACTGTCCGAATTAACAAATTTACCTTTAACTGAAATTTACGAGACTGCATCATTCTATGCTCACTTTGATATTTATAAAGAGGATGATATCAGCCCACCTGAAACAACAATTAGAGTTTGTGATGGTATTACATGTGAGATGAACGGATGCAAAACTTTAGAAAAAAATTTAAGTGATAGCGTATCCTCTAATGTGAGAGTAGTTAGAGCACCTTGCATGGGAAGGTGTCATCAAGCACCAGTAGTTGAGGTAGGAAAAAAACATTTTGTAAACGCAGATGTAAGTGTAGTTCAAAAAGCCTTAGAGGAGCAAGATACAAAACCAGTTATACCAAATTACATTAGCTATGACGATTATGTAAAAAATGGTGGATATAAAATTCTAAATGATTGTATTGAAAATAAAAAAAACCCAATGAAGCTAATAGAAGAAATGGAGCAATCAGGTTTAAGAGGTCTTGGTGGTGCAGGATTTCCAACTGGTAGAAAATGGAGATTTGTCAGAGCAGAAAATAAACCCAGATTAATGGCAATTAATGGAGATGAGGGTGAACCAGGAACTTTTAAAGACCATCATTATCTTACAAGAGATCCTCATAGATTCCTTGAGGGAATGTTAATAGCTGCATGGGTTGTTGAGGCAACAGATGTATATATATACATGCGAGATGAGTACCCTGATGTAATAAAGTTTTTAAAGAAAGAAATTAAAATTTTAGAAGAAAAAAATTTAAATATTAAAACAAGAATTCATTTTAGAAGAGGTGCTGGCGCCTACATTTGTGGTGAAGAGTCATCAATGTTAGAAAGTTTAGAGGGTAAAAGAGGCTTACCTAGACATAAACCTCCATTTCCATCTCAAGTAGGACTTTTTGGTAGACCAACATTAATACACAATGTTGAAACAGTTTTTTGGGTAAGAGAGATTTTGGAAAAAGGTGCTGTCTGGTTTAGTAGTCATGGTCTCAATGGCAGGAAAGGTCTAAGAACATTCTCTGTGTCGGGAAGAGTAAAAAGCCCTGGTGTTAAGTTAGCTCCAGCAGGGATCACAATAAGACAACTTATTGATGAGTATTGTGGTGGTATTCAAGAGGGTCATACATTTAAAGCATACTTGCCTGGAGGAGCCTCTGGAGGAATACTTCCTGCAAAATTAGATAATATTCCACTTGATTTTGACACGTTACAAGAGCATGGATGTTTTATAGGTTCAGCTGCTGTAGTCGTTTTATCTGACAAAGATAACATGAAAGATATTGCCAAAAATTTAATGTTCTTTTTCCATGATGAAAGTTGTGGTCAATGTACTCCATGCAGAAACGGAACTGAAAAAGCTCTTAAACTTATGAACCAATCATCTTGGGATGTAGACCTTTTAAAAGAATTATCATCAGCAATGATGGACGCCTCTATATGTGGTTTAGGACAAGCTGCTCCAAATCCAATGCTTTCTGTTATTAAACACTTCCCAGAGGAGGTAACCAACTAATGTCAGAAAATATTAAATTTAAAATTGATGGCAACGAATATGTAGCTAATAATGACGAGTCGATTTGGGACGTCGCAAAAAAAAATAACATAGATATCCCTCATCTCTGTTACTCACCTGAGCCAGGTTATCGAGCAGACGGAAATTGTAGAGCATGTATGGTTGAAATTAAAGGAGAGAGAACTCTTGCAGCGTCATGTATTCGAAAACCTACTGAAGGCATGGAGGTTACAGTTAACTCTTCAAGAGCAGAAAAATCACGATCTATGGTTTTTGAACTTCTTGTGTCTGATCAACCAGAAAAAAATAATTCTCCTGACCCTGAGTCAAAGTTTTGGAATTGGTCTGAAAAATTAGGTGTTAGTGATAGTCGTTTTCCTAGTAAAGATAAAATAGAGTTAGACAGATCTCATAAAGCGATGAGTGTTAATTTAGATGCATGTATAAATTGTAATTTATGTGTTAGAGCTTGCCGTGAAGTACAAGTAAACGACGTAATCGGAATGGCATACAGAGGGTCAACAGCAAAGGTAATATTTGATTTAGATGACCCAATGGGTAATAGTACTTGTGTTGCTTGTGGAGAATGTGTTCAAGCTTGTCCAACAGGAGCATTAATGGAGTCCTCCTTAGTTGATAATGAGGGGAAAAGAGACTCTTATTCAGATAAAGTAGTAGAGAGTGTTTGTCCTTATTGTGGTGTAGGATGTCAAACTGAAGTACACGTAAAAGACGATAAAATATTGTACGTTGATGGTAAAAACGGACCTGCCAATGAAAATAGATTATGCGTAAAAGGTAGATTTGGTTTTGACTATATCAATCATGATGGAAGACTCACTAAACCTTTAGTGAGAAAAGCTGGTGTTAAAAAAGACCCAAATCTTGAAATTAAAGATGCTGATATCTATGATTATTTTGAAGAGACTACTTGGGAAGACGCAATCGAAAGAGCTTCATCTGGTCTTTTAAATTTAAAAGAAGATCTTGGACCAAAAAGTTTGGCTGGTTTTGGTTCAGCAAAGTGCTCTAATGAGGAAGCTTACTTATTTCAAAAATTAGTAAGAGTTGGTTTTGGATCAAATAATGTAGATCACTGTACCAGACTTTGTCACGCATCTTCTGTTGCAGCGCTGATGGAATGTGTAAACTCTGGAGCTGTATCAGCTCCTTTTATGTCAGCATCTGATGCTGACTGTGTCATTGTTATTGGTGCAAGGCCTACTGAAAATCATCCGGTTGCAGCAACATATTTAAAACGTGCAGCAAAAAGAGGATCCAAGTTAGTTGTTATGGATCCAAGAAAACAAGGCTTAACAAAACATGCCACATATAACTTGCAATTTAAAGCGGGCACTGATGTTGCAATGCTCAACGCTCTTTTATTTACTATTGTTGAAGAGAAACTTTATGATGAACAATATATACAAGGACAAACAGAGGGCTTTGAAAAATTACAAGAAGAGATAAAAGATTTTTCACCTGAAAAAATGGAAGCTATTTGTGGCATCAAAGCTCAAGAGTTACGAGAAGTTGCCAGACTTTATGCTAAATCAGAGAGATCCATTATCTTTTGGGGCATGGGAGTATCTCAACATGTGCATGGAACAGACAATGCTAGATGTCTAATAGCTTTGGCTTTAACCACAGGACAGATTGGAAGAGAAGGCACAGGTTTACACCCTCTGAGAGGACAAAATAATGTTCAAGGTGCATCTGATGCCGGATTAATTCCAATGGTCTTTCCTGATTACCAGTCAGTTGAAGATGGGAGTATCCATCAAAAATATGAAAATTTTTGGAAGACAGGTCTTGATGATAAAAAAGGTTTAACTGTCGTTGAAGTTATTAACAAAATTTTAGAAGATGAAATTAAAGGTATGTATATTATGGGCGAAAACCCTGCAATGTCAGATCCTGATCAAAATCATGCTAGAGCAGCATTAGCTAAATTAGAACATTTAGTTGTTCAAGACATTTTCATGACTGAAACTGCCTGGCATGCAGATGTAATCTTACCTTCATCAGCCCATGCTGAAAAAACTGGAACTTATACAAATACTAACAGACAAGTCCAATTAGGTCGCCAAGCAGTAACACCTCCTGGTTCAGCCAGACAAGATTGGTGGATTACTCAAGCTATAGCTCAAGGTATAGGATTAGATTGGAGCTATTTACATCCAAGAGATATTTTTAATGAAATGGCTCAAGTAATGCCTTCATTAAAAAATATTACTTATGAACGACTAGAAAATGAAAATTCTGTTACATATCCTTGTGATGATCCAAACAAACCCGGAAATGAGATTATATTCAATGAAAATTTTCCAACTGCAAATGGAAGGGGAAAAATAGTACCTGCTAAACTAATACCACCAGCAGAACTACCAGATGACGACTACCCGATGATATTAACAACAGGAAGATTATTAGAGCATTGGCATACTGGTTCTATGACAAGAAGAGCAAATGTTTTAGATCATATAGAACCTGAAGCTATAGTAAGTATGAATAGATGGGACATGAAAAGAATGACAATTAATCCAGGAGATCAAGTTTTAGTTAAGACAAAAAGAGGATCGCTAGCTATTAAGGTCAGAAGTGACAGAGAAATTCCTGAGGGTATGGTTTTCATGCCATTTTGTTTTGCTGAGGCTGCTGCAAACGTACTTACAAACCCGCAGTTAGATCCGATTGGTAAAATTCCTGAATTTAAGTTTAGTGCAGCAAGTGTTGAAAAAATTCAACCTTCAGTCAACTAATTAAAAAAATACTTATAATATCTTTGATCGGTATGTCTTTTATATAAACAATTAAAGCTATAAGAACTATTATTAGAAAATTAATTGTCATTATAAAACGAAATAAATTAAAATTTGATCTATTTAAATCTCCTTCATCTTCAAGAACTAGCAATGATTTGTTCTGTTGTATTGACGATTGATTATCTAATTTATGAAAAATACTTAAATCCCCGTCAAGTTTCTTATTAATCGGTTCATGAAATTTTTCGTAATTTGATTTATTTTTTAGAAATGTATCAATAGTATTAAGTTTTTTTTCTAAAGACTCAATTTTTGATTTTAGCTCATCAAAATCAGATTTATTTTTTAAGTTACTTATTTTAATTTTAGGTGATGGTTCATCAAAATTTGGATTATAGTCTTTATTTTCTAATTGATTTTTAATTTCAGCTAATGAGTCTAAAATTTTCTTTGATTTTTCTTCATTTAAACTTTGTGTATTATTTTTTGAGGTATCTCTCCCAAATTGATCAATATCCGAAACCATGTATTTAAGCTTAATGTAAGTATCAAAATTAATCAATTGTATGTGTTTAATGTTTGATTTTTTAATTAAAATTGATGGTGCCGGCTGGGGGACTCGAACTCCCGACCTGATGATTACAAATCAACTGCTCTACCAACTGAGCTAAGCCGGCATTAATTATTATTTATATTAAAATCTAAAATAAACAATATTTAAAAAGTACTAATTTTGAAATGATATGTAGCAATTGCTAGAGAATTTGCTGCATTATAACTATCAATGCCATCTACATTTATTTGAGGGATGCTTATTTTAAAGTCACTCTTTGCTAAAATATTTCTTCTAATCCCCTTTCCTTCATTTCCTATAATGATGACAGATTTTTTATCAAAATTAAATTCTCTATTCATTTCTTCACCACTCATATCCAGGGAATAAGTCCAATAGCCAGATTTTTTTAGAACTTCTATTGTTCTGTTAATATTTTTAGAAATGTGATATTTCAACAATTCAACGGCTCCAGACGAGGTTATTGAAGTTACATCGTTAATATCTGCAGAAGAATGCTCTGATAGTAATAAACCATCAGCTCCCATCAAAAGAGCCGTTCTTATAATGTTTCCAAGGTTATTTTGGTCTGTAATCTGATCGGCAATAATAATTAGAGATTTTTCGGTGTTTATAATAATTTCCTCTAAATTGGAGGGTTTATACTTTTCTCTTCGTATAACTATATCACTGATAAATCTATCATTTTTAATACCAAGTTTATTAAAATCGTTTTTCTTTAGTAACTTAGTCTTATTATTAAGTTTATTTTGCTCTATCAACTCTTCAAAAGCTGATTGTCTCTCAATATTTATAAAAATTTCAATAATTTTATCAGGATTATGAATTATACAACTAATGCAAGAATTAGCCCCTGAAATAAGCATAGTTTTAAATAACAGTAAAAATTAAGGAAGTCTATTGACTTTCAAAGACAATTATCTATTAATCAACACCTGATTTTAAACACCTTGGAGGGATGGCCGAGTGGTTAAAGGCGGCAGACTGTAAATCTGTTCACGCAAGTGTACGTAGGTTCGAATCCTACTCCCTCCACCACTTTTTTCACTTTTCTTATTGAATTTTAAAGAAAAATTAGTAGTTTATCGGAACTCACAAGGATTTGATTTTGTGGATGTTTTGTAGTGGTTACCCGCTAAATCGCGGGTGTAGCTTAATGGTAAAGCTCCAGCCTTCCAAGCTGGCTACGAGGGTTCGATTCCCTTCACCCGCTCCAAGTACATTTAAAAATTAAGTAATAGATATTAAAAAGAGGTAACAACTTAAAATGACTAAAGAAAAATTTGACAGATCGAAAGAACACGTCAACATCGGAACTATCGGTCACGTAGACCATGGTAAAACTACACTTACTGCAGCAATAACAAAAGTTTTAGCAGAAAAAGGTGGTGCAGAGTTTACAGCGTATGATGAAATTGATAAAGCACCCGAAGAAAAAGAGAGAGGTATAACAATTTCAACAGCGCACGTCGAATATTCAACTGATAAAAGACACTATGCTCACGTCGACTGCCCAGGTCACGCAGACTATGTAAAAAATATGATTACAGGTGCTGCTCAGATGGACGGAGGTATTTTAGTTGTTAACGCAGCTGATGGTCCAATGCCTCAAACACGTGAACACATTCTTTTAGCTAGACAGGTTGGTGTACCGGCACTAGTTGTTTACCTAAATAAAGTTGATCAAGTAGATGATCAAGAATTATTAGAACTTGTAGAAGTTGAAATAAGAGAACTACTATCAAAATATGATTTCCCTGGTGATGATATTCCAATCGTTAAAGGATCAGCTCTTGCAGCTGTAGAAGACAGAGATGAAAATATTGGTAAAAATTCAATCATTGAATTAATGTCAAAAATTGATGAATATATTCCTGCTCCTACAAGAGAATTAGATAAACCTTTCTTGATGCCAGTTGAAGACGTATTTTCTATTTCTGGAAGAGGTACTGTTGTTACTGGAAGAGTAGAACAAGGTGTTATTAAACCAGGTGAAGAAATCGAAATTATTGGTTTAAAAGATACAACCAAAACAGTTTGTACTGGAGTTGAAATGTTTAGAAAACTATTAGACTCAGGTGAAGCTGGAGATAATATTGGTGCTCTTCTTCGTGGAACTAAAAAGGAAGAGGTTGAAAGAGGCCAAGTTTTGGCAGCTCCTGGTAGTATTAAACCGCACAAAAAATTTAAAGCAGAGATATACGCTTTAAGCAAAGAAGAGGGTGGAAGACACACTCCTTTCTTTGCAAATTATAGACCTCAGTTTTATTTTAGAACCACTGATGTTACTGGTTCAATCAAATTACCTGAAGGTACTGAAATGGTAATGCCTGGAGATAATATTACACTTGAAGTTGAGTTACTTGCTCCTATCGCAATGAATAACAATCTACGTTTTGCTATTCGTGAAGGCGGTAGAACTGTTGGCTCAGGAGTTGTCTCAGAGATTATCGAATAAAAATATTCTCTGCAGTAATACTAATATGAAGGAGTGTAGCTCAACTGGTAGAGCGCCGGTCTCCAAAACCGGAGGTTGCGGGTTCGATGCCTGCCACTCCTGCCAAAATATATAAATTATAATATGAAATTTAATCCTGCTAAATATTTAAGAGAAGTTCGACAGGAGATATCTAAAGTTACCTGGCCCTCTAAGCGTGAAACTTTTACTTCAGCAGGTATTGTTTTGGTTGTGATTAGTATTGCTGCAATTATTTTAATGCTCTTAGATCAATTTTTTTCTTTTATTGTAAGAATAGTTCTAGGATAGTTTAATGGTAGAAAATACAGAAACATTAAAGTGGTACGTTGTACACTGTCACTCAGGATTCGAAAAAAAAGTTGCAGACTCAATTTTAGATGAGGCAAAAAAAGTTAATTTAGAAGATGCTATATCTGAAGTATCTGTTCCAACTCAAGCAGTGGTTGAGGTAAGAAGAGGTGTAAGAGTTAACTCTGAAAAAAAATTTTTCCCAGGATATGTTTTAATCAAGATGATAATGAACGATGACACCTGGCATTTAGTTAGAGATATACCAAAAGTTTCAAATTTTCTTGGCACTAAAGATAAGCCAATTGCCATATCTGAACGAGAGGTATCTAAATTATTACAAGACATTACTGAAGGTGTTGATAATCCTAAACCAAAGTTTGAGTATGAAGTTGGTGAACAGATTAAGGTGTCTGATGGTCCATTTGCTTCATTTAGTGGTATTATAGAAGAGGTTGACAGTTCAAGACAAAAGCTTAAAGTGTCTGTCTCAATTTTTGGGAGACCGACACCTTTAGAACTAGATTATTCACAAGTGGTTAAGGGCTAATAGCATGGCTAAAGAAGTTTTAGGATACATAAAATTACAAATTCCAGCTGGTTCAGCTAATCCTGCACCTCCTGTTGGCCCTGCTTTGGGTCAAAAGGGATTAAACATTCAAGATTTTTGTAAACAGTTTAATGATAAGACAAAAGATTTGGAAAAAGGTGCACCTATCCCAACTATAATTACAGCATACAAAGATAGATCCTTTGATTTTGTCACAAAAAAACCACCCGTTACTTTTTATTTGAAAAAAGCTGCAAAAATAAAAAAAGGCTGTCAAACGCCTGGTAGAGCAAAATTAGGTAAGGTTACAATGAAACAGGTAGAAGAGATAGCAAAAGAAAAATTAGAAGATCTTAACGCTTATGATGTTGATCAAGCATCAAAGATAATACTTGGATCAGCTAGGTCAATGGGAATGGAAATTGTATAATGAATTTAACTAAGAACAAAAAAAAACAAATCGAAGGTATAGACTTTACAAAGTCATACAAAATATCTGATGCAGTTAAAATTATTAAAGAAAAAAAATATGTTAAATTTGATGAGTCTTTAGAAGTATCAATCAATACAGGTATTGACTCTAAGCAGTCTGATCAAAATGTTAGAGGTAGTTTTATACCTCCCCATGGTTTAGGAAAAAAAGTTCAAATCGCAGTTTTTGCTCAAGGAAAAGCTGCAGAGGAGGCTAAAGCAGCTGGTGCTAAACATGTTGGAGGAGAGGATTTGGTTGCTACTCTTGAAAAAAAGATTGACGTAGATGTAATTGTAGCTACTCCAGACATGATGTCTGTTGTAAGTAAAATCGCTAAAATTTTAGGTCCAAAGGGTTTAATGCCTAATCCTAAAACAGGCACAGTTACAAATGACATAAAAAGTACAATTGAAAATATCAATAAAGGACTCGTAGCATATAAAAATGATAAAGCAGGAACCATACATGCTGCTTTAGGTAAAGTTAGTTTTGATGAAAGTAAATTAACAGAAAACATAATTTCTTTTATTGATGAAATAAAAAAAATAAAACCGTCAGGATTGAAGGGTAACTTTGTGAATTCTGTTTATCTATCCTCTTCTATGGGTTTTGGTTTAAGGGTTGAAATTTAATGAATAAAGCTGAAAAACAACAATATATTGAAAACCTTGATCAAATGTCAAAGGATTATTCTGCTATATTCGTTGCATCATTTTCAGAGATGTCAGTAAAAGAAATGATCGAATTTCGAACTGAAATTAGAAATAATGATGGAGTTACTAAAGTATCTAAAAATAATATTGTTAAAATTTTTGTAAATAAAGACGATGAAAAAAAAAGATTGACTGATTTTTTATCAAATCAAAAATTATTAATTTTTACAAATAATCCTGTTGGAACTGCAAAAGTTTGTAAAAAATTTGAAAAAGATTTAAAAAAGCTGTCTGCAGAGGCAGCTTTTTTTGATAACCAGTTATATTCAAAAGAGGATATAGCAAAGGTTGCAACTTTACCTTCTCTTGATGAAATAAGAGGAAAAATAGTTGGATTGATTAATGCACCTGCTTCAAAGCTTGTAAGATTATTACAAAGACCAGATCAGGATATTATTTCAATACTACAAAACAAAAAAGACTAATTAGGGAGAGACAGAAAAAATGGCAGATTTAAATAAAATTGTTGATGAGCTATCAACATTAACAGTTATGGAAGCAGCAGAACTTTCAAAACTTTTAGAAGAAAAATGGGGCGTAACTGCAGCAGCACCCGTTGCTGTAGCAGCAGGCGGAGCAGCTCCTGCAGCTGATGCAGCAGAAGAAAAAGATGCTTTTGATGTTGTTCTTGCAGCAGCTGGAGATCAAAAAATTAATGTTATTAAAGAGGTAAGAGCTATTACAGGTCTTGGTTTAAAAGAAGCTAAAGACATGGTTGAAGGTGCTCCGAAAACTTTAAAAGAAGGAGCTAAGAAAGAAGAGGCGGAGGCTATGAAGACACAGCTAGAAGCCGCAGGCGCAAAAGTAGAACTTAAATAATTAATTATTATAGGTTCTATATAATATGCCACTTAGCTTTACAGAAAAAAAACGAATTCGCTATTCTTTTGGCAAGATTGGTAAAACGATCGAAGTTCCAAATTTAGTAGATATTCAAAAAATTTCCTACGATAAGTTTCTTCAATTAGGAAAATCAGTAGAGAGCCGTTCAAATACAGGCTTGCAAGAAGTCTTTAATTCTGTCTTTCCCATAAAAGACTATGCAGGTAAATCTGAACTTCATTACATAGATTATTATCTTGATAATCCTAAGTACGATGTAGATGAGTGTAGAAGGAAAGGTTTAACTTTTTCCGCCTCCCTCATGGTTACTTTTCGACTAATTATATGGGATATCAATGAAGAAACTGAGGAAAAATCACTCAGAGATATAAAAGAACAAGTTGTTTATCTTGGTGATTTACCTTTGATGACAAATAATGGTACGTTTGTAGTTAATGGAACTGAAAGAGTTGTTGTAAGTCAATTACACAGGTCACCTGGTGTATTTTTTGACCATGATGAGGGAAAAACACACGCTAGTGGTAAGGTTTTATATAACGCTAGAATAATCCCTTATAGAGGTTCTTGGTTAGATTTTGAATTTGATCATAAAGATAATCTTTTCTTTAGAATTGATAGAAAGAAGAAAATGATATCAACTACTATTTTACAGGCATTACCATCAAAAGCCTCAGAGAAGTACTTACAAGAATGCACCCAAAATAAAGTCGAGCCTGATATCTACAAAGTTTCTGGAATGACCTCAGAGGAAATTTTAACATACTTTTATGAAACTTTTAGCTTTAAGAAAAATAAAGATGGATGGGTTGTTAATTTAGACTTAAACAAATTTAAATATAAAAATTTACCATTTAATCTTGTAGATCCTAATACTAATGAGGTAGTAGCATTTAAAGATGTTAAATTATCCTTAAAATTACTCAAAGAAATAAAAGATAAAAAAATTAATAAATTTCTTTTTAAACAAGAGGATTTGTATGGTTTTTACTTATCAAATGATATTGTTAATTATGATAATGGCTTAGTTTATGCAGAGGCAGGCACCTTATTAAGTGAGGAGTTTTTTAAAAGACTTGAGGAATTGTCTATTAATCAATTCTCTGTCATTAATGCAAATCAAGCTACTGGTAACCTTGGCATCATAAACTCACTTGTAACTGATAAAAATAATTCACGCGAAGAAGCTCTTTTTGATATTTTTAAAATTTTAAGACCAGGTGAACCACCGACATTAGAAGCAAGTAATTATTTATTTCAAAATATGTTCTTTAGCGAAGATAGATACGATTTGTCTGAAGTAGGTAGGGTAAAATTAAATACCTATTTATCTTTAGACAAAAATAATAAAACAAGAATTTTAAGTAAATCAGATATTCTGGCTGTCGCAAAAAAACTTTTTGATATGAAAACAGAGAGTGCTGGTAAAGATGATATAGACCATTTAGGAAACAGACGTGTTCGCTCAGTTGGAGAGTTAATTGAAAACCAATATAGAATTGGACTTGTAAGAATGGAGCGAGCAATTAGAGAAAAAATGGGGACTGTTGATATTGAGTCAATAATGCCTCAAGATCTTGTAAATTCCAAACCTATTCAAACTGTATTGAAAGAATTTACTGGAACAAGCCAGTTAAGCCAATTTATGGATCAGACAAATCCATTAAGTGAGATTACACATAAGAGAAGAATTTCTGCATTAGGCCCAGGAGGTCTTACTAGAGAGAGAGCAGGCTTTGAGGTAAGAGATGTTCATACTACTCACTACGGTAGAATATGTCCAATCGAAACACCAGAAGGTTCTAATATTGGTCTTATAAACAGCCTTTCATCTTTTGCTAGAATTAATCAATACGGATTCATTGAAACACCTTATAGAAAAATAGTTAAAGGCATTGTAACCGATGAGGTTCTTTATTTAAATGCTGATGAAGAAGAGAGTTACACAATAGCTCAAGCAAATAGTCCAATTAATGAACAGGGTAAATTTGCAGAAGAACAAGTTAGCTGTAGAAGAAGAGGTGATTTTATATTCTGTGATCCCTCTGAAATAGACTTTATGGATGTTAATCCTCAACAATTAGTGTCTGTTGCTGCCTCTTTAATTCCTTTTTTGGAAAATGACGATGCTAATAGAGCTTTAATGGGATCCAATATGATGAGACAGGCTGTTCCTCTTGTTAAAAGTGAAGCCCCTCTTGTAGGCACTGGGTTTGAATCAAAAGTAGCAAGAGATAGTGGAGCTGTTGTAATCGCAAAAAATAATGGCTATGTTCATCAAGTTGACTCATCAAGAATAGTAATAAGATCAGACTCAAAAAATATTAGTAAGGATAAAAGTGGAGTCGATATTTATAATTTAAAAAAATTTCAAAGATCTAATCAAAGTACTGCAATTAACCAAAAACCAATTGTCAAAATAGGCGA
This sequence comes from uncultured Alphaproteobacteria bacterium, assembly GCA_902599405.1. Lineage (GTDB taxonomy): Bacteria > Pseudomonadota > Alphaproteobacteria > HIMB59 > HIMB59 > HIMB59. The sequence continues at coordinate 10,055 of CACKFO010000002.1, read as the reverse complement.
TTATGTCGAAAGAGGAGATATCATAGCTGATGGTCCTTCAACTGATTTAGGAGAACTTGCCTTAGGGAGAAATTTGCTTGTGGGTTTTATGCCATGGAATGGATATAATTTTGAGGACTCAATAATAATGTCAGAAAGAGTTGTTCACGAAGACAGGTATACCTCAATACATATTGAAGAATTTGAAGTCCTATGTAGAGATACCAAATTAGGCCCCGAAGAAATAACACGAGATATGCCAAATGTTGGAGATGAAAGTATCACTAATCTTGATGAAGCAGGTATTGTTTATATTGGTTCCGAGGTCAAACCAGGAGATATCCTTGTTGGAAAGGTTTCTCCAAAAGGAGACTCACCTATAACACCAGAAGAAAAGTTGTTAAGAGCTATTTTCTCAGAGAAAGCAGCTGATGTCAAAGATACATCATTAAGGTTACCAACTGGCTACTCTGGCGTTGTAGTTGATGTTCAAGTATTAGTTCGAAGAGGTGTTGAAAAAGATGAAAGAACAATAGCTATCGAAAGAGTTGAGATTGATAGATTGGCTAAAGATAGAGATGATGAAAAAAACATTTTAGAAAATAATTATAAACAAAATCTTATTAGCATTTTTAAAAATAAAAATTCTAGTTCAACTATAGATGTATTTACAAAAGGAAATAAAATTGAAGAAGATACTTTGAGATCAAAATCTATTGAAATTTTGGAGCAAATTCAAGTTGAAGATAGCGCCTCTATGGAAACTTTTTCGTCTCAGAAAAAAATTTTTAGTGATGCTGTTATTTTATTAGATAAAAAATTTCAAAATAAAATTGAAAAAATTCAAAGTGGTGATGATTTGTTACCTGGCGTTCTAAAAGTTGTTAAAGTTTTTGTTGCTGTAAAAAGAAAACTTCAAGCTGGAGATAAGATGGCTGGAAGACATGGTAACAAAGGTGTAATTTCTAAGATAGTACCAATTGAAGATATGCCTTTTTTGGAGGATGGAACTCCAGTAGATGTATTGCTAAACCCACTAGGCGTTCCTAGTAGAATGAATATTGGTCAAATATTAGAGACACACTTGGGCTGGGCAGCTTATGGTATTGGGAAACAAATTTCGCAAAGTTTAGACATGGCAAAAAAAGAGGGAAATATAATTCAGTTAAAAGACTCTCTATCAAGTTTTTATGAAACTAATAAAGACTCAAATAATGAAATAGCAAAAATGAATGATGATCAGCTTATTGAGTTAGCAGGGAACCTTGAGAAAGGTGTAACATTTGCTACGCCTGTCTTTGATGGCACTAACACCACTGAAATTACAAATCTGTTGGATAAAGCTGGATTTGATAATAGCGGCCAAGTCCATTTATTTGATGGTAGATCGGGAGAAAGGTTCGAAAGAAAAGTCACTGTTGGATATAAGTATATCTTAAAGCTTCACCATCTGATCGATGATAAGATACATGCAAGATCTATTGGACCATACAGTCTTGTCACACAACAGCCTCTTGGTGGTAAAGCTCAATTTGGTGGTCAAAGATTTGGTGAAATGGAGGTATGGGCATTGGAAGCCTACGGTGCATCAAATACATTACAGGAAATTTTAACTATTAAATCAGATGATGTAGCAGGAAGGACAAAAGTTTATGAAGCATTAATCAGAGGTGATTACAATTTTGAAAGCGGTATACCAGAATCATTTCACGTTCTTGTAAAAGAATTAAAATCTCTTGGATTAAATGTTGAATTAATAGAAACAGACCCCACAGTTAATAGAGAGAGTGTACAATGAAAGATTTAACAAATTTATTTAAGACAAATAATCAAACTCTAAACTTTGATCAGATTAAGATTTCTGTTTCAAGCCCTGAGCAAATAAGGTCATGGTCTTTTGGTGAAATCAAAAAACCTGAAACCATTAACTATAGAACCTTCAAGCCTGAAAGAGAGGGTTTGTTTTGTGCAAGAATTTTTGGACCTACAAAAGATTATGAGTGTTTGTGCGGAAAATATAAAAGAATGAAATTTAAAGGCATTACATGTGAAAAATGTGGTGTTGAAGTTACACTTTCTAAAGTTAGAAGAGAGAGAATGGCTCACATAGAATTAGCAGCTCCAGTCGCTCATATTTGGTTTCTAAAATCATTACCCAGTAGAATTGGTCTTGCCCTTGACATAACTCTCAAGAACCTTGAAAAGGTATTATATTTTGAGAGCCACATTGTAATAGATCCTCTTTTGTCCGGCTTAAGCTCTAATCAATTACTTAATGATGAGGAATTAGAAGAAGCTATTGATCAATTTGGTGAAGACTCTTTTAAACATGGAATTGGAGCAGAGGCTGTACAAGAAATTCTATCTAAAATTGATTTACAAGCTGAAATAGAGAAATTGATTGAGGAGAGTGAAGCCACATCATCAGAGACAAAAAAGAAAAAAATACTTAAGCGAATGAAAGTAATGGAAGGTTTCAAAAATTCAAATATAAAACCAGAGTGGATGGTTTTAAAAGTATTACCTGTTATTCCACCAGAGTTAAGACCACTTGTACCTTTAGAAGGTGGCCGTTTTGCTACCTCTGATTTAAATGACTTGTATCGTAGAGTTATTAATAGAAATAATAGATTAAAAAGACTTTTAGATTTAAGGGCTCCCGACATTATCGTTAGAAATGAAAAAAGAATGCTCCAAGAGTCAGTTGACGCCCTATTTGATAATGGAAGAAGAGGAAGAGTAATTACAAGCACCAATAAAAGACCTCTTAAATCTTTATCTGAAATGTTAAAAGGTAAGCAAGGTAGATTTAGACAAAATTTACTTGGTAAAAGAGTGGATTATTCTGGACGGTCAGTGATTGTTGTAGGACCAGAGTTAAAATTGCATCAATGTGGTCTACCCAAAAAAATGGCTTTAGAGTTATTTAAACCATTTATATACAATAAACTCGAGTCTTATGGTTTTGCTTCAACTCTTAAATCTGCAAGAAAAATGGTTGAGTCAGAAAGACCCGAAGTGTGGGACATACTAGACGAAGTAATAAGAGAGCACCCCATTCTACTAAATCGTGCACCAACTCTCCATAGATTAGGTATACAAGCTTTTGAACCAATTCTAATTGAAGGGAAGGCTATTCAACTTCATCCGTTAGTTTGTACTGCGTTTAATGCAGACTTTGATGGGGACCAAATGGCAGTACATATACCTCTAAGTCTTGAAGCTCAGTTAGAAGCAAGAGTTTTGATGATGAGCACTAATAACATTCTTTCACCTTCTAGTGGAAAACCGATTATCGTTCCAAGTCAAGATATAGTTTTGGGCATCTATTATTTGTCATTGATTAACGAGAAAGAAGAGGCAAAAAAGTATTATTCACATGTAGGAGAAGTAGAATTTGCATTAGAAAATAAAACTATAGAATTACACACACCTATAATTTTTAGAACTAAAATATACAATTCTGAAAAAGATAGCTTTGAATACAAAAAATATACTACTTCCGCGGGTAGAGTTATGCTTTTCAAAACAGTCCCTGAAAACAAATACTTACCATTTGATGTGATAAATAAAGTTCTCACTAAAAAAGACATTAGTAATCTTTTAGACAATGTTTACAGATTTACTGGTCAAAAAGCGACATGCATATTTGTTGATCAAATTATGAATGTAGGTTTTAAGTATGCTGCTAAGGCAGGTATTTCATTTGGAAAAGATGATTTAGTAATTCCTAAAGAAAAGAATACTTTAATTCAGGATACTCAAAAATTAGTCAACAGTCTTGAAAATCAATATCAAGAGGGTCTAATTACCGAAAGAGAGAAATACAATAAAGTTGTTGGTTTATGGTCTACTTGTACAGATAAAGTAGCAAAGGCAATGATGAAAACTGTTTCATCTAATAAAGACAGCCAAATTAATTCTGTTTACATTATGGCAGACTCAGGTGCTCGTGGTTCTGAGGCTCAGCTAAAACAGTTAGCGGGCATGAGAGGTTTGATGGCAAGGCCATCGGGTGAAATTATTGAAAATCCAATCACTTCAAACTTCAAAGACGGCTTAACAGTTCTTGAATACTTTAATTCAACACATGGTGCTAGAAAAGGTTTAGCTGATACTGCTCTTAAAACAGCAAGTTCAGGATACCTAACAAGAAGATTAGTTGATGTAGCCCAAGATTTAACTATTACATGTAAAGATTGTACATGTAAAAATGGATTAACTGTTGACACTATTTATGAGTCTGGTGAGGTTTCGATACCTTTGACAGAAAGAGTTTTTGGTAGATATCTTGCCGATGATGTTAAAAACAAAAAAGGTGAAGTTATAATAAAAAACGACTCTTATATTTCACACGAAGAAATTGAATTATTAGAAAAAGAAAATATTACTTCTGTTAGAATTAAATCACCAATCACTTGTGGAACAACACATGGTATTTGTGCTAAATCTTATGGAAGAGACTTAGCAAAAGGAGTTCCTGTAAATACAGGTGAAGCAGTTGGTATTATTGCTGCTCAGTCTATTGGTGAACCTGGCACTCAGTTAACTATGAGGACATTCCACGTCGGAGGTGTTGCAAGTTCTTCTGCCGAAAAATCAAATTTTGAGTCACCCAGTGATGGCAAAGTTAAAATTAAAAATCTTAGATCTGTTGTAAACGGATCTGGAAATGAGATAATTATTAATAGAACAACCGAGCTTGAAATATTTGATAATAATAAAAACTTAGTCTCCTCATTTAGAGCGCCATATGGATCTACTTTGCTTGTTAAAAACGGTGCTGATGTCAAGCTTAATAGCCTATTATTAGAATGGGACCCATACACTGTACCTATAGTTGCTGAAGAAACTGGAAAATTAGATTTTAGTGATTTAGTTGAGGGTGTATCATTTATTGAAAAGTTTGATGAGACAACAGGTATCTCATCAAAAGTAATAATTGATTGGAAAAGTTTTCAGGGAAAACAAGATCTAAAACCACAGTTATTAATAACTGATAAAGACGGAAATCCTATTAAATCAAAAAATTCATCTACTTATGATTTAAGTGTTGGAATTGTTTTAAATATTGAAAAAGGAAAAGATGTCACTGCTGGTGACGTAATTGCCAGAATTCCAAGAGCTTCCTCAAAAACAAAAGATATTACAGGTGGTCTACCTAGGGTTGCCGATATTTTTGAGTCAAGAAAACCAAAGAGCCCTGCTGTTTTGGCAGAAATATCTGGAACAATCGAATTTGGAAAAGACATTAAAAGTAAAAGAAGAATTATTATCAATCCTGAAGAGGGTGAACCAGTAGAATTTTTAATTCCTAAAGGTACTTATATTTATTTTAATGAGGGAGATAAGGTAAACAAAGGTGATATGATAGTTGATGGTACTCCATCTCCAACAGATATTTTAAATATCCTTGGAATTGAAGCTTTAGCTGAATATATGGTTAGAGAAGTTCAAAAAGTTTATCGTTTGCAGGGTGTTTTGATTGATGACAAGCATATAGAGTGTATTACACGTCAAATGTTACAAAAAGTTGAAGTAATCGATGCCGGTGACAGCGAATATTTAGTCGGTGACATAAAAGATAAAATAGATGTCATAGAAAAGAATAATTTATTAAAAAAAGATGGTAAAAAAGAGATCAATTATAAAATGATGATCCTAGGGATCACAAAAGCCAGTCTTCAAACTAATTCCTTTATTTCAGCCGCTTCTTTCCAAGAAACAACAAGAGTTCTTACCGAGGCAGCTATTAACGGAAAAGTTGATAAATTAACTGGCCTCAAAGAAAATGTAATAGTTGGTAAATTAATTCCTGCTGGAACAGGAAATGTAATTAGAGCTCTAAGAAAAGAGGCTAAAATACGCGATAATTCACTTTTAAAACAGCTAGAAACTTCCAAATAGATGTTGACTATACTTAATACTATAAATATATTCTGCGAACTATGCCGACCATAAATCAATTAGTTAGGAAATCTAGAGAAAAAGTTTCTAAGAGAAACAAAGTTCCTGCTCTTAAAGCATGTCCTCAAAAAAGAGGTGTTTGTCTGAGAGTTTATACAACTACTCCTAAAAAACCTAATTCAGCCTTGAGAAAGGTAGCTAGGGTTAAGCTCACTAATGGGCAAGAAGTTACAGCATATATTCCTGGTGAAGGACACAATCTACAGGAACACTCTGTAGTTTTAATACGTGGAGGAAGAGTTAAAGACTTACCAGGTGTAAGATATCATATAATAAGAGGAACCTTGGATACGCAAGGACTTGAAAAAAGAAGACAACGTAGATCTAAATACGGTGCTAAAAGGCCTAAAAACTAAAATTTAAATCATGTCAAGAAGAAGAGCAGCAGAGAAAAGACTAGTATTACCAGATCCTATTTATAATAGTGTTGTTCTAAACAAATTTATAAATGAGGTAATGGTAGGGGGCAAAAAAACTGTAGCCCAAAAAATAGTATATGGTGCACTCGATATTATTAAAACAAACAACAAAAGTGAAGATCCACTAGATTATTTTCAAAAATCAATCAATAACGTTAAACCGTCTGTTGAAGTTAAATCGAGAAGAGTAGGTGGTGCTACATATCAAGTACCAATGGAGGTCAGAAGTACTAGAGCCCAAGCATTAGCATTTAAATGGATACTAACGAATTCAAAAAAACGAAATGAAAAAACTCAAAGAGAGAGACTGGCAAACGAATTAATTGACGCTTTTGAAAATAAAGGAAATTCTGTTAAGAAAAAAGATGAAGTTCATAAAATGGCAGAGGCTAATAGAGCATTCGCCCATTACAGGTGGTAAAAATGGATTTAGGTAAATATAGAAATATCGGAATTATGGCTCACATAGATGCCGGTAAAACTACTACAACCGAAAGAATATTATATTACACAGGAAAATCTCACAAGATAGGTGAGGTTCACGATGGTGCCGCAACAATGGATTGGATGGAACAAGAGCAAGAAAGAGGTATTACAATAACTTCTGCTGCCACAACCTGTTTTTGGAATGATCATAGAATAAACATAATTGATACACCTGGACACGTCGATTTCACAATTGAAGTTGAGAGATCTTTAAGAGTTTTAGATGGAGCTGTTGCTTGTTTTGATGGTGTTGCTGGGGTTGAGCCACAATCAGAAACAGTTTGGAGACAGGCGGATAGATATAAAGTTCCAAGGATATGTTTTTGCAATAAAATGGATAGACTTGGTGCTGATTTTGAAATGAATGTTCAATCAATAAAGGATAGATTAGGAGCTAATCCTCTTGTTTTACAAATGGCAATTGGAAAAGAAGCTGATTTTAAAGGAGTTGTTGACCTTGTAAACTTTAAATCAATTATCTGGAAAGACGATAGTCTAGGTGCTGAATATGATGTTACTGAAATTAGTGAAGATTTATTAGAAGAAGCTAAGAAGAAAAGAGAAGAGTTAATAGAAAACGCTGTTGAAGCAGATGATAAGGCATTAGAGGATTACCTAGAAGGAAAAGAGATATCTGTTGATACCTTAAAGGCTTGTATAAGAAAAGGAACAATAGATTTTAAATTTGTACCTGTCTTGTGTGGAACTGCTTTTAAAAATAAAGGTGTTCAACCATTACTCGATGCTGTTGTAGATTATTTACCTTCTCCTAAAGATATAGGTTTTGTTGAAGGAATAAAAGAAGATTCAGACGATAAGTTACAAATCCCTAATACCCCTGAAGAACCTTTTGCAGCATTAGCATTTAAAGTAGCTGCTGATCCTTTTGTTGGTCAAATAACTTTTTGTAGACTTTATTGTGGAAACCTCAGTTCAGGATCAACCATATTAAATTCATCAAAAAATCAAAAAGAAAGAATTGGAAGAATGCTTTTAATGCATTCTAATACAAGAGAAGAAATTAAAGATGCAAAGGCAGGTGATATTGTAGCATTAGTAGGTTTAAAGAATGTTACTACAGGTGATACTTTATGCGATCCATCAAAAAAAGTTATTTTAGAAAAAATGGAATTTCCTGATCCTGTTATAGAAGTGGCAGTTGAGCCTAAAACAAAAGCTGACTATGAGAAAATGGGACAAGCTTTGGGAAGGTTAGCTCAAGAAGACCCAAGTTTTAGAGTAACTTCAGATGAAGAGTCCGGACAGACTATTATAAAAGGTATGGGAGAGCTTCATTTAGAAATTTTGGTTGATAGAATGAAAAGAGAATTCAAAGTTGAAGCAGATGTTGGAGCTCCTCAAGTAGCTTACAGAGAGACAATAACTAAAGATGTCGAAGTAGATTATACTCATAAAAAGCAATCTGGTGGTGCTGGTCAATTTGCAAGGGTTAAGATGAAATTTAAACCTTTAGAGAGAAATTCTGGTGTAAAATTTGTAAACACAGTAGTTGGTGGTAATATTCCTAAAGAATATATCCCTGGTGTAGAAAAAGGTATTAATTTTGCTGCTCAAAATGGAGTTATAGCTGGCTATAACGTGATAGACTTTGAAGCAGAAGTTTATGACGGTGCATTCCATGATGTTGACTCCTCTGTATTAGCTTTTGAGATTGCTTCAAGGGCCGCATTCAGAGAAGCTGTTGGAAAAGCTGGACCAAAATTACTTGAGCCAATGATGAAAGTTGAAGTAGTTACCCCAGAAGATTACATGGGCGATATTATCGGTGATTTAAATTCAAGAAGGGGTCAAATTGAAAAAATGGAAGACAGAGGTAATGCGAAAGTTGTATCGTCTGTAGTTCCTCTTGCTAATATGTTTGGTTATGTTAATAATCTACGCTCAATGAGCCAAGGAAGAGCAAGTTATACAATGTTATTCTCACACTATGATGTTGTACCTTCAAATGTTGAAGAGGAAATTAAATCTAAACTGGCATAATCATGATAAATCAAAATATTAGAATTAGATTAAAATCGTTTGATCATAATATATTAGATAGAAGTTCAATTGACATTCTTCAGACAGCTAAAAGAACGGGCGCTAAAGTAATTGGACCAATTCCCATGCCATCTAAAATTGAAAGAGTTACTGTAAATAAATCACCGCATGTAGATAAAAAAAGTAGGGAGCAGTTTGAATTACGAACACACATTAGAATGATGGATATAATTGAACCTACTCCACAAACTGTTGATGCACTTATGAAGCTTGACTTAGCATCTGGTGTTAATGTCGATATAAAAATAAAAAAATAATTAATTATGATCATTAGCACTAAAATTGGCCAAACTTCATTTGTTAATGAAAACGGTACTAGAGTTTCTGCAACAGTTCTTGATTACAATAGTTGTACTATTGTTGGTAATAGAACTATTGATAGAGATGGTTATCTTGCAAATATAATAGGATTTCTTAAACCAAAAAAACTTAATAAACCTCAATTAAAAGAATTCAATAAATTAAATTTAGAGCCAAAAAAAATAATTAAGGAACAAAGAATAAATTCTGACGAGGAACTCCTAGAGGTTGGTTCTTCAATTGATCCTAAATTTAAAGTTGGTGATAAAGTTTCAGTACAGTCAAAATCAACTGGCAAAGGTTTTGCTGGCGCTATGAAGAGACATAATTTCAGTGGTATGAGAGCTACACACGGTGTTTCTATCTCACATAGAGCTCATGGTTCAACAGGTCAAAATCAGAATCCAGGTAAAGTGTTCAAAGGAAAAAAAATGGCTGGTCATTTAGGTGATCAATTAACAACTACTAAAAATTTAGAGGTACTTTTAATTGATCAAGATAAAAAATTAATATTTATCAAAGGATCTGTTCCTGGAAAAAATAAATCTATAGTGAAAGTTTTTAAATAAATGTTTGAACAAATTACACTGAAAGATAAAAATATATCAGAAAAAGCTTTACATTTATCATTACAAAAAATCTATTCCCATAAACAAGGAAATAATCACAGCCTTGATAGATCTGAAGTTGCAGGCTCAGGAAAAAAACTGTTTAAACAAAAGGGAACTGGAAATGCAAGAGCTGGTAATAAAAAAACAACTCAAAGAAGAGGTGGGGGAAAAGCTTTTGGACCAAAATTCCATGTGGTTTCCTATAAAGTTAATAAAAAAGTCAAAAAAAGCG
>CACKFO010000001.1 GCA_902599405.1 uncultured Alphaproteobacteria bacterium | reverse complement strand
AGAAAGTCATAATTTTTTAAAGTTGATATTTATGAATGATTTTGTTGTCATATCGAGTATGGTTTTATTTATTGAGTCACTATCTTCTATTGGCATTGTATCAAGGGAACTAAATTTGAATTCTATTTGGCAATCTGAAAAATAGTCTGGTTTCACTTTGTCACTAAAAAACAACATTAAATCTAGTGGATAATTTTCTTCCAATATAAATTCGGATTTTTTTATATCACAATTTAAATCATTTTTTAAAGTATCATAGATAACGGGACTCAATGTTTTATTCTTATATTGTGAATAAAAAAAGACTGAAGTAAAAAATACAACTAAAATCAAAGAAAATGAGATAGTTTTATATACTGTAGTTAAGGATTTTTCTTGAAGAGAAAAAACTGGATTAATTAATGATACTAAAATTATCATTAAATAAAAAATATAATTTATCTGAGGTATCTCTGAAGTACTGTGATAAAGGGAGGTATCAAAATAAATTATGCCTGCTGGTATAAAAAAAAGGGTAACTAAAACTATTTTCGACCATTTTAATTCAACAAATTCTAGTGTTCTAAAAATATAAATAGACATTATTGGTAATAAAAAGACTAAAATCGATATATTTAATTTATTAGAAAAAATAAACATAAACCAACAAAGAATTATTGAAAAAAGGAATATAATCAATTCCTTATTCCAGTTAATTCTTTTTATGCCATTATAAAAAATAGAAATAATTAGCAAACTTAATAAAGGTAGTAAAAAAATAACACTCTTTGAAAGTTTCTTTAATAAAATATTTGGATCGAAATTAAGTATGGAATAGTAATCCGTTTTATTAATACCCTGAATAATCAGAAAAACTAAAAAAGATATATAAATAAAACTTAGATAAGAAATTAAGTTAAGACGTTTTTTTTTCTCTAGCTTTAAATTAAATAATTTTATGAATATCAAAAATGTTATTAATATAACAAAATAGAAATTATTGAGAATTAATGCAATTAAACTAAATAATATAAAAAAAAATACATCATAAAAATTTTCATCATCGAAAATTTTTAATAAATAATAGAATATTAATAAAGTCACAAAGCCTGAAATAAGAGAACCATCAATGGTTATCATTGAAATTAAAATTGTGCCACTTAACATCACTGCTGTAAGAGGCATTAAATAATTGAGGTCATAAAATTTTAATTTAATAATTTTATATGAGACAAAAATTAATAATCCTAAGTATATAAAATTCGGTAGTCTAAATAGAAAGTAATTGTTAAAACCAAAAAAATTCGTGAGCTTTGATGCGATATTTAAAAATATCAAATGTGGATTGAAAAACTCTGAAAAATTTGAAACTAATTCATTATCTTTAATTGTGATAAGAATTTTTATGTCTTCAATAGAAATATATGGTGCACCTAAAGTTATTGCACCGAGTAATCCAATCCAAATAAATGTGAAAAAAACAGTCGGAATATTATCTAGGAATCTAAAGATGCTCATTTTCTGATTTAACTAAGTTTAGTAGCATATAGATCTAATTTATTCTATATATTGTGGTTATTTCAATTTTCTTGATGTTATTTTTACCCGTAATTATAATCAAAAATAAGAGATTAATCTCTTTTTACAGCCTTATAGAAGCGGCTTTTTTCTTAGTGGGCCACTTCTTTCTTAAAGGGTTAGGACAAATTGTTCTAACCCTTTTTTGATTTCTATATTATCCTTTTTTAAAGATGTTGAAGTTAATTTTCATGATACTCTTCTTTTTTATTGGATATTTTCTTGCTGATACAGGATTAGTGGATATTCCATTTAGAAATATTCCAATTTTAGAAAGTTTATATGAGGTTGTAGATTAAATGATTAATACAGATAAAGTTTTACATGGTTTTACCGATCTTAAAAATTTAAATGTACTTGGTCCTATTGTTCTAAACCAAGCGAAAGGAATATATGTTTACGATCAAGATGGAAAAAAATATTTAGATGCAAATTCAGGATTATGGAATTCTGTGGTTGGTTTCGATCATCCCAGAATGGTTGAAACAGCAAAAAAACAATATGAAAAATTTTCTGGTTACCACGCCTTTTTTGGAAGAATATCTGAACCAGCTGTAGAACTTGCAGATAAATTAATTGAAATATCTCCTTTCACGGATGGTAAAGTTTTTTTTACAAACTCAGGATCTGAAGCTAATGACACTACTGTAAAATTATTATGGTTTATTAATAAAAGAAAAGGGCATCCCAATCGAAGGAAAATAATTACTCGAATAAATTCATATCATGGTGTAACGGCTGTTTCTGCTTCGATGACAGGAAAACCATACAATAGTGAATTTGGATTACCCTTAGCTGGTTTTTTACATTCAGCTTGTCCTCATTATTGGAAATATGGCTTAGAAAAAGAGAGTGAGGAAATGTTTACCAAAAGAATGGGTGAAGATTTAGAAAATTTAATTTTAAGAGAGGGACCTGATACCATTGCAGGTTTTTTTGCAGAACCTGTTATGGGGGCAGGTGGTGTGATACCTCCTTCAAAAGGATATTTTGAGATAGTTCAAGAAATTTTAAAAAAATACAATATTCCATTTATTGCTGATGAGGTAATTTGTGGTTTTGGTAGAACTGGTAACTTATGGGGATCTCAAACATACAATATTGATCCCGATATTATTATTGCCTCTAAATGTATAACATCAGGTTTTTTTCCACTTGGTGCAGTTATTTTGGGAGAAAAAATGACAAAAGAAATGATGGAGGCTTCTTATGAGGCAGAGGAATTTTTTCATGGCTTCACAGCCGGTGGACACCCTGTAGGTTGTGCCCTAGCGCTAGAAGCAATTGATATTATAATTAATGAGAAAATGATTGAAAATGTTAGACACCTTGAGCCAATTTTTATGGGTGGTTTAAAGAACTTTGAAGATTTAGAGTTTATAGGTGAGTCTCGCGGCATTGGACTTATGGGTGCTTTAGAGATGGTTCAAGATAAGAAAAATAAACTACCCTTCGATGGTTCGATATCCATTGGCGAGCGTGTTGCTAATAAGTGTATTGAAAATGGTTTGATATGTAGACCTCTTGGACCATCAATTGTGTTATGTCCCCCTTTTATTACATCGGAGGAGGAGATGGGTATAATATTTGATACTCTAGAGAAAACTCTTAAAGAAGTATTTAGTGAAGTTAAATCTTTAGGACAATAGACCCCGAAGTCTTTCTATTTTCCATATCTGTGTGAGCGTCAGCAACATTATCAAGATCATATTTTGTAATTTTATCCAATTTAATTTTATCTTTTACAATCATCTCAAATAATTTATGGCTTGCAATTTCAAGCCACTCTCTATTAGCGTAAAAATGGAATAGTGTAGGTCGAGTTAAATAAAAAGAACCAAATGCTAGATCTGTCATTTGAATGTCTTTATATGGTCCAGATGATTGACCAAAGCTAACTAACATCCCATGTTTTTTTAAACATTTAAATGATTGAAACATTGTATCTTTACCAACACTGTCATAAACCACGTCAAGGCCTTTGTTATTTGTGATTTTTAATACTTCATCTAAAAAATTTTTTTCAGAGTAGTTTATAACCTCGTCAAAGCCTCTTTGCTTTGCTAGCTCACATTTTTCTGAATTACCAGCTGTTCCTATTAATTTTGCACCAATGTCTTTAATCCATTGGCCTGCGATCAATCCTACGCCTCCAGCCGCAGCATGAAATAATACCTCATGATTACTTTGTAAGTTATAACTGTCACAAACAAGATACTTTACTGTTAGTCCTTTAAGAATTGATGCGGCTGCTTGATCGAAAGATATGCTATCTGGGATAGAAACTACGAGATCCTCTGATATCATTCTATGTGTTGCGTATGCATTATTAGGTTGAGCATATGCTACGCGATCCCCTATTTTAAACTTTGTAACATTAGGGCCTATAGCTTCAACCTCGCCTGCACCTTCAGATCCTAAAACAAGATCTTTGTCAACAGGCCAAGGATATAATCCTGCTCTAAAATAAATATCGATGAAATTTACTCCAATTGCTCTATTTTTAATCAAAATTTCATTCGATTTAAGTTCAGTGAGCTCAATACTTTTCCTTTGAAGAACGCTTGTATCACCGGGCTTATTTGCAACAATTGAATACATTAAAGGAGCTATCATCTAAAAAAATGATCCAACAGTCAATTTGAAAGTCTTGAAATTCAAAATTGAAATCCCAAATTAATAGTAAGAGAAATTGCCATTTGGAATTTCTTTATTAACGCAGGTTTAAAAACTGCAATTAACAATTAACGCTTAAGGAGGTTAATTATGACTACATTTGACTTATCTCCTCTATGGAGATCATCAGTTGGCTTCGATGAGTTTGATAAACTTTTTGATACCGTCTTTTCTACGAACAATAAAGGTGCTTCTTATCCACCTTATAATATCGTCAAACATGATAAAAATATTTACCAAATTACCATGGCTATCGCCGGTTTTGGTGAGGACCAAATAGATATATCCCAAGAGGGTAATCTTTTGACTGTTAAAGGTGAAATGGGTGATGATAAAACTATGAATAAATCAGAATATCTTTATCGAGGAATTGCCAACAGAAATTTTGAGAGAAAGTTTGAGTTAGCTGATACTGTAAAAGTTATAGAGGCTGATTTAAAAAATGGTCTGTTAAGTATAAATCTTGAAAGAGAAATACCTGAACACCAAAAACCTAGAAAAATAAAAGTTAATACGAATTCTAAACTTTTATCAGCTTAAATAAAAAAATAGGGCTGCTTTTTTATAAGCAGCCCTGATATTTAATCTAATTGAGAAGCAACAAACTCCCAGTTGACTAAACTATCTAAAAAAGCTTTTAAATAATCAGGTCGTTTGTTTCTATAATCTATATAATAAGAGTGTTCCCATACGTCACATCCGAGTATTGGCTTCATTCCATCAACTAGAGGATTAGAAGCATTAGGTGACTTTGTGACCACTAATTTACCATTATCGATGGCAAGCCAAGCCCATCCAGAACCAAATTGAGTTGTTCCTGCCTTAATAAAAGCTTCTTTGAATTGATCAATCCCTCCTAGGTCTGATGTAATTCTACTCTCCAATTCGGACGGCATAGAGCCTCCCCCATTGGGTTTCATACATTGCCAAAATAAAATATGGTTCCAATGTTGACCTGCATTATTAAAAATTCCTGCCATCGATGAGTCTTTACTTGATTTTACAACTATTTCCTCAAGAGAAGAATCTTTCATATCAGTGTCTTTAACGAGATTATTTAAATTTGTTACATATGTTTGATGATGTTTGCCATGATGGAAATCAAGAGTTTCTGATGACATATATGGAGCTAAAGCATCATTTGCATAAGGTAAGCTTGGTAATTCAAAAGTCATATTTATTTCCTTTAATTAAAATTCTTAATGCGTATTTTTTATATTATTGTGGAAACAATGACAACCTTTGAAGAAATAGATACAAAAATATGAGGAATATAGTTAGTATTCAGTCTACTGTCTTAAATGATAAAGTTGGAAATCATGCCGCTCGATCAGTCTTAAGTGACAAAGGTTATAACATTTATGAGATACCGACTGTAATTTTAACATCTCATAAAGCTGTAAAGGGCACACTTCAAATCAATAACAACAGTTTAAATCCATGGGTAATTTTTAATAAAGTCAGGAAAACATATAAATTAAGCTTAAATGATTTAACAATTATTGGCTACACACCCAACTCAAAGATTTCAAAATCAATTGGTAAAATTATTAATTTGCAAAATAGGATTGTTTTAGACCCTGTAATGGGAGATATAGGAATAGGTCTATATGTAGAAAAAGACGTTGCAAATTTTTTTAAAAAAGTAATAACAAAAGTTAAATATATATCAGCAAATTTTTTTGAGTGGTCATACTTAAATAATAAAGATGTAAAAAACTATAGCATTAGCGAGATCATAACTGACCTCAAATCGTTTACGAGGAAGTTTAATAGTCAAGTATTAATAAGAAGCATTCCAAAAAATAAAAAAATATTAAATATTATTTGTAATAAAAGAGAAATTTTTGTCATAGAAACACCTTACATAAATTTTAAAGAAAGATTTCATGGAGCTGGCGACCAATCTACAGCTTTATATGCTCACTATATCTACAAAAAAAATACAACAAGAGAAATACTAGAAAATGTTACGAATGATATTTATGATATTTTGCTAAAAAATAAAATACGTTCTCAAAAAAGAAAAAAAAGATTTAAAGCTAAGAGCTTAAATAATCTTTGATCAAAATTTCTGCTATTTGTACAGTGTTTAAAGCAGCTCCCTTTCTTAAATTGTCAGACACGCACCAGAAATTAAGACCATTTGGAATAGTAGGGTCTCTTCTAATTCTGCTAACGTAAACAGGGTCTAAACCTGCAGATTCAATCGGAGTTACGTACCCCTCATCAGCACGGTAATCAATCATTTTTAGACCAGGGGATTTCTTAAAAATTTCTCTTATTTGGTCCTCATCATAAGGCTTTTCAAACTCGATGTTTACAGCTAGTGAATGAGATATAAATACTGGTACACGAACACAAGTTGCAGTTAGTTCAATGTTTTGATCAAGAATTTTTTTTGTTTCATTGTACATTTTCCACTCTTCTTTGGTTTGACCGTCCTCTAGGAAAACATCTATATGCGGGATAACATTAAAAGCAATTTGTTTAGTAAATTTTTCCTTCACTACTGCTTCATTTGCATAAATTGATTTAGTTTGATTAAATAATTCATCTGCGGCTTCTTTACCTGCACCAGATACTGATTGATAAGTTGAAACAACAATTCTTTTAACTTTGAAATGATCATGCAAAGGTTTAACCGCAACTAGCATCCCCATAGTTGAACAATTAGGATTAGAAATGATATTTTTTTTTCTAAAGTCTTTTAGCGCCTCAGGATTGACCTCAGCGACTACTAATGGGACATCTGGATCTGTTCGAAAATGAGAGGTATTGTCAATTACTATACAACCTTGCTTAGCAGCTTTAGGAGCAAACTCACTTGAAACTTTCGCACCTGGTGAAAAAATAGCTATGTCAGTATCAGAAAAATCATATTCAGCTAAGTCTGCTACTACAACAGACTTGTTTTCTCCGTAATCAATTGTGCTTCCTTTAGAACGAGTAGAAGCTAAAGCGATTAAATCAGAATATTGAATTTCTTTTTCATCAATAATATCTAAAACCTCTCTACCGACATTTCCAGTTGCTCCGACAACAGCAATTTTAGGTTTTTTAGAAGAAGCCAACTTAAATTCTCTCAATTATTAAATCGCCCATTTTAGAACAGGAAACAAGAGTTTGGTCTTCATTTGTGTAAATGTCTCCAGTTCTGTAACCCTCAGAAAGAATTTTTTGGACAGCACTTTCTACTTTGTTAGATAACTCTGGTTTATTGAGATTATATTTTAGCATCATAGACAAACTTAAAATGGTAGCGATTGGATTTGCTTTATCTTGACCTGCAATATCAGGGGCACTTCCATGAACGGGCTCAAAAAGTCCATGTCTTTTGCCATTTTTTTCTTCTCCTAATGATGCCGATGGTAACATTCCAAGCGAACCAGTGAGCATAGCAGCACAATCACTCAGCAGATCTCCAAAAAGATTATCTGTAACTATTACATCAAATTGTTTTGGGTTTCTGACAAGTTGCATGGCACAATTATCTGCTAACATATTTTCTAGTGTAATATCTGAAAAATCTTTATGAGTTTCTTTCACAATCTCTCTCCAGAGTACACCTGTTTCCATAACGTTAGCTTTCTCAACAGATGTTACTTTATTATTTCTTTTTCTGGCTAAATCAAAAGCAACTCTGGCAATTCTATCGATTTCGTAATCGTAATAAATTTGTGTGTCAATCGCTTTCTTACCATTTGGTGTGTCTTCAATTCCTCGAGGTTGACCAAAATATACTCCACCAGTCAATTCTCTTACAATCATAATATCTAAATTGTTTACCACTTCATTTTTTAAAGTTGAAGCTGAAACAAGAGCATCAAAAACTAATGCAGGTCTCAGATTTGCAAAAAGTTCTAATTCTTTCCTCAAACCTAAAAGCCCAGCTTCTGGTCTTTTTGATCTTTCAACGTCATCCCACTTTGATCCACCAACTGCTCCCAATAATACAGCATCTGAATTTTTTGCTTTCTCTAAAACAGAGTTAGTTAAAGGTTCGCCATTAACATCATATGAAGCGCCTCCAACTAAATCTTTTTCATAACTTGCATTAAGACCTTGCTCATTTAATTTTTCAATTACTCTTATGGCTTGATCTGCAACTTCCACACCTATGCCATCTCCAGGTAAAACTAAAATTTTAGAACTCATTTAATTTTTTTTAAATAACCAAGGTTTTTTATTTTTTTTGTCCTCTTCGTATGCATTAATTTTGTCTTGGTAACCAAGGGTAATGCCTATATCGTCTAATCCCTGCAAAAGTCTTTCTTTTCTGAATTCTTCAATTTCAAAATTGATTGAATGATTGCCAGCTTTAATGATTTGCTCCGGAAGGTCGATAGTGAACTCAATTTGATTTTTAGCTGCTGTCATTAATTGATCGAGGTTTTCAGGGCTGACAACTATCGGTAAAATTCCATTTTGAAAGCAATTATTATAGAAAATATCTGCAAAACTTGTTGAAATTACGCTTCTTATTCCAAAATCTTTAAGAGACCAAGGGGCGTGTTCTCTACTTGATCCACAACCAAAATTATCACCAGCAACCAAAATTTTTGACTGATCAAAAGGAGATGTATTTAAAACAAAATCTTTAATGAGGTTTCCATCGTTATCATATCTCATCTCATAAAACAAACTTACACCAAGACCAGTTCTTTTAATTGTTTTGAGAAATTGCTTTGGGATAATCATATCAGTATCGATATTAACAATTGGTAAAGGAGCTGCGATACCTTTTAAAGAATGAAACTTATCCATTTTATGTAAAATCTCTTATATCTGAAATGTTTCCCGTAATAGCAGATGCCGCAGCAAGCTCAGGACTCATTAAATGAGTTCTACCACCTCGGCCTTGTCTACCTTCAAAATTTCTATTGGAAGTTGATGCGCACCTTTCACCTGGTTTTAATTGATCGGGATTCATACCAAGGCACATTGAACATCCAGCCTCTCTCCATTCGAAGCCAGCATCTTTTAAAATTATATCAATTCCCTCTTCTTCTGCTTGTTTTTTAACTAAGCCTGATCCTGGTACTATCATTGCTTGAACGTGTGAAGCAATCTTTTTGTCCTTAACAATAGATGCAACTTTTCTTAAATCCTCAATTCGACCATTAGTACAAGAGCCTATGAATATTTTATCTAATTTAATGTCTGTAATTTTTGTTCCAGGCTTAAGACCCATATACTCAAGTGATCTTTCGATACTTTTCTTTTTATTTTCTGTTTTAGCACTACTTGGATTTGGCACCGTGCCTTTCACTGACACAACATCCTCAGGGCTGGTTCCCCATGTCACCATTGGGTCAATTTCTGAACTATCTATAACTATTTCATGATCGTAATTTGCATCATTATCTGAGGGAAGAGATGACCAGTATTCTACTGCTTGATCCCAGTGTTCAGTTCCAGGGGCATAAGGTCTACCTTTTATATAATTAAAAGTTGTTTGATCTGGGCTAATTAATCCAGCACGAGCACCAGCTTCAATGCTCATATTACAAATAGTCATTCTGCCTTCCATAGAAAGGCCCATGATAGATGAACCAGCATACTCAATTACATGACCAGTTCCCCCAGCTGTTCCAATTTTTCCAATTATGTACAAGATTAAATCTTTAGAATTTACTCCAAAAGGAAGTTCACCATTGACCGAAATTCTCATATTTTTTGCAGGATTTTGAACAATTGTTTGCGTAGCCAGAACATGCTCAACTTCACTTGTACCGATACCAAAAGCGAGAGCTCCGAAAGCTCCATGGGTAGACGTGTGACTGTCGCCACAGACAATTGTCATGCCAGGTTGGGTAATCCCCTGCTCAGGACCAATGATGTGAACAATACCTTGTCTTTGGTCCATTAAATCAAAATATTGAATTCCATGCTCTTTAGTGTTTTTTGCTAAAGTTTCGACTTGAATTTTACTTTGTGGGTCTTCAATATTTTGTCTATTTATAGTAGGAACATTATGGTCTGCGACAGCTATCGTAGCCTCTGGTCTATGAACGGGACGATTGGATAGTTTTAATCCTTCGAAAGCTTGAGGGCTAGTTACTTCATGAACTAAATGACGATCAATATATAAAAGATTAGTCCCATCTTCTCTTTGACCGACAAGATGCTCAGACCAGATTTTATCAAAAAGTGTTTTTGGGCCTTGGTTGCTCAAGATAATACTTTTAGCTTTTAGTTTCTGCCTCTTCTATTTTTTTCTCTACAGGCTTTTCCTCTTTTGGCTCATCTTCAACTTTGGGTTCTTCTTGTGGTGATGATTCCTCTGATTTAGTTTCTTTAATTTCTTCTTTAGAGTTGTCTTCAGACTTAGGGGCTTCTTGAGATGAAGTTTCCTCTGTTTTGGTCTCTTTAGCTTCTTCCTTTGGTGTTTCGTCAGTTACAGGTGTATCTGATTTATTTTCTTCAGTACTAACCTCTGAAATTTCTTCAGCATCTTCGATTGTGGATACAAATTGGTTATCATCATATGCTCGACCGTCAGTTCTTTCTGCAATTCTTGCTTTTTTGCCAGACAAACCTCTTAGATAATATAATTTAGCTCTTCTTACATCTCCAACTTTTACACGTTCGATTGAGTCGATAACATTACTGTATAATGGAAAAACCCTTTCAACACCTTCACCACTAGAAATTTTTCTAACAGTAAATGAAGAATTAAGGCCGTTATTTTTTTTACCAATACAGACACCTTGAAATGCTTGCACTCTCTCTTTATTTCCTTCTTTAATCTTAACGTTAACTTTGACAGTGTCACCTGGCGCGAAGTCTGAAACCTTTGAACTTTTTAAAATCTGCTGAATTTGTGATTGTTCGTAATTTTTAATAATTTCATTCATTGTGTGCTCCATCCAATATTAGAATATGGGTGGTATCAGAGCGGCATATTCTACTCATTTTTGTTTTTTTTTAAATAGTTTTTAAATAAATCTGGTCTATTTTTTTCAGTATTTTCCAACGAATTTTGGTGTTTCCAAAGATCTATATCAGCATGTTTACCACTCACGAGTATAGAAGGTACTTCTATTTCTGAATGATCAGGGGTTATCCATGGGTTTGGTCTAGTGAATTGATCATGTTCAACTAGTCCATTTTGAAATGACTCAATAGTGTGGGTATCATTATTTCCGAGAACACCAGGTTGGAGTCTCATTAACGCCTCAATAAATAATAATGATGCTATCTCTCCTCCGTTTAATATGACATCGCTCACAGAAATTTCTTGAAATTCATAATAGTCAATTACTCTTTGGTCAATGCCCTCATATCTACCATTTAGTAAAATAAAATTTTTATTTAAATTATAATTAGTTAATTTTTTTTGAGTGAGTTTTTTACCTTTGGCAGAAAAACATATTTTAATACAGCTATCTAATTCATTTTTATTAAAGTTTGCTTCGATAGATTTTGAAATTATATCAGGTCTTAATACCATACCTGCGCCACCACTAAATGGTTTATCATCGACAGAGTTCGCAGATAAATCACTGTAATCTCTTATGTTGATAGTATTGATTTCGAAATGATTTTTTGACAGAGCTTTGCCCAACAAGCCGTGTTGTAAAATTCCAGGAAAAACTTCCGGAAATAAAGTAAGAATATTAAATTTTAACATTAATTTTTAATTATAATTTTTTTTTCTTTAATATTTACAAATGGAAAGTTTTGCTCAGTAAATCTGAAAAATTCCTTTTTTTTACTTTTAATAAAATATATTTCCAATAAATCCCCTGCACCAAAATTTACAACTGAAGCAACCTCTCCAACTCTCTGGTCTTTATTATCAAATACCTCAAGTCCCTCTAGATCGTGGAAATAATATTCATTTCCTTTTACTGGTGATAGTTGTTCTTTTTTTAAAAAAATTTTTTTATTAACAAACTTTTCAATGTCTGTTCTATTATTTATTTCGTCGATTGTTATAAGTGGGCTTTTTTTATCAAAAGATACTAGTTTTAAGTTAATAGTTTTTTCATTATCTAAATAAAATTTTTTAAATTGATTTACATCACGATCATCATTTAAATAACTGTGAAACCTTAGCAGACCCTTAGTTCCTTTAGGTCTGCCAATTACACCAACTTGTATGAAATGCTTCTCAAAGGGAGTCACAAGTAATTACTCTTTAGTTTCGGGTTTATCCTCTGATACCTCAGTTGAACCCTCTTCCTCTTTGGGCTCTTCTTTTGCAGGAGCTTCTTCTTTCTTTTCCTCCGGCTCAGAAGTCTCTTCTGTCTTCACCTCTTCAGCTGGTTTTTCAACTGCTGCTTCTTCAACAGGCGGTTGCTCCTCTGTGGTAGTTGCCTCCTCAGTAGGTTTTTCGTCCTCTGCTTTAGCTGCTTCTTCAGTAGCTTTTGCCTCTTCTAAAGCTTTTGATGCTGCTTCTTCTTTTGCTTTAACTCTTTCTTGAGCCTTTGCCTTTGGTAAATGCTTTTTTGTTTTCTCAGTTATTTTTGGAGCTTCCATCATTCCTAATTCAGAGAGAATTTTTTGAACTCTTTCTGTTGGCAGGGCCCCAACCTTAAGCCAATGTTCAGCTCTTTCTTTGCTAAGCATTACTCTTTCCTTATGATCCTTGGGAACCATTGGATTGAAGTTGCCTATTTTTTCAATGAAGTTACCGTCTCTTGGTGCTCTCTCATCTGCAACCACAATTCTATAGAAAGGTCTTTTTTTTGAACCTCCTCTTGCTAGTCTTATTTTTGTCGCCATGATTTCTCCCTTCTGTATTTATTCAATCGTTGGCATTTGGTTTCCGCCTAATAAACTTTTTATTTTATTTGCAAAACCTGGTTTTTGAGCTTGTTTCATAAGTTTTTTAGTTTGCTCAAATTGTTTTAAAAGCCTGTTGACCTCGTGTACCTGTCTACCAGACCCTGTTGCTATTCTTCTTTTTCTTGAAGCTTTTAATAAATCAGGATCAACTCTTTCTTCTCTTGTCATTGAGCAAATAATTGCAATTTGATGATCAATAACTTTTTCGTCAAAATCTCCACTCTCCATCATATTTTTAATTTTGTTGACACCTGGCATGTGTGACATTAGTCCAGACATTCCGCCCATTTTTTTCATTTGAGAAAACTGTTTTAAAAGATCATTCATATTGAATTTCCCACTCATCATCTGAGATTGGAGATTTTCCATTTCTTTTTGATCAAAATCTTTTTGTGCTTTTTCAACTAATGAAACAACATCTCCCATACCAAGAATTCTAGAAGCTATTCTCTCTGGGTGAAAAACTTCAAAATCTTCAATATTTTCTCCTGATCCAAAGAAACGAATTGGCAAACCTGTTTGATATTTTGCTGAAAGTGCAACTCCTCCTCTTGGGTCTGCGTCCAATCTTGTTAATATAAATCCAGTAAGTGGTGCTGTGGTGTTAAAAGACTCTACAACGCTTAGGGCTTGTTGACCCATCATTGAGTCTAAAACAAGTAAATTCTCTTGTGGTTTTGCCAAATCATGAATTGTTTTCAGTTCTAAAAGTAATTCCTCATCTGTACTAATTCGACCTGAGGTATCTATAATTAAAACATCCGATAAAAGTTTTTTACTTTGTTCAAGAGCATTATTGACAATATCTTTTATATTTTCATTTATTGGCTCAATAAACTGAATATTATTTTTTTGAGATAAAATACGAAGTTGGTCTATAGCGGCTGGTCTTCTTAAATCTGTTGACACAAGTGCTACAGATTTATTAAGAGAATTTTGACAGTAATGAGCTAGTTTTGCAATTGATGTTGTTTTACCTGCACCCTGCAGACCACACATTAAAAAAGTTGAGGGTTTATTTTTAAAGTTTAACTCGCTACTTTGAACACCAAGTATTTCTGTTAGTTCATCACTTACTATTTTAATTATTTGTTGTCCTGGCTGGACGTTTTCAATTACTTTTTGGCCAAGTGCTTTTTCTTGGATTTTTTTAATAAGATCTTTAGATACTTTAAGAGAGACATCTGCCTCTAACAGAGCAACTCTGACCTCTCGCAGGGTTGTCTCTAAATCTTTTTCAGTGATAGCGCCTTTATTTGAGAGACCTTGAAAAATTCCAGTTATCTTATTTGTTATATTTTCTAACATTTAAAAAATAAAAAAAATCGGCGAATGATACTCATCGGCCGACTAATTTTTCCTTTATTTAGTGAGGAATTTATATCACTATAGCTGGTCTATGAAAATACCTTTTATGAAAGCTCAAGGAGCAGGAAATGACTTTATTATTGTGGATAAAAACGTTGATTTCATTAGAAAGTCAAAAAAGGTTATTAAAAGACTTTGCGACAGGCGTTTTGGGGTAGGTTGCGATCAATTAATTCTATTAAAAAAAATCAGTTCATATTATCAAGTTACATTTTATAACTCAGATGGCTCACTTGGAAAAAATTGTGGGAATGGATTGCGATGTGCCTACAAATATTTAGTTGAAGTAAAAAAAGTTAAAAAGGCAGTCATTAAAACTCATAAATTTTTACATTTTGGTAAGAAAACTCAAAAGGAATACAAAATCAATGTTGGGGAAGTAACTTTAGATTGGAAAAAAATTCCTTTATCAAAAAAAATTGACTCTCAAAGTATTCAAATTAAAAGAATAAAGATACCTGGGTTAATAAAAATAATGGGGGCAAATATTGGAAACCCTCATTGTGTTGTATTAGTAAAGAATTTAAAGCTAATTAAATTAAATATGTTAGGGCCTTTACTTGTAAAAAATAAATTATTTCCTGATCAAGCTAATATTACTTTTGTAGAGGTATTAAAAAAATCAAAAGTAAAAGTATTATTTTGGGAGCGAGGTGGCGGACATACACTAGCATGTGGTTCAGGAACTTGTGCTACTGCTTTTGTTTTAAATCATAATGACTTTGTGTCCTCTAAAATCAAAGTAGTTACTGAACGATCAGTATTAAAAACAGAAATCAAGGACAAGATGGTATTCCTTCAAGGCCCTGCAGAGTTAGTTTATCAATCATCGATTAATATTTAAATGTCTAAAGTTGTTAATTTTGGATGTCGACTAAATAACTTTGAAGGAAAAAAAATTGAAGAATTATTAGTAAATAATAGTGAAAATATGGTTGTTATAAACTCTTGTGCCGTCACAAATGAGACTGAGAGGCAGGTAAGACAAGCTATTAGAAGAATTAAAAAAGAATATCCCGATAGAAAAATTGTAATGACAGGTTGTGCTGCACAAATATCACCAGATAAGTATTCTTCAATGACTGAGGTTGATAAAGTAATTGATAATATAAGTAAACTGAAATCAGAAACTTGGACATCTTTGCTAGATGAAGAACACGGAGTAGATTTTAAAGAAGACATATTTGACTCTCCTCAAGATATCCGCCCATCTTTAGATAATAAAAACCTTAAAATCAGAGAAAGCCTTGTAATTCAACAAGGATGCAATCATAGGTGCACATTTTGTATTATTCCTTTTGGTAGAGGTAATAATAGGAGTTTTGATCCTTTTTACTTAATTGATGAGGTGGAAAGAGTTGTAGAAAATGGTGTCAAAGAAATTGTTTTAACAGGTGTTGATATATCAGATTATGGGAGCGATTTTGATCACAAATATAACATAAGCAATTTAATTTTAGATATTTTAGATAAAACTAAATTGCAACGTCTTCGACTCTCCTCAATAGACTGTGTTGAAGTTGATGAAAATTTTAATGAAGTACTGAAAGATCAAAGAGTAATGCCTCATCTTCACCTTAGTATACAGTCTGGTGATGACATGATACTGAAAAGAATGAAAAGAAGACATAATTCGAAAGATGTATTTCAATTTGTTGATCGTTGTAAAAAAATTAGAAAAGATATTTCATTTGGTGCGGATATAATTGCAGGATTTCCTACAGAAACAGATACGATGTTTGAAAATACATACAAACTGTTAAGAGACAACGAAATTTCTCACCTCCACATATTTCCTTTTTCTCCGAAAAA
Organism: uncultured Alphaproteobacteria bacterium; assembly: GCA_902599405.1. Taxonomy (GTDB): domain Bacteria; phylum Pseudomonadota; class Alphaproteobacteria; order HIMB59; family HIMB59; genus HIMB59. The sequence continues at coordinate 235,781 of CACKFO010000001.1, read as the reverse complement.
CAATACTCCTGCATCAAGGATGCCACAGGTTTCTAAATTAATTATTAAAAAGAGAGCAAAAATTTTAAGAGATCTTGGTGAATTAATTTTAAAAAAAGTAAAATCCAAACTTTCATTTCCAAGGGAGATACTTATTGAAGAATTTAATTCAGGATTAGCTATCGGATATGATCAAAATTATATCAAACATAAAGTACCCTTAGTAGGTGTACCCGTTGGAGAAGTTATCAGGATTTAATGTTTTTTTTAAAAAAAATCTTTCAAAAGAATTTAAATATAGATGAGATAGAGGATCTTTTGTTTGATAATGGTGTAGAACCAAAGTTTGCTGATTTAATAATTTCAAAAATAAAAGAAAATAAATCACAAGAAGAGGATATTAAAAAAGTTATTAAAAATGAACTGCTTACAAAATTTAAAGAAAAACAATTTGGTGGTTTTTCTCCTCAAAATAAAAGTTTATATATTATTGCTGGAAATAACGGCTCGGGTAAAACAACATTCATAGGTAAATTTATAAATCTCATTCAAAAAAATGGCTTAAGGCCTGCTGTAATTGCAGCAGATACATTCAGGGCTGCCGCAATCGATCAACTTGAACATTTCACAAATCAATTTGAAGTACCCATTCATAAGGGTAATAATATGGAAGATCCATCTGCTGTTATTTTTCAAGGTATTGATAATCTGAAAGAGAGTGATGTTATTATTGTTGATACATCTGGGAGACAGCATAACAACAAAAACTTAATGGCTGAGCTAAAAAAAATCTCAGATATAGTTTCAAAAAAATCTGATCAATTTAATTTAATAAGGGCTTTTTTGACATTAGATGCTAATACTGGCCTTGCATCAAAACATGTAATAGAGGGTTTTCAAGAATATATCACTTTAGATGGTATTATTTTAAATAAGGTAGATTCTAATGCCAAGTATGGAGCTCTTCTAACAATAATAAATGATTTTAATATTCCTGTAGTATTTGAAGGATATGGCGAAGGCATGAATGACTTAAGAGAGTTTCAATTTGAAGGATATTTAGATAGACTATTATAAAATGAAACAACTCTTTGAATTTTTTCCCTTAATTGTTTTTTTCGCAGTCTATTATAAATCAGATAAAGATCTCTATTTAAGTATTGCTGCTGTAATAGTTGCAACACTTATTTCCCTTATAGCCATCTATTTCAAAGAAAGAAAAATTTCAACAATGATGTTAGTAAGTACAATTATCTTAGTTGTTTTTGGTGGTTTAAGTATTTTTCTAAAAAATGAGATCTTTTTTAAAATGAAACCAACAATTATAAATGCTCTTTTTGCTGCAGTTTTGATTGGAAGTACGTTAATAAATAAACCTGTTTTAAAGTTATTATTAAACTCATCATTAAAATTGACTGATGAGGGTTGGGGATTAATGAATAAAATGTGGTCAAGTTTTTTTATTCTTTTAGCTGTTTTAAATGAAATAGTTTGGCGGACTCAAACAACTGATGTTTGGGTAAATTTTAAAGTATTTGGAATAATGGGAATTACTATTGTGTTTACAATAATTCAAATTCCATTGCTAAAAAAACATTTTATTAATCAGCCATAAGGGCTAGAATTCCAGGTAGATCTTTGTTCTCGAGTGCCTCAAGAAAAGCACCGCCGGCTGTTGAAACAAAATAAAAATTTTCAAATTTTTCCTCAGCCATGTTGATGGCTAAAATTGTGTCTCCACCACCTATGACGACATCTGCTTGAGATTTTGCAAGTAGATGTGCTAAATTTACTGATCCCTTTGAAAATTTATTGTCTTCGATCATTCCCATTGGTCCATTCCACAAAACGATATCACTGTTACCTATCAGTTTTTTTAAAACTGCATGTGAAGAAACTGATATATCTAAGATTTTAAAATCGTAACTTGTAGGAAGCTCATCTATTAATTTATTTTCATTTGAGTCAAGTATAACATCTGATGGAAGATGAATTTTACAATTTTCTGATTTTGCAGAATTGTAAATCATTTCAATCATACTTTCTGTGCCTTCTTCAATTAAAGAATTACTTACATTTATACTATTATATTTAAAAAAATTATTAGCCATTGCCCCTCCAATAAAAATATCTGAGCAAGAGGATGTTAAAGATAGAAGTGTTTTTATTTTAGTTGAAACTTTTGATCCGCCTATGATCGCTAATTTTTTCTTTGGAGATTTTTTTATATTATCTATTGCTAGAATTTCTCTTTCAAAATTAAATCCAGGTGCTGACAATATGTTTTTAGCCATTTGATTAACTGATGAGTGAAATCGGTGAGAAGCAGAAAAAGCCTCATTAACGTATAAATCTAATTTATCTGTAATAGACTTACTAAAATTTAAATCATTTTTTATTTCTCCCTCAAAAAATCTTATATTCTCTAAAAGGCTTATAGTTGGCTTATCAACATCTATTTCATTAAGACCACTATTTAAAAAACTATCGTAACTAATAAAATTTAAATTTATCTCTAATATATCCTCAAATTGTTCAATTAATTTTGAGAAAGAATATTTATCATCAAAATTTTCTTTTGGCCTTCCAAAATGTGAAATAAGAAAAATATTGCATTGCTTACTTTTAATAAAATCGATTGTCTCTTTAGATCTATCTAATCTTGTTTTGTCTGTAATTCTAAAATTTTTATCGATAGGTACATTGAAATCGACTCTAACTCCTACATTTCGGATTTTTTCAAAGTTGAGATTTTTAAGAGATTTCATATTTATTCACATTTTTTTAATCATTTTAGGCTAGATTACTACTACTATATATAGTATAAAACTACCCATATAAGGAACTAAATAGAGTAGGTATATAAAAAATGTCTTGGAATAACCAGAAAGTAGAAGATCTTAAAAAACTTTGGAACGAAGGGGTTGCTACAAGCCAGATTGGCGTGCAGCTTGGATTTACTAAAAATGCCGTTATTGGTAAGGCCTTTAGACTGGGTCTTGAAAGACGTCAAAACTCCAGAAAAAAATCAACTCAAAATCAACAGTTTTCTTCTGTCACTATGTACAGAGAAACCAGTAATTCATCTTCTCAAAATACAATTAAAAAAGAACCTGTTCGAAGAAGAGAAAAATTTAGTTTCAAAAAGAGTATTGTTGGCACAGGTAACTTTAAATCTTGTCAATGGCCTATAGGAGATCCACTTGAAGAGGGATTTCACTATTGTGGTGGTCAAAATATTCCAACAAAACCATATTGTATTGAACATTATAAAAAAGCATATAATGTTGATGAAAAATATTTGGATAAACTTTTAGACTTTTTGCACGAAAAAAACTAATTATTTATATAGATAGTTTTTCCAGAGCCGTTAATCCAATTCCAAATTAATTGTTGTAAAGATAAACCATCAAAATCTTTAAAATAAAGATCTGTAGCGGTCATCACATGCCCCCACTCTACATTACCTTTTAACTTTCTCTCTTCAGCATTAATTGAAAAACCAGCATTATAAAAATTTGAGTCTTCAATTATAGATTTTCTATTTTTAGACAAGTTCCCTTTCATATACGGATCACCTATGTTCCAAATAAAAAAAACATTATTCAAATTATTTCTTTCAAATAATGGTCTTGAAGAAAGACAATTTGCCCAATGAGAGTCTTTACAATGCTCGACCCTGTCATTATATAAAAACTTTACAATTTTAGGCCATGGTCCATCATTCCATCCTAAGCGAACATTTAAAGACTCTGCGTCTAACCAAAAACTATCAGCAATAATATATGGATTTTCATATCTTTTAATTAGATCGACGTTTAAACCCAAAGCCAAGGACCCAGCACTATAGCCTGCAAAAATTAATTTATCTGCTTTTTTAAACTTTTCATCATACTGATTAAAAATGTCCTCGATAATGTATCGACCATGAAAATAAACTTTTTTTCCATCAATAATGTTTATGTGCGTGCCTTGATGTATGTCATTGCTACAATAAGGAATGTAAATGACGTTATAGTTGTTGTTAATAAAGTCCTCTACCATAAAAGTTTTACCTCTTTCATTTGAAACTGCAGGAGATTTCAATCCGTCATTTCTTGATCTATATTGGTCTTCGTTTGCAGCTACACCTCCTCCTTGAATATACAATAACCAATTATTTGAATTACCTTCAAAAAAGGTAAATGTTGCTTGTTCACCGTTGGAGCATAAAGCTCTAGGATCTTTTGTTTTTATTAGCTGGGCATTTGAGAAAGATGCAAAAAATAAAAGATTTAATAGCAAAAAAATTTTTACCATAAGTAATTTATAAAAATTTTTTTTTAATATGTCAAAGTTACTGGCGCGCTTGACAGGAATCGAACCTGCGACCCCCAGATTAGGAATCTGATGCTCTATCCTACTGAGCTACAAGCGCAGACTCTGATTATAAACAATTATCAAATATATCTAGAAAAATAATTTTATGAAAATACAATATATTTTTAATTAAATATGAAAGAAAGTTTTTAGAATACTTGAAATATAAACTATGAAAAAAAAAGCCGATGAATACCTATATAACGAAGCATTAAAATATTTGGGTAAATATCCAGCTACTAAAAAAAAAATTTCTGAAATACTAGAAAAAAAACTCAAAAATAAAAAAATACATCAAAAGGTCATTTTTTCAGAAAATATTTCTAAACAAGAACTTATTGAGAATATTGTACAAAAATTAGATAAATTGAAGATTATAAATGAGAGGCACTTTATTGAGACAGTATTTCATTATTATGAGCAATCCTTATTTTCTATCAAAAAAATAAAAAATAAACTTTTTCAAAAAGGCTTTGAACAAAGCTTAATTGATGAATATGTCTCAAAGAAAGTCTCTGAAAATCCAGATTTAGAGCTAGAAATTTTAAAACGATTTATTTTAAGAAAGAAACTATCGAAGTTAGAAACTAGTGAACTTAAAAAAAAGCTTTATCAGCAAAGCTTTTCAGAAAATTCAATATATAAGGTAATTAGAGATTAATTACTTAGAAGCAGCTGGTGCTTCAATAGTTTTAGTTGTTTCGTCAGTATTTACAGGTGCTTGACCCTCGGCATCTTTGTCTTTTTTAGTTTTTTTAATAATTATTTGCTTACCTCTGTACATACCAGTACTGAGATCAATGTGATGAGGTCTTCTTAATTCACCTGATTTTTTGTCTTCTGCAAATAGTTGAGTTCCTGCTCTATGATGAGAGCGTCTCATATTCCTTTTTGAAGGTGTGGTTTTTCTTTTTGGAACTGCCATAACAGAGCGATAACATAATAAAAATTTGTATAAATTACAATAATAATGTATAAAACTGCCCACAATGCAAGAAGATCAAATCGATTTGGGCCACAAAAGAACATGCCCTTGTGGTAGTGTAAAATATTATGATTTTTATCAGGACGTAATAAATTGTCCAGAGTGTGGTAAATCCATTGAAGCTGTAAATATTGCTAAACCTAAAAGAGGTAGAAAAGCGGGAATAAGTGTTGCAACACCCACTAAGACTGCCAAAGAAAACGACGAATTAAAAGACTTAATTGAAGAAACAGAAGATACTGATACTCAAACTGAAGATACTGAAAACCTAGCAGAAGATATCAGCATTGATATCCCAAGTGATAAAAACGAAGAAGAAACTAATTAATTTATCTTTTATTTAAAATTTCTAATATTTTTGTAGATGCTTCCTCGAACTTTAAACTTGAAGATATTGCAAATTCTCTAGTGTATCTCTCAAAAGCTACCTGAAACATTTGACGCTCACTATAAGACTGCTCAGTTTGATCATCTTTTCGAAATAGGTCTCGAACGACCTCTGAAAGAAGTTTTATGTCACCAGAATTTATCTTTTGATCATACTCCTGAGCTCTTCTACTCCACATTGCCTTTTTAATTTTAGGCTTTTGCTTTAAAACGGAAAGTGTTCTAGTCATAGATGGTTTACTAGTAATATTTCTTAAACCAATCAATTTTGCTTTAGCAAAGGGTACTCTAATTGTTAATTTGTCTTGAAAAAATTGAATTACATACAGTTGTTCTTCCACTAAATCATATTGGAACTTTTCTATAGTGAGTATTCTTCCTACGCCGTGGGTTGGGTAAACAATATTTTCTCCTTCTTTAAATTCTTGAGGGACTATTACTTTTTTAATCTTAGGAGCTTTTGGTGTAACAATTTTTTTAACTACTTTTTTTAATGCTTTTTTTGCAACTTTTTTCTTAACTATTTTTTTTACGGGTTGTTTTTTTTTGGTAGGTAGCTTTTTTTTAACTTCTACTTTTTTTTTAGTCTTAACTTTTGCAGTTTTTTTTACTATTTTTTTTGTTGTAGTTTTTTTTTTAACTGGCATTACTCAGCTCCTTTTTCACTGAAATGATTTTCAAATTTATTTTCTACCCCTTCCCATTGTTTTGCGTCAGTAGGGGCATCTTTTTTTGAAGTTATATTAGGCCAGACTTGTGAATATTTTTCATTTACATCTAACCATTTTGTGCCATCGTCCAAGTCATCTGGGATAATCGCTTCAGCTGGACATTCAGGTTCACATACACCGCAGTCAATACATTCATCAGGGTTAATAACAAGCATATTTTCACCTTCGTAAAAACAATCCACGGGACATACCTCAACACAATCCATGTATTTACACTTAATGCACTTATCATTAACTAAGTAGGTCATAGGCTGTCTTTTACTCTATTTCTAATCAATATAAAATCTTTATCTTCTAAGCCAAGTAAAGTTGATATTTTTCTAGCAGTAGAAACTTCAAGCTGATCCTCTTTGCCATCAACCATTAAAACTTGCCAACAAATTAAAATTACGTCCATTCTCTGTTCATAAGTAAGTGATTTTTTTAGTCTGTATGAAAACTGAGATAAGTCAGTGTTGAAATGTTGTTGATTGGCTAAATTTGTAAATCGTTCTTTATTATTTTGAAATGGTATTTTAAAATAAAACTCTACTAGCTCAGAGGCAAAATTAATTTCTTGTTCCGAAATTTCATGATCTGCAATAATTATTTCGTAGATCAGGTTGTATAAATCTGACTCAAAAGAGTGATCATCATTTTTATCCTTCTTTTCATTAAAGGATTTGAAGAATTTATTTAACATTTATATTTTTTAATTGGTCAAAAGGATTATTAAATAATTTTTTTGATGATGGCTTTTTTACTTTTTTTGATGGTTTTTTCAATACTTTTTTGTTTTTATTCTGCTTTAACTCTAATGTCTTGTTAGTGTTAATTTTTTTAGAAATAATTAAATCATTATCAGCTATCTCTTGAATATTAAAAGATCTGCTTTTTAAAATACTTATTAATTTATCTTTTTTTATTCCTAAAAGATTAGATAAGTCCATAGGAAGTGAGAAAGGACCTCTATTTTCTCTTTTGAATAGTTGTTTTTCAAATTCATTAAAAATATCAAGCCTGATTAGTAAGTCATTTTTAGAAATAAATCCTAAGAAAGTTAATAGTTTTTCATTTAACTTATTTTCGATATTAAGTGTTGCATTGCCATCTTTTGGTATGTATTCATCAATATTTAAACATTCATTATAATACAAATTCCATAAATAAAACTTTAACTTCATGTATTCAGGTCTTATTAATTCAGAATTAAATATAACATTTTTTCCTAATCTAAAATTTAGCGAGTGAATTTCTTTTCTTTGTGGTTCATCAATTAATTTAAATTCATCTAATATATTTATTTGATAAAGATTGTATTGGCTTTCTATGACCTTAAAAATAAAACTTCTTTCCTCGGGTTTTGTGTTAAATTTTTTTAGTTTGTCAGATAAATCCAATTTTGAGAGGTAAGTATCTTCGAACCATTTTTGAATTTTATCCTGAATTTTTTTTATATGATCAGGTGATACTAGCAAGTCATCTAAGATTGGTTCTAAAATAGGATGCGTAATATCACTACCTTTTTTAAATATTGCTACATTTGCATCCCCCCATTTAATATATAAATTCTGGAAATTTCCATTCTCATCTACTTTTGAGTCGATTATCAAGCTTTCATTCGGTGCCGCTATAAAATTATCAACGTTAGAAGACATATTTGGGAAAATTTGTTCTTTAATTATTTTGTGGTAGTTGTTATTTAAAATATCTTTATATTTTTCATCAAAAAAAATTTTAAAACCTTTTATAACTCCTATTTTTTCATCTTTTATCTTAACATATCTATTATCAGTTAAAGATATATTTTTTTCACTAATATTTAAATTTTGTATCATCTCACTTTTATTTTTATCGACAAATTTTTGCATTAAGCTTAAATGTATCTCCTCAGACAGTTTGTTTTCAATATTTTTAACAGTTTCAACCCAAATAGAGTTACTTATCCATTGTTTCTGGTTAGTAATGTATAGCCAGGTTCTTGTTTCATTTAAGTTGTATATAAGATCGTCAATACTACCGTTGTAATTCTGTAAGTAAGAAATTTCTTTTTCTAAAAATTTATCACTAAATACCCATTGATTTTTTATGAGTTCATCAAATATTTTTGTTAACAGTTCGACATGTTTTTCATCTGAAATATTTTGATAATCTGGTATTCGGCAAACGTCCCATAATTGTTTAAAAGTTTCAGGATTATTAAATTTAAAATTTTTTTTATTATCTTTTAAAAACCTAGATAAAAATTTTTGATCCTCAGCATCTTTTTTAAGAATTAATCGATGGTTATCAGGTTTCTTTTTTAGAGAGTTTACTAATTCATATTCAGACTTAAACGATAGAAGATGATTTCTCCAAAATATTTTTTTAACAGGTTCGAATTTATTTGCTTGAATATTTACTATTGAATTTTGATTTGTAAACTTAGCACCAAGAGTGCTTCCAAAATAACCAGATTTTGTATAGCGACCTGCTCTTCCTGCAATTTGACCAATTTCCATATCATTCAAAGGTCGAACATATTTTCCATCAAACTTTTCAAGACCAGAGAAATAGACTTGGTTAATATCTAGATTCAAGCCCATTCCTATAGCATCAGTGGCTACAATATAATCGACCTCCCCATCCTCGTATAATTTAACTTGAGAGTTTCTTGTTTTGGGACTTAGTGCGCCAGCAACAAGTGCCACACCTCCTTTTAAGCTTCTTATTTGTTCAGCTATTTCGTAAAGTCCTATTAAGTTAAAAGCGATAATTGCTGATCTGGGTTTTACATTTTGAATCTTTTTATGACCTATAAAATTTAATTCTGAAAATCTATTTTTAAAAATTATTTTTGCTTCGGGAATTAATTCTCTAACAATCTCTTCCATGGTAAGAGAACCAAGGAAAATAGTTTTTTGTTCTCCACGAGAATGTAAAAGTCTTTGAGTAAAAATATGTCCTCTTTCATAGTCAGAGGCTAATTGAATTTCATCTACGCAAACAAATTCAAAAAAATCATCTGGCATTGATTCGACTGTACAAAAAAAATATTTCGCATTTGAAGGGATTATTTTTTCTTCTCCAGTTATTAATGCAATTTGATTTATTGGATAAAGTTTACATGCTTTATCATAATTTTCTCTTGCTAAAAGCCTTAAAGGGAAACCAAAAACACCGTTTTTAAAGGAAAACATTTGTTCAAAAGCATAAAATGTTTTTCCAGTGTTAGTTGGGCCTAAAATTATTTCAATTTGATTCATTAAATGAAAAGAAGTTACCATAAATAAAATGTTGACTTAATTAAATACTTTCTTAAATTTTTTTTTAGAAAATGAATATTATTAAATATTCGTTTTATACTTACTAGTAAGTGTAAAAAGTAAGGAGGCTATAATGGCTAAAAAGAGAAAAGCTGCAAAGAAAAAGGCAGCTCCTAAGAAAAGGAAAGCTGCAAAAAAGGTAGCACCTAAAAAGAAGAAGGCTGCAAAAAAGAAAGCAGCACCTAAAAGAAAAGCTGCAAAAAAGAAAGCAGCACCTAAGAAGAAAAAAGCAACAAAGAAAAAAGCTGTAAGAAGGAAAGCTGCAAAGAAAAAAGCAGCACCTAAGAAGAGGAAAGCTGCAAAGAAAAAAGCAGCACCTAAGAAAAAGAAAGCAGCTCCTAAGAAAAGGAAAGCTGCCAAGAAAAAAGCAGCACCTAAGAAGAGGAAAGCTTCAAGAAAAAGAAGATAATTTTCTAAGTTTTAAATATTTAAAACTTCAAAAGCGGGTTATAATCACCCGCTTTTTTTTTATGATAGAAGTTAATAACTTATCTTTTGCTAGAGGAAATACTCTTATCTATAAAAATATCAATTTTAAATTACGTCCTGGGGAGCTATTACTCATTCAGGGTGCGAATGGTGTGGGCAAAACAACCCTTCTATCTAACATCGTCAATTTTATCGACCCATTAGATGGCAGTATAACTTATAAAAATCTAGTAATTAATAACCATATTGCCTCTCAACATTTTTTATATATTGGTGAAACTAACTTTGCTCATGACTCACTAACTTTAAATCAAAATATTGAATACTGGCTTTCAATACACAATGTAAAATTCAATAATTCTATAAAAGATAAAAGTGTAAACTATTTTTTTCAGGAATTAAATCTTGATAAAAAATTTTACCAGCTTTCATACGGTCAAAAGAAAAAACTTCAATTGTTACTACTTATGTTAGTTAATAAACCAGTTTGGATTATAGATGATCCATTTAGTGGACTAGATGATAGAACAATAATAAATTTAAACAGCTTATTTGAGAAAAAGTTAGAAAATAAGGGAATAATTATATTAGCAAGTCATCAAAACGTTAGTTTAAATAATTATAAAACGCTTCAATTAACATGATAAAAAATTTTTTTAAATTAATTTTAAGTGAATTTCAACTTATGCTTAGAGGAAGTGTATTCAGTTTTGTTCTCTATTGTTTATTAATTATTTCGTGTGCTATTTTCGCGTTATCATTAAAACACCAGTCAATGGGAATTAATGCTCCCTTATCTTTCTTGTATATAATGATTTTTTTTATCTCAATATTTAAAGTTGAAAAGATTTATGGCCAAGATTTTGATGAAGCAAAAATTCATCAATATCTACTTTCTCCTTTCTCTCTAGAAATAATTGTTTTCGTTAAAAACATGATGATCTATTTCAATTTAATCATTTTTTTCATTATACTCTCACCACTAATTTTAATTATTTTAAGTATTGATCTAACTTATTTGTTAAAGATAAATGTCCTTCTAGCTCTCTCACTTTTAAGTATTATTTTCATAGCTTCAATGACTGCATCTATAACTATCTCTAAAAATAATAGACTCTCACTTACAAGTATTTTAACGTTGCCTCTTTTTGTCCCTATTCTTATATTTTCTATGGCAATAACTGATTTAATTGATTTTAATACAGGTAGAATGTATTTATTTTTTGTAGCTTATTTTTTATTAAATTTGGCCTTTTCACCTTTACTAACTAGTTTTGCCCTAAAAAAATTATCAGTCTAATGTTTGCTATAACTCCAAATTCACTCTCTAATTTTATGATCTCTATATCTAGATATGTTATTTTATTATCACTTGCATTAATAAGTCTTTCTATTTTTCTAATCATATTTTTAGAAAATGATTATTATCAAGGTATCTCATTCAAAATAATGTTTATTCACGTACCAACTGCTTGGTTATCATTGGCGATTTTTCTAGTGATGGGAATAAGCAGTATCATTGGCTTAATATTTAAATCCCCAACGGCATTCACAGTTGCAAGATCTTTATCTCCGATAGGGTTGATTATGAGCATTATAGTTTTAGTTACTGGTTCGATATGGGGAAATTTGACATGGGGAGCGTATTGGGTATGGGATGCGAGGTTAACTTCAATGCTAATTTTAGCTTTTATTTACTTAGGTCACATTCTTCTTTTATATTCATTTGAGCACTTCCAAAAAGCAGATTTTGCAGCCTCAATTTTGGCGATAATAGGACTAGTGAATCTGCCTATTGTTAAATTTTCTGTTGATTGGTGGACGACTCTTCATCAAGAAAGTAGTGTTTTAAGAATGGGAGGGCCCAGTATGACTAATGACTATTTAATTACATTATTAGTGAGTTTTTTTGGTATTTTTATGCTTACAATATTCTGGTTTTCTAACATTTTTTATATAATTATAGAAAAAAGAAAAATGGAGAGATCTATACTACTTAATGACTAGTTTAGAATTCGTTTTAGTTTGCTATGGATTTTACGGGGTCGTCTGTGCTGTGACAACGATTGTAATTATGCTGCTGAAGAAAAAAGTCTTTAATATGGTTAGTGCGTATAATCAAATTAAATAATCAAATAAGAAAGCGATTTATTTTTTTACTAATAATATTCACCTGCTTTTCTACTTCTATATTTTTAATAAGTTATTCTTTAAAAGATCAAATTGCATATTTTGTTGAACCAACTGATCTAAAAAGCATGGATGGGATAGAAAATAAGTATTTAAGGGTTGGGGGGCTTGTTAAAACAAATAGTTTAAAATTTTTGGATGGGAACTGGATTTTTGAAGTAGTTGATCAAAATCAAAATTCTGTAAATGTTGTATTTTCTAAAACACTTCCAAATCTAGTAGAAGAAAATAAAGGTATTATTGTTGAGGGAAAATTTATAGATAACATTTTTGTTGCAGAAATAGTTTTGGCCAAACACGATGAAAACTACATGCCCCAAAGCGCTATAGACAAACTTAAAGAAGAAGGAAAATGGAGAGGAAATTAATTGATATCTTATTTAGGTAATAGCTTTATTTATATCTCATTAGTGCTAACTATCTTGTTCTATATAAATTTATTAAAGAAAGTAATTCCATCAACTACTTCTTCTTTAAAATTAATTTATTTTATAAACCTCATTCCCTTTGGTCTTTTAGTATATGCATTTTCAATTTCAGATTTCACTTTATTAAACGTTGTCGAAAATTCTTATGTTGATGATCCTATTTTTTATAAAGTGACATCTGCCTGGGGTAGCCATGAAGGGTCAATTTTATTATGGGTTTTTTTAATTAACTTATTTGGAGTTTTTTTCCTTTATAAAAATCAAACTGTTGAGATTCATAAAAATATATTGTTTATATCAACTTTATTTATTCTTTATGTAATAATTAGCTCAAATCCATTTATTTATGTAGAAGCAAATGAAAATGTTTTAGGTTTGGGTCTGAATCCAATCTTGCAACATTTTTTATTTGTAATTCATCCACCAACATTATTCCTAGGATATATTGGTTTAATTGTTCCCTTTGTGATATCTGCACATATGCTAGTGAATAAAAACTTTTCAGAAAAATTATTCAAAGAAATGTTGATTTGGTCTAAAATTTCATGGTTTTTTTTAACTGGAGGAATAGTTTTAGGTTCGTACTGGGCATATTCAGAACTAGGATGGGGAGGTTGGTGGTTTTGGGATCCAGTAGAAAACATCTCATTAATCCCATGGTTATTAAATACCGCATTGATACATTCCCTTCAAGTTTCTATCAAAAGTAACCAATTAAAATTATGGAGCCTAAATTTAGGGCTTTACTGTTTCATTGCATCGGTGTTTGGGACATTTTTAGTTCGTTCAAATTTAATCGTATCAGTTCATAGTTTTGCGACAGATCCACTTAGAGGATTATTTTTAATTATAATAATTGCATATTTGCTAGCTATGACTGTAAGGTTAAACATTAAAAGTATCTCTAATTTTAATGAAGACTCTTTTAATTTACTTAGCAGAGAGAGTTTTCTTTTATTAAATAATATATTTTTTATTTGCTCTGCACTTGTTGTCTTCATTGGAACAGTTTATCCATTGTTTAGCGAAATAATTCTTAAAACTTCAGTTTCAGTAGGCGCACCATATTATAATTTTGCGTTTAATTTATTACTAGCACCATTAATTTTATTTATGGCATTTGCACCACAAATTAATTGGGGAAGGCACGAAAAAAAAGATAAACAAATACCTTTTATAATAATTTTTTCACTATTGATTTGCATTGTATCCTATTATTTTTTAAATAATTTTTATTTCGCGCTTAGTGTATTTATTACTGTTCCATTATTTCTAAAAAGTATTTTAGTTTTAAAAAATAATTTTAAAAAAAATATAGGTTTTTATTCTCAATGGCTGGCGCATTTAAGTATTGGTTTTTTTATTATCGCAGCTGTATATACTGAACAATTTGACTATGAAGAAAATCTACTATTTGAAAAAGAGTCCACTAATGAAATAAAATTACAAAATAATAAAACTGCAATAATTAAAAATATTAATGACGAAAAATTCCAAAATTATCAAAGAATATCAGTGGACTTATCTATTTCTGACGGACAAAAAGAAAATGAGCTCTCTCCTTCAAAAAATATCTACCAACCCTCAGGGCAAGTCACAAATGAGGTTAGTACTACAAATAAACTCTTTAGTCAATATTATGCAACAATATCAACAATTGAAACCAATAAGGTTGGGATCAATTTAGTATATAAACCATTTATAAATTTATTATGGTTAAGTGCAATTATGCTTGTTTTTTCTATATTTTTATCTGTTGTTAAAAAACGATGAAGAGACATCTATTATTACCTGTAGTTGGATTAGTAGTGTTAGTTGTAAGTGTGATATTTTACTTTAATCAATCAACTAACAAAAATAATTCAAGAGATGAAGTATCGAATTTAATATTTGAAACACCAGACTTTTACAATAATGATTTAATTAATGAAAATACATTAGGCGAATTTTACATTGTTAATTTTTTTGCTTCTTGGTGTAAGCCATGCTTAGCAGAGCACCCTTTGTTAATGGAAATGCAAAAAAAAGGTATAACAATTATTGGTATTAATTTTCGAGACGATGAAGATAATTTTAAAGAGTGGATTAATGAACATGGAAATCCTTTTGAATACATTTTAAGAGATGATGGTACCATAGCTTATGAGATGGGTTTAATTGGTGTTCCAGAGACATTTTTTATAGTTAATAAAATGACTCAAAAAAAGATACAAGGGCCTTTATTTTATGAGGATGTCGAAAAGTATTTATAAGCTAATAATACCATTTTTAATAATTCATATATCTGTAATTAGCTTTGCAGGTGTAAATGAACTAAGTGATTATTACAAAACAATCAGATGTCTAGTTTGCGATGGTCAGAGCATTCAAGAGTCTGATACAGAGTTTGCAATAAATTTAAAAGAGCAAATCCAAAAAAAATATAGCTCTGGAATATCCATTGAGAAAATTAATCAAGAATTAATCAAAATTTATGGTGAAGAAATATCTTTTAATCCACCTAAAAATCATATTCTACTTTGGGGGGCGCCTTTAATTCTACTTATAATTATTTTTATATTTATTAGAAATAAAATTAGATTATTTTAATAAAATATAAAATAAGTTATCTAATCAAATTGTACTTATTTAACCTCAATCTTTTTCTCTCGTTAGTTGGTAAATGTTTATTCAATCTTCTATTAATTAAGCCAAATAAAACAATTATCAATAATGTTAACAAAATAAAGTAAAAGCCAACAATTGGATAAGGAACAAAAGGATTAAAGGTTTTATCAGCGAAATAACTGGCATAATAAATCGCATCTCCTTTTTGTTGCCAAGCTGGAAAACCAGTAAAAAACACCAATGTTGTTGCATGAAACATAAAAATCGCTTCATTGGTGTAAGAGGGCCATGCCAAGCGGAGCATAGTTGGCCATATAATGCGTCTGAATTTTTTAATTCCTGTAAAACCAAACGCATCTGCTGACTCTAAATCTTGACTTGGGACAGCACGCAATGCTCCATAAAAAATCTCTCCTGCGTAAGCAGATGTGTTAAAAAATAAAACAATTAAAGCACCTAACCAAGCTTTGGTAAGCCAACGCGTTTCAACTGTAACAACAAGAAATCCCAGATCAATATCAAATCCTAATCTCGGTAAAAGAACAAATAAATCATATGCAAAGAAAAATTGAATGAACAAAGGAGAGCCTCTAAAAATAAAAATAAATAATCTACAAGGAGCACTAAATAGAGGTAGATTTGAATTTTTGCCTAAAGCTAAAACTGTTGCAAAGAAAAATCCAAGGAGTAATGCCAAAATGGCAAAGTATATGTTCCAAATCATTCCCGAACCAATTAATACAAATTGCTCACAAAGTGTTATGTCAGATTTTGGTAAAAGTCGCTCTCCATAACCTAAAGATCTAAGGCCGTAATCTGATAGTGTTTGAAAACAACTCGACATCAGCCAGCCTTACCTGCCATAGTGGCTTGTCCTTTAGAAAGTCGAGCTGATATTTTGTCTAATATAGATTGGGATAAATAAGTTAATGATAAATAAAAAATCATAAGTACTCCAAAATACCAAGCTCGCCAATCTGGATGAGGATACTCATATACACCAGTCTTAATTCCACCTAATTCTTTAGCCCAATAGACTATATCTTCAATGCCAAGAAGAAATAGAAGTGGGGTTGCTTTAATTAAAATCATCCACAAATTGGACAGACCTGGTAACGCATAAATCCACATTTGTGGTATGAGAATTCTTCTAAAAATTTGACTTTGAGAAAAGCCGTAAGCCTCTCCTGTCTCTATTTGAGATTTTGGAACTGCAGACATAGCTCCAGATAAAACGTTGCCGGCAAAAGCTCCAAAAACAAAGCCAAAAGCAAGTAAAGCTAGAGAAAATCCATAAATATCGTGTACCCACTCGCCAGCTGTATTTAAAGGAAGTTTTGCAGCTTCACAAACGACAAAGTCATTACCTTGCCTTATTGGCTCAGTAACATCAGAACATAAAACTTTATGACGCAAATATTCAAATGCTTGATCAAGTGCTATTGGAATGAATAAAAAGAAAACAATATCTGGAATACCTCTTATCATCGCAAGATACCCTTTTCCTAATGAGCGAATAATTCTAAAAGTAGATCTTGAAGCAGTAGCGCCTGCAAAACCAAATGCCATTGCTAATGGAGCTGCCAAAGAAAGTAAACCCACAACAACTAAAAAAGAAAAATAAAATGACATATGTTTTGCTGTAGTGACATAACATGATAACCATGTTAATCCCTCTAAGGTTTTAGGGTCTACACAATAACTAAACATCTTGAAATTCCTCTTGTGTATCTGTTTTTTGAGGTGAAAAATCTCTTATTAAATTATTTCTTTTTCCTGATAAAATCTCATGTATACCAAACTTACCAGCCAAAGGTGCATTAGTTATACCTGAATGCATAACTGCTAAATATAATCCATTTAATTTTTCACCTTTTTGATTTATGAGACGTCCAATTTTCGGTCTTCCATCAATTGGCAAAGGTCGTTTACCAAGTGTAAAATGATCTAAAATCATATTTCCATTATAGTTGAGCCTAGTTGCCATGTCTTGAATTAGTTTTTTTGCAGTACCTTTAATATTTTCCTCTTGGCTTGAGTCATCATCAAATTTTCCACCTATTATTAATCTTCCTTTGTCATCCTGTCTTGCATGGAAATCAAAACCTATAATTGGGTATTTTAATAATTGGGGCAATGGTTTTGTATAAACCAATAAACCTAAACTTGAGTGCATTTCAAAAGGAATATTAATTGTTGATAATAATTTTGGAGCGCCAAGTCCAGCAGTTAAAATTACCTCATTATCATGAATAATTTCATCATGTGTTTTGACACCAATAACATTGTTGTTATCACGTATTATCTCTTTTACGTCAGTTTTAATTATTTTCGATCCACTAGCTTTAAAAAGTTCTCTAGTTGCTCTAACACCATCTATGGCCAAGTCATCAACACCAAAGCCGGCCATAGTTGGAATATTATTTAAATAAGGTAAATGTTTTTTTAGTTCAGATTTAGTTGATATTTTTACAGACTGTCCCCAACTTTGATGTTGTTTTATAGTTTTTTGAAGCTCTTTCTCTTCTTGATCCCAAATAAATGCACCTTTTGATGTATAATTTAAGTTTGAAAAATAATTTATTAATTTTGGCCAATAATTTAAATTAGCCAAACGAAAATTAGCGTAGCTTTTATCATTACTGGCATAACCATTTACCCAACCCCAAGTATTTGAAGTAGCTTGGTTTCTATCACCTGGTAAATGAGATGATAAAACAGTTATTTTATCTGCACCATTTTTGTAAGCATGGTAGGCAAAAGATGCACCTACAATTCCTGCTCCAACTATAATCATTGTGAGACAGATTTTATATTATGTTTCAATGTTTCTTGAGTATATATTATAAAGAAAAAAAAAGAGGACGGATATTCCGTCCCCTTGTTCTGTAATTTAAATTAAATAATCTTAAAAAGTTGCGGCTTCAAAACCAAACCACTTTTTAATAAGTGCATTTAGTGATCCGTCGTCTTTCATTGAGCTAATAGCTGCATTCATTTTGGCTTTTAACTCTGTATCAGATTCACGGATACCCATTCCAACACCGCCGCCGATTGATACTTCTCCTATATTTGCAAATTCACCGTTTGATTCTGCAATAATAGATGCGAGGTAATCACCATCTGCTAAGACAGCATCTGCTTCACCGTTTTGCACTGCGGATATCGTTTCTTCTGCTGTTGCAAATTCAACTAAAGTCGCTCCACTTTCAGCAACATAACCTGCCTGAATAGTTGCAGTTTGAGCAGCAATAACAGCGCTATCTACATCAATGTCTGCCCCGCTCATTCCCATGTATACTGATGGAGATGGTGGAAAATAATCTTGTGTAAAGTCAATGACCTCATCACGTTCTGCAGTTATTGACATACCAGCAATAATTGTATCGTAATTACCAGACACTAAATTAGGAATGATAGAGTCCCACTCGTTTATAACCCAAACGCAATCTAGATTTGCACGAATACAAAGCATGTCTCCTACATCTTTTTCGAATCCATCAACTTCGCCATTATCGTTTATAAAATTATATGGAGGATAAGCACCCTCTGTGCCCATTCTTACTGTTTCTGCGACAGCAGAACCAAATAAAAAAAGCGCAGCAAATGCTGATAGTATTATTTTTTTCATAATTTTCTCCTTATTCTTCCTCTATTACTTCGAATAAATACTTAGTGAAATATAAACTAAAATAGAGTAAATAGATAAACTTTTTATAAAAACACTTAGAATATTTGATTAATTATGATGAATAGAACAAATCTGCATTGATTATACTGCCGTTTTGAATATCAATATTTTGATAGCGAATATTTCCCTTAATTTTTGCCGTTGATTTAATATAGATATCTTTAGCTTGAATGTCTCCGTCAACTTCACCCTCAACTGTAATAGTATCAGCGGTAATAGTTCCCTTAACATAAGAACCTGGTTTTAAGTTAATGGTTGTTGACTTTAAAGTACCAGTTAAATGTCCAGAGAAGTCTATATAGTCTGTAGACTCGAGAGAGCCATTTATTTTTATATCTTTTGCTAAAGTTGATTGATTGACAATGCTTTCAGTATCAAACATAAATTCTGTTTTTTCTTCAGATTTTTTTTCACTAGAGCCAAATAACGCCATTATTGATCAACCTCTTGGTTTTCATTAATCTCATCTTCTTTAACTTCATCAGTAGAAACAGGTGAATAGGATTGGACACTACCTCTATGTCTTAAAGTACCCTGAATTCTTGCACCATAACTTACTTGTAATGAAGCATATTCTATTACTCCTTTGATATTTGCAGAATTATTAACGATCAAATAATCCTCTGAGTTTATCTCACCATCAACACTCCCAGATATTGTTATTTCTTGGCCTGACATGTCTCCACTAAAAGCTCCTTTACTATTGATGTTAATATTTGAAGATTTCAGAGTTCCAGTAAGAGTTCCAGAAATGTCAGAAGTTTCTGCTCCCTCTATTCGTCCATCAACTCTAACGCCTGAACCTATGTTAACAGCTTTAGCATCATTATCTATTGGAGTAGATTGAATTTCATCACCTACTGAGTCGGTACTATTTTCATCCATATCAGTGTTATTCTCGTCCATAAAGTTATCCTAACACAATCTAAATATTCATAAAATCTAAATTATTTTCTAAAAACATTGAATTGATTAGGTTTTTAGAATTAATAAATCTGATTTTTATAAATTTGATATAAATTAATAAATTAACTTTTAAATCTAATCTTTTTTAGCAATATCTTTGAAATCAAAAAAATGAAATATTACTAAATTATGAAAATACTTGAACTAAACCAGTTAGAGAAAAAATTTGGTGATAATAAAGTTTTAAAAGGCATTAATCTTATTGCCAATAAAGGAGATGTTGTAAGTATTATTGGAAGTTCTGGTTCAGGAAAAAGTACTATGCTTCGCTGTGTAAATTTTCTTGAAACACCTGACAGCGGGACTGTAAATGTTTGTGGTGAAATTATCAACTGCAGCAATGAGAATTTAAAAAACCCTAATAAGAATTTACAATCGAAAATTATTTTAATCAGGAAAAAATTGGGAATGGTTTTTCAAAGTTTCAATCTATGGTCACACATGAATATCTTAGATAACATAACAGAAGCTCCTGTGAATGTTTTAGGAATAGATAAAGAGGTTGCTGAAGAACAGGCAATGATTCTATTAAAAAAAGTAGGGATTGAAGATAAGGCAAAAGAATATCCTTCTCATCTATCGGGAGGGCAACAACAAAGAGCAGCAATAGCTAGAGCTCTCGCTATTTCTCCAGAAATATTATTATTTGATGAACCGACATCATCTCTTGATCCTGAATTGGTAGACGAAGTCTTATCTGTTATTCGTAATTTAGCTGAACAGGGAAAAACAATGTTAGTTGTAACTCATGAGATGGAGTTTGCTAGAAAAGTTTCAAATAATGTAATTTTTCTTCACGACGGTCTTGTGGAGGAGGAAGGACATCCTGACACAGTTTTCACAAATCCCCAATCAGAGCGTTGTAGGAATTTCTTATTTAATAGACGCGAATAATATTTTTTTATAATTTATCAAAGTGAATTCATTACTACTGTTCTTGGTAAGACTTCTGGACTTTTACACACTTATAGTATTTTTTTATGTGGTCATATCTTGGTTGTTTCACTTTAATATATTAAACAGTCAAAATATTTTTTTATGGCGAGTTTTTGAAAGTTTGAGAAAACTGACTGATCCTCCCTTAAACTATATTAGAAAATATTTACCAAACCTAGGTGGCTTAGATATTTCACCGGTACTTTTAATTCTGATTATATATTTGTTTAAAGATTTACTGATTGAGTATTGGCCAAGAGGATAATGATAAGGAGAATAAAATAATGGCAGATTTAATTGATGGAAAAGCTTTTGCGGCAAAAATTAGAGCTGAGGTAAAAGAGGACTCAGACAAATTAATCTCTCAAAAACAAGTAGATCCCTGTTTAGCAGTGGTGCTAGTAGGAGAAAATCCAGCAAGTAAGGTTTATGTAGGTCAAAAGACAAAAATGGCTGCAGAATGTAATATTAAAACTAAAGATTTCAAATTAGAAGCAAGCACAGATCAGGAAACATTATTGAAATTAATTGATGAGCTCAACAATGATAGCTCGGTTCATGGTATTTTAGTTCAATTACCTTTGCCTAAGCAAATTGATGAGAGAAAAGTGATTGATGCAATTGTTGTAGAAAAGGATGTTGATGGTTTTCATGCTATAAATGCAGGAAGACTTTCCATTGGGGGTGATATGTTAAAAAAAGCTTTTATTCCATGCACGCCTTTAGGTTCTCTTTTATTGTTGAAAGATCATGTAGAAGATTTAAAAGGTAAAAGTGCTGTAGTAATTGGCAGGTCAAATATAGTGGGTAAACCTATGTCGCAACTTTTAATCGAAGAGTCATGTACCGTTACGGTAGTGCATTCTAAAACCAAAGACATTGAAAAAGTTTGTTCACAAGCAGATATAATTGTTGCAGCCATTGGAAGAGCTGAGATGATTGACTCAAAATGGTTAAAAGACGGTGCTGTTGTAATTGATGTTGGTATCAATCGAATATCTATTACAAAAGAGGATGGAAGTGAAGGAAGTAAAATAGTTGGTGATGTTGATTTTGAAAGTGCATCAGAAAAAGCCTCTAAGATCACTCCAGTACCAGGTGGGGTTGGACCGATGACTATAGCATGTCTACTAAGAAATACCGTAACATCGGCATATCGTCATGCTGGCCTTGATGACCCGAGATCAATTTAAAAAAAAGTAAAAGTTAATTAAGTTTTAATTTTTCCTGAAATAGTTCCACCAGGACTTGTAACGAGTCCTTGCTCATCTATTATTACTGGACCAGATGCGGGATCAGTGACTCCTAGTTCAGGGGAAATCTCTTCAAGTAAATCTCTTACTGTATCCAAGTATGCGATCATCTGCTGGCGAGCTTTTGCTAAACTATCTTCATCAATCCACTCCACCACACTGCAATAGGAACGGTCTCCTGTTTTGATGACTTTTCTAAAGATCACACCATCTGGGTTCACAAATTTTTTCATCGAAGCTGTAAAATTTTCAACCTCTCCCTCTTTGACTAGAAACTTAACAACACTTATAAATTTTGGCATATTCCAATTTTATTAATATTTTCAACAAAAAATAGATAATTCTAAAATTTTTATTTTTTGATAACCCATTTTGGGTTTAAATATTGTATAAATTCAAGATGAACACTAAAAAAGATACTGATCAAAAATCAAATTACAGCAAAGCGGCTTATGCATGGCTTATGCATGTTACAAGCTACTACAAAAGAATAAATGATATAGGAATAAATATTGACGAATTAATGGCCCTTAATACTGTAGCTGCTCATTGGCTATATAAGATTAATACCTCGGACACCAAATCACTTGATGAGTTAATTGAAATGTCATCTGATGAAATTAAAAAATATTTCAAAGGATCAAAACTATCAATATTAAGTATTGCAAATATTTTATCTCAACCTAAAGAAAGTATTCGTAGACGTGTTCAAAAATTAATCGACTATCAATTATTAGCAAAAGATGAGAGTAACGGGATTATATTAGGAGATAATTATACAAAAATAATGGGTGGGTTTGGAGAGACTACTTCCAAAGAACTTGCACGACTAGTTTCAAATCTAAATCAAGTAGAATTCGTTGAAGAAGTATCAGGATTAAATGAAATTAAAAAATTAAAATGAAAAAGCTTTTAACATTTTCTTTTTACGATTTTGGGAATTCTGTATTTCCCATGATTATAATTACAACTTTAACTTCTAGTTATTTTGTTAATCACGTCATTGATAATCAACAAACAGGAGCTGCATTATGGCAATTAACTATTGGTATGTCGGGAATTCTTATCGCATTGATGATGCCCTTTATCGGTAAATTATCTGATGCTACTAATAATGGGCGTGTAATTTATTTAAGATTTTTTTCAATTATTTGTATTTTATCTATCGCTGCGTTTTGGTTTGTGCTACCAGACTCAAATTACGTTCTATTTTGTCTTTTTTTATTATTTTTAGGAAGTATTAGCTATGAAGCATCAAATAGTTTGTACAACGCAACTTTAAAAAGTTGTTATTCAAAAGATTTATCTTTTGGCTCTGGAGTTGGTTTTGGAACAGGTTATATAGGGGGGGTGCTTGTCCTAATAATAATACTTTATCTATTCATTCTTCCAGATGAAAATATCCTGGGATTGGCTAAGGATAATCAAGCCCCTATTCGTTTTTCTCATTTAATACTATCTTTATGGTTTTTAATATTTTGTATTCCCTTAATGTTTTTTACTAAGTTCAATCAAAAGGCCCACGATATTCCAAATAAAACAACTCATACAATCAAAGATTTGATTTGGAGTAACGGTCTTACAAATACAGGTAGATATTTAATAGCAAGAATGATTTACATGGACGGTTTAATCATTGTGACAACAACAATTGGAATTTTTGGAACTTCTGTAATGGGTATATCAATCAGCAAGATCATTATAGTGGCGATATTGTGTAATGTTAGTGGAGCAGTGGGTTGCTATCTCTTTGGAATATTTTTCAAAAACGATAAAATAGTTATAATAATTTCTCTTGCATTGCTCTCCGCTGTTATCGTCACCATGTCAATAAACACAAATCCAACTGCATTTATTATTCTTGCAGTAATTGGTACCTTTTTTTCAGGACCTTTACAAAGTTCTAGTAGAGTTGTCATGGCAAAACTCATGCCTGATGAGATGCAAGGGTTAGGATTTGGTATGTTCACATTTTCAGGAAAAGCAACAGCTTTTTTAGGACCCCTTTGTGCTGCAGCAATTACTTTTTTATTCTCTCAACGTATCGGTTTTGGATTTTCAATAGTGCTACTTCTATCGGGTATGTTACTTATGTTAAAAGTTAGCTACCAGGATAATTAGAAATTTAGAATTTTATCTCTTATCTCGTAAAAGTCATTTTTTGAGATTGCTTGTGACAGACTAAAAAAAGTATTTTTCTTTTCGTTACATCTTTTGTAAGCCTTTAAAAAGGATGAATAAGGGGTAAAACATATTGAGGGTGTTTGGAGTATGCCCTCCCAACAAAAAGTTTTTAATTCAGATTGTTGATCCTGAATTTTAAATTGACCCAAATCAATGCATTGAAATAAGTTTTTTAGTGTCACTATATAATAATCTAAAGGTATTTCCTGTATCTCTAAACTTGGAAACAAAGAAGGCTCGGTATTTTCAAATGAACTATTTGCTTCAGAAAGATATTGGCATTCCTTAGCTATTATTGAAAATTCATCAAATATACTTGTAGAGGATATATCAGCGCCACTTGCGTCTTTTAAAATAATTTCACTTGGGCTCATTCCATGTTTAAGGCGACTTTTTTTTAAAGATTGGCTAATCTCTTTTTTGATCTTCTGACAATGTTTTTCTATCTGTTTTAAACTTTGGGTAAGTGATTTGACCATTTGATGATTCATCACTTTTTTATTTTGAATTGAGTACAGGCAATCTAATGCCTCTAACTCTTGTGAGATTTTTTGAAATTCTAATTTCTGATACGTCTTGATAATTGCTGTCAGCTTAGCAAAGATCTTAAAGTCACTTGATCTCTTAAAATCAAGCATTTCTGTGAAACGATCATAATCAGTAGCTTTAGAGCTTTTAAAAAATAGTCTTTCTTTTATTACGTCACTAAGCTCAGCGCTATTTAAGTGATCAAAAGTTTTCTTTTGATCTTGCTCTTCTAGCCATTTAGATTTGAAAAATGAGCTTGGAGAGCTTATTTTTTTTCCAGTTTCTTTTTGAAACTGATCTTTCATCGACTGGTGCAAAATAATCATAGGACGACATAATACACTGATTTTAATAGCTTTTTTGTTATTTATGACCCAAAATGAGCCACTAATTTAGAAGTTTAGCTCTCTTATTAACGTGGCTGATGCAAAGTCAATAAAGCGGCTGAAGTAGCTTTTTGACTCTATCCCCATATTCACAAAGCCAAGTATTTTATTATCCATAGCTGAGGCATTATCCTCTAAGTCTAATGTGACTTTGTAGTATGCTTGTTCAGATCGAATACCTCCTGAAGGATTTTCACTAGCTGCAATCGGACCATCAAATATTGAAGTGACCATGGGGTACATATCAAAATTATTAATCGGTGATTTACTTATTGAATTAACGTAGGCAGCGATACTGTCTTGTGATGTCGAGTAGGGGGTGAACCAAATTTCTTTGTTGGTATCTAAAGAAGAAATATTTTTTTCAGATACAAAGGCAATTACTTGATAATTATTTTTATTTACTAGTTTAAGTATTGCCGTGTCTTCATTTAGCCATTGCTGTTCTTTTAAATTACCTAAATTAGTCACTTCGCCATCGAAAGGGGCCACGATTTTAAGAGAAGATTTGATTTTATTTAAATTATTAATTTGAGTTTCAAATTTATTTCTTTCACTTTTTAAAAGTAGAAAATCAGACCTATTGCTCTCTGTATCTAAAGCATTATTTATTTTTATCTCTATCAATTCTAATTCTGCAACAGCTATTTTTATTTCAGAGTTTAAAGCAGGTGAGTCTAAATTAATTAATTTTTGATCTTCCTTTACAATTTGTTTTTCTATTATATAAATATCTTTGACTTGTGAATTAATTGGCGGGAAGATTTCTATAAATTTTTCAGATTGATATATTGCAGGAGTTTTTTGAGAAGATTTCCAAGGATAAAATATAACAAATGCCAAAGCGCCTAGTACAAGAATCGACCTTACGAATTGTAAGGAGAGATAAATATTAGAACGGAATCTCCACCATTCACGCATTTCTCTAAAAATAGGCAGTAAAATAAACCACACAATCTCTACTACAAATAAGAAGATACCTAAAAGTTTAAATGCAAAGTAATAAACCAATAAGGCTATCCCTAAAAATAAAAAGAAACGGTATATCCAAGTTGCCCAAGCATAAACAATGATTAAGTTTTGTTTTTGAATGTTGATTTGCTCAGGTGGTTTGTGTTTAAACCCAAAGATCCATTGACGAAGTTTCCATTTTGCCAGCGCAAACGCTCGAGGTTGTAAATTTTCAACTTTTAAATAATCTGCAAATACATAGTACCCGTCAAATCGCATAAAAGGGCTTATATTGATAAGCAAAGAGGAAATCCAGCCAGTTGTTGCAACAAAAAATGCTATACTTTTCAACATTCCTTGGTCTGTAATCCCCCATAAAAAGGTAGCCAATAAGGCAAGATGTAGCTCTGTGGAAATACCTGCGAAGTTTATAGATAGTCTTTTTTTGTGATCTCTTAACCTCCACGCATTAGTGTTATCGGTATACAAAAAAGGAAAAAAAACAAGAAACGCTATTCCCATGGAATTGACATTACAACCAAAATTTTTTGCAGTGTACGCATGTCCTAATTCATGAATTGCTTTCACACCAACTAAAGCAAAAGCGTAAAACAACAAACCGTTCCAATTAAAAAAAAATAAAAATGTTGTTAAGAACTCATCCCATTGCTGGATGACAAAATAAATGCCCATAACACCTATAATGTAGATCAATAGTCTTAAAAATCTTTGGCCAAAAAATTTTGCTATGTGTAATGTTTTATCTAAAAAAGGGTCAGGTTTAATTAAGGGAATTTTAAAGAATAGATAGTTATGTATTAAATTCATAAACCAATGTTTTTTTTGTGCATTATGTTGATGCAATAAAATCTGTACATCTTCTGAACTGTTATGAGAAATCAAACTATTAGTTTTTAGAAAATTGATAAAGTCATTTAGCTGATCCTCTTCGATATCCAAACCTTTTTGTTGTGCTTGTTCAATAAATTGCTTTGTATCCACACCTGCAATCCAATGTTTGAGCATACGAAAGGCATTTACACCTAATGTAAAATATTTATTTCTTAAATTATCGTAGAGTAGCCACGATGGTGACCCATCTTCCATAGGTGTACCTTGAAGAAGTTGTAAGTTTTGTCGTATTGAAGGCGTAATCATTTACAAGCCAAGTGTCTGTCTGACAAAAATTATTGGCTTTCGAAATAAGAAGAAAAATAATTTTACTTCCTCACCAAAAATCTTTGCAGTGCCTCTAAGCCCTATTCTAGGTGGAGTATCATTATCAATTAGCTCCGCGGTTACCCGGTAAGCAAGAAGGTTTTGAGTTACAATTTCAGGCTCATATGAAAATTTTGTAACTTTAGCCTTGATAACATTCATAGGATCAGAGTCCAAAAAAACATTAATATTGGCATCTTTTTTAATTGTAATGGAGTCTTTTACTGGCATGAAAATATTAACCTCCACTAATGAGGGATTAGCAACAACCATAATGTTTTCACCAATATTGTAAGGCTTTCCTATGATCAACGATTTATCTTGTAAAACGGCTACGCCCTCAGCAGGAGAGTAAATTGTTGACCTGTCTAATAGTATTTTTTGATAATTGAGGGTTTCTTGTGCTAATTTTATTTTACTTTCGAGCTGGCTCACCAAAGCCTTATCCTCTTTACTTTGGAACGAAGATTGTCTGGCTTGAAGTAACTCAGTTTCGATTACCTGTAATTCTTGAAAGGCTAGATCATAGTCGTTTTGTAGTTGAGTTTTTTCAAATTCCAATAAAGGAGTTTCTAAATTCACTTCATCATTATTTTCAACATATACCTCTTTAATAACTCCATCTATTGGTGCATTAATTATATTTGGTTCTTTAGGAGCTATTTCAGCCTGTCCAATTGTAGACATAGACACAGGATAAAACATGCTCGCAACTATTCCAGCTACAACAAAAAATTGAAACCATGTCTTGCGAATTAATTTAGCAGCACTTTCAAAAAAGTTATTCTCTTTGAGTGATCCCATTGCATGTCCAACGGAATTACTTAAATGTCGAATATATTCGATTTCTTGTTCCGTCCAGCTTTCGTCTCTTACTAATAATAAAACAGCCTGTGGTCCTTTTTGTGTTGAAAAGCATGGAACCCATAAAAATTGATCAGGTAAAGGGCTTTCCCCTTTAGCAGGGACCAATGCGTCTTTACTCAAAGAAAAGGGGTGGGTTTCAGGAGAACCCTCTTGTAATTTTTGTCGAATGATTTTTTGAGCTAGCGTGGTTGTAGCAGATGTTTGCTCAACTACTGCAATATCTGAAATGGCCTCAATTTTAAAGCTATTTGGTTTTGTCCAAGATCCAAAAAAAGCATACATAAATGGGGCGATACTTCTAAGTTCATTGGTGACTGTGTATCGTATTTCAACAAAAGATTGAGCATCACGTAACTTTTTCTCAAAAGAAAAAATTCTAGATAATCGATTTAATTGGTCTTCACTCAAAATACAACGCGACCACTCATTCCTGGAAGAAGGGCAGGGCTGGTGTCAGTGATGGTGCCTTTGAGTTGAATAGTTTGACTAACTGCATCTACATTTGCACCGATACCACTAATGGTGGCATTAAATTCTTTTTGTATCTCATCAATATAAACTTTAATGGGATGTCCTATTTTTAACCAAGAAATCCATTCGCTTGAAACTACCATCTCTAATTCTAAAACTTCTGTTTGGATGATTTTCATTAATTCTACTTGAGGCTGAATTGTTTCAAATGTGTTAACCACAACTTCTTCCACCGCTCCATCAAAAGGTGCTTTAATCTGACACCTCTCAACATTTAATTCAGCAATACGGAGTTCTGATTTCGCTTTTTCATATTCTGAAATTGATAATTCTAATTCATATTTACCAATTGATCTCATTTGTAGCATTTGTTCATCACTTTTTAGTTTTATTAAAGCACTATTAGCGTTTGCGCTAACAACATCCTTTTGGGCTTCATATAAACTACAATCAAACTGAATTAACAAATCCCCTTTTTTAAATCTTTGCATTTCTTTTACAGCAATGTTTTCTATTCGAGCAGCAAGCTCACTGGAAAGAATAGCTTCTTGCGAGGCTACGACTAATGCTCTTGACTCTCTTACCTCAGCGTTAGCATAAGAGAGCATCAAAACAATTAAGACAGCAGTCTTAACCAGATACTTTAAGGATTTTATCACCATAATTTTCATGTTCATCAAATTCTAAATCGATTTGATCTTGAAGAGAAGCAAACTTTACAACTTTTTCCTCTAGTTCAGGGTTTTGGTTATCTAAAGCTAGATTGTCTTGAGCAGGCGTTTCCTCAATAATTTCAGGTATAACAGGAGCATTTTCTAGGTTGGATTGATTATTTGGGTCTTCTATTTGATTATCATCATTGCTTGAGTCATTTGGATTAAGTACGTCATCTCTAGATCCATCATTTGACTCCAATATTATTTGGCCTTTCTCATCTACTGTAACTTCTGTTTTTAAAGCGGCGCTTCGATCAATAAAAGGCTCTAAATCTCTTTTTAATGCAGTGTCTCGGCTAACAGAGTTTTTATCAAGGGTAACGTTAATTTCTCTAGTTGTATTATCAGTGTCAATTGCAATAACTTTTACATCAACTGAATATACGCTCTCAGGAAACTGAACAATTGTCTGACCTGTTGCAGGATCAACACGTATCCAGTTGGGTAGTTCAGAACCATCTTCTAATGTGCCTGTGTATTGTTTTACGTTTAATCTATAATCGTCTCCAATAGCAAAACCTAAAATTGTATTTTCATTGACTCCTGGTCTACCACTTTGATCGATATTCAGATCCTCAACTGCAACATCAATCACTTTCATTCCACCATTAAATGTGTACTCCTTCACTATAGATGCGAGAGAGCTTCTAACTTCCAAATCATTAACTCTATTGTCTGTCTTCGGTGTTTCAAAAGTAACTATTTTATTAGCAATTGCAGTTTCAATAGTTTTCTTATTAAGAACGACGGGTGGTGGTGGTGGCTCACCCTTAAGTGGAGGTTTTCCTACAACAATAGTAAATGTTTGCGAGGTTGAAAGATTACCACCATCAGTCGCTGTAACTGTAAATGTGTAAGTTCCCTCTTTCAATTTTCCATTAATTCTTCCGTTGTCGTTTATTGTCAGACCAGATGGCAAGCCAGAAACAGAGTATGTAAGCTGTCCATAAGTATTGTTCTTTGGGTCTGGGTCATCAAAAAAGATTTTTGTCTGAAACTTTATTGGCTGGTTCTCAACAGCACGAATTGTTGGAGGCGCTGTGGAAGTAGGTGCTTCATTGATACCAGTCACAGTAATTGCAAGTTGAGCTGTATCGGTACTTGTTCCATCACTAATAGTGTATGTAAAATAGTCTATTTTTGTGTCAGCTGGTGCTATTGCTTTGGCAGCATCAGTATTTGCAACATATGTATAAGTACCGTCTGAATTTAGAGTTAAAGTACCATATGTACCAGTCAGAGTTGATCCAACAGTGCCACTGGTACCACTTCTGTTTTCTCTTCCTGTTCGTATCTCCGTTACAGATGCCTCGCCAACACTAAGAGCGGCTACACCGTTATCCGTGTCATTTGAGAGCAAACCCGCACTATCAGGGGTCACAGAAAGAGTGCTTCCTGCATCAACTGCGCCTGTATCATTCACACCAACAACCTCGTTATCTGATCCGTTAACTGTGATTGTTAGTGTAGCTGTCGCTGTAGCGCCGTTTTCATCAGTCACTGTGTATGTGAATACATCAGTTTCACTAGAACCACTCGCAATACTATCAGCTGCATCTTGGTCAGCTATATAAGTATAAGAACCGTTGGATCCAATAGTAAGAGTACCGTAAGTACCTACAATAGTTGTACCCGTGAGATGAGTTGTTGAAGAGGAAACCGTTCCGCTATTGCCATTAGTATGAGAAATATTGGAGACAGTTAAAACTGCAGAGTCATCTACATCAGAGTCATCCTTTAACACATCATCTTGAACTGCCGTCTTAGTGACTCTTTCATCTTCAGTCACACTGTCAGTGTCATTTACTGCAGTTGGAGTATCATTAATACCAATTACGGTAATTGTAATATTTGCTGTCGTGGTCTCTGTACCATCTGAAAGAGTGTAAGTGAAAACATCAGTGACTTGATCATCTTTATCCAAATCATCAGCTGCAGATTGATCGGCTGCATAGGAGTAAGAGCCATCTGCACCGATTGTTAGTGTACCATAAGTGCCCGTAACAGAAGTTCCACTACTATCATAAGAGCTGCCAGAGGAGACTGCAGAGTTAGACCCCCCATCTTTTTTAATTTGAGTAACGGTTAAAGTAGCAGAGTCATCAGGATCGCTATCTGTGTGAGAGCTTGAGCTAGTATCGATTACATCACCTGAGTGTTCTCCTGTAGCGTCATAAGAGCCTGAAACATTAGCATTTGCGCTATTTGCGACAGTTAAAGTGCTATCCTCTAAAATCACACCCACATCGTTTTGAGCAACTGGGTCATCATTAATACCCGTAACTGTAATCGTAATAGTTGCGGTAGTGGTATTTGCACCATCAGAAACTGTGTAAGTGAAAACATCTGTTGCTGTATCATTTAAGTCTAAGTCATCGGCTGCAGATTGATCAGCAGTGTATGTATAAGAACCATCAGCACCGATAGTCAAAGTACCGTAAGTTCCTGTTACTGTTGTGCCTCCACTTGCATAAGTGCTGCCCTCAGAGACTGTGGATGTAGATCCACTACTAGGTGCGATTGCTGAGACTGTCAAAGAGTCTGAGTCATCCGCGTCGGTGTCATCGTAAAGAGCGTCATCTTGTGAACCTGTTTTCGTAACAGTTGCATCTTCGTTAACACTATCTGTGTCGTCTACAGCGACTGGAGTATCATTCACGCCAACCACTGTAATCGTAATAACCGCTATGTCTGTTGCATCACCATCACTAACTGTATAGTTAAAGTAATCATAAACGATGTCGCCTGCATCTAGGTCATCTGCAGCAGATTGATTTGCAACATAAGTGTAAGAACCATTAGCGTTCAGTGTTAGCTGACCGTACGTCCCAGTTAGAGCAGAGCCCACAGTGCCAGCAGTACCCGATCCCTCAGAACTTCCTGTTCTCACAGCTGTTACTGTTAAAGTCTCTACATCAACGTCAGTGTCATAAGAACTTGTATTGCTTGTATCAATAACATCACCTGAATGCTCGGCGTCAACATTAATTAAACTAAAAGGTGTTGTTAATGTGTACTCAAATACTGATTTGTTTGTCGTCCCTAAAACAAATAATTTAGTACCATCATGGTTAAAGCTTATAGCCTTCGGGGCACTATCTTGTGAGCTCACATCTAAAGCCCCAACAAAAGAAGCAGTGGATACATCAAATCCTAATGTCAGATCATACTCATTAATGTCATTTCCTTGATTTCCAACAACATACATTTTTGTTCCATCGCTATTAAATGTAAGTCCGTTAGGGGCAGTGTCTTGAGAAGACACATCAAAACTATCTACAAAGGATGCTGTTGATACATCAAACCCAGTTGTAAGTGTGTATTCATTA
Organism: uncultured Alphaproteobacteria bacterium; assembly: GCA_902599405.1. Taxonomy (GTDB): domain Bacteria; phylum Pseudomonadota; class Alphaproteobacteria; order HIMB59; family HIMB59; genus HIMB59. The sequence goes on along the minus strand of CACKFO010000001.1, from coordinate 202,906 downwards.
ACATCGTCTCCTCCATTACCGGCAATAAACATTTTAGTTCCATCATTATTAAACGCTAAGCCAGTTGGTGAGTTCTCTTGTGAGCTAATGTCAAAACTGTCAACAAAAGAGGAGGTGGATACGTCAAAAGCTGTTGATAATGTATATTCATTTACATCATCGCCTAATACCCCCACAACAAACATTTTGGTTCCATCAGCACTAAAAGCAAGATCACGAGGACCCAATTCTTGAGAGCTGATGTCAAAACTGTCAACGAATGAGGCGGTGGAGACATCAAATCCTGTCGTTAGGGTGTACTCGTTAACGTCATCACCATTATTACCAGTAAGAAACATCTTTGTTCCATCATTGCTAAATGTAAATCCTTGAGGGTTAAACTCTTGAGAGCTGATGTCAAATGCATCAACGTATGTGGCTGCACTTACAGCATTAGCATTATCTCCATCACTAACTGTCAAAGTGGCGTCTTCTTCAACAGTACCCGTATCATTTCTTGCGACAGGCGCATCATTAGAGCCATTCACTGTAATTGTTATAGTAGCAGTTGCAGTAGCGCCATTTTCATCGGTGACTGTATAAGTAAATGTATCTGTTGCTGTCTCTGTGTCATCAAGAGCGTCTGCTGCAGCTTGATCAGCTGTATAAGTATAAGATCCATCTGCACCAATCGTAAGAGTACCGTAAGTTCCTGTAACTGACGTGCCGCTGCTCTGATATGTACTTCCAGAGGAAACATTTGAAGAAGAGCCCCCACTTGGTTGAATTGCAGTAACTGTTAAAGTAGCATCTTCATCTGTATCAGTATCATCAGCCAGAACGTCATCTTGAGAACCTGTCTTTGTAACGGTGGCGCCCTCACTAACAGTGTCAGTATCATTGACTGCCACAGGATCATCGTTAATACCTTTAACCGTAATAGTGATATTAGCAGTAGTGGAAGTTGTTCCATCCGTAAGGGTATAAGTAAAAACATCATCAGCACTATCATTTAAATCTAAGGCATCAGCTGCAGCTTGGTCCGCAACATATGTATAGGAACCATCTGCGCCAATTGTTAATGTTCCATAAGTACCGGTGACAGAAGTTCCACTGCTGTCATAAGAGCTTCCAGAGGAAACTGATGAGTCAGATCCCCCATCTTTTCTAATTTGACTAACTGATAAAGTTGCTGAGTCATCAGGATCGCTATCTGTATGGGAGCTGGAACTGGTGTCGATGACATCACCAGAATGTTCTCCTGTTGCATCATAAGAGCCAGAAACGTTTGCATTAGCACCATTTGTGACTGTTAAAGTACTATCTTCTGCGATTACACCGACATCGTCCTGAGCCACAGGTGTATCATTTATACCTGTTACAGTAATAGTTAATGTTGCAGTTTGATTGTCACTTGTTGTTCCATCAGTCAAAGTGTAAGTGAAGACATCTGTTACTACATCTCCTGCGTCTAAATCATCAGCTGCAGATTGATCGGCTGTATAAGTATACGAACCATCTGCACCAATATTTAACGTACCATATGTGCCGACAATTTGCGTGCTACTACTGTTGTATGTTGAGCCTGAGGAAACAGAGCCCGTGTTACCATTTGAATGAGATATATTTGATACAGAGAGACTCGCGCTATCATCTGCATCAGAGTCATCGTTTAGAACATCATCCTGTGCTCCTGTCTTAGTTATTGTAGCGTCCTCGAGAACAGCATCAGTATCATCTACAGCGACTGGGGCATCATTGACACCTGTTATTGTAATTGTGATTGTCGCAGTATCTTGTCCACCATTTCCATCTGATACGGTATAAGTAAAAACATCTGTTACTTGATCTCCAGAATCCAGATCATCTGCTGCACTTTGATCAGCAGCATATGAATAAGAACCGTCAGCATTAATTGTAAGTGTACCGTACGTGCCTGTTAAACCAGAGCCTAATGTACCTGATGTGCCTGAAGAGTTTTGAATTGCAGATACAGTAAGAGTGTCCCCGTCAGCATCAGTGTCATTTGTTAATACATCTCCTGTTACTCCAGTCGAACCATCTGTAGCTGATACAGTTGCGTCTTCATTTACTGAATTGGTATTGTTGGTTGCGACAGGGTTGTTATTTCCAGAGCCCTCAGAGTCTAGTCCTAAAACTTTAATTACAATATTTGCTGTAGTTGTGGCATTTGCGTTATCCTTGATAGTATAAACAAAAGTATCTGTCACTGATTGTCCATCTCCTAACCCAGAGATGTTTGAATTTGCTACATATTTGTATGAACCATCTGCACCAATTGTCAAAGTACCGTATGTGCCTGTAACTGCTGTTCCGCTACTATTATAAGAACTGCCGGAGGCAACTGTAGAGTTGGAGCCTCCACTTAATTTTATATGGGTAATTGATAAGGTGTTTGATGTATCAGGATCGCTATCCTTATGGGAACTAGATGTTGTATTTATTACATCACCTGAATGTTCTCCTGAAGCATCATAAGAGCCAGAAACATTAGCATTATCACTATTTTCTACAGTTAAAGTTGAGCCCTCGTTAATAACACCTTCGTCATTTTGTGCTGTTGGATTATCGTTGGCACCTAAAATTGTGATAGTAATGTTAGCAGTTGTTGTCGCTGTTCCGTCACTTAAAGTATACACAAAAACATCAGTTACACTTTCACCATCTGCAATACCATCAGCTGCGTCTAGATTAGCGCTGTAATTATATGAACCATTAGCTCCAATTGTAAGAGTACCGTAGGTTCCTGTAACTTGAGTACCATTACTATTATATGAACTACCAATCGCTACTGCGGACTCTGATCCTCCAGTTTTTTTAATGGATGTAATTGTCAAAGAAGCAGAAGCGTCAGCATCACTATCAACATGACTAGCGCTGGTAGTATTGATTACATCACCTGAATGTTCACCCGATGCATTAAAAGATCCCCCTGTTTCGTTTTTATTAGCACCGTCGAGAACAGAAAATTCAGCATCCTCGTTTATGACACCAACATCATCTTGAGCAGTAGGGGCATCATTGACACCAATCACAGTAATGGTAATCACCGCTGTATCTGTATCTGTGCCATCACTAACAGTGTAATTAAAAGAGTCAGTTACAACGTCCCCTGCATCTAGTGCTTCTGCTGCTGCTTGATTTGCAACATAAGTATAAGAACCATTCGAGTTTAAAGTTAATTGACCGTAAGTGCCTGTGAGAGCAGAACCGACGGTGCCAGCATCTCCAGCCCCCTCAGAAGATCCTTTTCTCACAGCTGTTACTGTTAAAGTCTCTACATCAACGTCAGTGTCATAGTTGGTTGTGCTATTTGTGTCAATCACATCACCTGAATGTTCACCTGAAATATTTACTAAACTAAATGGAGATGTAAGTGTGTACTCGTTTACATCATTTCCTCCATTGCCAAGAATAAACATTTTTGTACCATCGTTGTTGAAGGCTATTGCTCTTGGATTACCTTCTTGACCTGAAACATCAAAACTATCTACAAAGCTTGCGGTAGACACATCAAAGCCAGTGGAGAGCGTATATTCGTTGACGTCATTGCCAGTATTTCCAATAACAAACATTTTCTTGCCATCGGTGCTGAACGTTAAACCAGTAGGTTCAATGTCTTGTGAGGCAACACTGAAATTACTATCATAAGACGCTGTAGATACATCAAAGCCAGTGGAGAGAGTATATTCGTTAATATCATCTCCGGTTATTCCAACGACAAACATTTTAGTGCCGTCACTGTTAAATGCTAAATCTGATGGATTATCTTCTTGGGAACTAACACTAAAACTATCTACAAAACTTGCAGTTGAAACATCAAAACCTGTGGAAAGGGTGTATTCATTGACGTCATCACCATCATAACCAGTAAGAAACATTTTTGTTCCATCATTGTTAAATGCAATTCCTGTAGCTCTACCATCTTGGGATGAGGTAGTAAAGGCATCAACAAAAGAGGAAGTCGAAACATCAAAGGCTGTAGAGAGTGTGTATTCATTTACTGCATCAGAACTAAATCCGACAACAAACATTTTGGTTCCATCGTTATTAAACGCTAATCCTGTTGGCGTACCTTCTTGAGAAGAGCTATCAAAACTGTCAACAAAAGACGCTCCAGCAACAATGCTTGGATTATCATCATTATTAACTGTAAGTGTATCGCCCTCATTAATTGTGCCAGTGTCATCTCTTGCAACTGGGGCATCATTAGCGCCCAAAATGGTAATAGTTAGTGTTGCAGTTGTTGTGGCAGTACCATCAGAAAGGGTATAAACAAAATCATCAGTATAACTCTCTCCTACATCTAATGGGTCAGCCGCATCGGCAGTTGCAGCATAGGTGTATGATCCGTCAGCACCGATAGTAAGTGTTCCATATGTTCCGGTGACCTGTGTACCACTGCTATTATAAGAACTTCCCACTGCTACGGCAGAATTAGATCCACCATCTTTTTTAATTTGAGTTATTGACAAAGATGCAGAAGTATCAAGGTCTGAGTCAGTATGGCTTGATGAGCTAGTATCAATTAAATCACCTGAGTTTTCTCCCGTAGCATCATAAGAGTCTCCAGTTAAAGTTGCGTTAGAACCATTGGTAACAGTTAAAGTGCCATCTTCCACGATCACACCCACATCATTTTGAGCAGAAGGGGCATCATTGATACCAATCACAGTTATAGTGATCACCGCTGTATCTGTATCGGTGCCATCGCTCACTGTGTAATTAAAAGTGTCTGTTACAACGTCGCCTGCATCTAAATTGTCTGCAGCAGTTTGATTAGCAACATAAGTATAAGAACCATTCGAGTTTAGTGTTAATTGACCATAGGTGCCTGTCAGAGCAGATCCTACAGTGCCAGCTGTACCTGATCCTTCAGAAGAGCCGAGACGAACAGCAGTTACCGTTAACGTTTCGACGTCAACATCAGTATCGCGAGTAGAGGTGTTACTTGAGTCAATAACATCACCTGTGTGTTCACCGCTAACATCAACTAAACTAAAAGGAGTAGTAAGTGTGTATTCATCCACACTGTGTGTGCCAAGACTTCCTGACCGGTCCGTAATAAACATTTTTGTTCCATCATTATTAAAGGTAATGCCTGTAGGCGTAGTACCTTGAGAACTCACATCAAAACTACCCACAAAAGAAGCAGTGGAAACATCAAAGCCCGTAGAGAGCGTATATTCGTTAATATCATCTCCCGTATCGCCGGCAACAAACATTTTTTTTCCGTCGTTGCTAAATGCTAGGCCTTGAGGTGAAGTATCTTGGGACTGGGTTACAAAGCTACTATCATAGGAGGCGGTGGAAACATCAAAGCCGGTCGATAGTGTGTATTCAACAACTTCATCAGAAGAATTTGCAGCATTAACAAACATTTTTGTACCATCTGAATTGAATGCTAAACCATTTGAACCACCTGCATTGGAAGAAATACTTAAATTACTATCGTAGGATGCAGTAGAAATATCGAAGCCTGTAGTGAGATGGTATTCAAAAACTCTTTGATTCGACCACCCTGCTACAAACATTTTTGTTCCATCGTTGTTAAATGCTAAGCCTCTTGGGTTGGTATCTTGGGAAGCAACACTAAATAAACTATCATAGGAAGCGGTTGAAATATCGAAGCCTGTAGTGAGATGGTATTCTCGAATGTCATCGGTACTATCTCCAACAACAAACATTTTTGTACCATCGTTGTTAAATTTTATGTCTTGTGGGTATCCTCCTGAATAACCGCTTAAGATGTAAAGGTTGATACTATCAACATAAGAGGCCCCAGCTATAGTACTATTGCCGGCACCATCACTGACTGTAAGAGTGCCGTCTTCAACAATTGTTCCTGAATCATCTCTTGCAACTGGTGCATCATTGTCTCCAAGAACTTTAATGGTTAAATTAGCTGTTGCGATGTCAGTGCCATCAGAAAGGGTATAAACAAAAGTATCAATGCCTTCCTCACCGGTATCAAGAGCATCAGTAGCATCAGTGGTTGCAGCATAAGTATAAGAACCATCAGCTCCTATGGTTAACGTACCGTAAGTACCTGTAATAGAAGTTCCATTACTATTATAAGAGCTGCTCGAAGCAACCGTTGAATTAGAACCACCGCTTAATTTAATATGAGTAATGCTAAGAGATGAAGAAGCATCCGCATCGGAGTCTGTGTGTGAACTAGAACTTGTATCAATGACATCACCGGAGTGTTCTCCCGTAGCATCATAGGAACCTGACACATTTGCATTTGCACTGTTAGCAACTGTTAAAGTACTGCCCTCCGCAATCACACCCTCATCATCTTGAGCAGTAGGGGCATCATTGATACCAATCACTGTAATAGTGATTAAACCATGGTCTTCATCATTGGTTGCACCCGTTTGGTCATCGACAGTGTAATTAAAATAATCGTAAACAATATCACCATCATCAAGTTCATCTGCTGCTGTTTGATTAGCAACATAAGTATATGAACCATTTGCATTGAGAGTAAGTTGACCATAAGTTCCTGTTAACGCAGATCCAATTGTGCCTGCTGTTCCTGCGTCTTCAGTGTTTCCAGTTCTTACCTTTGTAACAATTAGTGTGTCTCCATCTGCGTCTGTATCGTAGTGAGTAGTGGAACTAGTATTGATTACATCACCAGAATGCTCTCCGGTTGCGTTGTAGGTGGTACCAGAGTCACTTGTCTCATTGGCATTATCACCATCATTTACTGTAAGAGTGCCATCTTCTAAAATAACACCCACATCATCACGAGCAACTGGCTTAGTATTTGCAGCACCAAGCACAGTTATTTTTAATTCTGCGGTATCCGTTGAATTATCATTTAATTGGTCATCAACTGTATAGGTAAAGTAATCATAAACTGACTCACCTGAATCAAGCCCTTCAATGCTACTGTTGGCTGCATAAGTGTAAGATCCATCAGAGCTCATAGTCAAGGTACCATATGCACCAATTAATGCAGAACCTACACTACCCGTATCATTTGCGACGCGAAACGCTGAGGTTAAATTATATTCGTTAACATCTTCACCGTTGTACCCAAGAACAAACATTTTAGTACCCTCAGCATTAAAGGCTATAGAGGAAGCCTGTGTTTCTTGAGAGCTAACATCGAATTGCCCGACATGTGATGCTGTGGAGACATCGAAGGCTGTTGTTAATTTATATTCAGTAACGTCATCTCCATTGTTACCTGTGATAAACATTCTTTTTCCATCAGCGCTAAATTCTAAACCAGTAGGAACAGTTTCTTGGGATTGAACACTGAAACCATCTACATAAGATGCAGTTGAGACATCAAAACCAGTAGAAAGATTGTATTCGTCAACGGTATCGTCATCTGTTCCCACAATAAACATTTTAGTTCCGTCTGTGTTAAATGCTAAATCTGTTACTGAGCCTTCTTGAGAGGCGATACTAAAACTACTGTCATAAGATGCTGTTGAAACATCAAAGCCAGTTGATAAAGTATATTCATAAATACTATCAGTTTGTTTTCCAGCAATGAACATCTTTGTACCGTCGGTATTAAAAGCTATTCCGTTGGGGCCTCCATCTTGTGAGGCGACACTAAAATTACTGTCATAAGATGCTGTTGAAACATCAAAGCCGGTGGAAAGTGTATATTCATCGACATCATCGTTAGCGACATTCGCCACAAACATTTTGGTGCCATCAGTATTAAAGGCTATACCTCCTGTTATTCCAGATTGCACGCTTTTGCTATCAACAAACGTAGCAGCCGCAGCGCTTTCTCGTCCTGTTCGAATTGCTGAGACGACCAAGCTGGCATCAGCATCTGCATCTGAGTCACTGTGAGAACTAGAGCTTGTATCCATCACATCACCAGTGTGTTCACCAGTAGCATCATAAGATCCCGAAACATTAGCATTATCGCCATTTGAAACTGTTAAAGTACTGCCTTCAGAGATTAAACCTTCATCATTTTGAGCAACTGGGGTGTCATTGGCACCTAATACGTAAATTCTTATAACAGCAGTGCTAGTATCATCATGCTCATCATCCATCGTGTAATTAAAATAATCAGAAACAGTATCACCTACATCCAATGCATCTGCTGCATCTTGATTTGCAGTGTAAGAATACGAACCATTAGCATTTAAAGTCAGCTGACCATAAGTTCCCGTTAATGCAGATCCAACTGTTCCTGCTGTTCCCGATCCTGCTGTAGAGCCAATTCGAACGGCAGTAATGGTGTGAGTAGGTGAGGCATCGGGGTCTGTATCATTTGATAAAATGTCACCTGAGTGCTCATCGTGAGTGTCATAAGAACCGGAGAGATTTCCACTCTCACTATTATTTATTGTAATGGTCAAGTCTTCAGTCACCGCCCCGAAGTCATTCACAGCAGTTGGGATGTCATTAACACCTGTTATTGTAATGGTGATAGTTGCAGTATCTGTTCCGCCGTTGCCATCAGAAATTGTATAGACAAATTCGTCAGTAGCAGTATCACTTGCATTACCCCCAGTACCTTCATCCAATGGGTCTGCTAAAGCTTGGTTTGCAGTATAGGTATAAGAACCATCTGCGCCGATGGTTAATTGGCCGTACGTGCCAGTTACTGTAGTACCACTACTATTGTAGGAGCTCCCTGACGAAACAGCAGAGTTAGATCCTCCACTTGGTTTAATTTGAGTGACAGTGATTGTATCTCCATCAGCATCGCTATCATCATTAAGGGCATCGTTTTGGGAAGATGTTTTAGTTACCGTTGCATCTTCATTAACACTATCTGTGTCATCAACAGCTACCGGTGCATTGTTACCTGATTTAGCAAACACTCTGATGACGTCACCGTGTTTGCTGTTATTATTAAATCCTACATACAAAGTATTAGAGTCTGTATCCACACCGAACCAGTCATTTTTGTATGATTGTCCACTTACGATAGGTTTTGAGGTTATTGTTATGTTGGTCCCCCAATTTGTTTTAAGACCTTCCGTACTAAAAGCATTTTTACCACCATTTCCGTGCTGGTTGATTGTGTGGTACGTGGTGTTGTCTTTATCAACTGTCCCATACTCAATAATATTCTCCATATTGAACCAAACACCAACAATTTCGCCGTCAAACGTGATTGATCTCACAGTTGTTCTTCCTGTGCTTTCAGTGGCCATAATATAGTAGACGTTTAAAGGGTTGGATGATGAGGCAGTGACTGTCGTTGTGTTGGAGGTAATGTCTGGGCTATTATTATTATCTACACCACTATTGCTCTCGTCAAACCCCGTGCCAGTAATGCTTTGTTTATAAAAGTCAAAAGAACCAGTCGTTAAATTCTCTCTCTCTAAAGCAACAACATAGGGTTTGTATCCATCTGTGTGATCACTTGCGTTAGAAGCTGTGTTCGCAGCATTTTGACCTGCTCTCAAATCAGTCCCCGACTCAACAACAAAACCACTACTTGATGAGACTCCAGCTAGACTTACAAGATTGGAGTCGTAATGATTAACTTCTAAACTCTTAGCTTCAATAATTCCTTTTTCAACTTCCAGTAACCAGTCTCCATCTTTACCAGTCACATCATCTGATGCTGCGATATCAGCTTGTGTGATATTTCCAATTTGTTGAATGAGTAATTTTCCTTGTTCCCCTTGCGCTAAGTTACAACCATAAAATAAAAGATCACCGTCTGGTGTTAAAGAATTTCCAATGGACTGCAGGGTGTTACTAAAAGAATTAATTGTGTCAGCATTTAAAATAGAATTACCTAAGACTACTTGTCCTGCACTCGCGTGTCCTATTATATGAACCGCATCAACATCACTCTGTCCTTGTAGAACATTTTGCATTTTATCAAATCCATTCTCATTAGAGTCGATAAGATAAATGGATTTAGAAGAGTCAATTGCATCAACGATAGTTTGATAGTTGTCTACACCACTATCAATAAAAACAATTTCTTTTCTGGAGTTTGAATTTTCAATGATGGGATTTAAATCTGAGGAAAGATTTTTTTCATCAACTTGCAGTGATTGTTGATCACCAAGCATGTCCAAGGCTTCGCTTGCAGTATAAATCGCAGCACCATCGAACATAATCCTTGGCTCTAACAACTGAATGTGTAGCTGTGGATAATTTTTGTTATCTTTGTCCAAAACCCGTTTTCCTCTTCTTATATAGCTAGTGGATAATACAATAAAATCAGGGTTATTTTATAATTTATTACCCAATATGGGTCATTTTTATATTGTCTGAAAGCTTAAATTATGAGATTTTATCATGCTTTTTGCGGGAAAATAATGAAGTTATTTAAAGCTCTTATATTAATGTCTCTTGTCTTATTAGTGGGAGCGTGCAGTCAAACGCCAGAACCACTAATTAAAGAGCAAGTCCAATTATCCTCTCAAGAGGACTATGAATATTTAAAAGAAACTTCGGAAGCAGCGCCTCTTGAAATTGACCTATATCAAGCAATTGCAATTGCCATTAAAAATAATCGCGATCTAAGATTAAACTTAATGGACTCTGCTTTAAGTCAGGGTCAAATGGATGTGGTGAAGTTCGATATGCTACCAAAATTATCAGTCAACGCGGGATATAAAGTTTTAGAAAAGCACCCTGCTTCAACAAGTGTTAATATGGCCTCTGAGGGCGGGGAGGATAATCAGGCAGCTGAACAAATAGCAGATAGTCCGACATATACGCTATCGCAGCAAACACCTTCCAATAATTACGACATAGGTTTTACTTGGAATGCTTTAGATTTTGGTTTGTCTTATGTTAGAGCAGGTCAACAAGCAGATAAATATTTAATCTCAAAAGAGCTCGAGCGAAAAGCTATCCACAATTTAACTAAAGAAGTTATTTATGCGTATTGGAAAACACTTTCAGCAGATGAGTTGTTGAGTGAAATCAATCCTTTAATGGATCGAGTCAATACGGCATTAGATGATTATGAGTACATCGAAGAGCTTCTAATCAGTTCTCCAATGGATGCATTACTTTATCAAAAAGAACTCTTAGATGTTTTACAAATTTTAAATACACAGCGTCGAGCCTTAATGGACTCACGAGCACAGCTATCTAAATTACTCGGCTTGTTGCCAAATCAAGAGTATGTTTTAGTTAAAACTGACCAACCGTTAACAGAGCTCAACATGACTTTAGAAGAACAAGAAGAAGCAGCTTTATTTTCAAGACCAGAGTTACTCGAAGTAAGATACCAAGAAAAAGTTACTGCTCAAGAAGCTCGTGCATCAATGCTGTCTCTGCTTCCCTCTTTAAAATTTAACGCAACATGGACTTATGACTCTAATAAATATTTACTAAATAAGGACAATACAGAATACGGTGCTGTATTTGGAGCGAATTTATTGAATATTTTCCAAGCTGGTAACATAAATGATATCAATAAAATTAATGAGAAACTTATAGAAGAACAGCGTTTAGCAGTCTCTATGACTGTTTTATCACAAGTACATATTGCCAATATAAACTACGCACAAACTCTACGAGAATACAGTAATGCAAAACACTATTTAAATGTAGCTCAAAGAATTAATGACCTGATATCCAATGCACAAAAAATATCTCGATTTGGTGAGTTAGAATTGATCAGAGAAGAAGCTAGTTTACTAGTATCTCGTCTAAGAAATGATATTGCGTATGCTGAAATGCAATACAGCCTTGGTACATTATATTCATCAGTGGGCATGAATTTTACACCTAATAATTTATCAGAAATTAGCGATGCAGACTTAGCGATTGCTTTAAGAGACAACTTAAACCAATGGACCAAAAAATATAATTCATTTGTAGCTATTCCTTTAAATGATCAAAACCCTGTCCTTGTTCAAACAGCAAAGATTGCAGAGGATAATATTAATTTATCTAATTATAATTTTGTTGATTTCATATTTAAATTTGATGAAAAGTCTTTTTACTTAGAAGGTAGCGGAAAAACCAGATACAGTGTGAAAATGGCAAATGGTGATATCTTACCATCATGGCTTATTTTCTTACCATCGCAATATACTTTTGTGGGTAACCCACCTGTAAGCGCTGGTTCACTAGATCTGACTATTGAAGCCAGTAACGATATAACAAATATTTCAGATACATTCACATTAAACTGGGATGTTAATGATCAAAATCAAAAATCAATACCTGAAGAAAAAATCATAGAAACAGAAACTGTTAATGAAGAGCAGTTGAATGCTTTAAATCAGGCATTGGAAGAAAAATTAGAGGAAATAATCAGCACAGAGGAAGTGGTAAATGAAGAGCTGCTAGACTCACTCATAGCTGCTCTTAATTTTAAGGAAAATGAAAATCTTGAAGAGGCCATTGATGTTATTTTTGACTCTAGTTTTAAAGTCAAATCAAAGCCGAAACCAAATCAACAAGTTGTAATTTCTGCACTTACAGATAGCCTAACTGGCCAAATTGAGTCGATGACTTCGTATGATCCAAATCAATCTGCTTTTATCCAAGTTGGTGCTTTTAAAAAAGAAAATGTTTCTGAAATAGTCGCCGCGGATATTTCTAAGAAATTAGGGACTCGAGTTGAAGTAAGACCAACGTTAGTTTCTGATCCTGTAATGTATAGAATTTTAGTGGGCCCAGAACATAAAGATCAAATCATTAATGTGATTGCTGATTTAATGGATCTTGGAATCTCTGATTACTTCTTAACCAGAGGTTAACTCATTATTATAGTTTAAAATTTAATTTTATTTTTTTTGAGTCTTAAAGCATTCAGCTTTATAAAACCCTCTGCATCTCGCTGATCGTAATTTGACGACTCAAATGTTGCTAGATCTTCATCGTATAGACTATTAGGGGATTTTCTCCCGATAATAATCACATTACCTTTGTATAAGGCTAATTTCACTTCACCATTTACTCTTTTCTGAGTGGCATCAATTGCTTTTTGCATCATTACTCTTTCTGGTGCAAACCAATAACCATTGTAAATTAACCTTGCATATTTAGGCATTAGCTCGTCTTTTGTAAAAACTTCCTCTCTATCCAAAGTAATGCTTTCCATTGCTCGATGGGCTTTAAGAAGAATTGTACCGCCTGGTGTTTCATAGACACCGCGTGATTTAATTCCAACGTATCTATTTTCTACAATATCCACTCTTCCTATTCCGTTTGCTGCTCCTAGTTTATTTAACTTTTCTAATAGGTTAAATGGCGAGAGCTTTTTTCCGTTAATAGCGATGGGATCACCATTTTTAAATTGAATAGTTATCACTGTTTCTTTATTTGGAGCTGACTGAGGGCTTTTAGAAATTCCAAAAACATTTTCAGGTGGTCTTTTCCATGGGTCCTCAAGGATTTTTCCTTCCGCTGAACGATGCAGAACATTAGCGTCTACACTATATGGAGACTCTTTTTTATTATGTTTCATGATTGGGATTTTGTTTTTTGCAGCAAATTCCAACAGTTTTGTTCTAGATGATAAATCCCACTCTCTCCAAGGTGCAATCACTTTTATTTTGGGTTCTAAAGCATAGTAAGAAAATTCAAAACGTACTTGGTCATTTCCTTTACCTGTTGCCCCATGGGAGACAGCATTTGCTTTTTCTTTTTTTGCAATCTCAATTTGTCTCTTTGCAATTAATGGTCGAGCAATTGATGTGCCTAAAAGATACTCCCCCTCATAAATTGTATTACAACGAAACATTGGGAAAACATAATCTCTGACAAATTCCTCTTTTAAATTTTCAATATATATTTTCTTTGCACCAAGTTTTTTTGCTTTAATTTTTGCTTCAGTTAATTCTGCACCTTGGCCAAGGTCTGCTGCGTAAGCGATTACATCTGCGTTGTATTCTGTTTGCAGCCATTTTAATATGACACTTGTATCCAAACCGCCTGAGTAGGCTAAAACAATTTTATTTTTCATTTTCTTAGCAGTCTTGTTGAAGAGAATTATACGCGTTAGTAAAACCTATTAGTGTGTATATATCTGTTGTCTCTGTGCCTCTTTTGGAATATCCAACAACTGTCATTTTTTTGCCAGCTTTTAAAGATTCGATGATGACAGTATCATCTGCCATTGACCAAGCAGAGTCGTCTTCTCCAAAAAATTGATAATTTTTTGAGTCAATAGTAACTTTAACGTATTTTTGTGAGTCATAAGGATAACCAGCATCTATTCTTACGTATTCAGCTTCCCCTTCCTTAAACACATAAAAAATTACTGAGCCTCTATTCGTGTAGTCACCTTTTTCTGATGTAGGTACTTGGAAAATTGAACATGTTTTATTGTTTATTTTTTTAAAGGACCACTTTCCATGCTCAAAGTCAACGGAGTGGGTAGCAAACAAATTACCTATTAAAAAGGATAAGCATAAACTTAAGTATAATAATTTTTGTTTAAACATGGTGGTTTAATGTCAGAGAATATACCAATTAAGATTGATTTTTAAAATAATAAATGGAAAGATATAGGCGGAGAGATTGATGGTAAAAGTTAAAAATCCCTTTGTGGAGGCACTTCAAAATATTGCTGAAAGGCAGGATATTGGGAGTTTTAAAAAAATTTTTGATTATTTTGGTCCAAGGCTAAAGTCTTTTTTGATGAAGTCAGGTGCAGATGATGCTGTTGCTGAGGAAATAATTCAAGAAACCATGACGATTATCTGGACTAAAGCTGATTATTATGACCCGTCTGTAGCTTCACCAAGCACCTGGATTTATACTATCGCTCGGAACAAGAAAATTGATATTTTAAGAAAAACTAGAAAAGCGGTCTTGGAGGATATTGAGACAGCCATTTTGCCTCCCGTTGAATCCAAAGCAGATGAGAATATCGAACATGATCAAAAATTTGAAATGGTAGCACAATATTTAGATGATCTTCCAAAAGATCAACTAGATCTGCTAAAAATGAATTTCTTCGAAGAAAAATCACATGGTGAAATCGCTGAGATTACCAAAATCCCATTAGGCACTGTAAAATCAAGAATTCGTCTAGCATTAGAGAAGATCCGCGGCAAATTGGAACAAGACGGCAGTATGGTTAATCTAAATAATGACGGCGGAAGTATGGTTAATTAAATAAATGACATTCGAAATTCTTAGTACACCCGTTAACTCACCTGCAAGTCTAATTTTCCAGCAGTGCTTGGCTGAAGTTGACCCTGAGAATAGATCTCTAAACTCTGCGATTAATGAGGTGGGTGGATATTTTTTAGATAAGGCCGAGACCTCTCCACTTTCTAACGAATTATGGGATAAAGTTTTAGATCAAACAAAAATTGAAAAATCATCGCCTCAAATTGATGAGGAGCATGATCCTTTGTTAAGTCAATTACCAATTACTTTAAGATCCCATTTAAAAAACAAAAATATTAAGTGGAAATCTTTTAAGGATGTTAAGGTTGCTTCTATACTCCCTAAGGACAACAATGAAAAATTAGAACTTATCCACGTAATGCCTGGTGCAAAAATTCCTCAGCACACGCATGAAGGTAATGAAAGTTTTTTAGTTTTACACGGTTCTTATAGTGATGAGTATGGCAATTATAAACAAGGATCTGTTCAAGTAAGAAGTGATGATCATAATCATACACCTGTTGGTGATGCAAAAACTGGTTGTATCGGACTAGCCTACACTCACGGTAAAATTAAATTTTCCGGTAAATTTGGTAAGTTACTAAATTTAATCGCTAACTAATTTTAATTATAAAATATATAGAATATGCGCTGGAGCAATACCGGCTGTTAGTATTAACCTTAAAATAAAATAATCAGTTTTAATTATTTTTTCTTTGAAATAAAAAAAGAAATCAAAGCATAAAACTATAAAATAACCTGCTATAAAAAGCCCAATAGTTTCATCAAATTTTAAGTCAAATGCTAAAACCAAAAATGCATAAACTGCAGGGCAAACACTAAACAAAATAGCTATATTATTCTTTGATTGAAGATAAACGCCCCAATATACTGCACCTAAAAATGACATTATAACTGCAGAGTAATAGACGAACATGTCTTTATCAAAATCAAGAAATATTAAATCGATGTTGTAAAAACAAAGATAAAAAGGAATTAAACCAGGAATACCTATAAGGTAAATCATTCTTGATAAAGTTTATCGATTTGCTCTGCTAAATCTAGGTCTCTTTGGGTAACTTTTTGAACATCGTGGGAAATAAGAGAAATAGTAACAGTTCCGTAATCTAAAATAATTTGAGGATGATGATTTTTTTTCTCAGATAACATCGCCACTTGGCTAGTAAAGGCAAAGCTTTTTCTATAATTTTTAAATTCAAAGGTTTTTGTCAATCTACCTTTATTGTCTTTTGGCCAATCAGTCATAGCTTACGGTGCAGGTGATGGATTGTTTTCATGTACATCATTAATTTCATCAATAATTTCTTTTGATAATTCTATATCTACTGAATTTATATTTTCTTTTAACTGATCCATTTTTGTTGCGCCAATAATATTACTTGTGACAAAGTCTTGTTGGTTAACAAATGCAAGTGACAATTCAGTTGGAGTAAGCCCGTTATCCTCTGCAATTTTACAATATTGCTCTGTAGCAACAATTGATCTCTCATTGGTGTACCTAGTCCAATCCTCCCAAATTGTTAAACGAGCACCGTCAGGTTTTTTTGAGTTTCTATATTTTCCAGTTAATACACCGCAAGCTAAAGGGGAATAAGCTAAAAGACCTACCTGATCTCTAATGGATATTTCAGACATGCCAACTTCATAAGTTCTGTTTAATAAACTATATGGATTTTGAACAGACATGACTCTTGGTAAATTTTTATATTTAGACAAATTGATATAATTAGACAAGCCATAAGGAGTTTCATTAGATAAGCCAAGATATCTAATCTTACCTTGATCGATAAATTTTTTTGCTGTCTCTAAAATTTCTTCAAATGGGGTCCATTCTTTTTCTTCTTTATAATTTTTATATCCCAGCCTCCCAAAAAAATTTGTTTTCCTCTCTGGCCAATGGAGTTGATAAAGATCAATGTAATCTGTTTGTAATCTTTGAAGGCTTCCTTCTAGTGCTTCGGTGAAATGTTTCTCGTTAAATTGTAGACCACCTCCTCTAATCCATCTTACATCAGGGCCTGCGACTTTTGATGCTAATATTACTTTCTCTCTGTTATTTTTCTGTTTAAACCAATTGCCAATTATTTTTTCAGTGGCACCATATGTTTTTTCTTTTCCCTTAACTGAATAATATTCCGCGGTATCAAAGAAATTGACCCCTTTTTCTATAGAATAATCCATTTGCTCAAACGCCTCATTTTCTGTGTTTTGCTCACCCCAAGTCATTGTACCAAGGCAAATAAGGCTAACTTGAAGGTCAGTATTTCCTAAGGGTTTGAACTTCATAAAAGATTCATACGGTTTTACTTGAAAAATATCAAGATAATAGCCATATTAAAAATAATTAAGGAGAAATAATGGTCGAATTAAAACAAAATACATATTCGCAGTCACAATCTACAGTTATAGATCAGGGCTTAAGAGATTATATGATGAAAGTCTATAATTACATGACCTCTGGTTTAGCAATAAGTGGTTTAGTGGCATGGGGATTTTCTCAGTCTCCTACTTTAATGGGGGCTATTTATGGCACAGCACTTCAATGGGTTGTAATGCTCGCTCCACTTGGATTTATTTTCTTTTTAGGCGCAAGATTACAAAAAATGTCCACCTCTGCAGCTCAAATGACATTTTGGGCCTTCGCTGCTGTGATGGGAATTTCGTTGTCTTATATATTCATAGTTTTCACTGGCGTAAGCATTGTTAGAGTATTTTTAATCACAAGCTGTACATTCGCTGCGATGAGCATCTATGGATACGCAACTAAAAGAGATTTAACCAAGTTTGGTTCATTTCTCATGATGGGACTAATTGGAATTATTATTGCCAGTATTGTAAATATATTTTTACAAAGTTCAGCGATGCAGTTTG
Source organism: uncultured Alphaproteobacteria bacterium (assembly GCA_902599405.1). GTDB lineage: Bacteria > Pseudomonadota > Alphaproteobacteria > HIMB59 > HIMB59 > HIMB59. Next base: position 184,972 of record CACKFO010000001.1, on the reverse strand, counting down.
TAATTTCTTGTGTGGGTGTTTTAGTATTTGTGGGTTTAACTGCTTACGATACTCAAAGAATTAAATCAACTTATTATCAAGTTGCTGGAACTGCTTTTGCAGGAAAAGCTGCAATCATGGGTGCACTGACATTATACTTAGACTTTATAAACCTATTCATAATGTTGATGCAATTATTTGGTCAGCGTAGATAAACATTATTGAAAATAAATTTTTTAAAGGGGCTATCTTTTTTAGCCCCTTTTTTATTTCTGCCATATTTAATTTGGGGGAGTGTGATTAATGAAAAGACAACAATTCCTAACTCCGTAAATCATAAAGCAGATCACAATTATAAAAACTCCGATATTGAAGTAAGACTAGGTGAAACATCACAGAGATTTGAGTTAAAGCATGGGGAGTGTGGTCAAGATATGTATTGGGATGATTGTTCAAACGATAGACAGAGAGTAGAAAGAGAAATTGTATGGAAGGGTATAAATGAAATTAAATGGTTTGGTTTCAGTATTTATGTAGATAAAGACTATCCTACACTAAATAAAGCTAGCTGGGCTCAGTCTAAAATACATAATTGGAGACATCCAATTTGGATGCTCCAAGCCAATGGCATAAGTGTTAACCTTACATTTAATTCTTTAGGTCAAAGAAATTGTTATGTTGGAAAATTATCTAGCTTCAAGGGTCAATGGAATGATATTTTGATTAAGACTGAGTATTCATTTGAAGGTGGAAAGAAGGAACTAGGTGAGAGTTATACAGAATTTTATTTGAATGGAGAAAAAATAAAAAAATGTTCTATGAGATACCCTGTATTAACTAAAGATGCTTATAAAGAGAGTGGTAACAAAGATTTATTTTTTAAATACGGAATCTATAACAGTCACATTAGCAATTGGTTAGACAAAAATAAAACTAAAGAAGTTGATGCAAAAGAGTGGAAAGATACACATGAAGATAGCAGCGGTAGTGTTATTTCAAGCAAAGCTAAAAATCCTTTTGAAGTTGATTGGGGCGTGAAAGTGCCCAATCAAGTAGTTTATTTTGATGAAATGAGAATTGGGAATAGTAGAGAAAGTGTAGATATAAATTTAATTAACAAGGCTGTTGATTAAATAAAGTTCAATTAAAAAAAGGTATTAATTTTAAACTTAACTTGTAAGATCCCCGCGTGATTGGATACTTTTTAGCAATTGGTGCAGCGGCGATTTGGTCAGGTGTAGCTCTTTCTGCTACAAGAATAGTCAGATATTTTGGAAGCTATAATTATAACTTACTGAGACTTTTAGGAATTATTTTTTTCTTCTTTCCTTATGTCTATTTAAATTGGAAACCAATTTATTTTAACGAGTCTATATTTACAGCAATTTTTTTTTCATCGATTATTGGCATAATTATTGGTGATACTTTTTTATTTGTGTGTCTTAAAAGGTTAGGGCCAAGAAGACAGGCTTTACTTTTTTCAATGCAAATTCCATTTACTATTATTCTTGCTGAAGTTTTTCTCAAAACATTACCTTCTGTAATTGAATTAATTGGTTGTAGTCTAATATTTATAGGCATAATTATTGCTATCCAGTTTAATAAAACTATTCCTGAAGACGACCTAGAAAACATTCAAGGAAATAAATATATTGGTTTACTTGCTGGAATAGGATTGGCTCTTTGCCAATCTATCGGGATTATTCTAATGAAGCCTGCATTGACTTCAACAGATCCTATAATTGTTTCCTACCTTAGAGTAATTGTAGCTGCAATAATTATGTTTGTGAGCTTATTTTTTATAAAAAATAATCAACTTTGGGAAAGAATGAAAGACCTTAAAAAAACTTTTTATAGTATTTTTCTTGGCTTTATGGGAATGGGCGTTGGAATGACTATGTTAATAATTGCTCTTAAAAATGGAGATCCTGGAATTATTTCAACTTTATCAAGCACAATGCCAATTATGATAATACCGATATTATGGATTGTTACTAAAAATTATGCAGGGCATTTAGCAGTAATAGGCGCTACTCTTACATGTTTTGGAGCAGGAGTAATTTTTTTAAATTAATCTGAACCTTTCTCAACGTTGACTATTTTTAGATCCTTTGTTTTTTTAATTTGTGTTTGTAATATTTTGTTTAAAGGATCCTTTCCTAAGTATTTTTTAAATTTTTTCTGACTTTGTGTAGCTTTGTCTGTATTACCTTCAGTTATTGCAACTAATGTCTCTCTTAAATGTTCAAGACCTTTTTGCTCATTTGAGGATTTGTAGCGCATATATGCAGCTCGTGGATAAATAAAAAGCTTTGTAAATGCATAAGAAAACAAAATTAAAAGAATAAGAAATGTTATTAAGACAAAAAGGAATTGGACAATGGGAATGCTCAATTGCCAAATTCCTAAAACGAGTGAAAGATTACCAGCATTGTTAAACAAATAAAAAAGAAGACCGTAACCACTTATAAATATTATTAAAATTATTAGAAGCCTTATCATTAAATCATATTCTCTAGAAAAATTTGATTATCGTTGTAGATTTGGGCTAGTTCATAGGAAGATTTAAAAAATATTTTTTGATTAGGATTTAATTTCTCGTATTCAATTATCGCTTTTGTATATTGTCGATTGTACATCGCATTTATAAACGATGGTAAGGGCTCTGATGAATTTTTTGTTATTTGAATTTCAAATATATTTTCAATAATTCTTTTAAACCATTGAAAATTATTTCGTTTCATAAACTCATTTTGTACATATGTATTTTCATTAATCTGTAATTGCTGTACTGAATATGTATAATCTGGAATAGTGAGTAGTTCTTTAAATTTTTCTTCATTAAAAAATAAATATTGATTTTGAAGTTTTTGAATATTTTTATTTCGAATTTGTTGCTGATCAATATTAACTATAATCTGATTTATTGACAAAATTAATTCATATGCCTCATCATTGGATAAAGTAATCTGTTGTGGCTCTGGCTCAACAACAGTAGTTTGAGGTATTTCTTGAACATTTTTTGCTAACTCTAGTATAAGAGACTCAAGACGATCTACTTTATCTTCCAGTTCTTTGTTATTTAAATCATTAACTGGGGTTATCTCTTTTTGATTATTTGGTGATTGAGTTTCTTGGTTTAATTTGCTGAATTGGGCCTTATCAAATATTAAAAGGTTATTTCGATACAAGTAGCCCCCTGCTACAGTTATAATGATTAAAAATATAACTATTAGGAAAAGATTTCGTTGAAGAAAGCTTTTTTTACTGTCATTTTTTTGATTTTCAGACATTCAATAAGAATCTATATTTTTTTATAATAATGAAAGTTTTAGCAATAGAAAGTTCTTGTGATGATACATCTATCGCCATTGTAAATGATGATAAAACTGTTGAGTTTCTTGAAACAATTAATCATAGGAAATTTCATAAAGATCTTGGGGGTGTCATACCCGAAATGGCAGCTCGACAGCATTTAGAAATTCTAGATATATTAGGTAAATCAATTAAAAAAATTAATTTTTCCAAAATTTCAGCAATTGCCGCAACATTTGGACCTGGGCTTATTGGTGGATTAATTGTGGGGTCATCTTTTGCAAAAGGTTTGTCAATATCTAAAAACGTCGAACTTATTCCGATTAATCATTTGCAAGCACATTTGTTATCACCTCGACTTGTATCTGAAATTAAGTTTCCATATTTATGTCTACTCGTCTCTGGAGGAAATACTGCATTAGTATTGGTTAAAAATTCAAAGAGTTTTATCACTCTTGGATCAACAATTGATGATTCAGCGGGTGAATGTTTTGATAAAGTGGCTAAAGGGTTGGGGCTGGGGTACCCAGGCGGGCCAGAAATAGAACACTTAGCATTAGGTGGCAATATTGAGAAGTTTAAACTCCCAATGCCTTTGGCAAAAAAAAATAACTGTGATTTTTCTTTTTCAGGTTTAAAAACAGCTGCGCTAAATACCATCAAAAATAATAAAAAAACAAAATTATTTCTGAGAGACTTTTCGGCTTCATTTCAACATACTGTATCTAAAGTGTTAGAAATCAAAATATTAAATTGCATTAAACTCTTACAAAAAGAAAATATTAAAATTAATGATTTTTCTATTTGTGGTGGAGTAGCGGCAAATAAGTATTTAAATACTGAACTTCAAAAACTTATTTCAACAAAGAAACTTAATTATCATCAGGTACCTTTATCTTTATGTACCGACAACGCTGCAATGATTGGTTGGAACGCTATCGAATATATGAAAACTAGAAAAATTAAGTTAAATAATTACAATGTTAGACCATCACCCAATATATTAATACATGAACACTTCTAAAAATTATTGGCTTCTAAAATCAGAGCCTAGTTCTTGGTCATGGGATCAACAAAAAAAGAAAAAAACTGAACATTGGGATGGTGTTAGAAACTATCAAGCAGCAAATAATATGAAAAAGATGAGAAAAGGCGATGAGTGTATGTTTTATCACTCAGTAACAGAAAAAGCTATAAAAGGAATTGTAAGGGTTACTAAGGAATACTACCCAGATCACACAGATAAAAAAGGAATATTTGGAATGGTTGATGTAACCTATGTCAAAGATCTAAATGAAGTTTACTTATCAGACATAAAAGCAGACCCATTTTTCCAAGATTTTCCACTTGTAAAACAAGCCAGATTAAGTGTGATGCCAGTAACATTGAAGCAATGGAAGAAATTAATTAATATGAGTGAGAAAAATGAGAGAATTTAAATTATCTAATCCACTGTTATCAAAAGAACAATATGAAGAGATGTATGCCGAGTCTTTTAGTGATAAAGACCAATTCTGGTCTAAAGTGGCGAGATCTCAACTAACATGGTCTAAAGATTTCACTAAAGTTAAAAACACCAACTACGAAGGTGACGTATCTATCAAATGGTTTGAGGATGGTGAATTGAACGTTTGTTATAACTGTGTTGATAGACATGCTGAAACACAACCAAATGAAATAGCAGTTATTTGGGAGGGAGATGATACTAGTAAAAATAAAACCTACACTTATAAAGAATTAAAGTCAGAAGTAAGTAAATTTGCAAATGTTCTTAAAAAACTTGGTGTTCGAAAAGGTGATGTAGTAACAATTTATTTAACTATGATACCTGAAGTTGCATTTGCTATGTTGGCTTGTGCAAGAATAGGTGCAGTACATTCAGTAATATTTGGAGGCTTCGCACCAGAGTCAATAGCAGGACGAATTAAAGATTGCAAATCCCAATTTGTAATTACTGCTGACGAAGGTGTACGAGGAGGAAAAATAATTCCACTAAAAAAATATATTAATACAGCTTTGGAAAGTTGTGATAGTTCCATTAAAACTCTTGTTCTTCGATATACAAATACTCAAGCCAAATTACATAAAGATAATAATTTTTATTATGATGAATTAATTAAAGAAGTAGATGATCAATGTGAATGTGTATCAATGAATGCAGAAGATCCTCTTTTCATTTTGTATACATCTGGTTCTACAGGTAAGCCAAAAGGTGTTCTTCATACTACAGGGGGATATTTAGTTTATGCCTCATTTACGCATAAGTACTCTTTTGACTACCATCCAGGTGATATTTATTGGTGCACAGCTGATGCTGGATGGATTACAGGACACTCTTATTCCGTTTATGGCCCGCTCGCAAACGGTGGTAAAACATTATTGTTCGAGGGCGTTCCTAACTATCCAGACTTTTCTCGTTTTTGGGAGGTTTGTGATAAATACAAAGTTAATATTTTTTACACAGCACCTACTGTTTTAAGGTCTTTGATGAAAGAGGGTAATTCATATATTGAAAAATGTGATTTAAGTTCTTTAAGAATTTTAGGAACGGTTGGTGAGCCAATTAATCCTGAGGCTTGGAGTTGGTACTCAACAGTAGTGGGTAAAGATAAATGTCCTGTTATAGATACGTGGTGGCAAACAGAAACAGGAGGACATTTAATATCTCCAATACCTGGGGTTTCGAAACTTAAACCTGGTAGTGCAACCAAACCATATTTTGGAATTGAAGCTGCAATTGTAGACGATAGTGGAAATATTTTAGAGGGTGAGTGCGAAGGCAAACTTTGTATATTAGATAGTTGGCCAGGACAAATGAGAACTGTATACGGTGATCACAAGCGTTTTATTGATACATATTTTAGCCAATATAAAGGCAAGTATTTTACAGGCGATGGATGTCGAAGAGACAAAGATGGATTTTATTGGATTACTGGCAGGGTTGATGATTGCATAAATGTATCAGGTCATTTGCTTGGGACAGCAGAAATTGAAAGTGCTTTTGTTGAACATGAACTTGTTTCTGAAGCTGCTGTAGTAGGATACCCGCACGATATTAAAGGTCAGGGTATATATGCTTATGTTACTACAAATACAGGTGTGGAAGTTAGCGAAGGCTTGAAAAAAGAACTCATTCAATGGATAAGAAAAAAAATAGGGCCCATAGCAACTCCCGATAAATTACAATTTTCTCCCGGACTTCCAAAAACTAGGTCGGGTAAAATAATGAGAAGAATTTTGAGAAAAATTGCCTCTCAAGAAGATGACCAACTTGGTGACACATCAACATTAGCTGACCCGAATGTTGTACAATCTTTAATAGACGGGTCTAAAAATATCTAATTTATCAGATATCTCAAATTTATTTAATTCAATCAAAAGAATTGATCAAGGAAGTAGCATCGATAATGTTTTAAATACCTATCCTAAATTAAAGAGAAATTTTCTTTTTTTTATAATCCAAGAGTATTACAGAAACTACGAAAATTTAAATCAAATACTGTTAAAATATACAAATAATAAAACACCAAAAAAGATTTTAACAATTTTAAAAATTAGTTTAGTGCTTATGTTTTTCTCAAATAAGCCACATTATGCTATTGTTAATGATACAGTTGAAGCTAGTAAAGAATTTAAAAAAGATGGACTAGTAAATGCTGTATTGAGAAGTGTATTAAGAGACAAAGATAATATACAATTTGGAAAATTTATTTATCCTAGTTTTAAAAAAATAGTCGATAAAGTTTTTTCTAGTAATTCTATAAGAGAATATATTTATCAGACCCTTTTTGAAAAACCTATAAACTATCAAGTAAGCATTAAAGATCAAAAAGATGCTTTATACAAAAAAAGAGTTTTTTTATTGGAAAAAAAAATTAAGTCAAATTGTTTTGTTCAAGATATAGGAAATTTTGAAATTATCAGATCAACGATATCTTTTTATCATGACAAAGATATACTAGATATATGTGCTGCTCCTGGTGGAAAAAGTATATTGTTGCAATCTTTTGGTTTTAAAGTATATGCAATTGATAAATCACAAAATCAGATAAATAAATTTTATGAGAATTTAAGACGATTGAAGTTAAAGGTAAATATTAAAAAAATTGATTTTTTAAAGGAAAAATTTTTAGATAAATTTAACTCAATACTTTTAGATGCTCCCTGTAGTGCACTCGGAACTTTTAAAAGAAACCCTGATGTAACAAAAAAAGTCGAATTAGCTCAAATTAAGAAACATCAAAAAACTCAAATAGAAATACTTGAAAAATCATTGAAAATATTGAAAAAAAACGGTTTTTTAGTATACGTTGTATGCTCATTTCATCCTTTTGAGACAATCGATGTCATTGATAAAATTTCACAAAAACATAACAATATTAAAATACACAATATTGACTCAGAAAAAATGATAAAAAGAAAAAATGGATATTTTATTAATCCATTAAAGTTTAAGAATTTTGGAGGGTCTGATATTTTTTTTGTATCAGTTTTGGAAAAAAAATAATGTCAATAATTATTTCCCCATCAATTTTAGGTGGCTCATTCTCGAATATGGAAAAAACTATTTTAGAAATCAATAAGTCTAGAGCAGAATACATTCACTTCGATGTTATGGATGGAGATTTTGTGCCTAATTTAACATTTGGCCCCCAGTTTATATCTAATTTGAGATCATACTCTAACAAAGTATTTGATGTCCATCTCATGATAAAAAGAGTTCAAAAATTTGTTGATGATTATATCAAAGCTGGATCAGATATTATTTCTTTTCACATAGAAATTGAAGATGATATAAGAAGTCTCATATCTAAAATAAAAAAAAACAATGTAAAATGTGGGATTGCAATTAAACCCAAAACCCCATGGGATAAGATTGAACCTTATTTAGATGATATTGATCAAGTTATCGTAATGACAGTAGAGCCCGGCTTTGGTGGGCAAGTCTTTATGAACGATCAAATTAATAAAATTAAAAAAATATCTGAATACATTAAGTCTAAAAATTTGAATGTTAAAATAGAAATTGATGGTGGAATAAATTATGAGACTGGAAAAACCTGCATAGAAGTTGGAGCAAATATCTTAGTGGCAGGCTCATTTTTATTCAAACAAGAGGATCTTATAAAAGCCACTAATTCTCTATATGATGCATTGAGCTAATGGGTAAAAATGTAATTATTTCTGTTTTTGATAAAACAAATTTGGATGTTATAGCAGAGTTTCTAGTCAAAAAAAAATTTACAATTTACTCAACAGGAGGCACTTCAAAATTTCTAAGACAAATAAATATCCCACATATAGAAATTACTAGATATACAAAGCAAAAAGAAATACTGGGCGGACGTGTCAAAACCCTTCATCCAAAAATTTTTGGAGGTCTCTTGGGGACGAATGCTAAAGACCACAAAAAAGATTTAAAAAAGGAGAGGATTGTCGAATTTGATCTATTAGTAGTAAATTTGTATCCTTTCGAAGAAACGGTTAAAAATACAAAAACTAAGTCAAAAATCATAGAAATGATTGATATCGGTGGCCATAGTTTAATTAGAGCAGCTGTTAAAAACTATGAGAAAACAATACCCCTTATTAACCCCAAAGATTATGGTTATTTTATAAAAAATTTTCCCTTAAGGCCCATATTAAAGAAGAAGTTTGCAATAAAAGCAATTGATCATATTACAAAATACGATTTAGAAATTTCAAATTGGTTCAAAGGCAAATCATCGACTATATATCCGTTGAGATATGGCGAGAATCCTCAACAAAAAGCATCTGCTATCATTGATAATAATAAATTTTCTCAAATTAGTGGTACTAAAAAGCTTAGCTACAATAATCTTTTAGATATAGATGCAGGGGTACAACTAACATATGGTTTTAAAACAAAAAGTAATATTTGCACTATAATAAAACATGGCACTCCTTGCGGTGCATCATTAAAAAAAAATCAAGCCGAAAGTTACCTTAAAGCTCTTGCTGGTGATCCACTAAGTTCTTTTGGTGGGGTCATTGCTTTTAATCAAACGTTAAAAAAACAAACTGCTGAACTATTGATAAAAAATTTCTACGAAGTAATAACTGCGCCCGAATTTGAAAAAGGAGCACTTGAATTGCTTAGAGAGAAGAAAAATTTAAGTGTTATTAAAGTGAAAAAAGGTTTAAAAAATGTCGAAAAGAAATCTTTTTTTGGAGGGATGTTATTACAGGATGTTAACACTAAAAACTCTTCTGTGGAGACAATAAATGGAAAAAATAAATTAGATAAAGAGAAATTAGGGTTTTTTGTAAATGTTTTAAAAAATATAAAATCTAATGCTATTGCTTTGTTTGATCAAGATAGCCTGGTATCCCAGTCAGGGGGTCAAACTTCCAGGGTTGATGCATTAGAGATCTGTCTCAGAAAGTTTAAATATCAAAATAACGCGAACAAATATAAAAACCTATTTTTATTTTCAGATGCATTTTTTCCATTCACAGATTCACTATCAATAATTAAAAGGCAAAAAATTAAAATTGATATTTATGCACCAATGGGATCCAAGAATGACTCAAAAATTTGTAATTATGTCAAGAAGCATGAATTAAAATTTTTTAAGTTGAGTGACCGTCATTTTAAACATTGATAGATATATTCAAAAACAAACCTCCCAAAAGAGATTATAAACAACTGAAAAGATATCAAAATAAAACGTTTATAAAGAGATATAGTTTAAATCTTGTTTATGATTTTTTTAAAGAATATCCTGAAGAAAAAAGAGGGAGAAAGAATTTTAAAAATAAAGAGGTTCAAAATGTAAAGGCCTTGATATATGAGGAAATTTTTCAAAAAGCTATCGCAATAAAAGCAGACTGCATTGGTTCAATAAAAGAAAATGTATCAAAAGAAAAAATTATGATTACAGTGTCCTTTTTCAGAAGAAATGAATGATAATAGAATTTTATTTGTTGATCTAGATGGAACTTTAATCAAAGAAGATTTATCAAATTTAGCATTTATTGATTTTTTAAAGAAGAAACCTATTTTGCTTTTTTTTTATTTATTCATTTTTTTGTTCAAAGGAAAATCTTTTCTTAAAGAGAAAATATCAACAGGTTTTGAGGTTCCAATAAAGAAATTGAAATTTAACCAAGCATGTCTTGAATACATAAAACAAGTTAAAAATCATCATAGAGTGGTATATCTGATATCTGGAAGTCATCAGTTACTAGTAGATCAAATAGATCAACATTTAAAAATTTTCTTCGAGTCATTTGGTACAAAAAAAAATTTTAATATGGTTGGTATAAATAAAGTAAAGTTTATAAATGATGAGTTAAAAATTTCCAGCTTTGACTATTTAGGAAATAGCAATCAAGATTTGCCAATTTGGGAACATACCAAGAGAATTATTTATACAAATGTATCAAATGATTTAAAAAAAATTATAGATATGTCAGAATTAGATAAATTCGAAGTAAAAGAAAAATTTAATTAATTATGACAATTTTATTATTTTCTCAAATTTTTATAGTTTGTTTATTAGGGGCAATGTCCCCGGGCCCAAGTATGGTTGTGGTGGTAAATAATGCAATTTTTAAAAGTAAGATGAGTGGCATATTAACTGCGATTGGCCACGGTATTGGAATTAGCATTTATGCTCTTTGTGCAGTTATTGGAATTGGTTTAATTTTACAAACAAATGTGTTTGTTTTTAGTTTACTGAAATTATTATCAATATTTTTTTTACTTTATTTAGGAATTCAAACAATCAGGAGTAGAAATAAAATCGAGTTTGGTGAAAACCAGAGTATAAGTGTTACACAGTCGTTTTCCCAAGGTTTTTTAATATCAATATTAAATCCAAAGATTTTTATTTGGTTTTTAGCAATTTACTCACAATTTATGTCTTATGATAATGATATGTTTTTGAATGTAGCGTTAGTATTAATTGCAGGAACTGTTGACGCCTTATGGTACATACTTTTAGTGAACTTTGTAACCTCAAAGGTTGTTCTAGATCAAATTAAAAAAAAATCTGGAATCATACAAATAATTGTTGGTTATTTGCTAATTTTAATATCAGCGTTTCTCCTATTAGAAGTTTTGATTTAACATAATGAGTGAGCGAGAAATATTAAATTTATTGAAAAGCAATAATTTTAATAAAGCAAAAGAGTTAATAGAAAATCTTTTAAAGTCAGAAAGAGAAAATTTAACTTACATATTTTATTATGGTCTCATTTTAGCTAACGACAGAAGATATAAAGAGGCAATACCTTTTTTTGAGAAGGTTTTATTAGCTGACCAAAACCATTATGACTCAAATTTTAATATAGCTGGTTGTTATCAGGGTCTTTTAATTTTTGACAAAGCTATAGAGTCTTATAAAAATTGCTCAAAAATTGACTTAAATAAATTTGAACCTTATCATCAGATAGGAGTCTGCTATAGACAACTAAGGGAATACGAGGACTCGATAATATATTTAAATAAGGCTCTGGAAATTTCTCTCAATGCAAAATCTCTTTATGTTTTAGGTAATGTATATAGAGAAAATGGTCAATTGGAAGAAGCTAGAAAATCTTTTGAAAAATCTATAAGCATAAATAAAGAGTTTACCCAATCGAAACTGTCTATTGCAAATTTGGAAATAGACAATGGAAACTATGATCAAGCATCAAAATTGTTAGACGAAATAATAAGATCTAATAATAATGATCAAATTTTGATATCTGCAAAAATAATGATTGGAAATATTTTAAAATCAAAAGGAGAATTTGAGAAGGCGATAAAAATTAATCGAGATATTTTGGAAAAAGATCCAAAAAATATTGATGCATCTTATAATATCTCACAATGTTATCTATTTACCAAAGAATACGAAAAAGCTTGGATTTTCCATGAGTCAAGATACGATTTACAAAATTTAGTTTTGTTAAAACAAATCAATGATAGTTTTGAAAAGCCTAAATGGGATTTAAGTAGACCCAAAAAAAATGTTCTGTTTTACGGTGAACAAGGGATTGGTGAGCAAATAATATATTCTCAATTTTTTGAGACGATAAAAGACCAATTTGCTAATTCAACTATTGCTGTAAATGAGAAATTAATTCCTTTTTTTGAAAAAATTTATCCAGGTACTAAAATCATTAATTATAAAAGTATTTTTGAATATGTTGAATATGATTATCATTTACCTATGGGATCAATGGGATTATATTTTCAAAAAAATATCAATCAAAATAACTTACAAAAAAAAATCTCATATTCCTTAGACTCTAAAATCCCTGGTAAAATAAAAAAACTTCGATGTGGCATATCTTGGAAAAGCACAAATAAAATCTTTGGGAACAAGAAATCTATTGAACTAGATAGTCTTAAAAACATTTTATCAAATGAAAATATAGAATTTATAAATCTTCAATATTCTGATGAAACCATAGAAATAAACCAAATAGAAAAAAAACTTAATAAAAAAATTTTTACAGAACATCAAATAGATTGCTTTAATGATATCGATGGGGTTGCAGGTTTAATAAAGTCTTGTGATTTTGTAATTACAGTTAGTAACTCAAATGCCCATATATCAGGAAAGTTAGGCGTGAAAACATTTTTACTACTCCCATTTAATGACGGTAAACTTTGGTATTGGGGATTAAATACGGATAAAGATGTTGTTTGGTATCCATCTATATTGCCAATAAGGCAAGAAAGTGTAAATAACTGGGAAAGTTGTTTAACAAAATTATACAAAGAGTTTGAAAACTACTTGTAAATAGACTTAACATCAATAGGTTTGATTCATGAATATATATATTGGTTATGACAGTAGAGAGGATCTAGCTTACCAAGTCTGCAACCATAGTATTAAATCAAAATCTGAAACTGCAAATATTTTTCCTTTAAAACTTAATGATTTAAAAGATAAAGGTTATTACACACGTGGAGAGGATAAATTAGGCTCAACTGAATTTACATTTTCAAGATTTTTAGTACCGATACTTAATGAATATAAAGGATGGGCGCTATTTTGTGATTGTGATTTGCTGTTTTTAGATCCAATTGAAGAATTGTTTTCTCTAGTTGATAATAAGTTTGCTGTGATGTGTGTTCAGCATGATTACAATCCAAAAGGCAACACAAAAATGGATGGGAGATTACAGTCGATTTATCCGAGAAAAAATTGGAGCTCAGTTGTTTTATGGAATTGTGAACATCCATCTAATAAAAAAATAACTACAAAATTAATTAATGACCCTAATACTACTGGTAAATACCTGCATCGCTTTAGTTGGTTAAAAGATAATGAAATTGGTGAAATTAGCCATGAATGGAATTGGTTAGTTGGATGGTATCAAGAACCCAAAGATGGAAAACCTAAAGCTATACATTACACTGAAGGGGGGCCCTGGTTTCCACAGTATCGCTTTTGTGATTATCATGAAATTTGGAAAAATAAATTAATTGAAATGATGAATACAAAAATAAAAACCTAATATTAACTATTTTGATAAAAATGTTTTAATTAACTCTAAATCTTGATTACAATTGCTTTTTTTTGGGTAGGTGAGAATGTTGATATACCTGCATCACTTGTCAAATCAGTAAGGTTGGTAATGGGCCAGAAAGTAAATTTGGTCCAACTAACAAATCTTGAAACAAAAAGAATAGAAGGGGTCACTTCTGTCCATAGGTTTCAGTTATCTTCAAAGATAATGATAGCTAGGTTGGAGGCTTATTCATTTTATAAGCCAGAAACTGATGAAGTTTTTTTTTGTGACGCTGACTGTTTATTTATCAATGAACTTTCATTACCATATGAAAAAGGCAATGGCATTTATCTATCAAAAAGACAGAATGATTTTAAATTGAATCATGATTATCCAGAATATTATGAGGAATTTGTTAATAAAACGGCAAATCAAGTTATGCCGTTTCTATTTGGTGCGCTAGCCACTAAAGGAAATCAGCAAATGTTTTTTAATGATTTACTATTAACATGTCTTAGATTGCCAGAAAGGTTTCACCGCTGGTATGGTGATCAATATTCTTTATATCTCAACACCAAAAGTAAATCAGGGAATTATTTTATGCTTGAACCAAATACACATCAATATGTAATTAAAGAGCCTTTGTTAATTAAAAAATTACAAAACCTTTATGAAAATAATGTTCAAATGTTACATTTTAAAGGACCCAATACAAAACTTTTATTAGAACAAGCGTTAATGCTTTTAATATTCTTTTATGATGAACTGAAAAAAAGCTGACTTAATTTAAAATGTTTTTAATAAAAGATTTAAACTAAAAAATTTTTTAAGAATTTACCGTGCTTTAAAGGTGAATAGAAATTATTAAATGAATTAATTTGTTTAGTTTTTAATACCTTTAGAAAGTCTTTTTCATTTAGTAAAGTTTTTATTTTAGTTTCTATACTTTCTAAGTTACTAAAAGTATATGAATTGAGATCATCATATTGTTTTGACAGTTGGTATTTCTGGAAGTGGTGATCAATAATAAAAAAACAATTATATACGCCCATCTCTATTAATCTATAAGGAATATTATTTTGATTACCACTTAAAACAAGATTTATTGTGCTCATTTTCGAACAATCTATATATTCTTGAATAGAGAGTTTTTTTTCAATGCTTTTATCGTTGTAAGTTATTATTTTTGAGTCTTTAATATCCAATCCATTTTCTAAGTAATTCAAAACTAAATTTCTATACTGTCTTGATTTGGTATTTGTGCCACTGTAAAAAATACTATTTACTATGGGTAAGTTATTTTTATTTAATAAAAAAATATTTTTTTCAAGATCATATTGAACATTTAGAAAGCCAATACCAAAATATGTTTCAATAAACTTTTTATTTAACTCATCAGGAAAATTATATTGGCTTATATCAATTAATAGATTTGGAATAAAGTAATTTTCTATGTTAAAGGTCTTTTCAAAAATTAATATATCATTAAAATTAAATAATCTATCGTAACCAAGAAAAATAGAAACTTTACAATTTATTAAATTCTTTATAGCTGGGAAAAAATTATTCAAATCGTAATCAATGTTTAATTTTGCATCAAAAATTATATGATCAAACTCATACTTTTTTAAAAAGGTTTCAAGACTCGATAAATTAATACATTTTAAATTTGCGAATGTTTTAAGCGAAATTAAGAAAAAGCCAAAATCTAATACGCATAGGTTTTCTCTAAAAATTTTATCTAAATATGCTGGATTATAAGGTTTATCCCTATAGACATATAAGATACTAATCATTTAATAATTTATTAATTTTCAAATATAATTTCAATAATTAACATTACAAATAATTAATTTTACATATAAAATTATTTTGATTGAGAATTTATAATTTACCACGATATGTATAACACTTTTTTAAAAAAATTAATTAATAAAGATGATTTCAATAAACTATTAAATTCAAATTTTTGTAAATCAAGTTTTGCTCAGTACGGTGAGGATTTAGCAGTTAATAAAATATTATCAAAAATCAAAGATGGGACTTTTTTAGATCTAGGTTCTTATCATCCAATACATTTTTCAAATACTTTTTTACTTTATTTAAGAGGATGGAGAGGAATTAATGTTGATGGTAATTATGAAATGATTGAGATGTCAAAAAAAGTTCGCCCTTTTGATAAGAATATACATGCCTTTTTGTCAAATAAAAAAGAGAATTGCTACTATATCAAAAATAAAAAACACCCTGCGATGAATAGAGTCGTTAATACTTTAACTAGTTTAACACAAGACGAAGAACACGATATTGTAAATACAATAACTTTAAATGAGATTATAAAAAAATATAGAAATTATATGCGGGACTTATGTTACCTAAATATAGATTTAGAATTTAAAGATGAAATTTTAATAAAAGAATTCGATTTTACAAAATATCACCCATTGTTAATAACTATAGAAATTCATGAATTTGAATTTTATGAAAAAAATAATATTTCTGAATTTTTAAAAAAATTTAATTACTCCCTATATTCTTATATAAAACCAACTGCATTTTACATTGATATCGATTTTAAGAATAACAAATTTAGTAGAGGCTTTTGATCTAAAATTTGAATCAACAACATCATTAAATCTTTTATCTAATAATTATCTTTTTTTCAAATTGCTTAATTGGAGCGGGCGAAGGGATTCGAACCCTCGACTTCAACCTTGGCAAGGTTGCGCTCTACCCCTGAGCTACGCCCGCAGATTTAAGAGAAAGTATTTTATAAACTTCCTTTTTACAGCTATCAAGGTAAATAAAAAATATATCTTGTAAATGTTGCTTATATTACTATTTAAATATTATGAGTTTTGTAATCGATATAAACCAAGATCAATTTTTAGAAGAAGTAGTGGAAAAATCAAAAACCACGCCAGTTATTGTTGATTTTTGGGCACCTTGGTGTGGACCATGTAAACAATTAACTCCTATTTTAGAAAAAGTTGTAAATAAAAAGAATGGTAAAATAATTCTTGCAAAAGTTAATGTAGATGAAAACCAAGGTATTGCATCACAATTAAACATACAATCTATACCCACAGTTTATGGTTTTGTTGGTGGTAAACCAATAGATGCTTTTCAAGGTGCGCAACCAGAAACTAAAATTGATGAGATGGTAAATAAAATGATAGAAGCAACACCAGGAAATGAGATTCCAAAGCTGATTAGCGAGGCAGATCAATTATTTGGTGATCAAAAGTTTGAGGAATCCTTGAGACTTTTTGAAAGTCTTGTGGGAATGGATCCCGGAAACCCGAAAATTATATCTGGTATGTTGAGATGTATGATTCAACTTAAACGTTTTGATGATGCAAATGAAATATTAGACTCTCTTGATGAAGAAATTATAAAACATCAAGAAATTTTAAAAATAAAGAGGCTGTTGGATACCACCAACAAAGATAATGGTGGAGGATTTGATGAAAAATTAATTGATGAAGTCAATTCAAATCCTGAAGATATGGAATTACGTTTTAAACTCGCAAATAATTACCTTTCATCCAACGAAACAGAAAAAGGTTTTAATGAACTTTTAAAACTGTTTGAGCAAAATCCCTCTTGGAATGAAGAGGCTGCGAAGAAAAAACTATTGGAATTTTTTGATCTTCTAGGTTTTAATGATCCAAATGTTATTGTAGCTCGAAAAAAATTATCGAGTATGATGTTTAAATAATGGATGACGCTATAAAAAAACTTTTTGAAGTCGACTCAAATAAACTACCAAGTTCCATACCAATATTTCCCCTTGATAATGTCTTGCTATTACCCTTTGGGAAATTACCCTTAAACATTTTTGAGGAGAGATATATCAAAATGACTTTGGATAGCCTAAAAAGTCATCGAATGATTGGTATAATTCAACCTAAAAATAATAATAACGAGTTGTTTCAAATGGGTTGTATAGGGAAAATTACCTCTTATATTGAGACACCAGACTACAGGTTAGTTTTAAATCTGGAAGGTGTTTGTAGATTTGTTCTGCATGACAGAAATCTTACTCCTCAAGGATATTTTCAAGCATCGATAGATTGCCAAGATTACCTATCTGATTTAAATAACATGGAGCCTAATGTTGATAGAACTGAATTAATTCAAAAATACACAAACTTCTTCAAAATGAAAAAATTAGACATTGATAAAGATGTACTAGCTGAAACATCTAATTTACAGTTACTATCAACTCTAGCCATGCTTGCTCCTTTTAATAAGATAGATAAACAAGCAATACTTGAGTCACCAAATATCTCGACAAGAATAAATACTATAAATTCTATTCTTGATTTAAATACATTCCAAATTGTAAGTAATAAAAATCCTAATCAGTTAAATTAAATCTGCCCATTGCTTGCTTTATAAAAACATCCCTTACAAATTTAAAATTTATCAAAGCATTGTATCCAGCTTTAATAATTTTATTATTTAGGTCAGAATTGCTTTCATAAAAAAAATTCAATAAAGAAGTAAAGCTAAAATAAATTATAGATTCAAACATTCTTCTAGAGTAATAGATCGAATTAAACTTTTTATAGTCTATGGAATATTGATCTATTATTTTACACAAGGTTTGAATATCTTTAACTCCAAGATTCCATCCTTGCCCGGCAACTGGATGAATCGACTTAAGGCTATCACCAATATAAATAAATTTATCATTTTTTTTTACAAGATGAGGAATGATTGGGAATTTTTGTATTAAGTGATCAAAAGTTAATTTTCCATGTGATCTTGTAACTTTTGTTTTAATAAGTTTTTGAAGTTTGATTTTATCTATTTTTTGTTTTGATGAATAGATGAATGTTGATTTTTTTTTGTTTACAGCTGGTGATGGCAATACCGCTAATGGGCCATGATTTGTAAAAAACTCATATGCTGTATTATCGTGGTCTTTGCTATGTTTAAAAAAACCGACGTAAGAAAAATGCTGTTGATCAAAAATAAGACTTTTATGATATGTGTTAGAAATAATATTCTTACCTATGCTAATTATTATTTTTTTAAATACGTAATTTTTATTATTTATGTTTAAAGCTTTATTTGGACTCAGATCATTAACTTCAAAATTGTTATTGGTCTTTAAAATTTTTAAATACAACAGTTTTTTTCTAACTAAGTCATACAAGTCTTTATTAAAAATTACATTGCCCATTGACTCATGCTCATTTTGAAAGATAAGGGGCTTTCTACTAATATCGTCTTTTATACAAATTTTATCTATTGGTTCTGGATTCGATTTTAAGTTATTCCAAATACCTAATTGTTTTAGTAAGTCAACAGAGTTGGCATTGACAGCCAATGTACGATTATCTTTAAGTAAGTTATTTTTTTTATCTATAACTAAAACCTTAAATTTTTTTTGAGCTAAAGCTAAAGCTGCCATTGAACCAATTAGCCCCGCACCCACTATTAAAAAATCATATTTATGTATTTTATTTTTCATTAAGACGCATATATTTATTTAAATGAAGAATAACTATATTCCTGAGGTCTTAAAAGAAAAAATCTCAAAAACAATTTATTTTATATATGGTACGTTTCTTATATTAGCATCTGTATTTTCAGCTCTTGCATTATTTACATTTAGCATCAATGATAATTCATTCTTAACAACTACTAGCAATCAATCACAAAATTTTTTAGGTGATCTTGGCTCATATTATGCAAGTTTTCTTTTTTATACATTTGGAATTTTTGCCTACTTAATCATTATATTTTTTTTTGTTTATTCGATTTTTATCTTCACTAACAGAGACCCGCGATATCTGTTTATAAGATTGTTATTATTTTTTGTTAGCCTGATATTGATCCCCCAAGCATTATTTGAATTTAAATTTGAAATATTTTTCATTGAGTCAATTGAAACTTGGGGTGTTTTCGCAAACCATTTATTTGATTTGCACGAAACAAGTTTTATTAGTTTTATTTTGTCATTTATAGGAATATCAATTTATACTTTCTCACAAAATTTTTTTAAATTATTTAGATTATCCATACCTAATCTAGGAGACATTTTTAAGAAAAATAAAAGTGACTCAATACCAAGTAACAAAATTAAAAAAGATCCAATTGTAAATAATATTTCAACAAGAAATTTTCAACAGGAGGAAAATAGCGAAGTATTTATTGATGAAGAAAATCAAGTTCAAAAAACGAAATATTTTTCTCCCTCCCTTGAAATTTTAGAAACAGATGAAGATTTAAATAAAAAAAAGCTTGATAAAGAAAATATTAAAGCAAATTCAAATTTACTTGAAAAAGTGTTTCAAGATTTTAATATTGATATACAAGTAATAAATGTAAAACTTGGGCCTGTAGTAACACTTTTTGAAATATTGCCAGCTGCTGGAATAAAAATTAATACAATTATAAATTTAGCAGATGACATTTCGAGAAGTATGGGAGTCGGTGCTGTTCGAATAGCACAAATTTATGGAACTCAATACTTAGGAGTAGAGGTTCCTAATGAACAAAGAGAAACCGTAACAATAAAAGAGCTTTTAAGTAATAATAATTTTAGAAATACCTCATTTAAAATACCTATATGTATTGGCAAAGATATATCTGGAAATATTGAAGTTATTGATCTAAGTAAAACTCCTCACTTACTTGTAGCAGGAACAACCGGTTCAGGAAAGTCGGTTTTCATAAATACATTACTTGCAAGTATTTTATATAAGTTTTCACCAGACGACTTACGTTTGATACTAATTGATCCAAAAATGTTGGAGCTTAGTGTTTACAATGATATTGCCCATTTATTGACTCCGGTTGTTACAGAACCTAAAAAAGCAATTTTGGCTCTTAAATGGGTTTGTAAAGAAATGGAACGCAGGTATTCATTAATGAATGAAGAAAATACAAGAAGCCTTGAGGGATATAATCAAAATTCAGTTGAAAAGCTACCATACATAGTAGTCTTTATTGATGAGATGGCAGATTTAATGATGACTGCAGGTAAAGAGGTTGAACATTATGTTCAAAGACTTGCACAAATGGCAAGGGCTTGTGGGATACATTTAGTCATGGCTACACAAAGACCGAGTGTAGATATAATCACTGGAAGTATAAAAGCAAATTTTCCCTCTAGAATAAGTTTTCAAGTCGCAAGTAAATATGACAGCAGGACTGTGCTTGGAGAAATTGGAGCAGAACAACTTCTTGGAAATGGGGACATGCTTATGTCAAAAAATGGTGGAAACATAATTCGATATCAATCTGCTTTTATCTCTGATAACGAAGTTAACAAATTAATAAAAGAAATCAAAAAAAGTCAAAAGGTTCAATATCTTGATGAACTAGATGAAATAATTAAAAACAATGATGAAAATTTTGACTCATTGAGCGATGAAGATGAAGCTTTGATTAGTAAATCAATCGATCTGATTAAATCAAGTAATAAAGCCTCTACAAGTTACTTACAGAGAAATTTTCAAGTTGGATATAACAAGGCAGCAAGAATTATGGAAGCTTTAGAACAAAGAGGAATAGTATCTCCTCCAAACCATGCAGGTAAAAGAGAGATATTAATTAATCAATAATCTAAGAGTTTTATCTTGGGATTGGAAGTAAGCATTCATGCCAAGATCTTTTTTAAGTTGATTCTTCAAATTTGTTAGATGTGTATCTAATTTATTTATTGATATATCTTTATCTTTTTTCCAAATTAGTCCGTAAAGTTTATCTTTATTGATACCAGAATTAGAAATGATTAGGTTTGAAAAGATAGTATTTTGTATATCACTAAGAAGGGATTTTTTCGATTTTTTTAATAATACTCTTTGATAAGGATAGTAATCATATTCATGTTTAGAAATCTTAATATCAGATATTATTCTTTGTATTTGACTATAAAGAGAATTTATATCCATAGGCATGGAGAGATGCTCTTTTTTACCATTACAATTTAAATGAAGATAATTTTCTCTAATATCGATTTCTATAATAACAAAGAATTTATCTATACTAATATCATTTATCAAATTTTTTTGTAGTAGTAATTTATTTATAATTGAATTGAAGAATTCATCTTTGCATGTAATTTTTAACAAGATCTAACGACTAACTTCCACAAAATTAAAATGATTGAAATATTTATCATGAATATCTTCAAAAACACAATTAATTAAATTAATGCTTACATTAACTTGCTCTGCGTTAATTGACACTCTTTTAATAAAACCTTTACTACTTTTTTCAACGATTACATGTGTATTATTGTAGATATATTTATTTTTTAAATTTGGATACTCTCTTGCGATGTTCATAAACATTTCTAGGATTTCTGTATTATTGTTTATTTTTGATACATTATTCTTATGTGCTTGATTGATTAAAAAAAATTTTTCATTTTTTGCAATAATAGTAAATAAATTTTTATTTGAATACTCGTATCTTAATTTTTGATTTTTGAAAAAGAAAAAACCTTGTTGCACTACTCCATTGCCGTACACTTCCTCAAAGTTACATTTAACCTCAAACCCATGTAAAAAATTAATTTGTAAAAAGAAGATAATTAATAATTTTTTCACTTGAATATTCTCGAACCAACCCTTACTAAGTCTGATTTTAAAGATAATGCAATTTCATAATCATTACTCATACCCATGCTTAACTTTAAATCCTTTTTAATATTATCTCTTAAGTCAATCATTTTTTGAAAATATATTTTTGGATTTTCTTCAAATGGTGGAATACACATTAAACCAGATATATTAAGGTTTTCAGATATTGCATAATCATATAACTCTAAAGTGTCATCTATAGAAACACCTGCTTTTTGAGACTCATCTCCAACATTGACTTGTATAAAATAATTCTTTGTCTTGAAGATATTGTTAGATTTCAGTTGTTTAGATATTTCTTTAATTAATTTTGGTCTATCAATAGTTTGTATTGTATCAAATAATGATAAAGCTAATTTAACTTTATTAGTTTGAAGAGGGCCAATTAAATGAAGTTTAAGATTTTGATCTTGTAAATCACGAAATTTTTCGTTGGCCTCTTGGACTCTATTTTCGCCAAATAGTAAGTACCCTTTATCAATTAATGACCTGACAAGTGTTTGTGGTCTATTTTTTGTTACTAAAAGTAAAGATGCATTTGAATATTTTTTAACGTTGAAGCTAACTTTATTGAGTTCATCGTAATTTATTTCCAACTGATTAACTAACCATTAAAATTAAATTTATTAAATATATTTTCTATATATTTTTCTATGAATTTTTTTTCTTTTTGTGAAACATCAATTTCAATCGGATTATTATCTGGAGGGTTCTTATCTATAAAGTCTTTAATTAAATTGTAGTCCATTTTTATGTTTGCTCCTGACTGTATAAAATGAAGTATTATAGAACTTAAAACTTCAAAGGTATTTGATATTATATCTTTTTTAAGAATGATCTTTCCATTTAATGAATTTATAACATTTGGGTCAATCCAACTCGATGTGTGGGTATGCCACCCTTGTTTGTTAATTTCAACATTTGCATTATCGATTTTTAAGAATGAACTATGATTATCCAAATTCAAAAAAATATTTTGTGCTAAAGATTTATCATCATTAGATGAATTTTTTAATTTTTGGTAAACGACATAAGGATTTTCAACAATATAAATGAAAGAATTTGTAAGAGTGTTTTTACTAAAATTAAAATTATTTTTAGTTGAAAAAAAAGGAAAATGATTTTTTAGAAATTTAATTGGATTAGTATTTTCATGCAATATTAAATATTGATAAACATATGACTTTTCAACAAAATCAGAAAAATTAATCTTTTCAATAACTGAAAAATTATTAAGTATCGTAATCAATTTTTCTTCATATTGAAAAATATCACTGAAATTTGTCTCTAAATTCTTGTTATAAAAGTTCAAAAAATTAGAAATATAAATAGTGTCCTCCTTCATAAATGAGCTTAACCAAATAATTTTTGATTTAAAAATATCGCTTGTATTATTCAAAATGGCTGAATTGCCTAGGTTAAGTAATAGTCGGAGGTAGAGAGTGTGATTACTTTTAATTTTTTCTAAATGATCAAAAAACTCGGAATAGCTATTTGTTGAAAGAAAGTCTTCAAGTATTCTTAAATTGTATTGGTATTTAATATTAGTTAAAACTGACATAATTACATTTTACATACTATATTGATCCAATGAAAAATGAAATTTCAAATGTGCTAAATCTTATTGAGAGTGGAGATACTCATAGAGCATTACAAGATGCAAAATTATTTTATAAAAACAATGTTAATAACTTAGATGCCATAAAATTACTAGCTTATACATATATTCAAATAGGAAATTTCGAAAAAGTAATTGAAGTGCTCAAGAGAGGTTATGATAAAAATAAAGACTCAAGAGATTTTGACTATTTTAATAACATGGGATACGCATTATCGCAAATTGAAGAATATGATGAGTCTATTTCAAATTTGGAAATTGCATACAAACTTAATGAGAATCCAAATGTAAGGACATCTTTGGCTGAAATTTTTTTAAAAAAGAGAGACTTTAAAAAAGCAAAAGAAATGATTTCATCAGCGCTAGAAGTTGTAAAAAAAATTGGCAATGAATCTTTTAACAAATATGTCAATGTATTCCTTTTGATTTCAGAAATAAATGGGGCTTTGAAAAAAGATGATGAAACAATATTCTTATTTAATGAAATTTTAGAGGATAGATTTAATGAAAATATTTTTTTCTTACTGTGCAACATTAACCCGAAATTAGTTAACGAAAGAATTGTTGAAATTGCAGAAGAATATTTATTGACTAACGAGGGCAAATATAAAAATAAAATTGAAAGATTTAATTATGTTACACCTCTATATTTTGGTTTAGCTATGTATTATCAATCGAAGGATAGAAAAAAGTCTGAGGAGTATTTTGATTTTGGGAATAAAGAGATTTTCAACACTAGCAGATATAATTCTCATCAATACCAAGAAAGAATAGTAAAAACAATGGAGCTATATCAAAAAAAATATAAATCTTTTGACGAAAGATATAGAGAGCATGGAGAAAAAAACTTTTTTATTGTTGGATCTCCTAGATCCGGAACTACATTAATAGAATCAATAGTTACAGCAAATGATAAAGTATTTTCAGGTGGAGAATTAAAAAGTGGCAAAGATATAATTGAAAGAAATATATTATCTAAAGAACAAAGTCTTAATGAGCTAAATCATAAATTCATATCAAAGTATATAAGAAGAACCTCATACTTAAGAGGTGATTATGAATATATAGTCGATAAAATGCCCGAGAATTTTTTGTATGTAGGATTAATTCAAAAGCTATTACCAAGATCAAAAATAATTCGAGTTTTCAGAAACCCTTGGGACACTGCGATCTCTCTATATAAACAACGTTATGTTTTGAATGTTCCCTATAGCGTCAGTTTTTTTAATATTGGTGTATTTCTTGCAAATTTTGAAGCTATTAATTTGTTCTGGGATGAGCACATGGAGGAAAAGAAAAATGTCTTGGATGTAAAATATGAGGAACTTGTCTCAAATTATTTGTATTATCAGGAAAAAATTTATAAATTTCTCGGAATAAAAGCAAAATATGATGAGAATAAGAGAGATGAATTTTTTTCTCAAACGGCTAGTACACGTCAAGTTAAAGAAGGCGTTCATAAAAGATCTATTGATAAGAAAGAGTTTTCTCATCATAAAGCAGAATTTCTTGATGCCGTCCTTATGCAAAGGGAATATTGGGCAAAAAAAGACATTAAATTGAAAAACAATGATTTTTTTGGATATTCTTTAAAATGACGCTGAATTATATTGCCTTTTATTTGTTGCATAAATGCAACAAAATTAAAAAAAATTGCATAATTTCGCAATTTTGAATGATTATTTTCTAAATTTAGAGATTATATATCCCGATTAATATTAATCTTGAAAGGATTATTAAGATGAAAAAAATCAAATACTTATTGTCTGCAATTCCTGCTGCATTATTTGCAACAAGTGCACATGCAGACATTTCAGTAAGTGGTAGTGGAACTGCTGCTTATACTGATGCTGGTGGTAATGCTTCAAGCACCATGGGTGGTGGAGTATCATTCTCAATGTCTACCACAACTGATGCTGGTGTAACAATCACTGGTTCATCTGGAATCAGCAATGACTCTGACTCTGTTGGAAGTTCATCTGGTTCAACTGGTATTACTGCTCTTACATTTGCCTTCTCAGGTGGTTCAATCACAGTTGGTCAAGACGTTGGAACTCCAGACGGCGTTGGTAAAGTTGGTGAGTTAGTTGCTTATGCTGACGACAACCAAGTTGCTAAAACTCCTGTAGTTGGTCTTACAGAAGACGAAGGTGATGGTGTGTCTTTAACTACATCTGTAGGTGACATGACTATTACAGCTGCGTATGTATATGACGGAGCTGGTGGCGGTAACGTTGATGGTGCTGCTAACACTGCTTCAGGTGCATCTTTGTCAATGGCTATTGGTGCAGGTACATTAACACTTGCAACTGCTGACGAAGACAGAAATGGTACTAACAACACTGAATTTGGTGCTTCATATGTATTAGCTGCTGGCGGTGGAACTCTTTCATTAGGTTTCACAGGTACAGATGGTGATACTCCAAGTAAAGAAGGTGAAGCTGTATCAGCAGCTTACTCAACTACTTTAGGTGGTGCTACAGTAGCAATTGGTTACACAGGTCACGACGCTAATAACAAGACTGCTAACCAAACAGATGTAACATTCTCATCACCTCTTGGTGGTGGAGCTTCAATCTTTGCTGAATACACAAACGTTTCAGGAGATATTGCTGCAAGTTCATCTACTAAAGATGCAACAGTTATTGCACTTGGTACAAGCGTAAGCTTCTAATACCATTTAGTATAAAATACTCAAACCAGGGGTAATATTCCCCTGGTTTTTTTTTGTTTAAATTTCATAAAATTGATCTAATTTAACGTCTAATGTTTAAAATAATTTCTTTATTTATAACACTTATTTTTATTTACAGTTGTAGCAATAATCATCAGTCTAATATGGCTAAACTTGATCAAACTTTCGGTTGTAAAGACCCTCATAAGAACTTAAGTAGAAGTAAAATGAGAGCCTGTATGGCAAAACAAAGAGCAGGTGGGAAGTCAATGTTTGACCTCAATAATGATTTTAATCAGTTATTTAGAAAAGACTCTACAGTGATATATCAGAATTCAGTAAATCCTTATTTATGGAATGCAGGGCTTGAAGTTACAAAAACATATCCTTTGAAAATTGCAGATAATCAAGGAGGTTTTATTGAGACTGAATGGATACGCGACTCTAGTGACATGAACCAAAGGTGCCTTATAAAAATACAAATAACATCTCAAGAGCTCATTACAACAGGGGTTAAATCAAGTTTTTTGTGCGAAACAAAACAGGGCGGCGAATGGATAGCAGACAATGTTGATTACATAAAAGAGGAAAATCAAATCACTTTGAAAATTTTAGATATTGCAGGCAACTTATCTCAAGCTTCATTATAAATAAACCAGTGACGTCTAAGAAATATATTTTAGAAATGTTTCCCTACCCATCAGGAAACATACACATGGGCCATGTCAGAAATTATGTTATTGGTGATATAAATGCTCGTTATCATAAATTAAAAGGTGATGAAGTAATTCATCCAATGGGTTGGGATGCTTTTGGACTCCCTGCTGAAAACGCAGCTATACAATTTAACACCCATCCACAAGATTGGACATTGAAGAATATTGAAAATATGAAATGTCAACTTCAAAAATTAGATTTAGATTTAGATTGGGATAGGGAATTAGCCACTTGTAATCAGGATTATTACAAATATCAACAAGAATTATTTATTGATCTTTATAATGCTGGCCTTGCTTATAAGAAAGATGCTTTAGTAAATTGGGATCCCGTTGATCAAACCGTTTTAGCTAACGAGCAGGTAATTGACGGCAAAGGTTGGAGAACTGGAGCAATTGTAGAAAAAAAAAATTTATCTCAATGGTTTTTTAAAATAACTAATTATGCTGAGGAGCTTTTAAATGATTTAGACAAGTTAGATCTATGGCCAGAAAAAGTCAAAACAATGCAAAGAAACTGGATTGGAAAATCAGTTGGAGCAGAAGTAAAATTTAAGGTTCATGAAAATAATGATTATTTAAATATTTTTACAACGAGGCCAGATACTATCTATGGTGCTACTTTCATAGCTGTATCAGTAAACCATCCAATTGTAAAAAAATTCATAAATCAAGAATTGATAAGTAAGATAAAAAAAGAATTTGGAGAAATAAATAATGATAAAGATAAAATTGGGTTTCAGATGCCTATTAATTGTGATCATCCAATTTTAGATAAAAAAATTCCAGTATTTATTGCTAATTTTGTCTTAGATACATACGGCGAGGGGGCAATATTTGGTTGTCCAGCTCATGATGAGAGAGATTACGAATTCGCTAAAAAATATTCTTTACCAATAATTAAAGTTATTGAGTGTGATGATGAAAGTCTTCCCTACAGTGGAGATGGTGTTGTAATTAATTCACCATTGTTAAATGGTTTAAATAAAGATGATGCTATAAGAGAGATAATAAAAATTTTTATAAGAGATAATGTTGGTAAAGAAAAAATTAACTATAAAATAAGAGATTGGGGCGTTTCTCGACAGAGATATTGGGGATGTCCTATACCAGCTATATATTATGAAGACGGTACATTCAGAGTTTTAGAAAAAGAAGAGCTACCCGTCATTTTACCATATGATGTTAATTTGAAAGGTAAAGGCAATGCTCTTCTTAATTTAGAAAAATGGAGAAAAATTATATGTCCCAAAACAAATAAAGTTGCTTATAGAGAAACAGATACATTAGATACTTTTGTGGACTCTTCATGGTACTACATTCGATTTCTAGATAATAAATTAAAAAAGCCATTTGATGCAGAAAAAATTAATAAATTATTACCTGTTGACAAATATATTGGTGGTATAGAGCATGCTATATTACATCTTTTATACTCTAGATTTTTTATGAAGGCTTTAAGGGATATTTATAACTTAGAAGTTGATGAGCCTTTTAAACAATTATTCACTCAAGGAATGATAACTCACAAGACATACAAAACAAAAAATAATGAATGGGTTATGCCTAAAGAGATTATTATCAAAAATAAGAAGCTTTTAAAAATTAATACTGAAGAAGCTATTGAAGAAGGCCCAAGTGAAAAAATGTCTAAATCAAAAAAAAATGTAGTAGAACCAGATGAAATTCTTGATAGTTATGGAATTGATGCGACCAGAATTTTCATGATATCAGACTCACCCCCTGATAGAGAGCTTGAATGGACAGACGAGGGTATTCAAAGTTCGAAAAACTTAGTTCACAGAATCGAGCGTTATTTTCTTCAAAAAAGAACTGATGTTAATTTTGAAACAGAAAAAAAAGTGGAAAGGTTTGTGAATGATATAGAAAAAAATATATTAGACTTTTCCCTAAATAAATGTGTTGCAGACATATACACACTATTCAATTATTTGGAAAAAAATCAAATATATCTTCATGATAACGAATTGAGTAGAAAAGTTCTTATATGTTTGTTTCCTATTCTACCTAGATTGTCAGTGAAAATAAGCTCAATTTTATTTAATACTAAAAATCTTGGTAATTGGCCTGACATTAAATATGAATTATTAGTTGAAAATAAGATAAACCTCCCCATTCAAATTCAAGGAAAATTAGTTACAACATTTGAAACTATGAAGGGCTATAAAGAAAAAGATATTTTAAATTCAATCTATCAATTAGACAAAATTAAAAATAAGATAGCTAATAAAGAAGTACTAAGAGTCATAAATGTTCAAGATAAAATCATTAATATTATTACTAAGTAGTTTATTTTTTTTATCATGCTCTAGTAATCAACCAAACAGTCATGTCAAACTTTCTGTTGGATATATTGGTGGAGAGTACGACGGGCTTATATTAACAAATTTATTAAATTTACACTTAAAAAACTTTGATATGCTTGACAAGAATTCTGAATACGAAATACAATCAAGTATATCACATTCGCAAAATGTTTATGTGACAAATATAGACAACACATCCGATAGAGAAAAAGTCGGAAGTTCGATTACCTTAAAAATTTATAATAAGAATTCAAAATGTTTTGTTTATTCTTATAGTGATGATATTTCACAATTTTATATTTTGGCATCAAGTGATAGCTTCAATAGCAATAAAAAGGCTGTAGAAAAAATAAAATACGAAAATACAAATTATTTTGTAAAAAATTTTATTAATCTTTTAAATAATGAAAATTTAACATGTGATGACAAAAAATAATATTGAACTGATAAAAAATTTTATCAAAAATGACAGCCAAAACTTACTAATTAATCAAGTAAACGAAGAAATTGGCTGTTTTTATGAAATGGCAATAAAAGAAATATCTAAAAGACTAAATGTAAAAATTTATAAAAATGAAGAATTAGATGAAGATAGGTCTAATGATTTATTTAGTGAAAAAAAAATATATTTTTACAATACAACAAATAGTAGGCAAATAGAAAAAATATCTAATATGATTAGTCAAAATATCATTTTAACTGATTACAAAAATTATAAAAAACTTTTAAAAAAATTTGTATCAATCAATGGTTATGAATTTAAAAATGATTTACGATATTTTCTTAATAATTTTTATGATATATATGATGATGAATTAATTAACTACTGTATTTCAACGCCTTACTTAATGTTTTCTGAGGTTTCTAAATACAAATTAAACAGCAAAAATTATATAGCTGACATATTAGTTAAAGAAGAGAGAAACTTTATTTTAAGTATACGAAAAGAAATTTTCAAATCAAAAAATTCTGCTAATGATTTAAAAAAATTATTTCTTAAACTAAAGTCAGAGGTAAATTATAAAAAGTTCAATTTTTTAGTTTACTAATTAAAAATTTATATTGTTCAAGATTCTCATAGTAAATTTTAATATTTCCTCTACCCTTTTTATTGTAAACAATTTTTGTTTTAAACCCAATTGTATCACTTAAAGTCTTTTCTTCTTGAACTAAATTAGGGTCTTGCGTTTTTATTCTCCTTCTATTTTTTTCTAAATCACGAACTGATATTTTGCCAGAAATAATCTGTTTTATTGTACCGTCATCAAAGTCATTTGGTGTTTTGCCTATCAATGCCCTAGCGTGACCCATAGATATAATGCCTCTATTTAATAGATCAAAAAAGAAATTGTCTAATTCTAGAATTCTCATTAGATTTGTTATATGTGATCTACTCTTTCCTACTATTTTTGACAAGGTTTCATGCGTATAACCATTTTTTTCGATTAGATTTTGATATGCTTTTGCCTCCTCTGATACTTTCAAATCTTCTCTTTGTATGTTTTCAATTAAAGATATTTCATCTTTGTCAAGATCCTTTGGAAGCAGCAAAGCCGGCAACAATTTTAGATCAGTGATCTGAGCGGCTCTCCACCTTCTTTCCCCAGCGACCAGAGTGTAAGTGTCCATGCCAGTCTGAGTAACTATTAACGGCTGTATTAGACCATTTTTCTCTATTGATTGTGCCAATTCTCCAATTTTTTCCTTATCAAATTCTTTTCTTGGCTGCGTTTCATCTCTAAATATTTTTTCAATAGGTATTAATAATAAGCCGTTATTATTTTCAGAAGCTTGGTTTTGAATAATCTTCTTGTTGCCCAATAAAGAAGATAAACCTTTTCCTAATTTTTTATTAACTGCCATTTAGATTACTCCTTTCCAAAAACTCTTTTGCTAAAGCAATATATGCTTGTGATCCACTACACTTTAAATCATAAATAATTGCCGGAAGACCATGACTTGGTGCTTCAGATAGAGTTACATTTCTAGGCACATTAAATTTATATACAGTTGTATCAAAATATTCTCTGGCCTCTTTCTCAATCAATGATGATAAAGAATTTCTTTTGTCATACATTGTTAAAATTATGCCATTTAGTTTAAGTTTATCATTTAGATTTGTTTTTACTAATTCAATTGTTTTAATTAATTTGGATAACCCCTCTAAAGCAAAAAATTCACATTGAACTGGTATTAATACTTCGCCACTAGCAGTTAAAGAGCTAACTGTTAATAAACCTAATGTCGGAGGTGTATCAATAAATATATATTCATAATTATTTTTTATTTCATTAATATAATTTTTTAGAAGAAAATTTCTATTTTCGTCATCGGCCAACTCATATTCTGCAGCCGCAAGGTCTTCACAAGCAGAAATAACATTTAAATTAGGTATTTGCGATTTTTGTATCGTATCTTTAATATTTACTTCATTACTAAAGACTCTATAAATCGACAGTTTAGAATTATATACGTTAAAAGACATTGACGAGTTATATTGTGGGTCCATATCAATAACTAAAACTTTTTTATCTATAGATGCTAATGCCGTTGCCAAATTAACAACAGTTGTTGTTTTACCAACACCTCCCTTTTGATTTGCAATAGTAGTAATCATTTTGTTCCCATGATTATTATTTTTGATTCACTTGAAGTAATACTTGGATGCGTCTCCCAAAAATACTTTTGTGGGTTAATTGTTTCAAGTTCCGTTAAATAGGACTTACCTTTTAGCAATATAAACTTTGTCTGTTTGTTAATTATTTTTTTAGTCATAGATATAATTTTTTCAATTGAAGCGAATGCCCGTGCTGTTATAAAGTCGACATTGAGGTTTGATATTTCAGATATGGATTTGTTATGCACAACATAATTTAGACCAAGACGATATTTGCACTTTTCTAGGAAAGAAGATTTTTTGGGTGATTTTTCAACTAAATGAAGATTTTCATAGCCTATTATTGACATAATGACTCCTGGTAGTCCAGCACCTGTTCCAATATCCATCAAGGACTTTTCATAATGAGGTAAATACTTAACTATCTGTATGCAATCTAAAAAGTGTCTCTCATCTAAATCGCCTATCGTGCTTTTTCCAATTAAGTTCATAAACTCATTTTCTTTAATCAATATTTTTTTATATTCGGAAAGTTTGTTTAAAATTAATTTTCCATCATCGAAATTATCATTGCAAAATTTTACTAATTTTTCATTAAGCAACTTTTGTTCCCTTAACTTTTTTGTGTTTAACTATTTGAAAAAGTGCACTGGGTGTAATACCTGATATTTTACCAGCATCATATAAATTTTCAGGTTTATGTTTATTTAATTTTTCAAGAATTTCTTTAGATAAAGAGGGGATCTTATTAAAATCAATATTCGTCAATTTCATATTTTTATTCTTACTCAGTTGATCAAATGACTTTTTTTCTCTCTCATAAAAAACATCGTACTTTGAGTCAAAATAAATCTTAGTTAATAATTTTTGACTTATTTTAATATTGAAAAATTGTTTAAAATTCTCTGGAGAGGGGTCTAAGAATTTTAGGACTTCAAAGCCGTTTCTTACTTTGCCATCTTTTTTGACTTTAATATTTTTTTTCATTAATTCATTAGGTGAATACTTCAGTTTTTTTAATTGATCTAATATTTTTTCTTCATTTATTATATTTTTCGAAATTAAAGAATATTCAGTTTTGTTAAAAGCTTTAGCAGTGATGATTGTTGAAAATCGTTCATAAGAATTATCAGTTCTTAACTTTAACCTATTTTCTGCCCTTGATGTAAACATTCGATATGGCTCTGTTACTCCTAACTTTGTCAAATCGTCAACAAGGACACCAATATAACTGTTATCTCTTTCAAAAACTTTTGTACTGAATTTTATTTTTTTTATTTTTATTGCAGCATGAATAGCTGCATAAATACCCTGCCCTGCTGCTTCCTCATATCCTGTTGTTCCATTTATTTGTCCTGCTAAAAAAAAGTTTTCTATTTTCTTAGTTTCAAAATTATTTTTTAATTCTCGAGGGTCAACTGAGTCGTATTCTACTGCGTATCCAAATTGATCAACTTCGCACTTTTCAAGACCTTTTATTGATCTCAAAAATTTTAATTGAATCTTTTTATCTAAAGAATTTGAAATACCGTTTGGATATACAAGTTCAGAATTTAAACCCTCTGGTTCTAAAAAAATATTATGCCCGTTTCTATCACCAAACTTTGTTATTTTATCTTCGATCGATGGGCAATATCTTACACCCTGGGATTTAATTATGCCTGAATACATTGCAGACTTGTCAAGATTTTCTCTTATTATTTTATGTGTCTTGTTATTTGTTTTGGTGATGAAACAATTAATTTTTTTGTTCGTATTTTGTTTTGTGAAATAGGATAGAAATATACCATTATTTTCAGAAATTTGAGGCTCCAGGACATCGTAATTAATAGATTTGGAATATATTCTGGGAGGTGTTCCTGTTTTTAGCCTCATTGTTTTAAAATTCTTATTAACAAACTTTGCGAGAACTTTTGAAGAACTATTTCCTATTCTTCCTGCCTCTTGCGACTCATTACCAAAATAAATCTTTCCATTAAGAAATGTTCCTGTAGTGAGAATAACCGCCTTTGATTTTATTACTCCAATATTAGATAGCTCAACGCCGATAATTTTATTATTTTTTTCCAATATATTAGTAGCTTCATCTTCAATTAGGTCAATTTTAGAAGATTTAATAAATTTTTTCATATTTTGAGAATATAAATCTCTATCAATTTGAGCTCTTACGCCCCATACTGCTGGCCCTTTAGAAAGATTTAATACTCTGTAGTGTATTGCTGATTTATCGCCGATTTTACAGAGAACACCTCCTAATATATCAACTTCACTAGCTATATGTGTCTTACCGACCCCTCCAATACTAGGATTGCATGATAATTTGCCCAAATCTGAATAATTTTTAGTTATAAGTGCAGTTTTAAGGCCATATTTGTCAGAAATATTTGCTGCTTCTATTCCAGCATGACCAGCACCAATAACTACAACATCATAATGTTCCACGTGAAACAATCTACTTTCCTATGCAAAATTTACTAAAAACTCTATCATAAACATCTTCGTTGTTAATATAACCAAATTCAAACGAAAAATCATCTAATATATTTCTCATTAGCTGGGCTATGATCAAAATATCCTTTTCCTTAACAATATCATGTTCATATTCTAAGATTCTTGCTAAAAAGTCTATTTCTTCTAAATTAAGATCGATCATTTTATCATTATTTTTTACATATTTTCGATGAATCGAAGATAATTTTAATTTCTGGTATATTTTATCCCTGTCTAGACTATAGTTTATTTTGATATTATCTGTTCTATACTTATATATATCAGATTTTGTCTCAATTAAGCTGTAATTTTTATATATCAAAAAATCCTTAAGAAGTGTTGATATATCGGATTTTTTAGTATTTTGATCGATTAGAACAAAAAAATGGTCAATTTCCCTCGATATTTTCTGTGCTTTTTTATAGCCATATTTTTCTATTTTACCTTGTTTAGATCTTTGCCCTGCGGTATCGAAGATTTCAAACCGATTACTGTTGATTATAAATTCATTTGAGAGAATATCCCTTGTAGTACCTTTGATATTTGTGACAATTGCTCTATCTTTATCAATAATTTTATTAAATAGAGTCGATTTACCAACATTTACTTGCCCTACCAACATAATTCTACATATATTTTTTTGTTCTATATTTGTTCTATTTTTATGTAATAAATTATTACAACTAGCGAAAAATTTTCGTATTTTTTTCTTTATTTGATTAAAATTAAAGTCCTCGTCGTCAACAAAATCAATTGATGCAGTAATTTCTGAGAATAAATTTATGACTTCCTCCCTGAGAGGAACAAGACCGCTGACAATATCTCCCTCAAAAAGTAGTTTTTTATTATATTTTAAGCCTGAAAAGCTTTCATTGGAAATTATTCCATTAATAGCCTTAGCTTGTTTAAGAGAATTCTTGCTATTTAGAACAGACCTGTAAGAGAACTCTCCATTTTTTGCCAATCGTAAGCCAGGAACTTTTAGATCCTTTAATAACTGCTCAAATTGACTAGCTATTAGTGGTGATCCGTGTAAAAAAATTTCACACACATCCTCTCCTGTAAAGGATTTGGGGGATTTAAAATATACCACACTACACTCATCCAATATGGACTCATCTTTTTGATAAATTTTAACTATTCGGATTAAAGAGTGATCTTTAGAAAAATTTTTTTTTGTAATTTTCTTTAAGATATTCAAAACATCATCTCCAGAAATTCTATAACCGATAACTGGGGCCTTCACTAAAGGAGTAAAGTTTGAATATATTGTTCCTGGATTAAACAAAACTTGGTTATTATAAGTTTATAATTATTCTAGTCCACCTATGAAAAGAACAAAAAAAATAATCAATTGATATTAACAAAACCAAATCATATTAAAATTTATGGTCATAGAGGGGCTAGGGGGGACCTACCAGAAAATACTTTAGAGAGTTTTAAGTATTTGTTTGAAAATAAAATTAGCGCTTACGAAACAGATATCTTACTTACCAAGGACTTAATTCCAGTCGTTTATCACGATTTTAGATTAAACCCGGCGCTCACAAAAGATAGCAAAGGTAATTGGATTGAAAATGATGATATTAAAATTTTCGATTTAAGTTATGATCAATTATCAAAATTTAAAATTGGATCAATTGATAAAAAATCTAAATATGGGAGAAGATTTGATGATCAAAAAAGTTTAGGTGAAGTAAGTATCCCTAAGTTATCTGATTTACTTAAATTAACATCAAATAATATTTCAGATGATTTAATAATTAATTTAGAAATTAAATCAACACCTGTTGAGGACAATTTAACACCCCCTCCAAATGTAATGGCAAATTTAATAATTGATGAGGTCAATAAAACGGAATTAAAAAATAAAGTAATCTACTCGTCTTTTGATTGGAGGGTTTTAAGAGAAATAAAAAACATAGACTCCAAGATCTCAAGAGGCTATTTAACATCTGAACTTAAAGGAAAAATCTATGATAAATCGCCTTGGTTAGACTTCATGCCTTTATACGATAGCGATAGCAGAGAATTACCCAGGTTGATCAAAACATTAGGCGGCGAGACATGGCATCCTAAACGTAAAGATGTAGATAAAGACATGGTTAGAATTTCTCATGAGGAAGGTCTTCCAGTAAACGTTTGGACTGTTAATGAAAAATATGAGATGTTGAGAATGATTGAATACGGCGTTGATGGAATAATTACTGATTATCCTCTAAGGTTAAAAAAGTTATGCGAAGAAAATGGAATAAATTGGTTTTAGTCCATAATTAGATCGATGAAAAAATTTATCTTCTTATTTTTTTTGATACCCAATCTAACTCTATCATTAACTTTTAAAGATGGTAAGCAAGTTGATGAAAGCCAAATCAATAATAATTTCGAAAAGAAATTCCAAGCTTTAGCTGGCTACCAAATAGAAAATAAAGTATTAAATATAAATTTTCCTCCTTTTTCGCCAAATGTTGTTAGGGATAAGTATTGGTTTGGGTGGTTCTGGACCGCACAAGATTTTAACAATGACGGATATTTAGATTATTTATACTCCGGTACAATGAAGCCAAATAATATAGAAATTACCGGTGAAACCACTGGTGGTGCTTGTGGGGGGGAAAGATGTGAGGGTGAAATGCCAGGACCTACATTGTTTTTAGGGACTACTGAGGGTCAATATATTTTGAGTAGTCATTTATTTATAGATAATAGAGATTTACCAGGACAATCACTCTCGAGACAAAACTTAGTTGCTGATTTTAATAATGATGGTGTATTGGATTTATTCATTGCTGATCATGGAGTTGGCACACACAAAGGTATAAGAGATAGTTATTTTTTAAGCCAGAATGATGGAACATGGGTTGAGAGTTCAGCCACGCATCTTAGTAAATCAAATTATATGATTTTTGATCATGGGGGTGCGGTTGGAGATATCGATAACGATGGCGACATAGATATAGTTTTAACAGAACTAAAAAATCAACTTACATGTTGGATAAATGATGGCAAAGGTATAATGAGATATAAGATTTGTGGAAATATTAATGCTTTTGCAATTGAGCTTGGCGATATGAATGGAGATGGTTACCTCGATCTAATACATGCAGGCCATGAAGGGGGGGCGTCAACCGATACAGGAATTGTTCTAAATGATGGTAATGGTAATTTTAAGAAAAGGATAGGTCTTCCAATGATACAAAAATGGGCAACGGTGTCAGAATTATCTGTTTGGGATTTAGATGATGACGGTGACTTAGATATTACTTTATCGAGAGCTGGTCATTTATATGTAGGTGTGGCTGTACAGATAATAGAAAATCAAGGAAGTAATAAATTTGACTCTCAATTGCACGTTTTATTGGAGGCGCCTGCAGATTATATTCCAGAACACGAGGGAAATGAATGGAATAACTTTGTACAAAATTTCTTGTTTGGTGATTTTGATAAAGATGAGGACCCTGACATTTTGCTAGTAACTCATCGGTACAAACATAAACATATAGGTGGTTCTATTTTAAAGAATAATGGGAATATGAAATTTGTTCACCTGCCTAACGGTGATAATGGTAACCCTATTAATTTAATATCTGACAGTAAATTTACTTTAAGTAGTAATACCAAAGATCAAATAACAGAATTTGAAATAATACCTGTCGATGGTTTAGATAATTATACATATCTAAAAGAAAAGGTTCATTTTGGTTCAATTGATGCCAGCCTGATAGCGGCAAAACTAATAGATAATAATAACGATTTTTACCTATACAGCGGACTATTTGAAAAAGATAATAAAAGATTTTTTATTACACTGTGTAGTGAATATTATGAAAAATTTAAGTTTATAGGTAATAGGGTTGGTACTGTTTATGATAATGGCTTCATGGGTAATTCTGATTTAAAAGAATACGGGAAAAGTAGATGTAGTCATCATAATGGTTTCCTTGGGCATTGGGAAGATGATGCAGATAGACTAAAAGAAAGACAAACAAGTTTATCTCCTTTTCTTTTTGAAATTGAAAATAAGTGGAAAGATGTATTAGATAATTTATTAGTATTTACTGAAGAGGAAAAAAATTATTATTTCAATAACTGGATAAGATAAAGAGTTATTGGTTCATACTGCTGAAAAACTCTTCATTAGTTTTACAGTCTTTCATTTTATCTAGAAGGAACTCCATAGCATCAACAGTGCCCATAGAAGACAAAATTTTCCTTAAAATAAAGACTTTTTGAAGGTCTCCAGCCTCTAGAAGTAAATCTTCTTTTCTAGTGCCTGACTTTTGAACATCTATAGCAGGATATGTTCTTTTATCAGATAATTTTCTATCGAGGACAATTTCTGAATTACCAGTACCTTTAAATTCTTCAAAGATAACCTCATCCATTCTACTACCTGTTTCTATTAATGCAGTGGCAATGATTGTTAATGAACCACCTTCTTCTATATTTCTAGCTGCACCAAAAAATCTTTTTGGTCTTTGTAATGCATTAGCATCTACACCACCTGTTAGAACTTTACCACTTGATGGTACAACTGTGTTATATGCTCTACCTAATCTAGTGATAGAGTCTAAAAGAATTACCACATCGTATTTATTCTCAGCTAGTCTTTTTGCTTTCTCAATAACCATTTCTGCTACTTGAACGTGTCTTGCGGCTGGCTCATCAAATGTTGAACTGATTACCTCACCTTTAACAGATCGTTGCATATCTGTAACTTCTTCTGGTCTTTCGTCTATTAATAAAACCATTAGATAAACATCGGGGAAATTTTCAGCAATTGACTTTGCTATTTTTTGTAAAATTACTGTCTTACCTGATCTTGGTGGTGCAACAATTAAAGACCTCTGACCAGCACCAACTGGTGCAATGATATCTATAATTCTAGATGATAAATCAGTATCTGGTTTTTCCGTTTCTAGATTAAATTTCTTCTCTGGATAAAGAGGGGTAAGATTATCAAAATTTGTTTTGAATTTATTGTTTTTAGCAACTTCTATGAAGTTGACCTTGTTTGTTTCTACTAGAGCAAAGTATCTTTCACCATCTTTGGGAGGTCGGATAGGTCCCTCAAGGGTATCACCTTTTCTGAGACCATATTTCTTTATCTGATTTGGACTAACATATATATCATCTGGTCCTGGAAGATAATTAGAGTTTGCTGACCTTAAAAATCCAAAACCATCTTGCATTGTTTCCAAGACGCCTTCACCTATAATTTCTTCATTTTTCTCTGCAAATTTCTTTAGAACAGAAAAATATATGTCTTGCTTTTTTAAACCAGATGCGTTTTCAATTCCTAAAGATTCAGCATAATCTAATAGTTCTTGAGGTTTTTTATCTTTAAGTTCGTTTAAATGCATATTGGAAATTACTTAGATAGTT
This sequence comes from uncultured Alphaproteobacteria bacterium, assembly GCA_902599405.1. GTDB lineage: Bacteria > Pseudomonadota > Alphaproteobacteria > HIMB59 > HIMB59 > HIMB59. Next base: position 144,772 of record CACKFO010000001.1, on the reverse strand, counting down.
AGATATGTAAATAAGGTATATAACAAAAAATAAAGAGAAAATATATATATTTATATTTCGATATGTTGTTGTATGTCGAATGATGGGGATTAACATCTTTTTATTCAAAAAAACCCATATTTAAGTACTTTTTTAGTTATTTAATAACAAATGTTGATAACTTAATATTAATAAATTAAAGCTAATTTCATTGTTAAAAACTCAAAAACTTTATGAATAACTTACTTAATCCACAATTAATCAAACAGGTTATCATTGGTACCAAAAGCCAATCTAGAAGAAAAATATTTAAATTAATGAACCTAGGTTTCCAGTATAGGTCACCTAATATAAATGAAAAAAAAGTAAAAGGTTTAAATAATGATAAATATGATGCATTAAAAATTGCAAAAGCTAAGGCCGAATATCTCTCTAAAAAATATAGTAATAAAATTATCGTAACCTTTGATACTACAATCCTATTTAAAAAAAAAACAATTTATAAATGTAGCAATCCTGAATGTTGTAAAAGAACCCTCAAAGCATTTAATGATAAATCTCACGAACTTTACACAGCTATGATTTTTATGATCAATAACAATCTTGTCAAAAGTACTCTTACAAAAACAAACATAACTTTTAAAAATATAAGAGTGAGAGATATAAATAATTACGTTGAAAAGAACTTTAAACAAATATCAAACGCTGTAGGTTGTTATAATATAGAGGGAAAGGGAAAGATTTTTTTTAAAGATATATACGGTAGTTATTTCAATATAATTGGTATAGATACTATTAACTTTTTAAGGACTCTAAAAAGTATATAAATGATTAGAAAAAGAATAGGCATAGTAGCAAAAAAACTTGATCATTCATTATCTCCTTTAATACATAATTATTGGTCAAAAAATAATAATAATAAATTTATTTATAGAAAATACGAAGTACAAGAAAAAAACATAGATAAGTTTTTTTATAATTATAGAAGAAATAAACAATTTATTGGTTTTAATATTACAATACCTTATAAAGAAAATTTTATTGTTTTTTGTGATAAAATTACAGCAAGAGCAAAAAAAATTGGTTCTGTAAATTTAATTTATAAAAAAAACAAAATAATCTTTGGCGATAACACAGATGTTATTGGTTTTAGTAAGACTTTTAATTCTTTGAAAATTAAGAATACAAAATCTGTATTATTGGTTGGTGCGGGAGGGGCCGCGAGAGCAATCTTATATTTTTTAAATCAAAAAAATATCAAAAACATTGATATTTTTGCGACATCTATAAAAAGGGAGGCAAACCTAAAAAAAAAATTTAAATTTGATCGTTTCATGATTAGATCAACACATCTTAGAAAAAGATATGATTTGATTGTAAACGCATCCAATGCAGGGATGACTAAGAAAAACAAAATTAACAGAAATATTTTGAATTTAGTTAAGAAAGCCAAGGGAGTAATTGATATAGTTTATAACCCAATTGAAACAGACCTCTTAAAAAAAGCTAAAAAACATGACATAAAATTCTCAGGTGGACTAAAGATGCTTGTAGAACAAGCAAAACCATCTTACGAAATATGGTCTGGTAAAAAGATAGAAATAGACAGAAAAGTTTATCAAATGCTCGCAAATAAAATATGACCAAAGTTGCAGTTACAGGAAATATAGGATCAGGCAAAACTGAATTTATTAAATTTATCTCAAAGCTAGGTTTTTGTTGTATATCATCTGATGCTATAATTTCAAAATTATACAATGATGACCGTACAAGAAAAATTATCTTAAAAAAATTGAAACTTCATGATCATAATTACAAACAAGAAATTATTAAAATGTTACAGAATGAGGAGTTTAATAAGAAACTTAAGAGAACAATATATCCTCTTCTATATGCCAAAAAAAAAATAATAGCCCAAAAACATCAATCACATCAGCCAGTTTTTTATGAAATTCCATTACTTTATGAGGAAAATTTGTTCAATAATTATAATTTCACAGTATTCGTAAACTCGGATACTACTAAGAGAAAACAAAGGGTTTTAAAAAGAGGTGTGACAGAAGAATATTTTAAACTAATGAATAATAAACAGATTAAAGAGAATATAAAAAAGAATAAATCAACTTTTACAGTAAATAATAATGGTTCAATCTTGAACTTACGATTAAATATAATTAAATTATTAAATAAACTATGAGAGAAATTATACTCGATATTGAAACTACAGGCTTAGAATTTAAAGAAGGACATCGGATTATTGAAATCGGCTGTATTGAACTTAACAAAAAAGAAGTTGGGTCAAATTATCATGAATATATTAATCCTTCTAAAACTCTTACTGATGATAATATTAAAATACACGGGATAACTAATGAATATTTGACAGATAAACCAATTTTTGAAGAGATTGCAGACGGTTTCCTAGAATTTATCCAAGATAGTTACATTGTCGCCCATAATGCATCTTTTGACATAGGTTTCTTAAACTTTGAGCTTGAAAAAATATCTAAACCAACTATATCGAAGGAGAGAGTTATAGACACAATCAAAATAGCTAGACAAAGGTTTCCAGGGCAGCAAGTATCATTAGACGCACTTATAAAGAAATTAAAAATTAATACTCTTATAAATAGAGATCAACATGGCGCTTTAAAAGACGCTAAAATTCTGACTGATGTATATTTAGAATTACAAGGCATCAATCAAATCGGATTACAATTAAATGAGTCGAAATCAGAAAAAATTAACTTAGCTAGTGAGCCGAATTACACAACGATCGTACTAACAAAAGAAGAGACAGATGCCCATAAAGAGTTTATAAGAAATAAAATACCTAACTCAAATTGGGCTAAAATGTATAAAGATTATGAGTAGTGAATTTATAGATATTGTGCTTTTTGGAGCTATTGCCATATTCTTGGTGTATCGCCTAAGGAGCATTCTAGGATCTTCTGACGGAAAAATTGTGAATATTAGAACAAAAAAAAATCCTCAATCGAAGTTTAAACCTAAAATAGTTCCCAAAAATGATAACAACGAATTTTTAGAAGGCGCTAATAAAGCATATGAAATGATAGTTCAAGCTTATCAAAGTAGTAGTATTGAAAAAGTAAAAGATTTGCTAACACCTGAAGCAATGCAAGCGATGGAACAAGCAAAAGCACCCAAAGAAATAAAATTTTCAGAAGTAAAAACCAGTTCTATTTTAGATGAAAAATCTGATGAATTAAGACTCGTCAAGTCAGTGAAGTTTGAAACTGAACATTACAATGTTGCAAATAACGAAATTCTGAATGTTGTCGAAGAGTGGGGTTTTGAAAAAGATAAAAAATCCTCTGATCCTAATTGGAAGCTTTTTTCTATTAAACTTGTCTCATAAAATTAAATTTAATTTAAACAAACAACAAAGCAAAAAATCATTAGAAGAACTACCTAATGATAAAATTAGTATTTCAATCAGTAGTTTTAGTGAAAGCAAAAATAAGAGTGAAAATATAGATAAAAAAAATACTAAAGAAAAAAAAATTTTAGTTAAACCTGTCCTTTTAGATAACAATCTTTATAAACAGTTTAAAAATCATCAATTTAGCAAAATTGATTTACACGGACTAACTGTTGATCAAGCACACAATAAATTAATTGAATATTTTTCAATCAATTATAAGAGGAAAAACTTATTTCATATCGTTGTGACAGGTCTTGGCAATAAAAAAAATGGTGAGGAATTCTTTACAGGAAAAATAAGAAGACAATTCCCTTTTTGGTTAGATACAGAAAAATTTCAATTTATGATAAAATCGTATTCGCCTTGTAAAATACAACATGGTGGTTTGGGTGCTTTTTATATTAAGTTAAGGTCTACAGAATAAACTTCTTTTCGTCGGTAGGTTTGATTTCTGATTTAACAGCATCCGTAACCCAGGCTTTATTTACTACTTCAGTTTTTTGATCACTTAGGTTTGCATCAAAACTAATTCTCTCAAGAATTTTTTCAAACATTGTTTGTAATCGTCGTGCGCCAATATTTTCTACCTCAGTATTTATTTGTTCAGTAAGAGTTGCTATTTCTTCTAAAGCTTCATCTTCAAACTTTAATTCAATATTTTCTGTTGCAAATAGTGACTTATATTGTTTAGTTAAGCTATTATCAGTTTCTTTTAATATTCTAATAAAATCATCTTTTTTAAGTGCATTTAATCTTACTCTCACAGGTAACCTTCCTTGGAGCTCTGGGAGTAAATCACTTGGTTTAGATTGATGAAAAGCGCCTGACGCAATAAATAAAATATGATTTGTCTCGATTGTTCCATATTTTGTGCTGACAACTGTACCCTCAATAAGCGGAAGCAAATCCCTTTGCACGCCCTCTCTTGAAACATCACCACCTCGTCTTTCACTATTTGGTGCAATTTTGTCAATTTCATCAATAAAAACTATTCCGCTTTCCTGGACACTTTTAATTGCATTTTGAACAACGTTTTGTTTTTCAGCGATTTTCTCAATCTCCTCCTGAATAAGCGGCTCATAAGCTTCACCTATTTTAAGTTTTGTTTTCTTTTTATTTTTTAAACCTTTGCCAAATATATCATTCATATTAATCATTCCCATTTGAGCACCAGGCATTCCTGGTATGTCCAATGATTGAAAAGGATTTGATTTTTGATCTAATGCTATTTCGATCTCTTTATCATTAAGTTGATTATCTCTTAGCATTAATCGAAATTTTTCCTTAGTTTCTTCACTTGGATTGTCACCAAGCAGTGCTTTTAAAACAATTTCTTCTGCGTTTGTTTTGGCTTCATCTATAAAACGATCTCTTATCTTTTTCTTTTCTAAATTAATTGCAACTTCAATTAAATCCCTAATTATTTGTTCAACATCTCTTCCAACGTATCCTATTTCTGTAAATTTAGTTGCCTCTACTTTTATAAACGGTGACTGTGTAAGTTTTGCTAATTTTCTTGCAATCTCAGTTTTACCGCAACCTGTGGGTCCAATCATTAATATATTTTTTGGAATGATATCATCTCTGAGAGTTTCATCTTTTACATTTAACCTTCTCCACCGATTTCGAAGAGCTATAGCGACTGCTTTTTTAGCATCATCTTGTCCAATTACATAGCGATCAAGTTCTTCTTTAATAACTTTTGGTGTAAGGGATTGGCTATCCATTAAATTTTAATTTCTGAGATGTTTAGAGTATCATTTGTATAAATACAAAGCTCTGCTGCAACTTTAAGTGACTCAGTTGCAATTTCTTTTGCAGATAAATTAGATTTTCTTTTTAGAGCTCTTGCTGCACTCAGAGCAAAGTTGCCACCTGATCCAATTGCAACAATACCCTCCTGAGGTTCCAGAACGTCTCCAGTTCCACTTATAAGATATGTTTCACTTTTATCAGCCGCAATAATCATTGACTCTAATCTTCTAAGATACCTGTCTGTTCGCCAATCTTTAGCTAATTCGACACAAGCCCTCTTTAGATTATATGAAAATTCTTCGCACTTTTTCTCCAGTCTATCAAAAAGTGTTAATGCATCAGCTGTTGATCCAGCAAACCCAACAATAATTTGATCATTATGAAATGTTCTAATTTTATTAGCGTTCGACTTAATGACAGATGTACCCAAAGTAACTTGACCGTCAGATGCTATAACAACACTCTCATTATCACGAACGCAAACAACAGTTGTTGAGCGTATTATTGTTTTATTTTTATCCATTATTCCTATAAATATAGGTACTAAATAGCTGATTACAAATGCGTGAATTTACATTTAATAGAGACACAAAAGAAACAAAAATATCAATAAAAATTAACCTTGATGGCACAGGAGTTAATAAAATTGATACTGGAATTGCTTTTTTGATCATATGATTCAACAAATTAGTACTCACAGTTTGATAGATATAGATTTAAAATGTGATGGCGACCTAAAAGTAGATATGCACCATACTGTTGAAGATGTTGGTATTGCTTTAGGTGAGAGTATAAAAAACGCACTTGGTGATAAAAAAGGCATAACACGATTTGCATACTCTTATGTTTCTTTTGATGAAACATTAACAAGATCAGTTTTGGACTTGTGTAATCGCCCCTATTTTATTTGGAATGTCAAAACATCTTTAGAAAAAGTCGGTGAAATGGACCAAGAGTTATTTTCAGAATTTTTTAAATCTATAGTTACTGAGTCAAGAATGAATTGTCATATCGAAACATTATATGGACAAAATAATCACCATATTATTGAAAGTTGTTTTAAATCATTTGCACTATCCCTGAAAAAAGCAATATCTATAGATCCAAGAAAAACAAATATTCCGAGTTCTAAAGGGAAACTTTGAAAAAAAAAGTCATAGGACTTATTGACGGGCAATCTGGAAATATTGGATCGATTAATAAAGCAATCAAAGATATTATTAAAGGAAGGCCATATCAATTAAAGATTATTAAAAGTCATTTCAACTATAAGTCGTTTGATAAAATCATTTTGCCCGGACAAGGTGCTTATGCCACTCTTATGTCAAATTTGAAAAAATTAAAAATTATTCAACCATTAAAAAAATACTTAGAAAATAATTCTTCATATTTAGGTATATGCGTTGGTATGCAAATTTTATCTGATTGGGGCTATGAAGAGAAGACTACAAGAGGATTAGGTATTATCAGTGGAGATATTAAAAAATTTATAAATAAAAAACTTATTATTCCTCATATGGGCTGGAATACTGTTAACTTAAAAAAAGATGACACTATTATTGCAAATAGTTTTGACAAGAAGGATTTTTATTTTGTTCATAGTTACATTTTCCAAAACATTAAAAAATCAGATGTTTTAGCTTTCACTCTTTATGGTCAAAAATTCCCTTCTATTGTAAAGAAAGGCAATATTTATGGAGTGCAATTTCATCCTGAAAAGAGCCACAAACACGGACTAAATTTGATAAAAAATTATATTTTGAAATCATGAATATATTCCCAGCAATTGACATAATAGATGGAAAATGTGTGAGATTAACAAAAGGTATCGCAGATGATAAAACAATCTATCAGTATTCTCCTCTTGATATGGCTAAAACATATCAAGATGCAGGTTTCAATACTATCCACGTTGTGGACTTAGATGCTACTTTAGGCAAAGGCAATAACAATCAGGTTCTGAGCCAGATTAGAAGAAAAATTGACATTAATATAGAAGTTGCCGGCGGTATAAGAAGTAAAGGTGCTATTATTGATAAAATTAATGAGGGGTTTAATACAATTGTAATTGGAACCTTTGCAATCAAGAATATTGATGACGTTTTAAATTTTGACGACTCTTTAATTGAAAAACTATCCATTGCTTTGGATATAAAAGATAATCAAATTGCGTCTCATGGCTGGCAAGAAACAACTAATCAATCTTTAAAACATATTATAGATAAATATAACAACAGGCCTATTCATTCATACTTTGTCACAGATGTTGCTAATGATGGAATGCTGTCTGGCTTAAATATGGAAACGTTTAATTCTATAAAAAAATTAACTGACAAGCCTATTACTATAGGCGGAGGCGTTAAGGACCTTAACGATATTGAATTGAGTAGATCAAACGGTTTCAACAATGTTGTTGTAGGTAAAGCTATATACGAAAATAAAATATCTATAAATAGTCTGGCCCAGTTTAATGCTTAAAACAAGAATAATTCCATGCCTTGATGTTATTAAAAATAAAGTTGTTAAGGGTGTTAATTTTAAAAACATAAGAGTAATGGGTAATGCAGTTGAAATGGCAAAATATTACTCTTTATCGGGGGCTGATGAACTTTGTATGCTTGATATAAATGCATCATATCAAAATAGAAAAACATTTATTAAAACTGTTGAATCCATAGCTAAGGTTATAAATATCCCTTTAACTGTAGGTGGAGGTGTTTCAGATTTGAGCGATATAACTGATTTGCTTAATGCTGGAGCAGATAAAGTATCAATTAATTCCGCAGCAGTAAGAAATCCAAAATTAATTAGACAAGCCTCATTGAGACACGGCTCTCAATGCATAGTCGTAGCAATTGATGGAAAAAGGCATAAAGATAAAATGAAAGTTGTTATAAAGGGTGGAAGAGAAATCACCAAAAATGAACTTATTGCTTGGGCAAAGAAGGTACAATCTCTGGGTGCTGGAGAAATATTAATGACCTCAATGGATACAGATGGTGTTCAAAATGGTTTCGATAGCAATATGCTTAAAAAAGTAACCAGTAATGTAAGCATTCCTGTAATTGCTAGCGGTGGTGTTGGAAGTTTGGAGCATTTTTATTTAGGTCATTTGACAAAATCCACTGGATTGTTAGCCGCGAGCGTATTTCACTCTAGAAAATATAAAATTAAGACTGTAAAAAAATATCTTAGTAGTAAAGGTGTCCCTGTTAGATTATGAGTTATGATAAAGAAAATATTTTTGCAAAAATTTTAAAAGGTGAAATTCCTTGTGATAAGGTTTTTGAAAATGAGCATGTGCTTTCATTCAAAGATATTAGCCCAAAAGCAAAAACACATATCTTAATTATACCTAAGAAACCCCTAATTGATATTTCTGATTTCTTACAAAATGCAGACAGCTTATATCAAACTAATTTTTGGAAATCCGTCGATGAAATTATAGACATTTTAGGTTTAAGAGATAAAGGTTTTCAAATTAAAATACATAAAGGCAAAGATGGCGGCCAAGAAGTATTTCATTTTCATCTACATCTGTTGGCAAATGTTTAGTCTACCTGGCTTGAATATAATTAATTATATCTAACACACCCTTTATGTTTTTAGCATGTTCAATTACCATATCTATTTCTTTTTGATCACTTGAAACACCAAACAGATATACAATTTGTTTTTGTACCTCAAAATCGTATTTAAATTTCTTTATATTTGAGTCCGTGAAAATCTTTGTAAAAAGTTGTGTGCTTATGAACTTGTCTTTGGCTATATCATCAAGTCCATATCCAGTATCGATTGAAATTTCATTTAAAACTTCATTTACACCATCTTGTTGCCAAGCTAGTCTTACTGCCTCTAAGCGCATGTCGCCGTAAGGAACTACGCCTGTTAAAAGAACCTTACCTAATTCAACTTCAACATCAATCCTTGTAAAAAGAGTTGCATCATATGAAAAGTATTTTTCTTTAATACCAAGTTTAATTGTGGCATCGTCCCAACTTTCACTAAATGTTTTTTCATCTTCGTTTTCCTTAATGACAGTTTTTGCGCCCGTAGATACAAGTGACGGACCGCAGCCAATAAAAAATACTGATAGTAGAATTATAAAATGCTTAGTCATCTTTTAAATCGATTGATAATTTATAAAAATCATTCCTAGATATTTTATACTTACTTTTAAGCTGTTGATAAGCCTTTTTTACACCTACATCTCTAATTATCTCCTTAATCTCTTTTAAATCGAAATCTTTAATCTTGTCAGTCTCTTTTTCAATGCTAACAGCTAAAACTAACTCACCTTTAATTCCAGAGTAATTAAAATTTTCATAATTTTTGTGATCTATATGTATTCTTTCCTCATAAAGTTTTGTCAGTTCTTTAAGTATTACAATTTCAAATGTTTCAGAAATAGAGGCAATAGCATAAACGTCCTTACGTAATTGCTGTTTAGTTGAGTAAATAATTAAATTATTAATCTTATTCTCCAAGAGAGTTTTCTCTTTATGTTCTTTTTTTTTCGGAAGAAAACCAACAAAAGTAAATTTCTTTTTATTTAAAAAACCACTAAGTTGAATGCCTGAGATTAAGGCGCTAGCACCAGGTATTGAATATATATTTACCTGATTTTCAAACAAAAAATTTATTAATTGGTTTCCAGGATCGGATATAAGTGGAGAACCAGAGTCTGATATCAATGATATCACTTGATTAGATTTTAATAATTTACATATGTAATCTTTTTTTTTGTAAAAATCGTGATCAGTGTACTTAGATAATGATGTTTTGATATCATATTTTTTCAAAAGCTTTTTACTATTAGTGGTGTTTTCACATAAAATTAAATTAGAATTTTTTAAAACATTTATAGCTCTTAATGTGATATCATCTAAATTTCCTATGGGAGTTGAAACTAAATAGAGACCCGGGTTCATTATGAGTTTATTTAAAAATATAATTATATTACTCACATTAATATCATTTTTTAGTTGTGCCCCAACAACAATCGAGAAAAAAAAGCCGATTGAAAAAGCACCAGAAAAAGTTGAAGAGATAGAAATTGTTGAAGAGAAAGAGAAGGAAATAGAGAAAGTTGAGACAATAAAGAAGCCATCAAAACCCGAAGATAAAATAATTGATTTTAATAATATCGATAAAATAATTGTTTTTTTATCAGACGACGAAATTTTAACATCCTTGTTTTATGATGTATTTATAACAGAAATCGATAACTTTCCTGATATCAAAAAAATAGAATTTATCTACTCAATTGATGAAATACAAAACTCAATCAACAACTCTCTCATTATAGGCCCCACCAATTCAAAAGATTTGTTCGACTTACCAAATAAACTTGGTGAAAATACATTCACGATTTCTTTATCAAATGACTTCTCTGTAATGAATAAGTATGCAGATAATGAAATCATTTTCGTATTTAGCAGCCCTTACCAACACGTTGAAATACTTGGGGATTATATCAATTCATCAAACTCACTTGGTGTATTATACAAACAAAACGAATATGGATTAAAATTATTTGAATTTTTTAAAGATACCTACCCATTAAAATATATTAAATCATCTCCATTTGGAGATAGCGCAGTAGATTTGGAATTATCAGTGAAGCTGATGGGAGACTTAAATACATATGACAACATAATTATTTTTGATGATACTTTTAGCTATAAAGATTTAGTGGGATATTTAGCAACAGAGGACGGAACCTATCCTCTTGAGAGAACATTCCTAATTGACAATTTTTTAGAGCAAAGAAAGAATTTAGAAAATTATTATAAGCCTATTAATCGGACTTTCTTGCAAAATATCGATTTGACTACTATGGATGAACCGCATCGGGAATTCTTCTTCAGGACCTCAGTAAAAATATCACTTACTATTGCTAACCAAATTCTAAAAAACAATTTTCTACCAAGCGCTATTGATTATGAGGATTTTGGAAGATTGCCGTTAGAAAATATGATTATTAATTATCCTGTAATATTTGATTAGATAATTTTTTAAAAGCTTCATACCTGTGAGAGTTTAATAATTTTTGCTTCTCATTCATTTCAGCAAATGTCTTATCGTTATTTTTAGGAATAAAATATGGATCATAACCAAAACCACCATTGCCTCTCTTATATTTTATTATAAAACCTGGTAAGGACCCTGATACCATATATCTTTGGTTTTTTCCTAAAACGCAAATAGAACAAAAAAAAGTCGCAGCAATATAATTTAAATCCTCAAATTTGCTAAAAATAAAATCTATAACCTTTTGCTCTCCACCTAATTTTTTTGCCTCTCTTGCTGTTTTTATTCCTGGATAGTTATTTAATTTATTTACAACAAATCCACTATCATCACATAATACGAGTGTATTTGTTTTATCTAAAAAATATTTCGATTTAATTTCAGAATTTTCTTCAAAAGTTTCACCATCTTCAGTAGGCTCACCAATATTGTTAAATTTATTTAGATTTAAAACTTCATATTCACCAAATAGATTGAAGTGCTTTATATAAAAAACAAATTCTTTTAATTTTCCAGTATTATTAGTGCCAAGTAATATATTATTTTTCAATTGCCAAGTTTTGAATATTGAAAATTTCTGGCATCGATCCCTCAACTAGTTCTATAAAACTCATAATAGTTTTCTTGCTAAATTTAGCCTCTTCACCAGTAGATTGAAACTCAATAAATTGACCATCATTTGCCATTACCACATTGCAATCTACCTCAGCACTAGAGTCTTCAATATAATTTAAATCTATGCATGATGTTCCTTTAACAACACCGACTGATATTGCTGCAACTTGATTTACTATAATTGCCTTTGATAAATTAAATTTATTTTTGAACTCATTAATTGATCGAACAAGACTAACGTATCCGCCAATAATAGACGCTGTCCTTGTTCCTCCATCAGCACTAATCACATCACAATCAATCTTGATAGTTTTTTCACCAAGTATATCTAAATTAACAGCACACCTTAAACTTCTTCCAATAAGTCTCTGAATTTCTTGTGTTCTTCCAGACTGCCTACCTTTGGCTGCCTCTCTGTCCATTCTTTCAGATGTAGAAGAAGGTAACATACCATATTCCGCAGTTAACCAACCTTTTCCAGAATTTCTTAAAAATCCAGGCACTCTATCTTCAATAATCGCTGAGCAACAGACATGCGTATTTCCTAACTTAACTAAACATGATGATTGATTATTTGGTTGAAAGCCCGGAATTATTTCTAAATTTCTAATTTTAGAGAGCTCTCTATCATTTCTTGTATATCCAGACATTTATGTTTTATTATTTTAAATTATAAGATTAATTAAGATTAATGAATAAAAAAATTACAGATATTGGAGTACGATCAAAACTTATATTTAAGTCACTTGTTGAAAGTTACTTGAAAACAGGCGAGCCTATGGGATCCAAGGCACTCAGTTCAAAAATTTCTTATAAACTCTCACCAGCCACAATAAGAAATGTTTTAAACGAAATAAATTTTCACGGACTCATACAAAAAGGTCATTTCTCCGCAGGCAGTATACCAACTGATTTAGGTTTACAATTTTATACTCATGCACTTTTAGAGCCAGGATCAATTAGTAAAAGTGAAAAAGAGATTATTGAGAAGTCATCTAAAATGAATAATCTTTTAAATGAACAAGAAATAATTACTAATACTTTAAATGGCCTATCGAAACAAGCTAGTCTTGTTATTAATAATGAAAAAATAACAAAAATTAGAAAAATTGACTTTCACAAAATCGATAATCATAAAGTAATATTCATCATCGAGCATGAAGATGGGTATACATCAAATAGAATAGTAGAAATTGATGAGAATATTCAAACAGAAGATTTAAATAGTATTGGCAACTTTATAAATAAGTTTTCAAAATCTATGTCACCTACAGAAATTCAAAATAATATAAAAATTTTTATAAAATCTGCAAAAAATCAAATAACCAACACCTCAAAGAAACTATTGCTTAAAGGAATAAAAATTGAAAAATCTCAAAATACAGAAACCTTTTTCGTAAGAGGCCTGCCAAATTTAATTAAGAATAATTTAGAAACAGACTTAGACAGCATAAATGAGCTTTTGAGTGATATTGAAACAGGGAAAATGGCAAACAAAATGATTAAGGCCTTGAAAAAATCAAAAGGAGTACAAATATTTATAGGAAGTAATACAAATTTTTTTAAAAATACAAACTTATCTATGATTTTATCAAATTATAAAACTAAAAATGGTCTCACTGGTGCTATTGGTGTCATAGGTCCAAAAAGAATTGATTATCAGCGAATTGTTCCTATTGTGAGCTATATGTCTGAAACAATATCAAAAAAATAAAGGTATTATCATGGAAGAAGAAAAAAAATACGAAGATCAAGCTAAACAACAAGAAGAAGGTGTTACAGAAAATCAAGAAACCACACAGACTGATGTAGATGAAAATTCAGATACAAATGATGATGAAATCCAAAAACTCAAACAGGAAATTGAGAGTTTAAAAGACCAAAGGTTAAGAGCTGTTGCTGAACTAGAAAACTTTAGGAAAAGGGCAGAAAAAGATCAATCAGATGCACTTAAATATGGTATAGCTAATTTTGCAAAAGAAATAATTAATATCGGTGACAATATCGAGAGAGCAAAATCAAGTATTTCAGAGGAAGTGAGATCTAATGAAAGCATTAAGTCTGTTGTTGATGGTTTAGATCTTATTGCACAATCTACCATGGTCACTTTCGAAAAAATTGGCATCAAAAAAATTGAAAGTATAAACCAAAAATTTGATCATAATTTACACCAAGCCATGATGGAAATTGAAAAAAATGACTGTGAGCCCGGAACTATTGTTCAAGAACTAATTCCAGGCTACACTTTGCATGATAGGTTACTAAGACCAGCAATGGTAGGGGTATCAAAAAAATCTCAAAAAAATCAAGACGATAAAGCCATCAAAGAAGAAGAGAAATCCGAAAAGTAAGAAAATTCAATAGTTTTAATGCTCTTGAATTAAGTAAGTATCAACCCATATAAATATAATATTATTTAATTTTTATGTAGGAAAAAAAATATGGCTAAAGTAATTGGAATTGATTTAGGTACCACAAACTCTTGTGTGGCAATAATGGATGGAAAGAATCCAAAGGTAATAGAGAATTCCGAAGGTGCTAGAACAACACCTTCTGTTGTAGCTTTTACTGAAAGCGAAAAACTAATTGGTCAATCTGCAAAAAGACAAGCGGTTACAAACCCTGAAAATACACTTTATGCTGTAAAAAGATTTATTGGTAGAAGTTTTGAAGATGACACTGTGCAAAAGGATGTAGGCTTATCCCCATTTAAAATTATTAAAGGTAATAACGGCGATGCATGGGTTGAAGCTCAAGGTGAAAAATATAGCCCTAGTCAAATCTCTGCTTTTATTCTTCAAAAAATGAAAGAGACAGCTGAGTCTTATACAGGAGAAACTATTACACAAGCAGTGATAACTGTTCCTGCTTATTTCAATGATGCACAAAGGCAAGCAACTAAAGATGCTGGCAAAATTGCTGGTTTAGAAGTTTTAAGAATTATTAATGAACCAACCGCTGCTTCATTAGCATATGGACTAGATAAGAAACAATCAGGCACTGTAGTTGTCTACGATTTAGGCGGTGGTACATTTGATGTATCAATTTTAGAAGTTGGAGATGGTGTATTCGAAGTTAAGTCTACAAATGGTGACACACACCTGGGTGGCGAAGACTTTGATTTAAGAATTATTGATTTTTTAGCTAGCGAATTTAAAAAAGAGCAAGGTATAGATTTAAAAAATGATAAATTAGCATTACAACGTTTAAAAGAGGCTGCTGAAAAAGCAAAAATAGAACTGTCAAGCTCAACTCAAACAGATGTAAACTTACCTTTTATTACAGCTGATCAATCTGGACCTAAACACTTAAATGTAAAACTTACAAGAGCTAAGCTTGAAGAGTTAGTTGACGACTTGCTTCAAAATACAATTGAACCCTGTAAAAAAGCCCTAAGTGACGCTGGTCTATCAGCAAGCGACATAAACGATGTCATTTTAGTCGGTGGAATGACAAGAATGCCCAAAGTAACAGAAATTGTTAAAAACTTTTTTGGAAAAGATCCTAGCAAAGGTGTTAACCCTGACGAAGTTGTTGCTATGGGCGCAGCTATCCAGGCAGGTGTTTTACAAGGTGATGTAAAAGACGTCTTGCTTTTAGACGTAACCCCACTTTCTTTGGGTATTGAAACACTAGGCGGAGTATTTACTAAGTTAATTGAAAGAAATACGACTGTCCCTACAAAGAAAAGCCAAGTATTTTCAACAGCAGAGGACAATCAAAATGCCGTTACTATCAGGGTCTTTCAGGGAGAAAGAGAAATGGCTGCTGATAACAAGCTTTTAGGTCAATTCGATTTAGTTGGCATACCTCCTGCTCCAAGAGGAACTCCACAAATCGAGGTAACTTTCGATATTGACGCTAATGGTATTGTCAATGTATCTGCAAAAGATAAATCTACAGGAAAAGAGCAACAAATTAAAATCCAAGCATCTGGTGGTCTATCAGATGAAGAGATTGACAAAATGGTTAAAGATGCTGAAGCTAATGCTGAAACAGATAAGAAGAAAAGAGAAGAGGTTGATGTTAAGAATCAAGCCGACAGTCTTGTCTTCCAAGTGGAAAAAAATATAAAAGAGCATGGCGATAAAATTAGTCCCGAAGATAAGTCTAAAATAGAAGCAGACTTAAAAGATTTAAAAGAAGCGCTCGAAAAAAATGAGATTGAGACTATAAGACAAAAAACACAAGACCTAACTCAATCATCTATGAAAATGGGCGAAGCTATGTACAAAGATCAACAATCATCTGAGGCTCCTGGCGCAGAACAACCTAAGCAAGAAGATAACACTAGTGAAACTAAAAGCGATGATGATGTTATAGACGCAGACTACGAAGAAGTAGACGACGATAAAAAAGCAAGCGGACAGTAACTCTTAGCTTGGTTTAAAATATTATGGCTGAGGATTTTTATGACACTCTTGGTATATCCCGTGAAGCTAGTGACTCTGAAATAAAAAGTGCTTACCGAAAATTAGCAATGAAATATCATCCTGATCGAAACCAGGGTGACTCTGCTGCCGAACAAAAATTTAAGGATGTGAGTCAAGCATATGAAATTTTAAAAGATCCAAAAAAAAGACAAACTTATGATCAATTTGGCCATGCTGCTTTTGAACAAGGCGGTGGTGGAGCCGGTGGATTTGGCCAACAAGGCTTTGGCGGTTTTTCAGATATTTTTGAGGATATTTTTGGTGCATTTGGTGAGGGCGGTCAGCGCGAAAGTAGAGGGGATGATTTGCGCTACGATGTTACTATTGACCTTGAAGAGGCTTTTACTGGAAAATCACTAGAAGTAACAATACCCAAAATGATTAATTGCCCTGAACAGCATAGTTATAAAAGTTGCTCTACTTGCCAAGGTTACGGAAAAGTTAGGACTCAGAGTGGGTTTTTTTCTATGGAGAGGACCTGTGGTAGATGTGGTGGAACTGGGCAAGAAATGAAGGGTCGATGCTCAAAATGCAGTAACACTGGACGAATTAAACAAAATAAAAAAATTCAGATCAAAATACCTGCTGGAGTTGAAACAGGTAACAGGATTAGAATGAGCGGAGAAGGAGAGGCTGGAGAAAGAGGCGGCTCCTATGGAGACCTTTACGTTTTTATAAATATAAATAACCACAAACTTTTTCAGAGAGAACGAGATAACATTATTTGTGATGTTGCTATACCTTTTACTACAGCAACTTTGGGGGGAAATATAGAAGTTCCTACTATAGAAAAAAAAATGGTTAATGTTTCCATACCAAAAGGAATGCAGTCAGGTCATAAACTCAGAATCAAAGGCAAGGGAATGAGCATTCTGAGAACAAACACAAGAGGTGATATGATTGTTAAAGTACATGCTGAAACACCAGTAAACTTATCTTCAGATCAAGAGAAACTTTTAAATCAATTTAATGAAACCCTTACTAAGAAAAACTCTAAAATGACGGAAGGGTTTTTTGATAAAGTAAAAAAAATGTTTAATTAATGAATTATTGTTTTGATTTTATCGAAACACCAATAATTAAACTTTTTGTCCTAGATAGTTCAGAGGGAGTTCACTTTCTTATAAAAGATAATGATAAAAGAATTAAAAACATACTTAATTTATATAACCCAACTAAAGGTTTAAAATTAAAAAAAGCAAAAATATTAATAAACAATTTATTGAAAGGTAAAATTTCTAAACAAAAAAATATAAAAATAAAATTCCTCGATGGAACTACACTACAAAAAAAAGTTTGGACAGAAATTACTAAAATTCCTTATGGTCAAACAATTTCCTACAGCGAGCTTGCTAAAAAAATAAAGAGACCAGATGCAGTAAGAGCCATTGCTTCAGCGGTTGGTAAAAATCCTGTTGGATTATTGGTTCCTTGTCACAGAGTAGTAAAAAAAAATGGAGATTTCGGAAGATATATGTGGGGTGATAAAATTAAGAGAAAAATACTAGATATAGAGGGTAGAGGAACGGCTGACTCGACATATAGAGGAGGAAAGTGAGATACCGAATCAGCCCCCGCATGAATGCTAACTGAACACTAATAAATATTTTGATATAGTCAAAGTTGTTCAAGTATTAAATATCCAAAAATGAGTTTAAAATCGATTTTATCCTATAGTTTTCAGTCATTTTACCTTGCTGGGAGTTTTTTATTATTATTTGTTTTTTTGCCCACATTTTACAATTTATCAATTGGTATCTCTTTAAGTGTTATCGGTCTAGTAATACTGATATCTAGATTTTTTGATGTCTTCTCAGACTTTTTAATTGGTTATTTAACAGAAAAAAGAGTTATTTCAGGTAGATCAAGAAAAAATCAAATTCTTTTAGGAATAATAATATTTATTTTCTCCTTATTTGGCCTTTACGTTTTCCAATCTTCTAATATTTATTATTTTATTTTTTTTTATAACTTAGCATTGATAAGTTACTCAATTGCAATCATTCCTTACGACTCTATAGTTATCGATCAAAAAAAAATTTTAAAAAAAAGATTTCGTTTGGCAGCAGTCAAAGAAGTATTTGCAATTTTAGGAGTTCTTGCAGCTCTTATTATTCCAACGACTATTTCAAATTTAAATAATGTTGAGCTATTAAACCCAGACGTTATAAAAACAAGTGGTTTTATTTTTATTTCTCTTGCAATTATAGGGGGATTAATTTTTTATTTTTTCTATGATGACGAACTGAATTACAAGCCAAATGAAATTTCTTGGATAAAATTAAAAACTTTCATTAAAAAAAATAAAAAAATCTTGCCTTTTTCTTACATTACATTTTTTAATTTACTTGCTAATAATTTTACTGCCAATTTATTTATTATATTTGTATCTGAATATTTGGGTCTAAGTGATTATGCAGGCCATTTATTAATTTTGTATTTTCTTATAACATTAATTTCCACGCCATTTTGGTATTTTTTTGGAAAAAAATTTTCAAATATGTTTTTATTACAGATTGGAACCAGTATAACTATTTTTGGTTTTTTATTTGTTATTTTCACTAGCAGTGACTATTGGCAAATATATATATTTGTCATACTTATTACAGGAATTGGAATTGGAATTGATCTTATAATACCCCAGATTGAGTTAGCTGACATATTAGATGTAAATAATGAAAATCGTTTATCACAGTTTTTTACCTCATTTTTCTCAATTATAAGAAAAGCTGCTATAGGAATTGCTGCTGGTATAGCACTAACGGGATATGGTTACTTACAATCAATAAATTTTACAATTCACCCAAATATACCAAATATTATGATATTTTATTTTTTTATACCGCTTACCATTAAATTGTTCGTATTAATCTTAGTTATGAGATATAGAAGTAAATTCAATGTCTCAATTAGAGAGTAAAAAACACGTAATTTACATACTAGGCACTGTTGCCTTTTTCTTATTTTCAATTGCAGACACTATTATAAAGTTAATTGGAGATTTATATAAAGACACAGTTATATTTTCCATAGCGAGTTTCTCCGCAATAATCCCAGTGCTCTTTTATTTACTGTACAGAAAGAGCTTAGAAGAAATAAAAACAAGCAATTATAAACTTCATTTTATAAGAGGTATTTTAATGACTTTGACCTATTATTTTGTTGTAAAAGGTATCATCTTATTACCTTTATCTATTGCTTATCCAATAATTTTGTCAGCTCCTGTGTTACTCTCAATTATGGGAATAGTAATTTTAAAGGAGTCGATTTACCTATCCAAAATAATTTCTTTAATACTAGCTATGATTGCTGTTTTTATGGTCTCAGGTTTTAGTTTAAACGCAGGTTTTAATGCTTTGGGAGTAATATTTCTTATATTAGGAGTAATTTCATTAGCGTGTCTAGATTTTACAGTGCGAGTTTATGGGAAATCTGAAAGAACTATGGCTTTGACTTTTTATAGTATGGGAATTACTGGCATAATTTTCACAGTATTTTCAATTAACCATTACAAAGATATCGCTTTGTACGATTTTTTAATAATGGTAGGCGCGGGGCTTATTGATGGTGTGGCCATGATGATCTTAATTTATTCTCTTAGGAGAATAGAAGCTTCATTTTTTAGCATCACACATTATTCACAGATCATTTTTGGAATAATAATTAGTATTGTTGTTTTCAATCACTACCCCTCAATTATAGAATTATGCGGTGCAATTTTAATAATAATTTCTGGATATCTTGTTTATTCTAAATTAAAAAAGCTAAATTGATTGCTTTTCCATTGGGTAAATGGAGCATCCTGAAATTTTCCACTCTCCCTTGTCTTTAATAAGTGAGTACATTGCTAAATAAGAAACATTATCTTGCGAGACGATTTGTAGTTGATGATATACTGCTCCTTCAAAAAATTTTGACTCCATAAAATAGTAATTTTTAGGGTTATAAACAGGCTCATAATAGTTTTTCACCATACTCATAAAATCTTGAGGATTATTGAACCTCATTTTGATGTAAGGTGAGGCATGGAAGAAAGCCCCTTCAGCATCTTTGTTAATGAAGGCCTTTAGTTGACTTTCAATCACAGCTTGTGTTTCACTAAACTCAATTTTATCAATAGTTTCTGCAATCGATATAGTGTTAAAAAGTAAAAGGCATAAACTGGTGTAAATTAATTTTTTAAACTGCATAATATTTATATGCGTAATTAAACAATATAGATGAAAATCATTTTAATTATATTCGCCTTATTTTTGAACATATCATATAGTTACGCAGATCAAAATAGCCCAAAACTTGATGAATTATTCAGTCAGCTCTCCGAGGTAAAAGACTCAAAAGAACAAAGTCTAATTATATCAAAAATATGGGGAGAATGGATGAAAATTGAAAATCCAGATGTAAAAATAGTAATGGATAATATTTCAGATTTTTTTGAATCTAAAAACTACCAATCTGCGATATCAGCTTTGACTCTTGCTATTGAGTTAGAGCCAAATTATGCGGAGGCATACAACAAAAGAGCAACTTTTTATTTTATGATGGGAGACTATGAAAACTCTATGAGAGATATTGAAGCTACATTGTATCTTGAACCAAGACATTTTGGTGCATTAGATGGTTTGAGTAGAATTCTTATAAGCTACAAAAATTATGATGGAGCACTTAAGGTTTATCAAGAAATGAAAAAGTTAATGCCAAATGATTTGTCCGTTGATATGAAAATTGAAAATCTTCATCAAATGGTGTCAAAGGAAACTTAAATTAATCAATTTTTTAAGAAAATAGATTAACGAAATAATGAAATTTATTGCCCCTTGCCACCTTCCTCCTCGACAATGTCTCAACCCAAGCGGCTAGGGGACGAGTATAATATTCGAATTTTGGTTGATATGAAACAGATTTCTTATAATTTAAAAAGCCTATCAAATAAGAAAAATATCGTTATAGATGTTATTTAAAAATTAATTAGTTATAAATTGAGCTGTGAAAAAAAAATTTAACACAAAAGTAATTCATTCTGGGCATGGCCCAGATAAAGAAACGGGTGCCGTTATGCCACCAATACATCTTTCATCAACCTTCAAACAAACGGAACCTGGAAATTTTGAGTATGAATATGCTAGAACCAAAAATCCTTCTAGAGATATATTAGAAAAATTACTGGCACAAATTGAGTCTGGAGATAAAGCTTTTGCATTTGCATCGGGCATGTCAGCAATAAATACAGTTTGTGACCTATTTGGCAAAAACTACCATATAGTTTGTTCTGATGATGTATATGGGGGTACTCGTAGGTTATTCGATAAAGTTAAATCAAACATTGACGTAACTTACATCGACTTTGATAAAAATATAAACTGGAATGATGAAATAAAAGAAAACACAAAATTTATATGGATTGAAACACCTTCAAATCCTTTAATGAAAATTATTGATATTAAAAACACTGTTAATATTGCAAGTGAGTTTAAATTACCTGTAATTTGTGACAACACATTTGCCTCTCCATATAATCAGAGACCACTTGAATTAGGTGCAGATATGGTAGTGAGTTCTTCAACAAAATATTTAGGAGGCCACTCAGATATTGTTGGCGGGTCTATTGTTATTAAAGAAAATAAGGAGTACGCTGAAAAAATTTCTTTTATTCAAAATGCAGTTGGGGCTGTCCCCTCTCCCTTTGATTGTTATTTATTAACAAGAAGCATCAAAACACTCTCTGTAAGAATGAAGCAACATAATGAAAATGCTATTGCTGTGTCTAATTATTTATCCAATCATCCTAAGATAGAAAAAGTTTTTTTTCCGGGTACTGATAAAAGGCACAAGGAAATTGCAGAAAAACAAATGGATGGTTTTGGTGGAATGATGTCTTTTGTAATTGACTCAGATATTAGCGGGGTAAAAACTTTTCTAAAAAATTTAAATTTATTTACACTCGCGGAAAGCCTAGGAGGAGTCGAAAGTTTGATTGAGCATCCAGCCATCATGACCCATGCTTCCATAGATCCATCAATTAGAGAAAAATTAGGCATATCAGAAACATTACTAAGAATATCTGTGGGTATTGAAGATGTAGATGATTTGATCTCAGATTTAGACCAAGCCCTATCAAAGATTTAAAATGAGAGACATAGTTGATTTTATTGGCAATACGCCACTTATTAAACTCAAATATCCATCTGAAATTACGGGTTGTAATATTTATGGTAAAGCAGAATTTATGAATCCAGCTGGTTCTATCAAAGATAGAACGGCATTGGGTATAATCCTTGATGCTGAAGAGAATAATTTAATTGAACCAGGCGGCACTGTCGTTGAGGGTACCTTTGGAAACACAGGTATTGCTTTAACAATGATTAACAATGCTAGAGGATACAAAACTATAATTGTAATGCCTGACGGTGCTTCAGAGGAGAAGCAAAGCATTTTAAGAAATATGGGGGCAAAGCTTAAAGTTGTGCCAACTAAACCTTATTCTGATCCGGGTAATTATCAGCATGTATCAAAGAGGTTAGTTGAAGATCTACAATCAAAAGGAGAGACTTCAGTTATGTGGGCAAACCAATTTGACAACACAGCAAATTACAAATTTCACGCAAAAACCACAGCTAAAGAAATATTCAATCAGCTTGAAGGAAAAGTAGATGGTTTTACTTGTGCAATTGGGTCGGGTGGAACATTAGCAGGTACATCTATTGGACTCAAAGAATTAAATTCAAATATAAAAATAGCTTGCACAGATCCACAAGGTGCTCAAATGTATAATTATTTTAAATATTCTAAATTGGAAGTTAAAGGCGATCCATCAGAAACTGAGGGAATAGGCCAGTATAGAGTGACAAAAAATGTTGAACCTTCCCTTATTGATTTCTCATACCATATTACTGATTATGAAGCGTTTGAACTTTTATATAAAATGGTCAAAACAGAGGGCTTATTTCTTGGCTCTAGTTCTGGAGTAAACGTAGCAGGGGCTATCGAAATGGCTAAAGAAATGGGACCGGGTAAAAACATTGTTACAATTCTGTGTGATGATGCTAACAAGTATTTTAGTAAGTTATATAACAAAGAATATCTGATATCAAAAAAACTTCCCATACCCGAGTGGCTTTAAAATATTAATCACTATCAAAAGTCATTCTTTTTAAAGTTCTATCTTTAAATGCAAAATGGTGCATAAGCGCGGCTCCTGAATGTATAAAAAATAAAACTAATAAAACATTACTAGAATATTCATGGAAACTTTTGAACAAGTACCTTAAATCACTGTTGTGATCTAATAAATTTATTAATTCAAAATTTAAAAACATTACCGTGTCACCTTGCAAGTTTGTAAGGATGTATCCAGATATTGGTTGTAAGAAAAATATTGAGTAAAATAAAAAATAATTAGTTTTCGCAACATAAATTAATATTTTATTTTTTAAGATGGGCTTGGGCCTAATATTGATAAATTTCCAGCTTAATCTAAAAATGGCCAGGACAAGAATTGAAAGGCCTAGTGTGTTGTGTATCATCAATATCTCATAGTAATACTCGAAATTATTCTCTAAATTTTTGCCTAGTAAGTATGTTGCAATTATAAGAGCAGCCATAATCCAATGAAATAACTTGCTAATTAAACCGTAATTATCTGCGCTGTTTGCTAACTTCATTATCTTCAATTATGTATGTTAATATTGTTGATTATAAATGAAATTAAAAAATTTATTTTTATCGTTATTTTTATTTTTTTCCATAAGTGTTTATTCTAAAGATTTTATAATCATTCAGTCTACAACAAGCATTGCTAATACGGGTTTGCTTGATCTCTTAGCATCAGAATTTAAAAATAAAACTGGAATAAGTATAAGACCTATTGCAGTTGGAACCGGGAATGCTATTGCAAACGCAAAAAGGGGCGATGGAGATTTATTATTTGTTCATTCAAAAAAAGATGAATTAGAATTTATAGATGAGGGCTATGGTGTTCAAAGATATGAGGTTATGTACAATAAGTTTATTTTAGTTGGTCCAAAATCTGACCCACTGAAAATATCACAAGAAGAAGATATTTTATCCGCATTAAAAAAAATATATAACTCAGAATACAAATTTATTTCAAGAGATGATAATTCTGGAACTCATAAAAAAGAACAAGAATTATGGAGTTTGGCAAATATCAAAAAATTTGACTCTGATAAATATATAAAAACTGGAACAAGCATGGCCAATACATTAAATATTGCCTCTGAAATTGATGCCTATACGATAAGTGACAAAGGCACCTGGCTATCTTTTAAAAATAAAAATAATTTAAAAATTCTTTTTGAGGGTGGTGATGAATTACATAATCCTTATGGAATTATTGCAGTCAATCCTGAAAAATTTCCTCATGTTGAGTATAATAAATCTATGAAGTTCATTGAATGGTTGATTGCAGGTGAGGGCAAAGATGTTATTAATAGGTTTACATATAACGGTGAAAAGTTGTTTCATACCAATTAATATTACCTAAATGCTAACTTTTGAAAAAATACAATCCGCAGTTTTTATTACAATTTATGTAAGTATTTTTTCAACATTAATTGCATTTTTTTTATCAATGATTTTTGGCTATTTAATTGCTATTTATCAATTCCAATTAAAAAAACCAATTGTAATTTTCTTAAGCTCTCTCACCTCTATCCCTCCCGTATGCGCAGGGCTATTAGTCTATATACTCATAAGTAGATCTGGCCCCTTAGGTTGGATGGAAATTTTATACTCACCTATAGCAATGATCATTGCCCAGATCGTAATTATCTTCCCAATTATGATTACTTTAATAATTAAAAACATTGAAGAGGATTACCCAATTTATAGAGATGAATTAATGTCTTATGGAGCGTCCAAAAAAGATATAATTTTCATACTCTTTTCAAATAAAACAAATATCTACATAACAGTTCTTTTGTTAGGTTTTGGCCGAGCTATTAGTGAGTACGGTGCGGCTGCGATAGTAGGAGGTTCAATTGATCACTTCACAAGAAACATGACAGCTACAATTGCATTAGAAACATCTAAAGGCAATGTCTCACTAGGTATTATTTTAGGAGTTATTCTTATCTCTCTGACACTTTTAATTTCAATATCTCTTAACTTTTTAAATAAAAAATGATTAAAATTAATAATATTTCATATGCAATTAATGGAAAAAATATACTTTCAAATATCAATCTAAATATTAGAAGGAACAAAATTACAGTAATCACTGGAAAAAACGGTTCTGGTAAAAGCTCCTTAATAAAAATTATAAATAAGATTATTTTTCCTAGTAAAGGATCAATTAAATCTGACTACTCTGAACCTATTCCGATGCTTTTTCAAAAACCTATTTCTTTAAATAAAAGTCTAGAAGATAATTTTTTATTATTAAGTAATATTAAGAGATCCAAGGTTAATAAATCTTATTTTAATCTTTTCAATTTAAATAAATTAAAAAAACGTAAGTTTCAAAATTTATCGGAAGGGGAAAAGCAGAAAGTGTTTATATCTAGATTTATGAGTTTCGAACAAGATTTAATTATACTTGACGAACCTAATCAAAATCTAGACCTTGAGAGTGAAAAATCTTTTTTTTCATCTTTGTCTAAAATGAAAAATAAAACTATTGTATTAACTTTACATAATTTAACCTATATAAAAGATTTTGCAGACTATTTAGTAATTTTGGACTCAGGAAAGATAATATTTAATGACACTATTAAAAAATTTACAAAAAAATAAGTCTATAATTTTTTATGATACGTTAATAAGTTATGTTTAAATTAATTTTAATTTTTTTTCTTCTTGCACAGTCATTACTCTATGCAAACCCAATATCTGATAGACAAGAATTAATGAGAGATTATAACAAACTCATGAGGGCAGCAAATAACTTGATCAGAGAAAATGAAATAAATGATGACCTAGCATCAATTTATGAAGAAATCGAAGAGATTATCAGAGTATATCCGACTTTATTTCCAGATGACTCTTTTGGTGGTAAGTCAAAAGCTAGTACTGACATAATTGACAATAGGGAATTATTTAATCAAATTGCAAAAGAGACCGAGAACAGTGCAGCGCTTGCCAAACTTTCTGCTCAAGAAGGAGAATTTGAAAATGTTATGCAATTCCACCAAAATCTTTTTGGAAGCTGTAAGAGTTGCCATTCTCGCTTTAAAAATTAATAAAAATGAATTTACTAAAAATTTTTTTTCTATTTTTTTTTCTGTTAACTAATTTATTATTTGCTCAGAGTAATACAATGAAATACACACCTATAGATACCGAAGAGTCGTTTAAAAGAATTCAAGAGGGTGCAATTGTGATCGATGTCAGATATCCAAAAGAACATAATATGATTCGAATTGAGAACTCACACAATATACCTTTTAAAGAAATAACTGTTGAAAAAATCAACTCCATAAACCCCGATAATAAGGATATTATTATTCACTGTACTGCAGGTATTACCTCTAAAAAAGTTGCAGATAATCTAGTATCTGAAGGTTATCAGGGTACTATTTATGAAATGGACAAAGGTTTAATTGATTGGATTAATTTAGGTTTTAAAACCGAGCAAGGTATATAGTTCATAATTCTAAAACCTCTAAGAAAAATAGTTGGTACTGAACATATAGTAAATCATATATCCGATAAGTCCTACAACTAGTAAGACAAGAGGTATCACTGATATTGTAAAAGCCTCCCTAAATTTCTTATTAAATATTAATAAACTAGCTAGTAATAAAATAAGAAGAATAAGTGCAAGTCTAATCATAAGTTAATTTTAGCATAAAATTTAATAATTTTGCTATTCCATATCTGCTAATTTATGTATAACAAGTCTTAATCATGTCTAGAACAAAAATAGCTATCGCAGGGGCATTAGGAAGAATGGGAAATAATCTCATAAATTCCGCTCTATCGAATAATAAAGTTGAGCTCGTTGGAGTATTCGATGTTAACGATATTGACCCTAGTTTTATTAATAAAAATCAAATTCAAGAAAATGTTTTTACCACTAGGGAAGAATCATTTGAAAAAGCAGATATAGTTATAGATTTTACAACACCTAAGGCCTTATTTAATTTCACGGAAGCTGCCGTTTCTAATAATACTGGTTTAGTTATAGGAACGACCGGACTAGATGAGAGCCATTTTAACCTTTTAAAGCAAACAAGTAATTCAACAAAAGTATTTTACGCGCCGAATATGAGTTATGGAGTTAATACATTTTTTGAAATAGCAAGAAAAGCCGCAAAACACTTAAAAGATTTCGATATAGAAATAATTGAAACACACCACCGACACAAAAAGGATGCACCTAGTGGTACAGCTTTAAAGCTCGGAGAAGAAATTGTAGAAGAGCTTGGGCTATCCAAATCAAATTTTAATTTTAAACGTCAGAATCAAGAAGGCCAAAGAAAAGAAAATGAAATTGGTTTCTCATCTATTAGAGGTGGAAATATTCCAGGAGAACATACGGTCATATTTCACGGTGACAATGAGTCTATAGAATTAACACATAAGGCCCACAACAGAAAAATTTTTTCTGATGGCGCTATTCAAGCAGCAGTATGGTTATCATCAAAGGAAAAAGGCTTTTACACCTTTAAAGACATGATTAGCTAGACGAGGAGCTGTACTTCTCAATAATTCTTTTTAATTTTTTCCTTCTATCCTCACTCAAAAAACTGGCGAAGAATTTTTTCTTTCCAGCATAATTTACACTTAATGAATTTTTTTCATTCTTTATCTTCAACCAATTCAAATTATAACTGTTTTGTTCAATAACCTCATCTCCATCAAGCCGCTCTAATTGCATAGATTTTGATTCTAATGAAATTTTTTCTGTTTTTTTTAAACTCTTTACAAAAAAATAAGTGCATACGACCAAAATAGAAAATTCAACAATACCAAATATAATTATCGGCCAAGCACCGACTAATAAAAATCTTCCACCAATAAAAATGATCAAGAAACCTGTAATGAATAAAAAAAATAGAATTTGAAGATTTGTCAGACTCCTATTTGGTTTGATATGAAGCTTTCTTGTCATTTCTATAAGTTTATAAAATTATATTTATATTTATAATAGTTTTAATAGCACACCAATAATAATATGAAAAAACAAGAAAGAGCAAATGTGGTATTGGATAATTTAAACAAATTTTATCCAAATATCCCGATCCCTCTTAAACATAAAAATGTATATGAGCTTTTAATAGCAGTTTTATTAAGTGCTCAATGCACAGACGAACGTGTGAATAAGATTACACCTTTACTATTTAAAACGGCAAATAATCCTCATGATATGGCAAAGGTGCCTGTTAATAAAATTTATAAAATCATTAAACCATGTGGACTTGCACCTAAAAAATCAAAAGCTATTTCTAAACTCTCAAAAATATTAATTAAAAAATACAATGGTAGGGTCCCAGAGACTTTTGAAGATTTAGAAAATTTACCGGGAGTTGGTCATAAAACAGCGAGTGTAGTAATGTCCCAAGGTTTTGGTCACCCTGCATTCCCTGTAGATACTCATATTCATCGTCTAGCACAAAGGTGGGGTCTGACAAATGGTAAAAATGTAGTCCAAACTGAATTAGATATTAAAAAATTATTTCCTAAGGCAACTTGGAACAGACTTCATTTACAAATGATTTTTTATGGAAGAGAATATTGCAAAGCTAGAAGCTGCTTTGGTGTTGAATGCAAAATTTGCACAGACTGTTATCCAAACAGAAGAAAGGCTATAAAAGTAAAAAAACCTTAATTTTCTATAGATTGTCTATGAAAAAAAACAGAATAATGTATAAAAATAAACTTATTTAGCATTATGAAACAAATTAAGAAAATATTAATTGCTAACAGAAGTGAAATTGCAATTAGAATATCTCGTGCAGCAACTGAATTGGGCTTTAGGACTGTATCCATTTACTCGTACGAGGATCGTTTTGCATTGCACCGCTTCAAAACAGACGAAAGCTATCTTGTTGGATCAGGATTAGGTCCTATCCAGGCTTACCTAGATTACAAAGGTATCGTACAAATTGCTGTTAATTCAGGTTGTGATGCCATCCATCCAGGTTACGGCTTCTTATCTGAAAACCCAGAATTTGCTGATGAATGTGCAAAACATAATATTATTTTTGTTGGACCCTCTCCAAAGATTATGCGATCACTTGGAAATAAAGTAGAAGCTAAAAAAACTGCAGGCAAAGCTAAAGTACCAACCATACCTTCCACAGGACCCTTACCAAAAGATTTAAAAAAATGTAAAGATCTTGCAAAAAAAATTGGATATCCAATTATGCTCAAAGCATCTTGGGGTGGCGGCGGTCGTGGAATGCGAGTGATCAGAAAAGAAACAGAATTAGAAAATCAAATCAACACCGCTAGGAGAGAAGCTAAAAGTGCCTTTGGAAAAGATGATGTATTTTTTGAAAAGTTAATCGAAAAAGCTTTTCATGTTGAAGTTCAGATAATTGGCGATACGCATGGCAATATAGTTCACCTTTTTGAAAGAGATTGTTCTCTTCAAAGACGACATCAAAAGGTAGTAGAAAGAGCTCCTGCTGCCTACCTATCTGACAAAGAGAGAAATGAGATTTGTAACGCAGGTGTTAGAATAGGAAAACAAGTTAATTATTCATGTGCGGGAACTGTAGAGTTTTTAATGGATGCTAAATCTAGAGATTTTTTCTTCATTGAAGTTAATCCAAGAGTTCAAGTTGAACACACCGTAACAGAAGAAATTACTGGTATTGATATTGTAAAAGCTCAGTTCCTCTTAGCAGCTGGTGCTAAAATTGGAGATGATATATGTGGTGTGCCAACTCAAAAAAACATTCATATGAAAGGTCATGCTATCCAATCAAGGGTTACAACAGAAGATGCCGCTAATGATTTTGCCCCAGATTACGGTAAAATTAATGTTTATAGATCTGCAAGTGGCTTGGGAATAAGACTAGATGCTGGAACTGCATCTACTGGTACGGTTATTACTCCTTATTATGACTCTCTTTTAGTTAAAGTAACTGCAAAAGGCCAAACCCCTATTGAAGCAAAGAGACGAATGAATAGAGCATTGAGTGAATTTCGCGTCAGAGGTGTAAAAACAAATATACCTTTTTTATTAAAGTTAATTAACCACAAAGGTTTCGATGTTTTTAAATACCATACAAAATTTATAGATAGTGAAAAAAGTTTATTTCAATTCTCTGGTCGAAAAGATAGGGCAACCAAAACATTAAACTTCTTAGCCGAAGTTATTGTTAATGGTAACCCAGAAGTCGCTAATAGACCAAAATTAAGAGAGACAACACCAGCAAAACTCTCAGACTATGGAATATCTAGATCAAAAAAAGCACAAGAGACTGTCGATAAAACATATAAACAAATTTTAGATACTAATGGTCCATCTGCTGTTGCTGAGACTGTGTTAAAAGAAAAACAATTATTGATTACAGACACTACCTTTAGAGATGCTCATCAATCTTTAATTGCAACTCGAATGAGAACACAAGATATGTTAGGCATAACTGACTTATATGAAGAAAGACTTAAAAATCTATTCTCAGTTGAGTGTTGGGGTGGTGCAACTTTTGATGTTGCATTAAGATTCTTAAAAGAGGACCCTTGGGAACGTCTAGAAAAGTTACGTGAACAAATGCCCTCAGCCCTATTACAAATGTTATTCAGAGGATCGAATGCTCTTGGATATACAAACTATCCTGATAATGTTTTAAGAAGGTTTATACAACTCTCCGCTCAGTCTGGGATTGACGTTTTTAGAATATTTGATGCACTAAACTGGATTGAAAATATGAGAGTCTCTATTGACGAAGTATTAAAATCTGGAAAAATCTGTGAAGCTTCTATTTGTTACTCCGGCGATTTATCGTCTCCAGCAGAGAAAAAATATACACTTGATTACTACTTAAAAATGGCGCAAAAGCTTGAGAAAATGGGAGTTCACTTTCTTGCAATCAAAGATATGGCAGGTTTGTGTAAACCCAAGGCAGCAAAAATTTTATTCAAAGAATTAAAAAAAAGCATAAAAATTCCAATTCATTTCCATACTCACGATACAAGTGGAAATGGTGTTGCAACATTGCTTAATGCCTCAGAAGCAGGGGTAGATATTGTTGATGTAGCAATTGACTCTTGGTCTGGCTTCACATCGCAACCTAGTTTTGGTGCAGTTTTAGAGTCTCTTGATGGCAATAAAAGAGATCCAAAAATTTCTTCTGCAGTTGTCAGGACTGCTGCAAATTATTGGGAAGGTGTTAGAAAACAATACCAACCTTTCGAAAGTAAAACTCGCACTAGTATGTCAGAGGTATATTTACATCAGATGCCAGGAGGCCAGTACACTAATTTAAGAGAGCAAGCAAGGTCAATGGGTATTACAGACGAGAGATGGCCAGAACTTGCATCAATGTATGCCGAAGTGAACAAAATATTTGGTGATGTAATTAAAGTTACACCTATATCTAAGGTTGTTGGTGATATGGCAATTTACATGTTGGCAAATAATATTCAAATTCAAGATGTTTTAGACCCTAAAAAGGATGTTGGCTTTCCTGCATCAGTCATCGAATTCTTTAGTGGCCGATTAGGTCAACCATATAAAGGTTTTCCAAAAGCACTCCAAAAGAAAATTTTAAAAGGAAAAAAACCTATTAATTATAGATTTGGATCAAAGTTACCCTCATTAAAAATTAAAAATAGAACGAAGGAATTGGAAAAGAAGTATAGCGAGACTATTTCAGAGAAAGATACAATTTCACAAATATTTTTTCCCGAGGTTTTTGATGAGTATATAAAACACAAAAAGAAATTTGGTAATACTAGTGTTATCCCAACATCAAACTATTTCTTTGGGATGAATACAGGGGAAGAGATATATGTCTCTATAGAACCTGGTAAAACTCTTATAATAAGATATTTCACTTTAAGTGAGCCAAACGAAAAAGGTTACAGGACAGTATATTTTGAATTGAATGGCCAGGCCAGATCAGTTGACATCAAAGATAATTCCATTGCAGTTGACGATTTAGCTAAAGAAATTGCTGATCCTAGCAACAAAGATCATGTTGCGGCCCCAATACCTGGTTTACTTGTAGACGTTGCTGTTACTGAAGGAATAAAAGTGCCAAAGGGTGCTAAATTATGCACTATTGAGGCCATGAAAATGGAAACAGTTATTTACGCAGACCAACCTGGAATAGTTGAGAGACTGTGCGTAAAAGCTGGTGAAAATATTGAGGCTCAGCAACTTTTATTAATTATAAAATAATTTTTCTCTTAATAATATGATAACAATTTACCGTGGTTAAAAAGATTATAACTGCCAAACACAGAGGTTTTTGTGCTGGGGTTGAGAGAGCTGTTGAAATGGTCGAAAAAAGCCTTTTGAAATATGGAGCTCCAGTTTATGTACGTCATGAGATTGTTCATAATAAATTTGTTGTCAGTAATTTGAGAGAAAAAGGCGTTGTATTTGTAGATTCGCTAGAAGAAATTCCTAAAAATACAAAACAACCTGTAATTTTTTCTGCGCATGGTGTTGCACAAAGAGTAATTAACAAAGCCAAAGATTATAATCTATTATTTTATGATGCCATCTGCCCATTAGTCAGTAAGATTCATAAAGAAATAATTCAATTAGAAAAAAACGAATATAAAAT
The DNA here is from genome assembly GCA_902599405.1 of uncultured Alphaproteobacteria bacterium. Taxonomy (GTDB): domain Bacteria; phylum Pseudomonadota; class Alphaproteobacteria; order HIMB59; family HIMB59; genus HIMB59. The sequence goes on along the minus strand of CACKFO010000001.1, from coordinate 111,803 downwards.
AATTATGATCGGTCATGAACATCACCCTGAAGTTGACGGGACAGCTGGACAGCTCAAGGATATTAGCAATTTAACTTTAGTTCAAAATATTGAGGATGTTGAAAAATTATATTTCCCATCAAATCAAAAACTTGCCTATATAACACAAACAACCTTATCAGTTTTTGATACACAAAGTATTGTTGATGCTTTAGAAAAAAAATTTCCTTCAATTCTAGCTCCTAAAAAATCCGATATTTGCTATGCAACTTCAAATAGACAATTATCTGTACAAGAAATGTCTAAAAATGTTGATGCTTTTTATGTGATTGGTGCCCACAATAGTTCCAATTCAATTAGGTTAGTCGAAACTGCTAAAAGATTTGGTTGTAAACATAGTGAACTAGTTGAAAATATAAACGACTTTGATTATTCAAATTTATCAGAATTTAATACAATAGGTTTGACAGCTAGTGCATCTGCTCCTGAAGAACAATTAAATTTATTCATTGATCAGATAAAAAAAGTTTATGCAATCGAAGTTTTAAATTTTAAAGAGGATGAAAACATCACATTTAAAATACCTAATTTTCTCAATTAAATTTTCTTCTATAAAAGATATCTACTAAAGTCATATGGGGAAGAGTTAATGCCGCTAATCCAATAAACAGTGTCTTTATAAAAGACTCATCAAAAGAAAAACTCTTATGAAGGTAGATAATTGCTAAGCTGCCGCCGACCCATGTTAAGATTGTAAAAGAGATGGTAGTTATAGTTATAAATTTGTTATTTGATAAATATTTTGATGTATCTTTTAATATTGATTTGACATGTTTAAAAGTATGAATGAAACAAAAATAGATAGAAAATGCCACGAGCGGTTCTGTTAAAAATATTACCAATAAAATAATAGACATTTCTAATATCCCCCATCTTAATCTTGTAAATTTAATTGCCAAATATGCATATCTAATCAAAAGAAAAAAGTAACAAATGTAAACAATATATAGATATTCTTGAAATTGATTAAAAGATAGATTTGATAAAAAAGTAAATATCTCAAATGTTTCGTTAGTGTGAAAAAAAATAATCCCAAATACAATATTTAAACCATGCGTTAAAGAAACAGACCATTTATATTTCTTCAAACCTAGATAGGACCAGTCACATAATCCAAAATGAACGATACTCATTAAAATGAATAAAATTAAAGCGATTACGGAAAAGTAAATCCAAAATATAATTACTGCTGCAGAAATAATTAAATATAAGAATACAAATATAAAAAAATCTTTTCTTGTCTTATAACCTAACAGTGCAGCTACAGCTCCGTCAAATGAACCATGCGGCACACCAATAAATGAAACCATGCAAAGAGCAAGTAAAGATATAAAGCTTAATTCATACATTTAATTACGAATGGTGCTTAATGCACTTTTTATAAATTTAATTTTTGGCATTGACATAATGACCTTTAATTTTGTCGGAAAATCAGCTACACCCATCATAAATGATGCAAATTCATTGCCATTTAAAGAGTAAGCCATATTAATAAAAACCTTCTCTGTTCCACTATTATTTTTCAGATAATTCACAAATACCTTATCCATCCATTTATCAAAATATGAGTGATGAGCTTTATTAATATTTTCAAAATTTAACATTATGTTTTTTAGAAAAAAGGAAAAAGCATACCCGGTTGATATTTTGGTGGCACCACCTCTTGAACCGATATGAATATAATTTTCACTTGATTTGTTTTCAATATCATACATTGGTAACGCCCCTTTTTCTTCATCAACTATTTTATATTCAGATAAATTTAATTTTGTCTCAATGTATTCTAATATCTGTTTTTGATACCATCCATCCTCTTGGATTTCTGAAGAAAAAACTGTTGACTCAACTAACATTCTATTTTCATCTATTGGTAAACAATACATAAAATGTAATCCCATTTTTTGTTCAACACGAAAATCCATTAAGGTCACACTATTACCATTTATCATTTGTTTAGTTTCTATAAGGTATCCAAAAAAATGCTGTTTTACTTTTTCATTTTCCAATTTCGGCGTACGAGAATCATAAATTTTCTTAGCAAAAATTTCCTCACCATTCTCTAGCTTGATTTCATAGTATTTTTTTAAATTCGTAATACTTTGAACATTGAACTCTTTAATTGATAAGTTTTCTAAGCCTTTTAAGCAATAATTTTTCCAATCTTGGTATCTTATAGTGCAATAGGGTAAATCCTTAGTTTCATGTTTTATATGATTATTTGTTAAGTAAAAGTTCCAGCAAAACCATTTTTTTTGTGCAAGACTATCAAAATCTTTCATCCAATCTGTCAGCCAAAATGCAAAAAAATTATTTCTTTTGCTATGATAATTTTTATCAATGCCAATTAAACTAACACTTGTTCCCTTATACTTTAATTTTGCAGTAGCAAGGGCACTGGCACCCATGCCCAAAAATGCTACATCATATATTTTCATTTTTAAATGAGCCCCTAATCGATTTGTAGGATTTAAAAATATTTTTTAAAAATAAAAATTCAGGTATAGAAATTATTGTAATCCATAACTTTTCTAATTTGTTTAAATAAATTCTTTCAAGCTTGTAAACATAACCACCGCTTTTAATCTTTTCCCCAATCCCTTTGTAAATTTTTGCTGCAAAAAATATTGCTAGTCTGGTTCTAAGAGGAATAAATTTCATACCAGAAAAACCGTTTGCATAGAATTTATCAGAGAGTTCTATTAAATTTTTAATAGATAATTCAATCAATTTTTTTTTTTGATCATCTAACTTATTATCTATTAGGTCACTTATTGAGACTTGTCCTAACCATTCTTTTGGTAGATATAACCTATTCATTTTTGCGTCCTCGTAAACATCCCTTGCAATATTTGTTAGTTGCATAGCAATTCCTAAATCAATAGCATGCTTTCTTGCTTCAGCATCTTTGGTATTAATTATTGGTAACATCATCAAACCCACTGTTCCAGCAACCTTGTATGAGTAATCTATTAATTCTTTTTCATCTGTAACTCTGACGTTCTGCTGATCGCTGATCAAACCATCTATTAGATCTTTTAAAATACCAATGTTAATATTATTTTTTTTAAAAAAGATATTTATCTCAGAGCTCTCATTTTCTTTTATTTGATTAAATATATTTTTTATTTGAGAAGAGGTATCTAACTTCGAATTATCTGCCACATCATCTAGATATCGACATATGCTATAGAGCCTTGAAGCTGCAATTCTATTTTTTTTGGGTAAAAAAAAACTTGCCCAATAAAAACTTTTACCTTCCGATTTAATGCTATAGGTATTTGTTTTAAATGATGTCACCTTAATGACTAACTTTGAAATCCTTAATTATAAGCTTCTCTATTACCTTAGCAGAGCACAATACGCCAGGTATTCCGGCACCTGGGTGTGATCCCGCAGCTGAAAAATATAAATTTGGTATTTTCTTATCTTTGTTGTGATAGCGAAACCATGCCGATTGAGAAAAAATTGGTGCCACAGAAAATCCAGCTCCGTATTTTGATCTATAATCATTTTTAAAATCCTCAGGAGTCATCCAGAATTCTGCCTCAATGTTTTCTTTTAGTCCTGGCATAATAGTTTTATCCAGTGCTTCAACTATTCTATCCTTAAGTTTTGGACCCTCTGAATTCCATTGAACATCTCCTTGAAGATTAGGAACAGGGCATAAAACATAAAAACTATCACATCCCTCTGGTGCAAAAGTATCATCTGTTGCTGTTGGACGATGAAGATAAAGTGAAAAATCCTCTGTCAAAATCTTTTTCTCAAAAATATCGTGAAGCAGTTCCTTATATCTTTCAGACATCCAAATAGTGTGGTGAGCGACATCAGAAAATTTTTTCTTCGATCCAAAAAAAAGAACATAAAGGCCCATAGAGTAATGTGTAAATTTCTTAGGTTTGAGAAGACTATCTCTGGAGTATTCTAATGGTAACATTTCACTGTAAACTGTAGGGGGATCTGCATTACAAATCACAAGATCCGCAGGTATTTTTTTTCCGTTATTAAGCACCACGTTTTCCGCTTTACCATTTATAATGGAAATTTGCTCTACATCTGTTTCTTTATTAACAGTAATACCCTGTCTTAACATTAAATTTTCTAACTCTCTCACAATTTTACCTGTGCCTCCCATGCAAAAGTACACCCCCCACTTTCTTTCAAGATAGTGTATTAATGCATATATAGATGTTGTAGTGAACGGATTGCCCCCAACTAATAAAGGATGTATCGAAAATGCCTTCCGCAGATACTTATTTTTTAATTTACTATTTACTAATTGACTGACTGTTAAATAACTTTTGAGTTTTATTAACGATGGTATTTGCTTTGCCATTTCCCAAAAGGAAATAAATGGCTTATCCGATAACTTTTCGAAACCTATCTCAAAAATATCTTTTGATGTTTTTAATAATTTGTCATATCCATCAACGTCATTTTCATCAAATTTTCTTATTTCATTATTTGTATCTTCGATAGATGGTCGATAATCAAAAGTTTTTCCATTGTGAAAGTAAAATCTGTACCAAGGGTCTAAGGATTTAAAATTTAAGTGATCTTTTAAGTTTTCACCAAATAATTCAAAAAGTTCTTCAAATAGAAAGGGTGCTGTTATAACAGTTGGTCCAGCATCGTGTCTATAACCGTCTTTTTCGAAAACTCTTGCTCTTCCGCCAAGCATGTTAAGTCTTTCAAGCAGGGTGACATCAAAACCAAGTTTTCTGCACCTTAAGGCAGCAGCTAGTCCTCCAAAACCCCCACCAATAACTACAACTTTCTTACTCAAGATAGTTAAAGTATATGAAATTTAGACAAAAAAAAACCAGGCAAGTTAGCCTTGCCTGGTTTAAATAGGTTATAAAGCTTTATTAAGCTTTTTTGCCTGAAGATGCTACAGCAGCAGCCCAAATAACTGCGACAAAAGCAATCTTATTCACAACGTCAGCAACGTTATAGATAACGTTTAGAGTTACAGCATCAGCTCCTCCAGTTAAGTAACCGAAGAAATATCCTAATGGATAAATTGCCCAACCAACTGTAACGATCCATCTCATTGTGTTGAAAGCTGTTTGAACAGCTGCAGGACATTTGTCAGCAGCAGCTTTACCAGCTTCACCAGCAAAAATTTCATATAAAATGTATGCCCAACCAGCTAGACCTACAATGAATCCTGCCCATGCGTTGATGAAACCAGCTTCACCAGCATAACCAGCAACAAGCATCACTAAAGTACCGATTAACAGTCTCCAGAAAATACCAGCTGACACTGCAGCAACTGCAGCAAGGATAATGTAGAATTCAATCATCTGTAATGGAACAGTGATTAACCAGTCAACATATCTATAAACAGTAGGTGTATCACCTGTTGTTACCCATACTTCTCTCATATAGAAGTAGTGTACTGCGGCAACTAGACAAACAAGACCACCAAGTGCAAGAGATGTCTTCCACTTACCTGATACGTTGTTAGTTTCTAGGAAAAAGAATGCAGTAGCGGCAACCATACACATTGAGATAACCCAAAAAGATATCCCAACAAAGTCGTCTGGCGCTAAGCCAACGCTTGCAGAAGCTATTCCTGGCAGTGCTACTAGAGCAGCTGTTGGGATAGCCATAGATTTTAAAAACTTAATCATTGAGTACTCCTTTTCTTAAGTTCTAAAACTTATAACAGAATCCTAAATGTAAGGATTTGTTAATTTCAGGGGATTATAGGTATAAATTGCAAAAAAAAAATACCTAATATGACTTTTATTAATATATTTTGGGAGTATAGTGGGTAAAAAAATGGCTATTTTTCAAGATAGTGTACTGTTTAATGGGTTTTTATTCTTTTTATCCACACTATTGCTATGGATAATACTGAAATTCAATAAAAGCTACATAAATAACAAAAAAACTAAGAAAATCATTAATTTCTTTGTTTACCTTGTATTTATAGGTGTAATTATATTCATTTTCGATAATCACACCTCTCATTACTTGGATAACTTGTAATTAAATGAAAATAAGTGAAAACTTTGAGAAAAAGCAAATTAAATCATTTTCTCTGAATTTTGATAAAAAGCTTATTAGACACATACAAGAATTAAAGTCACCCGATAAACGAATTAAGAAGGCAATGATTTATTTTGCCAAAACTGGTGGCAAGAGGATTAGACCGTTCTTGCTTTGTCGAATGGGTTTATATCTAGATATTAAGCCGAAAATATTAGATGACTTTGCCCTTTCGATAGAATGTGTTCACCTGCACTCACTAATCCACGATGATTTACCGTCTATGGATAACGATGACTATAGAAGGGGTAAATTAACTGTGCATAAAAAATTTGATGAGGCAACTGCTGTCTTAGCTGGAGATATGTTTCAAGTCTTATCAGTAAAAACGCTAGCTGAGTCAAAAAATCTCTCTGATAACCAGAAAATCAAATCAATACAGATGCTTTCAAAAGCTAACGGTTTGGAGGGTTTGATTGCTGGACAATCCATGGATATTTACATGAAAAAAAATTCAATAATAAAGGATATAGAGACAATGCATCTTTTAAAAACAGGTGCATTATTCAGTTTATGTTTCAATCTTCTTTTAACTGTAAAAAAATTAAATTTAAATAAAAAAAGAGAGCTAAAAAAAATTGGAGATACAATTGGAAAAATTTTTCAAGTTACTGATGATATGCTTGATAGATGGGGCAATGAGAAAAAAGTTGGAAAGAAAATTAAAAAAGACTCACAAAAAGCAAATATTGCATATAAGCTTAATCGTACTGAATGTATTAAGTATTTAAAACTGATTCAAAATAGAAATTACAAAGCAATGCAAAATTTCTTTAATAAAAAGAGGGAACCCTTGCTATATATGTCGAGTCTTGTTAATTTTATCGTTAATCGTATTAAATGAATAATCATTTTTATAAATTTAAAATAACACATAGCCAATGACAATAAATGAAAATGATTTAACGAATGCTCGTACTGCTTGGGGAGAGAGCATGATTGCAATTTCACAGGCTTATGAAAAAAAAGGTATTGATCAAGCTACTTTAGTTGCAAACGAAATGTTAGATAATCTTTACGGTTTTGAGTTAGGATCAGTATTATTTAAACCAACTCTTAGTGGTGGTAATCAAACATTTCGATTAGACAAAGAGGGAGCACTTTCATACTTTGTTGGAAATAATCCAAAGTACCCAACAGACAGTGGTTTTGGAATTAAAGATTGGCTCGAAGTCAAATCAGAAACATCATCCGTGTTTATTGATCAAAATGTAGCAATGTGGATGGGTTGGGTAACTTTGATAAACAAAGAAGGAACCTCTGTCAAAGTTGATAAGAGCTGGGGATATAAAAAAACTGAAAACGATATATTAAAAATAGTTTTGCATCACTCTTCACTTCCTTATAAAGCTTGAGTAACTATTTATTTTTAGAAAATCCGAAATTCATTTAACTTTTGTACATAGAGTAAGTTTTTTTAAATTCTTTAAATTAAATTTAATTATCGATAACTTTTACTATGTGTTCTATTGGTTTCCCCTTAATAGTAAACTGATCATGGAGATAGGAATGAATTGTAATTTTGATAAAGTTTTCTTTCAGATTAAAAAAACGTTGAGGTACGTGTACCCAGTCAGAATAAATTCTTGTGATTCTTATATCATTTATAAAAAGCTGTAAATATCCAGAGTTTGAAATATTTTCACCTCCAATTTCTGAAGGGTTTAGATTAAAATTTTTTAAATCTATAAAAATATTGTAACCATCAATTTTATCTTTGATGACTGTTAAATTAATTGAAGGGTAAGGCTTATCAGCATCTATCTGATTTCCTGGATGATGAGCAAAACAATTTATTGAGAAAAATAAAATAAATATCCCATACTTAAATTTCATAATTAAGAATTATATTATTTGTTATTAAACAATTATCTATTTTAAATATCAGTACACAAATCTTTTGAGTATGTTTCGATAAACAAATTCTTTTTATAGTTGTAAATCGTAATGTTTATTATTGTTTTATCTACAGATCTATTTTGTATAAAGATTCTACAATTATCAGTGTTATATCTGTGGAATTCATAAACACTCTCAATTTTTGAAAAATCAACTTTTCCATATTTTAAAATTAAATCATTTAGCGATTTATTTAAAAATAGTTCTACACCTTTGAAATGCTCAACAATTTCATCACTTTCCTCAACAGTTTCCTCTACTTCAGGGGTATATATAATTTTAGGTACAGGCTCTGGTTTTATTACTTTCTCTTCTACATCAGTTGTTTCACAGCTTGTTGCTATAATCAGAAAAGAAATAAAAATAAAATATTTAGATAATTTAACTAAATTCATCAAACTCTTAAATCAATAAGAACACAAATAGCTCATGCAATTTCTATATTAAAAACACGATAAGACAATCAAAACAAATCTCCAACATACTTTTTTCATCTAAATATTTAGTTTATAATCATCTTTGTGAGAATTAAATATGAGCAACCGTCTGTTTGCCATCAATCATATAAAAGTGTTCTAGGTCAAAGACCAATTTGGGATTGGAGGCACGATAAGCTGTTATGGGTGGATATTTATGAAAATAAAATAATTGAAACTGATCAAGATAATAACGAAGAACGTCAATATTCAGTACAAGACGGTGTCACCAATATTCTTTTACAAGATAATAAAAATTATATCATGAGTTCATACGACTCTCTTTATTCAATTCATCCCTCATTATCTAAAAAACAGCTTCTAACAAAGATCAATTTTGATAGTCCAAATAACAGGATTAATGATGCAGACATAGATTTAAATGGACAAATTTGGATATCAACAATGGATATTCAACAAAAGTCTCAGACTGGAAAAGTTATATGTCATGACTCTAATTTAAAACCAATATACTCAGATAACTCTTATATTATTTCAAATGGACCAGTTTTTGACTACGAGAGAAATGTAGGTTATGTAACTGACTCTATAAAAAGAATTATTTATATTTTTTCTATCAATAATTTGTCAGGCAATGGAATAAATAAAAAAGTTTTTCTTTCCATGAACAAAATCGATGGAAACCCAGATGGAATGACAGTTGATAAAAATGGTAACTTATGGGTAGCAATGTGGGGAAGTGGCAAGGTTTGTTGTTTTGATAAAAAAGGTTCACTTAAATTAATTTTACAACTTCCTGTTTCAAAAGTAACAAGTTGCACTTTTGGTGGGAAATATCTCAATGAGCTTTTTATTACAACTGCATCTGTTGGTCTCAACGACATTGAAGCAGAAAGACAACCGCATGCAGGAAAACTGTTTAAGTTTGTTACCCAAGAACAAGGCTATGCTTCAAATTGTTATAGATCTGAAAATATCCCCGATTTGTATCATTAAGTATGAAATTTAATCAATCTCAGATTAGTGAAATAATTCAAATGGCTTGGGACGATCAAACAGATTTTAGTCATATCAAAAAAATTTATGAAATTGATGAGGGTGATGTTAAAAAAATTATGAAAAAAAATATTAAACAAAAAAGCTATGAAATTTGGAGAAAGAGAATTCACCAAAGAAGTGCCCAAAAGACACAACTAAAAGGAAAAGATTATGTCTAAAGCATTATTTGGTGCAGGATGTTTTTGGGGGCCTGAAAAAAAATTTTCTGAGATCAAAGGTGTGATTGAAACCCAAGTAGGCTACTCTCAAGGCTTAACTGATAAAACTTCTTACGAAGAAGTTTGCAAAGGTAATACAAATCATGCTGAAGTCGTTTTCTTAAAATTTGATGAAAATCTTATTTCATACACTAACCTTGTGGAGTTTTTTTATCAAATTCATGATCCAACAACTTTAAATCAACAAGGCCCAGATCGAGGATCTCAATACCGATCATTGATAGGCTATTATGATGAAACTCAATGTGAAATAGCAAAGCAGATCACAGACAAATTGAACGAAAGCCAATTTAATCAAAAAATTACTACGATTATAGAACCCGTTAAGAATTACTGTCCCGCAGAGGATTATCATCAAAAGTATATGGAAAAAAAATATTCTTTTTTAAATTTTTAATTTTTAAATCGGAGAGTAGGGATAAATTATTTTTGGGAATTTATAATTAGATTTTTTCTTATAATGCTTTTTAATAAAATAATTTGATTTCAATTTTGTTGGCGAAATAATTTTATTTTTAATAAAGGCAAATTCAGAAATTTTTTTTAGTTTTTCTAATCCGTTTCCTATTAAAAAATAGTTTTGACTCAATATATCCACAAGGTTTGAGTCAATTTTTAAAGTTTTTGTCTTTCCAATTAACTTGCCTGATATATCAATCTTTTGAATAGCTAAATCTTTTCTATTTGTGTCAATCACACACAAGACATCTTTAGTAAGTTTTTTGTTAATACCTAAAAAGAAATGCTCAAAGATAGAATAACCCACAATTTCTACTCTATGATCTATAAAAAAGCCTTTCATAAGTGAGTGACAATTTCTTATTGCTGTGAAGCGTGCTGGTCCATAATTTAGATGCAATTTTTTGATATGATCAGCCTTTATTTTTGTTTTAGTTACTAAGTTTTGAAGTAATTCGGATAATATTTTTTCATGTCCATACTCACTTTTTACAGTTTTATCCCAAATGATTTTTTCATTTTTAAATAAAGTAATTGAACAGTATGATAAAGAGCTATCGATGCCTATTTCAAAATTTTTTACTTTACTGATCATTTTTGTGTCAAATTTTACTTTTCCAATTAGCACATCCTATGCAACAAGTGTGAATGATACAATTCCAAATAATATTCTAATGTATCATCGATTTGGTGAAAATAAGTATCCCTCAACAAATATACGCGAAGAGCAATTAGTAAGTCATCTTGAGTATTTAAAGGATCAGGGGTTTTATTTTATTTTTGCTAGAGATCTTTTGTTTGAAGATAAATTACAAAAAAAAACTATTTCAATAACTGTAGATGATGCATATTTATCATTTTTTGAGGTGGGATTACCTATTTTTGAAAAGTATGAGATACCAGTCACTCTTTTTTTAAATACAGAAAACGTTGGTGGACAAAATTATATGAATTGGACTCAGCTTAAAAGTGTACTTAGTCGTGGTGTAGATATTCAAAATCACACACACTCTCATTCAAGTTTATCTATTCTTAGTGAAATTGAAATTGTGAATGAAATAGAAAAATCACAGGATCTTATTTTTGAAAATTTAGGTATTACTCCAAATTTATTTGCTTATCCTTTTGGTGAAAATAGCACTATAGCACAAAAAGTAGTTTCTCAGTATTTTGATGCAGCATTTGGACAACATTCAGGTGCCTTTTCAATTAATCAAAAATATTTTATTCCAAGATTCCCCTTGAATGAGAATTACGGATCTATTAATCGAATAAAAGATGCATCAAGTGTTTTACCTTTTAATAATGTGCTTATTGAACCTGGCAACCCTTATCAAAGTGAGCCTATCAGTAGATATGCTTTAGATTTTAACGAGGACTCTTCCAACATAAATTGTTTTATTAGTGATTTTCAAGGATCATTTAATCCAACAATTACAAATCTTAATAATAAGTTATTAGTTGAACTTAATCGTTTACCTGTAAAAGGTAGGCTTAGGTTTAATTGCACAAAAGTTAATAATGGTATTTTCTGGTTTGGTTATCAGTACTTAGTTAATTAAATTTAAATCGATCAAATTCTTGAAGATTATTTGAAGCAATGATCAGCTCTAATTTATCAACGTATTTATCGCCGATTTCAGCATAGGCTGCTAAATATTTTACTTTCATACTAATAGGGTCTGTATATTTTATGCGCTCATCTATTCGTCTAATGACTCGAAAATTATAATAAGCTTGATGGGTATTAATATTAAACATATAGGCTTCAACACTTTCTGATAAATTTTTAAATTTTAAAACTGCGTGAGTTTTATCCTCATCCCTGTCTTGAGGAATGATTCCTTTATCTTCACTTGTAGTCCACTGACCATAAAGAGCATTACCCTCAGTTGCAAATCTAGACTGTCCCCAACCACTTTCAATAATTGCTTGTCCAAGAGCTAGTGACACTGGGATAATATTAATACGTTGTTTAAGTTTTCTAAAAAGTTTTGTGTTAATTTCGCTATAATCTAATTTATATTTTTTTGACAACCTAATAATTTCGTTAGTTTCGTTTTTGTTTAATTCTTTTCTAGCAAATTTTTTTTCTATATTGATTACCATCCTTCGTTCTTGCATGATTGAGACATTCGCATTGTAAATCAAAGGAAGTGTTACGAGGTAAAATAGTTTTTTCTTTGTTGGAACATCTTGTATTTCTGAAAAATCATCAGGTAATTCTGATATTATAGGAAGATGACCAATATTTTCTTGCGTTAAAATTTCAGGAATAAAATTATTTTTTTTATAATATTTATTTAAATCAACCCAATTATGAAATTCTCCTGCGTTAAGAGATGAATTTAATAAAAATCCAAAAAAAAAAAGTAAAAGACTAGACTTCAACGGGTCGTACTTCACGGACTTCGGGAATATAATGCTTTAGCATATTTTCAATTCCCATTTTTAAAGTTGCCGTTGAACTTGGACATCCCTGACAGGCCCCTTGCATTTGTAGAAATACAATTCCCTCATTATATTTGTCAAATATGATATCTCCACCGTCCATAGCAACAGCTGGTCTTACTTTACTATCTAGAAGTTCTTTGATCTTTTTTACAACATCACTATCGTTCTCATCAATTGTATGTCCAGTTGATGCAGATTGCTCTGAGATAATAGGTTTGTTCATTGTAAAGTGCTCAATGATACAACCCAAAATTGCAGGTTTCATAAGCGTCCAATCATTATCTTTGCCTTTGGTTATAGTGATAAAGTCAGACCCAAAAAAAACACCCTCAACACCTTTAATATTAAACAAGTTCATTGCCAAAGGTGAATTTGAGGCAGACTCTTGGTTTTGATAGAACATAGTTCCGTCTTTCATGACCTCTTTTCCTGGCAAAAACTTTAAGGTTGCAGGGTTAGGCGTTGGTTCAGTTTGTACGAACATTGCTAATAATATGTCTATAAAATTGGAAATTTCAAGACAAAGTGTCTATCTAAAACCGACTATCTTATAGACTTCTTTGAGAATAGGGCCTGCAATTGTGGATGCTTTTTCGCTACCCATATCTAGGACTTTATTTAATTCATCCTTATTATTGAGAAGATTTAATATCTCGGTTCTAATTGGTCCTATGACTTGAATTAATTTGTCTGCAAGGTCATTTTTTAATTTTGAATATTCTTTGCCAGCATAACTTACCAGAGTTTTTTCAATACTTTCATTTGAACAAGCAGACAAAATATTGATTAAATTTAAGCATTCAGGTTTATTTTGTAATTGATCCTTGTTATCAGGAATAAGGTCTGAGTCAGACTTTGCCTTTTTTATTTTAGAACTTATATCATCATCACTATCAGTTAATAAAATTCTAGAAAATTCAGATGCATCAGATTTTGACATTTTTTTAGTTCCATCTCGAAGGCTCATAACCCTTGTCGCATTTCCATAAATAAGTGGTTCTGGCAGCGGAAAGAAGTCTACTTTAAAATCATTATTAAATTTTTGTGCAATGTCTCTTGACAGTTCTAAATGTTGTTTTTGATCATCACCTACGGGAACATGCGTTGCAAGGTAAGCAAGAATATCTGCAGCCATTAAGTTTGGGTAAACCATTAAGCCAACACTTACGTTTTCTTTATTCTTCCCAGCTTTATCTTTGAATTGTGTCATTCTATTAAGCCAACCAATTCGACTGACACAATTAAATACCCAAGCAAGCTGAGAGTGTTCTGCTACACTTGATTGTTGAAAAATAATTTGTTTTTTATAGTCCACTCCTGCTGCAATAAATGATGCTAATACCTCTAGCGTGTTTGAGCGAAGTTCAGCTGGATTTTGCTCAACAGTAATGGCGTGTTGATCTACAACACAATAAATACATTCAAATTCTTTTTGAAGCTCTACAAAGTTTTTTATCGCACCAAGATAGTTACCTAAATGCAGGGTTCCTGTTGGTTGAACACCAGAAAAAACTCTTTTTTGGAAACTGCTCATATTTAAATATTATTAAAATTGATATCAGAATTATCTAGTAATATCGAGGGACTTAAATCGATAAACATAAAAAACCTAAAAAATAGACATCAAATCCTTTTCAATTGATTTGAGTAATTTTTCATCTTTGATTTTTTGGTTATTGCTATTTGTTAATTGAAAAATATCGAAAACCTTTTCACCGTATGTGGAAATTTTTGCTGATTGGACACTTATTTTTTTGTCATGAAATACTCCTAAAATATCCATTAATAATCCAGGCCTATCGCCAGATAATATTTGAAAAGTAGTGACTTGCTTACTCATATCGTTATCAATTGTAATTTGAGGATTTACAGTAAGTTTTTGTAAACCTTTGGTAAATGACCGTAAGGGTTTAAAATCTTTTTGATCAAGAGCACTCATTACATGTTTAGCTGCTCTTTTCTGTTCGTTTAAATCTAAAACACCTTTATTCAAAAAATTGGTTACCCAAAACACATCAATTACTTGATTGTTATTTAAAGATATTATTCTAGAACTAAGAATATTCGATTGAGAATGTGTAAACCCCGAAACAATATCTTTTAAAATTCCTGGTCTATTTTTACTTGTGACAACAACAGCACTATATTCTTTATTTTCATAATTAAGAAAATTTACAGAGTTAATAACCTTTGCTTTTTTATTTCTTTGGTAAATTTTAAAAATATCGACGATCATTCTTGATGAAAAGGCTTCCCAGAATTGATTTGGAAATTCATTTATCGAATTTTTTATAAACTTTTTTAAATTAACATCAGATTTTTGTAATACTGATTTCTTTAAAGATACTTGAACAGAAGTAGAATAAGTTTTTGTGTCTAGACCTCTTTGCAGAAAATCTCTTGCATTATAAAATAAACTTCTAAGCAGGCTTATTCTCCATTCGTTTAGAACGTTTGGTCCGACAGAGGCAATGTCACATAAGGTAAAAAGAAACAATGAGTTTATTTTTTCTTCTGTGTTCGCAATAGAAGTAAATTTAGCAATTGCCTCAGGACTTTGAGTGTCATTTTTAAAAGCTGTATCGCTCATTGCTAAATGGTTTTCAACTAACCACAATGTCAATTCTTTCACTTCTTCTGATACAGGAAGTCTTTTTAGGACCTTGTTGGTTAACTCTGTTCCATATACAGAATGATTTTTTGGCCCCTTCTTTCCAATATCATGAAATAATAAAGCGATGTGAAGGGCTTCTCTTGAGGATAACCTGCTATATATTTCATTATAAAAGGATTTTTGTCTTAGCTCATTTAGGTTGTGCAGTGTTAATAATAAGTGTTCGTCGGTGGTGTAGTGATGATAAATATCAAACTGCACTTGTCCCCAAACTCTGCCAAACTCAGGAAATATTTCGCTAAATAGCTGGGTATCATTAAAATCATGAAGGGCCTGTATAGGATTTTTTTTGGAGACGACAATATTTAAAAATGATTGGAGGTGCTGTTTATCTGTGCTTTTTTTTAAAACTTTTCTTTTTTCCTCGACGGTCTTTAAAAAGCGAGGATGAATGAGTAAATTATGTTCCAAGGATTTTTCAAAGACGTTTGCCCATTTTAGTCGAAGGTTTTTAGGTGTATTATTTTTTAAATTAAGAAAACCTTTTTCAATTATAAATTCTTTTTCTAATGATTTAGTTTTAGTAGGTTTTCTTTTATAAATTGTTTTGATTATTAAATCCTCTGGAAGTTTTGAATAAAAGGTTCTTAAGAGAGAATTAATCTTTGCAACATTCACAAACAAATCTTTCATAAAAATCTCTACTCCTTTTTCTTTCTTTTTGTCTTTGTAAGAGAGTTTTTTTGAAATTTTTAATTGATTTTCAATAGATAAAACATCGCCTTTGCTTTCGTTAAATAAATGAATAAATGCTCGAATGGTTAAGAGAAATTTCCAAGCATTCTTTAATTCTTTAATTTCCTCTTTGGTATAGATATTAATAGATGTTAAGTCTTCTAATTTATAAATATTAAACATAAAGATCGATACCCACAGTATGGTATGAATATCTCTAAGACCCCCAATACCCTCTTTGATATTCGGCTCTAAATTACTTTTAATTCCTATTCGATAGTCATGTCTTTCAACCAACTCTATAAGCTTTAATTCGCTGAGCTTTAGGGGATTTTGTTTTCCAATTAAAATTTTAATAGACCGAACAAACTCTCCGTATTGAATTTCATCACCAATGATAAAACGAGTCTCAACAAATTTTGTAATTGTCTTTATATCTTTCTTAGAATCGATTAATGCTTGTTTAATTGTTAAAAAAGATATGCCGACTTCTAATCCAATATCCCACAGTGTATTATTTAATTGAGTAATAAAATCTCTTATATTTCTATTAGATTTTTTATAAATAAATAACAAATCAACATCACTTTTTGGTGACAAGTCATGTCTGCCATACCCACCTACAGCGATTAAAGAGAAATCTTCTATTGGATAAATATTATAAATTCCTTTAACTATTTCTTTTACAACTGTATCAACAAGATCTGTATGATTTTTATTAAAATAGAAGCCATCATTAGTTGATGCTAATTTTTGAAATAATTTAACCTTATTTGATTGATACTTCTTTTTTATTTGAGAGATATCTTTCATTAATAAAACTTTAACATTGTATATATGTAATGGTCTAAAGAATCAATTTATGTCATCAATAACTGTTTCAGACGTAATTAGTACTATTCTTCGAGGGCTGAGAGATGTTTATTTTTTGATTAGCTTATATGAATCTAACTCATCAAATAAAAAAAAAATAATCTGTTACCCTAGAAGGCCTTTCAATCCACTTTATTCTTTAGCTAAAGTTAGATGGGGCTTGCCAGTTAAGTTTACGTCCTCCCCAGAACTAGCTGACATAGAATTATATTTTTATGACAAAACTAATAGTAACTACCAAGTCTCTGAAAATCCAAAAAAAATAGTAATAAATAAAAATTGCACTGACATCAGTAAATCTAATGTTGATAGAGTTTTCTTAGAGATTTTTGGTTATTCTCTGAACTTAGATCCAAAAAACTATCATGGTTCAATTTTAGAAAAATCAGAGCAAAATGCAAAACATGACGGGAAGATTATAAATAGTTCTTCGTTAGGATTTAAAATTTATAAAAATAAGGTTTACCAAAAATTAATTAATAATATTTATAACGAATTTGCTGTCGATTATAGGGTCGTATGGGTTAAAGATGAAATTGTATTAGCTTACGTGAAATTTGCTCAAAAAGAATATCGCTTTAAATCTAAAACTGTTTATTCAAAAATAGTCTCAATTTGTTCTTTATTTGAAAATGAAGAGATTAGTTTAATAAATGAATTTTGTAAAAAATTTAAACTAGATTTTGGGGAGTTAGACATTTTAAGAGATAGGGATACGAAAAAAATTTATATTGTTGATGTCAATAAAACTGCTTGGGGTCCGCCAGATAAGATTTCACTTGAGGATGGAAAAAAAGCTATTGCACTTATTAATGACAAGTTTAGAAAAAGCTATTTAATCTAACCCTCCCTATTAATTTAGAGAGGGTAAAATAAATATTACTAATCAATTATAACTTCGTAAATAGCAGTTGAACCCGAAAGTTCATAGGCTCCAATCAATAAAGGAGTTCCTTTTCTGACATGATAAAGTGGAGGTGTCTTGTCGGCAGGTATAAAAACTAATGATTCAGGAGATATGTCACCACCAGTTTGTTTTGTACCATCGCCAAAAAAGTTTCTACCATTAAAATATCCAAGAAATTTTGGTTTTACCATACCAGTAATATCGTACATCATGATACCGCCCTGTCTTTCAAGACCTACAAAAGCTATTGTTCTTCCATCAATTTCTCCAACTGTAAGAGCCTCTGGCTCTGCACCTTTATCGTCACTTCTGTCATCAAAAGATCCCGCATCCTCATTCCAGTTAAAAAAACCTGAAAACGCTGTTCTAACAGCAATATCATTACCGCTATCATAAATAATTTGTCCGGTATTACCGTCCAAAATTGAAAAAGATCTTCCGCCGTAGGTATAGATTTCTTCATAAAAACCGTCACCATCAGCATCTCCCATAGTAGTAGTTGTTTTTAACCTACCGAGATTTGATTTTTTTTGGAGCTCCGAGGCATTAGGAAAGACTGAAGGGTCTAAAGTTAAATCAGCGACCCTTACCTCTTCTGAGAATCCATCGTAATCTTTTGCATCTCCCTCATTAGCCATTAAAACATAATCATACATTTCACCATTAATCTCTTTACTGACAACTACCATGGTGTCTGGTTGATACATTCCTTTAACCGGCCAAGGCTGTATATTAACTCTGTTATCCTTATTTGAAGCATCAAGAGCGGACTGAGACCAATCTTTATAGCCTAAACCAAAGTAATCAGTAACTATGCCCAAACTAATATCTATCTTTGCAATAACGTTATTTTCTTGAAGAGCTACATAAGCTCTTTTAGAGTCACCGCTAACCGCTATAAACTCTGGTTCAGCATCATACAAAAAAGATGATCCAGGTTTTACAATTCTGCCACCCTCTGGAGCCCCATTGTAATAAAAGTTTATATTTCTGATTTTATCTTCACTAGGGCCGACAAACCATTTGTTTAAATCAATAATTGAAACAGATCCTTTGGGATCAACAGTGTAGTCATCATTTGGCTCACCCTCATTGGCGACCAATGCATATTTCCCATCCGGAGTAAATACAACATTATCAGGCAGCGCACCTACTGAGTACCCAAAAGCCAATTTTAATGTATTAAGATTATAGAACAAAACAGCACCATTGTCTTGTTTGTCTTCTGCCTCGATTGCTAAAGCAAGCAAACCTGCTTGTTCTGAAACAGCAACACTGTTTATTCCACCAACACCTGCTCTTGGTTTGATTGAAATTAATTTTTCTGTATAAGGTAATCTTGTAATATCTAAAACATCTACAGATTTTGTTAGATTGTTTGTTACAAATATTCTGTTTCTTTGAGAGTCGTAAGCTAAAATTTCTGATCCACCTTCGTCCCATGAAAAAGTTGAATAGCCTGAGATTTTATTAAGTTCCAATGCATTTACATTGAAAAAAACAAAGCTTAAAAGCATTGATAATAATAATTTCATTATTTTTTCTCCAAATACCAAAGAATATTAGATTTATTGATTATGTAATTTTAATTAAAAAAATATTAATCTAATATTAAAATTTTCTAATTAGGTTATAAAGCTGTTCAGTTTTGCCTGATTTTGGTACTTTTTGAATAGACGAAACCTTTTTTTGCTCTGCCAATGTTAAAGATTTAAGATCAAGCTGTTTTAATAAAAAAGAAGAACCCTTAGTTATAGAGTATAAAAAATTTAATACACACCCAATCTGATAAGCTAACTTTTTTTCGTCACTTGATAAATAAGATAAATAGGTACTTAATTCTTTTTCAATAACCCTTTGGTCTAAGATATTTTTCGTGTGCCTTAAATACACTAAATATGCAATAAATACTTTTTCTGATTGTTCTATTCCTACTAGAGGACTATTTAATATTAGGTTGAATGCATAAGAAGCTCTAATTTTGGCTGTTTGCTCCCATCCCAAATCTGAAATAATGCATGAGAGTTTTATTACTCTCAGTTGGTTAGGGGACATTTTTAAATTTATAAATTTTAAATAAACATTTTTAATCCAAGCAAAAGTCTTTTTATTAAATATTAAAAAACGACATCTACTTTTAGCTATTAATTCTAAAGAAATTTCAGTTGGATCTAAAAGCCTTTGCTTTTTGGGAAGATTTTCGTAAATGAAACCCTCTCTAATCCCGTATCTTGGATAAATAAACTGCTCGCAGTTTGATAATTTTAACACCTTGTCCAATACTTCTATTGCAATATGAATATGTTTTATTCTGTCGACAGAAATTTTCGGAATTTTTTGTAGGTCGTCAATCCCAATTTTTTGTAATTCTGATTTTAATTCATAAAAATTTTTCCGAGAGATACTCAAGTTGTGTATTTCATTAAAGGGCAATTTATTAAAATAAATATAACATCTTGCAATTGTCCTAAATGCTCCACCAATTAAATAGAAGATTTTTTGATTTTTATGTTTTGAATTTATTTCTTTGTTAATTTTTTTATGCTCTTTATGTTCTTTAGTGAAGTTTAATATACCCAAAGGAAAAGAAGATATATTTTTAATTTTATGTGGTGTTATTTGTGCTAATTCAAGACTGCCACCTCCCATATCAATAATGGTCCCATTGGCCCTAGGTATTGCAGAACGAACGCCTAGTGTGGCATAGGAGGCCTCTTGTCTTCCAGATAAAGTTAAAACTTTTCCCTTAAAAACTTTTTGTATCTTATTTGTAATTTGTTTTTTGTTAGAAGCATTTCGAATTGCTGCAGTACACAAAGCGACAGAGTGGTTAGGTTTTATTTCTTCAATTATTGAGTTAAAAAAAATTATTGAGTTGATACATTTTTTTTCAGCCTCTTTGCTGATCAATTTTGTTTTTGGAAGGTATTCACCTAACCCACAAAAAAATTTTTTATTATAGAGCACATCAGGGCTTCTCATATTGCCCCTAAATACACACAATCTTACTGAATTTGACCCTATATCTATTACTGCAATAGAATCTTTTTTATTAAGCATATTATATTGCATATATTTAACAGATGATTGAAAAAAAACTATTTTTATTACGTCACGCTAAATCCTCTTGGAAAAATTTAGAATTAGACGATCATGAAAGACCATTATCTGAGAGGGGGATTTTTAGTTGCAAAGTAATGGCAACGCATATTTTTAAAAAACTAAATTTTAAAGATATCTCAATTTTTTCATCGAATTCAAAAAGAACACAAGAGACTTGCAAAAAAATATTTAAAGACTCAATTAAAGTTAATTTTGAAAGTGAACTATATACTTTCAACTTTAACGATTTAATTAAATGGATAAAAAAAATTAAAATTAACAAAAATTTAATGATAGTAGGTCATAATCCAGCTTTGATTGATTTAATTAACTATATTGCAAAAGATAAAATAATAAAATTTCCAACATGTGCATTTTGCGAGATTAATCTATATATTAATTCCTGGAGTGAGATAAAAAAAAATACTGGTGAAATTAAAGAACTACAATTAGTAAAAAGACTTAAAAGTTATAATTACAAGAATGAATAAGTATTTTAATAGAGAAATATCCTGGCTAAAATTTAATGAGAGAGTAAATGAATTATCCTATGATAAAAACGTCCCAATTTTAGAACGACTAAATTTTATAAGTATTGCTGCATCAAACTTAGATGAATTTTTTTCAGTAAGAGTGGCTGGATTAATTGAACAGTTAAAACTCACTCCTAATAAAAAAAGTTTTGATGGAATGAAGATTGAGGATCAAATTAAAATTGTTGACTCATTAACAAGAGGTTTGATTAAAAGGCAAAATGAATCGTATGGTCAAATTGAAAAAGAATTAAAAAAAAATAAAATCTATATTTTAAGAGATAAGTTTTTAAAAAAACATTTGTCCCACATAAAAAATTATTATTTGAATGAAATTATTTCGATTCTGACACCAATTACAGTTGATAGCACACACCCTTTGCCCTTTATACCAAATTTAAGTTTGTGTCTTATCGCTAAAATTAAAAATAAAAAATCAAAAAAAGAATTTATCTCAGTTATGAGAGTATCAGATTTAAAACAACGCTTTCTTAAAATTATTGATAAACAGGGTATTTATTTTTATCCCGTAGAGTCAATAATTAACAATTATGTTGGGGATGTATTCCATGATTTTGATGTTATTGATACAAATCTATTTCGCGTAATAAGGGACAGTGATTTAGAGGTTTTGGAGGAGGCAGACGATCTTATCAGAGAGTTTAAAAAACTTGTCAGGGAAAGAAAAAGAGGACAGGTAATCAGATTAGATGTTCAAAAAAGTCTTAATAATAATTTTAAATCATTCATCATTAACGAGTTGAATGTATCTGAAAATGAAATTTTTGAATACGAAGATCTACTGGGGTTCGACCAATTATCAGAAGTCTTTGGAAATATAAAAAACAAGAATTTAAATTATAAAAAATTTAAACCTCGTTTCCCACAGCGAATAAATGATTTTGGCGGTGATTGTTTTGCAGCAATCAAAAAAAAGGATTTAGTTGTACACCACCCTTTTGAGTCTTTTAATGTTGTTGTTAGTTTTTTAGATCAAGCATCAAACGACAAAAACGTTGTGGCAATTAAGCAAACTTTGTATCGTACTAGCGATCAATCGCCAATCATTGATGCACTCATTCGTGCTGCTGATGCTGGTAAATCTGTAACAGCAGTTGTTGAGTTAAAAGCAAGGTTTGATGAAGAAAAAAATCTACAGTGGGCATCAAATTTGGAAAAAGCTGGAGTTCAAGTAGTGTATGGTTTTTTAAATCTAAAAATTCATGCAAAAGTTTCCTTAGTTACTAGAAGAGAAAAAAAAAATTTAGTCCATTACGTTCACTATGGTACTGGTAACTATCACCCTCAAACAGCAAAGGTTTATACAGATCTATCATTTTTTACTTGTAATAAAGATCTAGCATCTGATGCTATAAAATTATTTCATTATATGAGTAGTTACAACATGGCAAAAGATTTTAAACGAATATCTTTCTCTCCATATAACTTAAGACAAAAACTATACGAACATATTGACTACGAAATAGGTTTATCAAAAATTAAAAAGCCAGCTAACATATGGATCAAGATGAATAATTTAGTTGATCAAGAAATAATTAACAAACTTTACGAAGCATCTAAAGCAGGAGTGAAAATTACTTGTTTAATTAGAGGTATCTGCTGCTTAGTTCCTGGTGTTAAAGGAATGTCAGAAAACATAGAAGTTAAAAGTATTGTAGGAAGATTTTTAGAGCATTCACGTGTAGTTTGTTTCGGAAAAGGCAATAAACTACCCAGTAAAAAAGCAAAAATTTATATTTCATCTGCTGACTGGATGACTAGAAATTTTGACAGGCGCGTGGAAACATTAGTTCCTATCGATAACAAAACTGTTCACGAACAAATTTTATATCAAATTATGTACACTGCCATTAACGATAATCAAAATACTTGGATACTCGACTCAGATGGAAATTATCAAAAAATAAACTCTAAACTAAAAATAGACTCACATAAATATTTTATGACCAACCCTAGTCTCTCAGGAAGAGGCACTGCTGCCAAAAAGGTCTATAAAAAAATAGAAAAACAATAAAATGTTATTTGTATTTTCTATTGCTGTTCTTTCCTTAAACCTATTTTTGTTTTTTAGTACTTCAATTAATATTTTTTTAATATCAATTATTTCTCAGAGTTTAGTTTATTTCATTTCTTATTATTTCTTTGAGAGCTATCTTGAAAAAAAAACTTTTGACCTAAGAAAATCTGACAATATGTTATTTACAAAAGTCCGAAATATTTTAGAAGAGACTCTTTTAGACAAAGAAAGACGCATCGAAGTTGGTGACAAACAAAGTTTGGAGTATCAAGACATTCTTAACTCCTTAGACCTCTCAATAGTTATTATAGATTACGATTATAATATCATATTCGTTAATAATAATTTCAAAGAGACATTTAATTTAGAAAATGCAGATAACCTTAAAATAGGTTTAAGAGACTTATCTTTGTCTGAAAATCTAAGTAACGCACTTAAAACTAAATCAAAAAAAATTTTTGAGTGGAACAGATTAATACCAAATGACCGATATTACGACGTTACAGGATTTCCAATTAACGATTTTTTTTGCGTTGCTTTTAAAGAAATTACTGCAATTAAAAATCTTGAGATGGTAAGAACTGACTTCGTAGCTAATGTAAGTCACGAATTAAAAACTCCACTCTCTTCAATAATAGGATATTTAGAAACACTTTTAACTGTTGACGATGAAAAAAATAAAAAAAAATTTATTTCAATTATTCAAGATCAGTCAAATCGAATGAACTCTTTGATTGATGATCTATTAAGTTTAAGTTCCATCGAGAATAAAAAAACTAATGAGAATGACCAATTTTGTAATTTATTAAATACCGTTAAAATTGGAATAAACTCATTGGAGTCAAAAATTTTAAAGAAAAAAATAAATGTTGATATTAATTTAGACCAATCTCTTTTAGTTGGATGTCCTCATGAAGAATTTATTCAAGTGGTTGTCAATATCGTTAACAACGCTGTTAAATATTCAAAAGATGGTGCTAAAATTTTAATTAAAGCTCGTGAAAAAATGAATACTAGTAATATGACTGAATATGTCGAAATTTCCTTCAAGGATAATGGCATAGGCATTGCAGAAGAGCACATCTCAAGGCTTACCGAGAGATTTTACAGAGTGGACAGTGCTCGATCCAAAGAGGTTGGTGGTACTGGATTAGGCCTTTCAATTGTGAAACATATTTTGAATAAAAACATGGGTTTTATTGACATAAAAAGTGAAGTTGGAAAAGGCTCAGAGTTTTTAATCACAATTCCAAAGCATGCTTAATAAAACTTTAACATATTTGTAACATAAGATTTACTTCTAATGGATATTTTTAGCTCAATTTAAACAACATAAAGGAACTTAACTATGAAAAAATCTATGTTAACTTTTCTTGCTCTAGCAGTAAGCGTACTTTTCTCTGCTGAAACTTTTGCAAGAGATCAAATTAATATTGTTGGCTCATCAACAGTATACCCATATGGAACAGTAAACGCACAAAGACTCGGCGAGTCAGGTTTTAAAACCCCCACTTACAACCCAATTGGAACTGGTGGTGGAATGAAAGCATTTTGTGCTGGTGTGGGAGTTGAATTTCCAGATATTACTGGAGCGTCACGACCAATGAAAGCTAAAGAAGCTAAATTATGTCTTGAAGCCGGTGTAACAAACGTAATTGAAGTGATGTGGGCTAATGACGGTATTACTTTTTCTCACTCCAACGAAGCAGAACCTTTTTCTCTAACAAGAGAAGAAATCTTTACAGCTATGGCTGCAAAAGTTGTTGTTGATGGTGAAGTGGTCGAAAATCCATATCAAACTTGGAACGAAATTAACCCAAGCCTTCCAGCATATAAAATTGAAGTATTAGTAGCTCCTCCAACCTCAGGAACAAGAGATGCATTTGATGGTAAAGTAATGGAAGCTGGATGTACATTAGAAGCAGTTACTGGCAGTGACGATGGATGTACTGATTACAGAGAAGATGGAAAAATCATCGAGATGGGTGAGAATGACACTCTTATTGTTCAAAAACTAGTTGAGGATCCAGAACGTTTTGGTTACTTTGGTTATTCTTATCTAAAAGACAACGGAGATAAATTACAACCATCTACTGTTGAGGGAGTAGTACCATCTGCTGAATCTATTGCAACTTATGAGTATCCAATGGCAAGACCTCTTTTCATATACTTAAAAGCAGATCACATCGGGGTTGTACCTGGCATTCAGGAGTTTGCACAAATGATGGTAAGTGATGAAGCAATTGGTGATAACGGTTACCTAACAAAAATTGGTGCTGCACCTATGGTACCAGACCTTATCAATAGAGTAAGAAACGTTACTGACAGCTTAGATGCAATGGGATTTGATATTGCAGCATGTGCTGAAAAAAAACATCCATTAAAAGATGCTGGTTACGCTTTTTCAAGCGGACTTTGTAAGTAAGCATTAATTAATTATCTTATTTTTAGGGGCAAGATTTCTTGCCCCTAAGACAAAATCAGTTTATAGAGGAATAGGACAGTATGCTTTATTTATCACTTGTTTTTGTTTTTATACTTTCTTACTCTTTTTACTTCTATGGTAAAAAAAGAGCATTAAGCCTAAAATTTAAAAAAAATGAAAATCTTTCCTCTCTTCCAGATTATTATGGATATTACGTTGTCCTTTTAGTTTTTTTTCCAGCAATAATTATTTGGTTCTTTTTACTTATTTTTAAATCAAACTTTCAAGAGATGTTTGTAATGTCCCCTGTGTTATTTCCAGATGTAGCTACATGGAGCTCTGGAAAATTCGGTTTAATTATGAATAAGATTAGCAACCTATCTATGATTGTTAATTTATCAGAAATTGATTTGACCGTAGGCGATAAATCAATTTTAAAAATGGCCAGTGAGAGTGAGATAATTGCAGCAAAAAATTTAGCAAATTTTGACAAGATCTACGGATGGTCGAATTTAACTCTATTTATTATTCTACCTGTGCTTTTAGGATTTTTGGCTACGAAATCAATATCAGGAAAACTAAATGCACAGCCAATTGTTGAGAAAATAATTTCATATGTTATCAAGGGCAGTTCTTATATTGCAATATTCATTACTTTTGGAATCTTCTTTTCTCTTGTTTTCGAGGCCATTAATTTTTTTCGGTACGTAAATTTTATGGACTTTTTCTTTAATACGGCATGGAATCCCAATAGAGCTTTTGTTATCAATGCATCAGAAGGCTTCGATCAAGAGGCTTTAAAAGAGGCTTTTGGTTTTGTACCTTTGCTTACCGGAACGCTTTTAATTGCATCTGTTGCCATGTTAGTCGCTGTTCCTTTAGGACTGCTAACAGCAATTTATTTAGCAGAGTATGCGTCATCAAAAGTAAGAGATATAGCTAAACCAATAATTGAAATTCTTGCTGGCATACCCACAGTTGTTTATGGATTTTTTGCTGCTTTATCACTGGCACCTTTCATAAAAGATGTCGGTGAAGGCGTTGGATTACCGGTGTCCGCTGAAAGTGCTCTAGCTGCAGGTTTAGCGATGGGTGTTATGATCATACCTTTTGTTTCCTCTCTTAGTGACGATGTCATAAAAGCAGTTCCTCAATCTTTAAGAGAGGGTTCTTATGCAATTGGAGCAACTAAATCAGAAACTATTAAAAAAGTAATTTTACCAGCAGCTCTAGCTGGAATAATGGGCTCATTTTTATTAGCTATATCTAGGGCAATAGGTGAGACAATGATTGTCGTTATGGCCGCCAGCCTAAGAGCAAATCTTACTTTTAATCCCTTGGAGCCAGCGACTACAATAACAACACAGATTGTTACAAGTTTGATAGGAGATGTCGAGTTTGATAATCCAAAAACCTTAGTTGCTTTTGCTTTAGGCCTAACTTTATTTGTAATGACATTAATTCTTAATATTGCTGCTATAACAATAGTAAAAAAGTACAGAGAAAAATATGAGTAGTTTAGAAAAGAGACTTGCAGCAGAGAAACGTTTCAAATTTTATGGAATGTTTGCGATGACTCTCTCTTTGTTCTTCGTGCTTATTTTAATGTATAAAATTTTTTCTACCGGCAGTGGTGCTTTTGTTAGAACAACTATTAATGCTGATGTTTATTTTGACCCAAATTTTATAGAGGTTTCTAGTAACTCCTCCAAAAAAGAAATAATGAAAGCATCTTATGTTGATCTTGCTGATCAAGTGATTAACCAAAACCATCCTGGATTAGATGAAGAAAATTTTATTAAAGTCAGAGAAATGTACACAAGAAAATTTGATTATCAGCTGAGAGATTATATTGCAAACAATCCAAATGTAATTGGAAAAACTGTCAATTTAGATATATCTGCCTCATCAGATCTTGACCAAATTGTCAAAGGAAACTATCCAAGAAATGTTCCCGAAGCACAACGAAAAATAAATGATTATCAACTTTCTATCTTAGACTCTTTAGACTCCAAAGGTAAAATGTCTAAGACATTCAATTTTTGGTTTTTCACAAATGGAGACTCAAGAGATCCAGAAACAGCCGGAATACTTGGAGCACTTATGGGGTCTTTTTATGCTTTATTGATCTGTTTTAGTTTTGCTTTTCCAATCGGACTTTTGGCTTCTGTGTACTTAGAGGAATTTGTTAAACCAGGAAAAATAACTGACATTATTGAAGTAAATATAAATAACCTTGCGGCGGTTCCCTCTATTGTTTACGGACTTTTAGGCTTAGGTATGCTAATTGGAGTTTTTGGGATGCCATATCAAGTCCCTTTAGTTGGAGGATTAGTTTTAGGTTTTATGACTTTACCAACAATTATTATAGCATCTAGGGCATCGCTCAGAGGCGTCCCCCCTTCAATTAGAGAGGGAGCACTTGCTGTGGGGGCTACTAAAATGCAAACTGTATTTCATCATGTAATCCCTTTATCTTTGCCAGGTACTCTTACTGGAACAATTATTGGAATGGCACAAGCTTTGGGTGAGACAGCCCCTTTATTATTGGTAGGTATGGTTGCTTTTGTGATGGAAATACCGGGAGGGGCATTCGACCCTGCCACTGGTCTTCCTTCACAAATATATCTATGGTCTGAGAGCGCTGAAAGAGGTTTCCTCGAAAAAACATCTGCAGGAATAATGCTACTTTTATCTTTTTTGATTATAATGAATACTGTGGCAGTGTTGGTAAGAAGAAAATTGGAGGTGAAATGGTAGATCAAAACAGCAATTATGCTTTGCAAACAAGTGAGGTATATGTCCACTATGGAAAAAAAATGGCAATCAATAACGTTGCTCTTAATTTTCCAAAAAATGAAGTAACTTCTCTTATAGGACCCTCAGGTTGTGGTAAGTCGACATTTTTGCGATGTTTAAACCGTATGAATGATGTAATAGATATTTGTAATGTTAAAGGTAAGTTTTTGTTGAATGGCAATGTTGATATATATAGCCCTGATATACAGGTAGAAACTCTTCGCGAAAAAGTTGGAATGGTTTTTCAAAAACCCAATCCTTTTCCAAAAACTATTTATGATAATGTTGCCTACGGACCAAAAATTCATGGTATTGCTTCTTCTCAAAATGAATTAGATGAAATAGTAAAAGACTCACTTCACAGAGCGGGTCTTTATGAAGAGGTAAAAGATAGAATGGATGATATTGCTACCGGTTTATCAGGAGGACAACAGCAAAGATTGTGCATTGCAAGAGCGATTGCTATAAGACCGGAAATCATTTTGATGGACGAACCTTGTTCTGCATTAGATCCAATAGCAACCGCAAAAATAGAAGATTTAATTAACGAATTGAAAGAAAATTACACAATTATTATAGTAACTCATTCTATGTCTCAAGCATCACGAGTATCATCTAAAACTGCGTTTTTTCATTTAGGTAACCTTGTCGAATATGGAGAAACTGGTAAGATATTTACAAAACCTGATAAAGAACAAACAAATGACTACATAACTGGAAGGTTTGGTTAAAATGGAAACAGCACACACAGATAAAAACTTTGAACAAAAGTTAAATCATCTTACAGATAATTTAATTAAAATGAGTAATATTGTTGAGAAACAAATTGAAATTGCAGTAAATGTTATTAAATCTAAAGACTCATCTGATGCACAGACAACACAGAATCTTGATGAACAAGTTGATGAAGTGGAAAGAGATGTTAGGGATTTAAGTTTCGAAATTATGACTTTACATAGACCCGTTGCCAGTGATTTAAGACTAGTTTTCACTGCCCTCAAAGTTTCAAAAGAGCTTGAGAGAATGGGAGATCACTCTAGAAATTTAGCAAAAAGAGCTATTTCAATTTCTTCTTCATTTGACGAGGATTTAACGGACCAAATGCATAATTTAGGTAAAGGTGTCCAAAAAATGGTTAATCAAACACTTGAGAGTTTTTTTAAAAAAGATGAGGTACAGGCAAGGATCTCATGGAATCAAGATGCAGAAATTGACAGGCAGTACAAATCTTTATTATCTGATTTAATAGAAAGAATGCACAATAAAGAAACAAGTGTTGTTGATGAAGGCACTAAGCCAATTTTAATTGCAAAGTCCTTAGAAAGAATAGGTGATCATGCTACTAACATAGCTGAAGAGGTCATTTTTAACATTACAGGTCATTATATTGATTTAAAAAAATCTGATTTTGAATGACAGACAAGATTTTAGTTGTAGAGGATGAAAAACCAATCTCAGAATTAATTGGATTTCATTTAGAACAACAAAACTACCAAATAAAATTTTCATACGACGGAGAATCTGCAATCCAAGAGATCGAACATTGGCTGCCTGATTTAATTTTATTAGATTGGATGCTACCAAATATATCGGGCATTGAAGTTTTAAAGAGAATTAAAAGAAAAGATAATCTAAAAAAAATTCCAATTATAATGTTAACAGCTAAAGGTCAAGAAGATGATAAAATTAGAGGTTTTGAATTAGGTGTAGAGGATTATGTAACCAAACCTTTTCTTCCAAGTGAGATCCTTGCTAGAATTAAATCATTACTTAAAAGAACAAAAGCAAGAGAAGAGAACGACTCACTCAAGTTTCATGATATAAACATTAATCTCACCAACAGAAGGGTAACAAGGGGTGAGAGAAAATTAAATTTAGGACCGACTGAATTTAATCTTTTAAAATTTTTTATTGAAAATAAAGGTAGAGTCTATTCTAGGCAGCAACTATTGGATAATGTTTGGTTAAATGACGCTTACGTTGAACCTAGAACAGTTGATGTTCACATAAGAAGACTCAGAAAAGAGCTGAATTTAACAGGAGAAAAAGATTTCATTCGAACAGTTAGATCCGCTGGCTACTCTATCGATTCAGAAAATTAAAATGATTAAAATTCTTGTACTTTGTACAGGTAACTCTTGTCGATCAATTATAACAGAGGGGCTTTTAAACCATTATGGGAAAGAATTTTTTAATGCTTATAGTGCAGGAAGCCACCCTGCAGGATATGTGCATCCATTAAGTATCAAAACATTAGAAAAAAATAAAATTTTCCTAGACAATTTTAAAAGTCAATCATGGAATGATTTTTCAGATATTAATTTTGATTTGGTTATTACTGTGTGTGATAATGCAGCTGGAGAAACTTGCCCCCTGTATCTCAAAAATACATTAAAGGCACATTGGGGTGTAGCTGATCCTGCAAAATTTAAAGGCACTGAAGAGGAAGCTGAGATAGAATTTTTAAAAGTATTCAATGTTCTTAAAAAAAGATGTCTTGCACTAGTTCAAAATTATAAGCAAAACAACTTATTAAATATCGATCAAATAAAAGAAATTGGAAATTTAATCTAAATTTAACTTTAATTTAATATAAATGATTATTTTATTAGGTGGAAGATTGGCATTTCCCCTGTGATTGAAACATAGACCTCCTCTACTTGTAGAAAAATCATGTCAATCTTCCCAAATTAATTAAATAAACCTAAGAATAAAACTATTCCATAGGCTGTTAGAGATAAAAAAATTGCAGCAGAGCCCAAATCTTTAGCTTTCTTTATTTTGTTTGACTTATCCATAGTAATTTTATCACAGGTATATTCTATTGCAGTGTTTAGAGCCTCAATACTAAGTATGAGCAAAGGTAAAATTATCAGCCAAAGTATGAACAAAAGAGCCGGTTGAAAAATTACGATGTATAGAGCAGACAAGGGAAGCAATAATAGCTCTCTTCTTGCTGCTTTTTCTTGAAGGAGAATTTTTAGGCCTTCAATTGAACACCAAAAAGCATCTACTATATTTTTATTTTTAAAATCCATATCTGAAGTTTAACTACTTATGTGAAGTTTTTGTTAAATCTTGACTTTTTATTTTCAATTAACCTTTTTTTAACTCTCCATCTAAGATTGCTTCGAACAATATATCCAATACAGTTTTGAGACCCACATCGACACGGGTGATCCTCGAAACAAAACATGTCATATCCATAGTCGTAGGACAGCTCCTCGCCTTTCTTAATATCTTTAATTGCGCTAATCCATATTTTTCCTTTGATGATATCAGTTTCACAATTAGGGTCGCAGGAATGATTAATATATTTTGCTAAATTCCATGTTACTTTTCCATTGATGTCGTATTTTTGATTCAGTGTAAAAATGTAAACAGACCCGACTGTTTTAGCCCTTTTGTTTGCCTCTATGTGAACATCAGCAATCTTGTCGGATTGAGCTTTAGTTATCTTTAACCCGCGATATTCAATGATTCTAGTGCCAGCACTGATATCAGCTTTTGCAAAAAGACCAGATGCATGAATTTTAGAATTTTTTCTAATATAAAGCTTTTGTGAAGAGTCCATTTAATAAAACTTTAACAATCCTCAATACTATCAATCGTAGATATATCTATTTTTAGATTCTATGCAAATCAAAAAACATCGATCCATATTTATTTCAGACATTCATATTGGCATACGTGCTTCAAAAGTAAAGGAGCTCTTACACTTTTTAAAATATAATGATTGTGATCATCTTTATTTACTTGGAGATATTATAGACGGATGGCGTCTAAAAAAAAATTGGTTTTGGAATCCTGATTTTAATACTTTCATACAAAAAGTTTTACGAAAAGCACGTTCAGGTACCAAAGTCTATTATATACCTGGAAACCATGATGAAGTTTTTTCAGATTATTGTGGTTTTTCATTTGCAAACATTAAAGTTCGAAAAAATAGAATTCATACAACAGCGAACAATAAAAGACTTCTCTTAATGCATGGGCATGAATTTGATGGAATAGTTCTAAATTCAAAATGGTTAGCAAAGATAGGTGCCGTCCTTTATGACTACTCTGTTTGGTTTAATAATATTTTAAATTTCTGTCGAAGAAAACTTGGTCTTTCGTATTGGTCTTTATCAGGATATTTAAAAACACGAGTAAAAGATGCTCAACGATATATTGAAAATTTTGAAAATGCATGTCTTGAGAGAATAAAAAAAAATAATTGTGATGGAATTGTTTGTGGTCATATTCACCATCCCCAAATAAAAAAAATTGGTGACAAGACATATCATAATCTAGGAGATTGGGTAGATAGCTGTAGTGCAATGGTTGAGGACTTTAAAGGCAACTTGGAGTTAGTCTTTTGGAATGAAAAAAAAATCCAGTCTTTAGAAAAACAAACTCTTAATAAGGTATCTGTAGCTTGAAATTATTATTAGTAACAGATGCATGGAAACCTCAGGTAAACGGCGTCGTCCGTTCTTATCTGAATACCATACCGGAATTGGAAAAAATGGGTATGCAGGTAGAAGTAATACACCCTGAGTTATTTAAAGTTCGCTTTGGCCTTCCTTCGTATAATGAGATTAAAGTTGTGATTACTCGCAAAAAAACATTGAAAAATATGATGGATCAGATCAATCCTGATCATATTCACATTGCTACAGAGGGGCCCCTAGGTTTTTTGGCCAGAAAAATATGTCTTTCAGAAAAAATTATTTTTACAACTTCATTTCATACTCGTTTCCCTGAGTATATTCAACAACGTATAAAAATACCTGCAAGTTTCTTTTACTTCTTCATAAAGCATTTTCACAATAAAGCGAAAAAAGTTCTTGTTCCTACCCCATCCATGCAGGCCGAATTAATAAATATGAATTTTAAAAATACCGTTGTTTGGTCAAGAGGTGTAGATCATCAAAAATTTGGCAACTATCAAAAATTAGACTTAGGCCCGGGACCAATATTTTCTTATATCGGTCGAGTGGCTACTGAAAAAAATATTCAAGCTTTTTTAGATTTAGATTTAGAAGGTACTAAAGTTGTCGTTGGCGATGGACCACAGTTAAATAAACTAAAAAAAAAATATACAGATATAAAATTTGTTGGTTACCAGTTTGGCCAGAATTTAGTGAATTACTATGCTAGTTCAGATGTAATGGTTTTCCCTAGCAAGACTGATACCTTTGGAAATGTGGTAACTGAGGCAAATGCAACCGGCACACCAGTCGCTGCTTATGATGTAACAGGTCCTAAAGATATTATTGTTAATGGGGTCAACGGCTTTATTGGTGATAACTTAAAAGATAATGTTTTGAATTGTTTGACTATCGATCGAAAAAAATGTCAAGAATATACAAAAAAATTTAACTGGTATGAGTGTTCCAAGGTTTTTTATGATAATATTGTGGCTTGAATTTTACACATACTCTATCTGATTCTAAAAATTGGATTATCAATCATAAAGACCAACTAGAGATTAATTGGAGTGAAAAAGATATTGAGCTTCACCTCAATAAAGAAACAAGTTTTAATATTTATCTTCTAGATCAAACTAACGTCAAAGGTGCTTTGATAGGACATTTTTTATATCAAGATCAAAAGGTCAGTGAATTTGAAATTTTACATATTGCTGTTTTGCCTGAATTTAGAAACCAAGGGTTGGGAAGAATGATTTTAGAAGAGCTTGAAAAACAACTCAAAAGTACTGGAAAATCATTTAAAATCTTTCTGGAAGCGAGTGCTATTAATAAATTTGCTATTAAACTTTATGAAAAATTAGGCTATAAAGCCTACAATGAAAGAAAAAACTATTATCGGAGTAAGTCTATAAACGCTCCAAATACGCAAGACGCAATTTTGTTTGCAAAATCCCTTAATGCCATCAAATAAGAAATTTTATATTAGAACATTTGGTTGTCAGATGAATGTTTATGACTCTGATAAAATGAAAGATATTTTTCTATCGCATAATATTAATCAAACCGATGACTTTCAAAATGCAGACTATGTAGTTTTAAATACTTGCCACATCCGTGAAAAGGCAACAGAAAAAACATTTTCAGATTTAGGAAAAATTCATAAAAAGGGGAAAGAAGATCAAAAAGTTATTGTTGCTGGTTGTGTAGCTCAAGCTGAAGGTGAATTAATTCAAAAAAGGGCACCTTACGTGGACTTAGTGATCGGACCACAATCTATTCAGTCATTAAATAAATTTTTAGATAAAAATAACTTACCAAAAACCTCTATCACTGAATTTGATGTGATTGAAAAATTTGACACGCTCAATCATATTAAAACGAATACATCGAATAAATCTGCATTTGTGACTATCCAAGAAGGCTGTGATAAGTTTTGTCATTTCTGCGTTGTTCCTTATACAAGAGGATCAGAATATTCAAGAACAGTTAAGGAAATCTCTGATGAGGTTAAATCTTTAATTGATCAGGGGGTGGTGGAATTCACACTTCTAGGTCAAAATGTTAATGCCTATCACGGTTTAGACACTCAAGGTCAATCAAATAATCTAGCATCTCTTATTAACAGTATTAGTTTAATAGATGGAGTTGAGAGAATTACCTATTCTACAAGTCACCCTGTGAATATGACTGACGATCTAATTTTCCTTCATGGTGAAAACTCAAAACTTATGCCCTATCTTCACCTTCCTGTTCAATCAGGTTCCGACAAAGTTTTAAAATTAATGAATAGAAAACATACCAGGGATTATTATTTTGAAATCATCGAAAAGGTCAGAAAAGTAAAACCCGATATAGCACTTTCCTCGGACTTTATTATTGGTTTTCCTGGAGAAACAGACAAAGATTTTGAAGACACAATCGATCTAATTGAAAGAGTTAAATACATGAATTCTTACTCTTTTAAGTACAGCCCAAGACCAGGTACGCCTGCTGCCGATCGTGAAGAAATAGATCAAGTAATTCTCAATGAGCGATTAAAGATAACACAAGATTTACTCAATGAACAACAAATTGAATACAACAACCAGTTTGTAAAAAAGACAGTGCAAGTATTAATTGATGGTGCTGGTAAACACTCAGGACAAATCAAAGGCAAGTCACAATTTAATCAAAGTGTAGCCCTGCAGGGAGAAAAAGAAATAATAGGTCAAATAATTCCTGTGCAAATCAAAGAGGTTTTAACACACTCATTATTGGGAGAAAAAATTTAGTTGAGTCCTGTAAATATTTCTTCCCATCAAAAACAACTCGAGTTTGAGGATAATCAATTTCTATCAAGCCTATTTGGTTACCACGATAAAAATTTAAAGGTCTTAGAGAATAAATTTAAAGTAAAGCTATACACAAGAGGCAACCTTCTATCTATAAAAGGCAATAGAGATCCAGTTGAAAAAGCCTACTTTATTATTCAAGGCTTATATCAAAAATTGAAGAATAACGATATTTCTGCAGAAGAAATAGAAAACAATATTGATTTAGCAAAACCTACATATATCAAAGAACAAATCGAACAAGATCAGAAATTTCAAATCAATACAAAATTAAAAACAATTTATCCCAAGACTAAAAACCAAGAGCTCTTTTTAAAAGAAATGAGATCAAAAGATGTCGTTTTTGCTGTTGGTCCAGCGGGAACAGGAAAAACTTATTTAGCTGTTGCATATGCAGTTAGTCTTTTTGTAGAGGGTAAAATTAATCGATTAATATTATCAAGACCAGCAGTTGAAGCGGGTGAACGATT
Organism: uncultured Alphaproteobacteria bacterium; assembly: GCA_902599405.1. Classification (GTDB taxonomy): domain Bacteria; phylum Pseudomonadota; class Alphaproteobacteria; order HIMB59; family HIMB59; genus HIMB59. Next base: position 75,436 of record CACKFO010000001.1, on the reverse strand, counting down.
AGGTTTTTTACCTGGAGATATGAAAGAGAAAATTGATCCCTATTTACGACCACTCTACGATGCCTTGTATGAGATGATGCCAGGTGAGGAAATTGACCGAAAAATGGTAAATAATTTAATAGAAATAGCTCCTCTTGCCTTTATGAGAGGAAGAACATTAAATAAATCATTTATAATTTTAGATGAAGCACAAAACACCTTATCGACACAGATGAAAATGTTCTTAACTAGATTAGGACAAAACTCAAAAATGGTAATCACGGGAGATTTAAGTCAAAAAGATTTACCCGATAATGCAAAAAGTGGAATGCAGGACGCAATGGAAAAATTAGAAAAAGTTAAAGACATCGGGTTTGTTCATTTAAATAGTAGTGATGTATGCAGACATACACTAGTAGAAAAAATAATTAATGCTTACGATAAGTAATTTTGAGGATTAGTAATAAAAAATTTGTGATTGAGATAATTGGAGACAAGAATTTAGAGCAATTTCTAAAATCCTCCAAGGAAAAGCTAAAAAAGTTGTCAGAATATTTTCAAACAATCCACCAAGCTGATCATCAAACACAACTGACAATAAAAATAGTTTCTAATGAAGAAATTAAAAGCATGAACAAAAAATTTAAAAATAAAAATAAAATCACTGATGTGTTATCTTTTCCTGATGGAGACTTTTCTGGTGATATTGCTATTGCAGATAGTTATATTTTAAATCGCAATAAAAAAATTAACGAACAAAACTTTTTTATGCTAGTGAGTCATGGATTACATCATTTATTTGGTTATCATCACTACGATAAACAATCGAGAAGTAATATGAGATTTTTAGAAAACACACTGATGAAACTATTAGGTTTAAAAAAAGTACATGAAAATTAAAAAAAATTTAGCCATAAAATTAGTCAAAGAACTGATTCAAGACGAGAATTTTAAAAAAGATATTATTGATCTTATCTCAGCGACTTCAGATAGTTCAGGGATTGCCAAGAATGAAGAAAAAAAAATCTTTAATAATCTTTTAAAGGTTCACAAAAAAACAGTTGATGATGTAATGGTTCCAAGAGGTGAAATAATTTTTATTGATCAAAATATTGATAAAGAAAACATCATTAAAATCATCAATAAAGAAGCTCACTCAAGAATGCCAGTCGTAAAAAAGGACTTAGAACATTGCTTGGGAATGGTTCATATCAAGGATTTATTCAAGAAAATCAATAATAAGTCCTTTAATATTAAGAGTTTGTTAAGAGAGGTCATTTATATTCCCTCTGCTACACCTGTTTTTAATCTTCTTCAAAAAATGAAAAAACAAAATATCCATTTGGCGATTGTTATGGATGAATTTAATAGTGTTACTGGTTTAGTTACCATTGAAGACTTAGTGGAAGAAATAGTAGGTGAGATTGAAGACGAACACGATAAGGATGAAGCACCAATGTTTCGACAAAAAAACAATAATATAATTATGGATGCCGCAATGCTTGTTGATGATTTTGAAAGAGAATTTGATGTCAATATCCCAGATGATTTAAAAGAGGATGTGGGAACTATAGGCGGTATCATATTTAATATAGCTGGTCGTATACCAAAGAAAAAAGAAAAATTTACAATAAATAAAAAATTATCTTTCACCATTCACAAGGTATCAACAAGAAAAATTCTTGAAGTTGTGGTTAGTGGTGTCAAATCTCAATAATCTACTTCCCTATCTCTCTAGGCCAATAAGCTTAATAATTATTTTTTCTATTGTTTATGTATTTTCTCTTCCTCCATTTGGAGTATCTGTTTTCTATTACTTATCATTTTCAATCATTTTTTATAATATTCTAACTAATAATAATTTTTCAAAAAAAAACATATTTTATTTTTTCTTATTTACTCAAATAATTACATTAAGCTGGATTACTCAGTCCTTTTATTCAGGAGGTTTTGGGTATTTATTCTTAGGTATTATTTTAGTTGGTGTACTCTCTATATTTATTGCATTCCTACATTATTCAGCAACAATTCTCATCTTAGTTACATTTAAAAAAAAATTATTACAGATTTTCTTATTACCACTAGGTTTATCTATAGTAGAAATACTAAAGGAATTTATTTTTGGAGGCTTCCCTTGGAATCCTAGTGCAATTATATATTACAAAAATATTTGGATCTTAAAGTCACTACCATTTTTAGGCGTTTATGGTTTGGGATTAGTTATCCATTTGATTGTGGGTTTAATTATTTATTTTCTTTATTGCAAAAATAAAGTTGTAACTTTTAGTTTATCATCAGTACTTGTTTTAATTTATGTATTTGGTTTTTTTGAAAATAATACTGAGAGAAAAACAAACAATGAAACTCTGAACATTCTTTTAATTCAACCTAATCTTTATGAGTCATTAGTAGAATTTGACGTTCTAAGAAACCTTGAAATATATGAAAAATTAACCCTAGAAGCTCTTACAAATACTCCAAAAGCAGATTTAATTATTTGGCCTGAAGGCTCATTACCAATTGATTTGAATAACAGGGACGGACTTCTTAGTAGATTATCCTCTTTAATTAATGAGGATCAAAAAATAATAGTTGGGTCGAGTGCTATCGAGGAAAACCAATTATTTAATCGTCTATATATCATCGATCATCAAGGAAAGATTATTGATTTTTATGATAAACAAAAGTTGGTTTTATTTGGAGAATACATTCCCTTTGTAAAACCTTTTGTAAGCAAGTTTTTAAATTTAGGAATGAACTATACTCCTGGAATTAATCAAAAAATCTTAAAATTACCTAAAAATATAAACGCTGTTCCAATGATTTGTTTTGAGTCTATTTTTAATTACAAATCAATTAATACTGAGGTTTGTAATGCAGATATGGTGATACAAATTTCAAATGACTCTTGGTTTGGTAAATGGTACGGGCCACATCAACACCTGGCTAATTCCCTTTTAAGAAGTGTTGAATTCCAAAAACCTCTCATAAGATCAACTCCTTCAGGTATTACATCTGTTGTTGATTATTCGGGTAAAATTATTGAGACTATTCCAACAAACAAAAAAGGTTACCTCTATTATCAACATCCAATTAATAAATATAAATTAAATTGTTCATCAACTTTATTTCCAGTTACTCTTACGATTTTCTTAATGTTTTTAGTTAGTTTTTTATATGTTCGAATCAAAAAATAAATACTTTGGTAGAAAAAAAGGAAAGTCATTTGTAAGACTCGAGCAATACTCGAAATTTCTTAAAGAACCAAACAAAAAGTTATTTAATAAAATCAAAACACCAAGAATTTTAGAAATTGGAATTGGTGATGGAGAAAAAATTAGTGAAGATGCAAAACTATATTCAAAAATAAACTTTATTGGTTGTGATATTTTTGCTGATGGAGTTCTAAGAGCTATCAGAAACTCTGTTGATGATAATTTGAAAAATCTTCAAGTATTCCATTTAAACATTCAAGATCTTTTACTATTCATACCAAACAATTATCTTCAGGAAATAAGAATATACTTTCCAGATCCTTGGCCCAAAAATAAGCATAAAAAAAGAAGAACTGTTAACCAACTCCTTGTAAAAGATCTCACTAAAAAACTAAAAAAAAATGGATTTGTTCGTTTTGCAACTGATCATGGTGACTATTTTATTGAAGCTTTAGCCTTGATGAAAAAGTTCAAATACACCATGCCAGATATTAGCCCTAAATGTTGGAAATATAGTGATTCCAACGCTTTACACACTAAATTTGAGAAAAAAGCCTTAGACAAAAATCATAAATTATTCTATTTTAGCGTTCTTAAAAATTATTAACCAACGATGAGGAGGTGGGTTATCCCGCCTTTTTTTTTAACTAGAAAAGATAATGCTAAATAACACAGAAATATTAAAAGTTGCCGAAGTCGTCTCACAAGAGAAGGGCATCGAAATGGATATAGTAATGGAGGCTCTTGAGGAGTCTTTTGAAATTATTGGAAAATCAAAATACGGAATGGACAATAACATTAAAGCATCTATTGACCGTATGACAGGAAATATAAGTTTATCTCATATTAAAGATGTAGTTGAAAAAATTGATCCTGTTTTGCAGGCAAATCAAATTTTATTAGACCATGCTAAAAAATATGATGCTGATACTGAAATTGGAAAACAAATAACAATTCCTTTACCATCCGTAAACTTCGGAAGAGTTACAGCCAATATGGCAAGGCAAGTTATTTACTCCAGAGTAAGAGAAGCTGAAAAAAGAAGACAGTTTAATGATTTTAAAGATCGTGTCGGAGAAGTTTTGTCGGGTATTGTAAAAAGAATTGAATTTGGAAATATTATTGTTGATCTTGGTAAAGCTGAGGGATTTTTGAGAAAAGATGAACTCATTCCAAGAGAGAATTTTAAAAACGGTGATCGTATTAGAGCTTACTTTTTTGATATAAAAGAAGAAGCTAAAGGACATCAAATTTTTCTTTCAAGAACCCACCCTCAGTTTATGGCAAAATTATTTGAACAGGAAGTACCTGAAATATATGAAGGTCAAATAGAAATTTTATCTGTTGCAAGAGACCCTGGTAGCAGAGGAAAGATTACAGTTCGTGCGAACGATAAGTCCATCGATCCAGTAGGGGCATGCGTAGGTATGAGAGGTTCAAGAGTTCAGGCTATTGTTAATGAATTACAGGGTGAAAAAATTGATATCGTAAATTGGTCAGAGCTAAAGTCGATGTATGTTCAAAATGCCATTGCACCCGCACAAGTTGCAAAGGTTAATGAATTTGAAGACTCAAATAGAGTAGAGATAGTCTTACCTGAGGATCAGTTAAGTATTGCTATTGGTAGAAGAGGTCAAAATGTAAAATTAGCTTCAATACTTACCAATCTTGAAATTGACATACTAACTGAAAAAGAAGATGCAGAAAGAAGACAAGAAGAATTTAAAAAAATCACCTCTCTTTTCGCTGAAAAACTCGATCTCGAAGACATGATCGCACAATTATTGGCGGTTGAGGGATATACAAGTATTGAAAAAATTGCTAATGCTTCAATCCAAGATATAGAAAAAATTGAAGGATTTGATAATGAGCTTGCTGCTGAGATATATGCGCGTGCTACGCAGTATATGGAAAACGAGAAGGCAGAACTTGAGAAATTAATACAATCTTCAAAACTAGATGATTATGTCAAAGGGATTTCAGAGTTTGATAATAAAATTTTAGCTACATTGATTGAGAACAATATCTTTTCACGTCAAGACCTTGCAGATTTAGCAACTGATGAATTAGTTGGTAGAGATGGCATACTACAAAAAAGAGTTGAAAAATCTGCTGCAGAAAAAATTATAATGGATGCTAGGGAGATTTATCTTAATAGCTAATTTTGAATGACAAAAGAGACAAAGAACACAAATACATCTTCGGCTAAACCTTCCACGCCTACATCTACAACATCCGCACCTCCCAGAAAAAAACTGACTCTTAATACAACAGCATTTCAAAAAAAACTTTCCTCTATTTCAGTTAATAATCTTTTAGATGAAGAACCAGACTACGAAAAAATGCCCAGTCTTGCAAAAACAAAAAGAAATAGAGAAAAACAAAAAACAAAATTTAAGCCAAATTTAACTAGTTCTCAAAAAATTGTTCGTGAAGTTGACATACCTGTAAAAATTTCTGTACAGGAATTAGCGAGTAGAATGTCTGAAAAAACAGGTGATGTTGTAAAAGCGCTTATGAAAAGTGGAATTATGGCTACGGCTAATCAATATATAGATGGAGATACAGCTGAGCTGATAGTTACAGAATTAGGACATACACCGAAAAGAGAAGAGGCGATCAGTTTAAAAGATGAAATTGCAAATCACCAAAAAACAAAAATATCTAAAATTTCACCTAGGCCTCCGATTGTAACTGTAATGGGCCATGTTGATCATGGTAAAACATCTTTGTTGGATGCACTTAGAAATTCTAACGTAACTTCAAAAGAGTCTGGTGGAATTACTCAACATATTGGTGCATATCAAATTCAACATAAAAACAACCCCATTACATTTTTGGACACACCTGGTCACGCAGCTTTCTCAAATATTCGCTCTAGAGGAGCCAATTTAACAGATCTTGTTGTACTAGTAGTTGCTGCCAACGATAGTGTTAAACCTCAAACAATTGAAGCAATTTCTCATGCTAAAGCAGCAAAAGTTCCTATTGTTCTTGCAATTAATAAAATGGACTTACCAGATGTTGACCCAAACATTGTTAGAAATGATTTGTTAACTCACGAGGTAGTTGTAGAAAGCTACAGCGGAGATGTATTAGAAACTGAAATATCTGCAATTAAAAAAACAAATCTAGAAAAATTATTAGATAACATTTTATTACAAGTAGAAATCCTAGATCTAAATGTCGAACATAATAAACTCGCTGAAGCAATTGTAGTTGAGTCTAAAATAGAAACTGGAAAAGGACCTGTTGCAACAGTGATAGTAAAAAATGGAACTTTTAAAGAAGGTGATCATTTTACATGTGGTTCATCTTATGGAAGAGTAAGAGCTTTACTTGATGAAAATGGTAGCAGAATTAAATCAGCTAGCCCAGGCATGCCTATTGAAGTGTTGGGTTTTGACTCAGTGCCACAAGCAGGTGATACAGTTTATGTTATGCCAAATGAGGACATTGCAAAAGATATTACAGAAAAAGTAAAAGAACAAAAAAAATTAGAAAATACTGAAGCAGTTAAAAAATCATCACTAGAGGAAATGATGGCTAATGTATCAAAGGGAGATATGAAAAAACTTCCAATCATTGTGAAAGCAGATGTCCAAGGATCTCTTGAAGCAATAGTTTCTTCACTAGAAAAAGTTGGAAATGAAGAAGTAAAAATCAATGTTGTTCATAACGCTATTGGTGCAATTAATGAAAGTGATGTAAGTTTAGCGAGTTCTGCACAAGGGCTTGTAATTGGTTTTAATATCAGAGCAATCCCACAAGCAAGAACAATCGCAAAACGAGATAAAGTAGATATACGATATTACTCAATTATATATGAATTAATTGACGATATGAAAAAAATGCTCTCTGGTCTCCTCACCCCAGACACTAAAGAGGAAATTATTGGTCATGCCGAGGTTCGTGATACTTTCAAATCCTCAAAGTTTGGTACAATTGCAGGCTGCTTTGTTACTGACGGTATAGTCCAAAATTCTGCTAAGATCAGGCTTGTTAGAGAGGGTAAAATCATACACGAAGGAGAAGTTGGAACTCTTAAGCGTTTTAAAGATGATGTCAAAGAGGTTAGAGAAAACTACGAGTGTGGTATTTCATTTAAAGACTACTCGGATATTTTGGAAAAAGATGAAATTGAATTTTATGTAACTAAGGAAGTTCAAAAAGAATTATAGTGTGGACAATAAGCCAAGTTTTCGAACCAAAAAAGTTGAACTTTCAATTAAAAGGCTTGTCTCTGAATATCTCGTAACTCAAAAAGATTATCTTTTAAAATTTCCAACTGTTCGTTTCGAAATAACTGAAGTTAGAGTAAGCAAAGATCTAAGATTTGCAAAAATTTATCTTATTCATAATATTTCAGAGGAGGATTTTAAAGAATTTAATAAACTTTATCTAAGAGAAATACAAAGTTTAATCGCAAGAACTCTTACAAGTAAATATACTCCAAAAATATCTTTAATTTTTGATGAATCTTTTCAAGAGTCTTTAAAAGTACAATCACTTCTCGATAAATTATAGATCTTGGTAAAAGAAAACTTTCACAGTGATGGATGGTTATTAATAAATAAACCACAGGGTATAGAGTCATTTGGAGTTATTAGAAAATTAAAATTTCGTTATTCGTTTAAAAAAATTGGCTTTGCTGGAACTCTGGACCCTTTAGCCTCTGGTTTATTATTAGTAGGTATTAATAAAGCTACGAAGAAAATACCAAATATACATCAAGAAAAAAAAAGTTATGAGGTTGAGATACGATTTGGTGCTTCAACAAATACTTTAGACTCAGAGGGTAGATTCTTTAAAATGGAGTCGTCCTCACATAATATAAATGAAAGAGTTTCACATTTAAAAAAGTTCATAGGAACATATCAACAAAAAATACCAGACTTTTCTGCGCATAAATTAAATGGTAAAAATTTTTATGAACTCGCTAGAGATAATAAAGCTATAGAAGATCGTTATAAAAAAGTATCAGTTCAAAGTCTAAAAATTCTATCTTCTAATAGCTCAAAAATGAGAGTTGAGTTGAATTGCCATTCAGGGTTTTATGTGAGATCATTCGCAGAAGAATTTGCAAATTCCCTAGGTGATATAGCTTATGCAAGTATGATTAAAAGATTGAAAATAGGGACTTTTGATATAAATCAAGCTATTCCATATGAAAAAATCCTTGATTTCTCAAGTATAAATGATTTACATACCAATCTGATTACCATTTGAACTGGGCGGCATCCTGGTCAGATGATGTTTACTTTGAAAGGAGTATTGATGTCGGAAATACAAATAAACGATATAGCTCGTGCTGATAATGACACTGGTTCGCCAGAGTCCCAAATTTTTTTTCTCACAAAGAAAATTAATCTGTTAACAGAACATATCAAAATCCATAAGAAAGATTTTCATTCTCGAAGAGGTCTGCTGATGATGGTTGGTAAAAGAAATAGATTGATGGCGTATTTAAAGAAGAGGAATGTAGGAAAGTACACAGAAGTAGCAGATAAACTAAAGCTAAGAAAAAAATAATTTTTAATTAGCTATAAAGAAAGAGGAAGATGAAAATAGAACATAAATTTGAGTTGGGTAACCAACAAATTACACTTGAAACAAATCGAATAGCAAAACAAGCAGACGCATCTGTGGTTGTAACCTGCGGCGAAACAATGGTTATGGCTAATATTTGTGCAGCAAAAACACAAAAACCTGATATTGATTTTTTCCCATTAACAGTTAACTATCAGGAAAAATATTATGCCTCAGGTAAAATACCAGGGGGTTTTTTTAAAAGAGAGGCAAGACCGACTGAAAGAGAAACATTAACAAGTCGTTTAATTGATAGACCTATTAGGCCTCTATTTCACAAAAACTTTAAAAATGAAACTCAAGTAACATTAACTGTGCTATCTTACGATAGCGTTGTTGATCCTGATATTATTGCTATGTATGCAACTGGCGCAGCATTAGCGATTTCAGGTCTTCCTGTGGCAGGTACTTTGGGTTCAGCTAGAGTTGGATATATAGATGGAAAGCTAGTTGCAAATCCATCTATCCAAGATATGGAAAACTCTGAACTAGATCTTGTTGTAGCTGGAACAGAAGAGGGTGTCCTAATGGTTGAGTCTGAAGCCCAAGAACTCTCTGAGAACATCATGCTAGAGGCAGTAATGTTTGGACATGATTTTTATCAGACATTTATTAAAGAAGTTCAAAGCTTTGCAAGCAAAACAGAAATTAAGACTTTTGAAGTCCCAAGCCTACCTGATTTTTATGAAGGTTTACAAAAAGACGTTGAAACTAAAATTTCAGATCCTATTCGTGAAGCATACGGTTTAGTTGATAAACAAGAGCGAAGTCAAAAACTTACAGAGATTAGATCTTCAATTATCGATAATGTTGAAGATGATCAGATTTTAGCCGCTACAACAATTATCAAAGATATAGAAAAAGAAGTAGTTCGAGGCGATATCATCAAAAATAAAAGCCGTATTGATGGAAGAAAATTAGATGAAGTAAGACAAATTACATGTGAATTAGATATTCTTCCTCGAGCTCATGGCTCAAGTCTCTTTACTCGTGGAGAAACTCAAGCATTAGTTGTTACCACATTAGGAACGGGCGATGATGAGCAAATGATTGACTCTCTTGATCCTATGCATAAACAACATTTTATGTTGCATTATAATTTTCCTCCTTACTCTGTAGGAGAAGTAGGAAGAGTAGGAGCAACTGGTCGAAGAGAAATTGGTCATGGAAAACTAGCATGGCGTGCAGTTCATCCAATGTTACCAAAAAAAGAGGACTTCCCATACACACTAAGATTAGTATCCGAGATAACTGAGTCTAATGGTTCTAGTTCTATGGCTACAGTATGTGGCTCTTCTCTTGCTTTGATGGCAGCGGGTGTACCAATTAAAAAACATATTGGCGGTATAGCAATGGGTCTAATCAAAGAGGGTGAGAACTTTGTGGTGCTTAGTGATATTCTAGGAGATGAAGATCACTTAGGTGATATGGACTTTAAAGTTGCCGGTACTATGGATGGTATTACTTCTCTTCAAATGGATATTAAGATTACCAGTATTACTAAAGAGATTATGGAAATTGCTTTAAATCAAGCATCAGGTGGAAGAAAACATATTATTGGTGTTATGTCGGATGCCATATCAGAAGCTCGAACAAAATTTTCTAAGCATGCTCCTCAAGTAATTTCCATCACTATTGATAAAGCTAAAATTAAAGATGTGATTGGCTCAGGTGGAAAGGTAATTAAAAATATAGTCGAAGTCTCTGGTGCAAAACTAGAGGTCAACGATGATGGAATTGTAAAAATTGCTTCCAATAATGAAGAGTCAATTAACAAAGCTAAGCAAATGGTTGAAGACATTGTTGCGGAGCCAGAAGTTGGCAAAGTTTATACTGGTAAAGTTGTTAAAATTGTTGAGTTTGGAGCCTTTGTAAACTTTATGGGTGCTAGAGATGGATTACTTCATGTCTCACAAATTTCGCAAAAAAGAGTCGAGAATGTCTCTGATGTTTTATCTGAGGGTCAAGAAGTTCAAGTCAAAGTACTTGATGTTGATCGTGCGGGTAAAGTAAAGCTTAGCATGAAAGAAGTTTAAAATAGTTACTTCTCAATTTAAATAATTATCAAAAATCAAGGGGTTTTTGCCCCTGATACTATAAACTATAGCTCTTGAACACTCATTCCTACGTTGTTATATCCGTTATCTACGTAAAGTATTTCGCCTGTAACGCCTTTAGATAGATCGCTCATCAAGTAAACAGATGACTTACCAATATCCTCTAATGATAATGGTTTTTTAATAGGAGAATTTTCAATTGTATAGTTATAAATTTTTCTCGATTTGTTTATAACGGCACCTGCTAGAGTTCTCATTGGCCCAGCTGAAATTGCATTAACTCTAATTCCTCTTTCACCCATATCAACAGCAAGATACTTTATTGATGTTTCCAATGCAGCTTTGGCAACACCCATTACATTATAACTTTGCATGTATCTTGTGGACCCATAATAAGTAAGGGCCATGATTGATGCTCCATCATTCATTTTTGGTGAGAGCATCCTGACCATTTCAGTCAATGAGTATGCAGAAATATGAAGCGTTTTAAGAAAATTTTCTCTAGTGGTATTTAAATATTTACCTGAAAGTTCATTTTTATCTGAATAGGCAACTGCGTGAACAAAAAAATCAATATTTCCTTTAATGCCATTACAAACATTTTCAAGTGAAGATGTTTCAGATACGTCACAAGGCATAATTCCTAAGCAATTAATTTTCTCAGATAGAGGCTCAACTCTTTTTTTGATTGAGTCATTCTGATAGGTCAAATACATACTTGCACCTTCATCACTCAGGGTCTTTGCAATACCCCATGCAATTGAATGATCATTGGCTATACCAACAACCAATCCTTTTTTGCCCTCTAAAATTTTACTCATTAAAGCTAGTTAGATAGATAGATGCATTCGTTCCGCCAAAACCGAAACTATTCGAAAGTATAGAATTGATTTTGATATCATTTTGATTCTCTAAGAGAATATTCATTCCTTCAGCCTTTTCATCTAAGTCTGTAATATTGGCTGACTCAACCATAAAATCATTTTCCATCATTAAAAGAGAGTAAACGGCTTCTTGTACACCAGTTGCTCCTAATGAATGACCCGTTAGTGACTTTGTAGAGCTGGTTGGAGGAATGTTATCTCCAAAAACCTCTTTAATACCTTTTAACTCAATCATGTCTCCGACAGGTGTTGATGTTCCATGAGCGTTGATATAATCAACAGGTCTACCCTGTGTTGCCATCTGCATACACCTTACTGCTCCCTCTCCAGAGGGTTGAACCATGTCATATCCATCTGAAGTCTGACCAAAACCTTGAATTTCTGCAATAATATTGGCCCCTCTAGCTTTAGCGCTATCAAGGCTCTCAACTACTAAAACACCTGCACCCCCCCCAATGACAAACCCATCTCTAGAAGAGTCGTAAGCTCGAGAGGCAACCTCTGGTGTTTCATTATATTTGCTTGATAAGGCACCCATGGCATCAAATAAAATAGACATTGTCCAATGGGTTTCCTCACCACCACCTGCAAATACAATTTCTTGTTGCCCATGTCTTATGAGATCATAAGCATTGCCAATGCAGTGCAAACTTGTCGAACAAGCTGAACTAATGGAGTAATTTACACCTTTAATTTTAAAAGGAGTTGCTAAAGTAGCAGAATTTCCTGATGCCATTGTTCTAGTTACCATATAAGGTCCAATTTTTTTAACGCCTTTTTCTCTTGCTATGTCAAATGCTTGTTGCAATTGATACGTTGAAGGTCCACCTGATCCCATCACTAACCCAGTATTAACATTAGATATAAGTCCCTCATCAAGACCTGAATGTTCAATTGCCTCTTTCATTGCAATATAATTGTAAGCTGCGCCTTCCCCCATAAAACGCAAAATTTTTCGATCTACATTTTCTTTAATATTTATTTTAGGTTTTCCATGTACATGACTTCTCATTCCAAGTTCTTCATATTCCTTGCAATGACTAATCCCAGATTTCACATCTCTTAAGCTCTGTAAAACTTCTTTTTTATTATCTCCTATACAAGAAACAATACCGTATCCAGTAACGACAACTCTTTTATCACTCATTGAATAAACCCACTCTTAAATCATTGGCATGGTAAATTGTTTTTTCTTTGTGAATTATCTGCCCATCTCCATACCCAATTGATAACCCTTTTTTATTTAAAGATTTTTTTAAACTAACTTTATATTTTATTAATTCTTTGTCCGGTTTAATTTCTTCAACAAATTTTATTTCCCCAACACCCAAAGCACGACCTTTCCCAGGATACCCAAGCCAACCTAGATAAAAACCCAACATTTGCCATAAAGCGTCAAGACCCAAACATCCGGGCATAATTGGATCACCCAAGAAATGACATTTAAAGAACCATAAATCCTCATTTATATCCAGTTCAGCAGTTATTTCTCCTTTCCCATGTACTCCACCATCTTTATTGACATTAGTAATGCGATCAAACATAAGCATAGGAGGTGCTGGTAGTTGAGCATTTCCTTTTCCAAATAAATTTCCTTTACCACATTCAATTATTTCTTCGTAACTATAACTAGATTGAGGTGTAAATGTATTCATATTAATGAGGACAATCTTTATTTGTTAATTGTAGTTTGTTTATGTCCGAAGTCAAAAGGTCTATCAAATTGATTTCACTTTTCAGTTGAGTTTTAATTTTTGCAAGGGCAAATATAATTTTCATACAAGCAAAACTAGTAACAAATCCTGCAACTGGACCTATCATTGCGCTGTTAAGACAACGGTGATTCTGATCAACTTTAGGAAATAGGCACTCAAAACATAATGGATTATTTTCTTCATTGTTTTGTGCAAAGTATATGCCCTCTGAAGAGTTAATTGATATGGATACAAATGAGATTTTATTTGCTCTAGAATATTTTGAAGAAAAAATTTTATTCTGATGATTATCCGTGCAATCAAATATTAAATCAAAATTATTATTTGGATTTTTTTTTATGAAAGACTCAAAATTTAAAGAATGCTCTTTTATTATTGTTGAGTCATTTATATTATTTAGTTTATGTTTTGAAGTGTTTGATTTAGATTTACCAACATCATCTTTATCATAATTAATTTGACGATGTAAATTTGACTTCTCGATAATATCATAATCAATAAGGTGTATCTCACCAATCCCAGCTCGAACAAGATATTGTGATGCAACAGTTCCCAGAGCACCTAAGCCAATTATACAAATTTTTTTCTTAGAGATATTTAGTTGCCCCTCTTCATTTATCCCAGGAACTAAAATTTGTCTTCCAAACTCTTCAATCAGTTTTTCACTTTGTTCCTGTTGATCCAAAACCACCACTACCCCTCTCGCTTTCACTTAAATGACTTACTAGTTCAAAATTAACCTTTTCATATTTTGACACAACCATTTGTGCAATCCTCATTTTATCTTCAATTTCAAACATTTTTGATCCATGATTTATTAAAATCACTTTTATTTCACCTCGATAGTCAGCATCTATAGTTCCTGGGCTGTTAAGAACAGTAATAAAGTTTTTCACAGCCAGTCCACTTCGAGGTCTAATTTGAACTTCTAATCCATTTGGAATTTCAAAAAATAATCCAGTTCCAATTAGTTTTGTTTCTTTTGGTAGTATGCTAACTTTTCCATTAGGTAAGTATGCTCTAATATCCATTCCGGCACTAGATGATGTCTCATAAGTTGGAAGAGTAACGTTATCATTTATCTTTTTTACTTTTATATAAACCATCCTAATTCTTTCTATTGCTAATGTATTTAACAATTTTATTTGCAAAAATTGTTTTAGTTACATTTCCTAAATTTAAAAAGTCACCTGATCTTCCAATTAAAATACCATTATTGTATTTTGAATTAAAAATTTTATCTTCTGCTGTTGGAAAGTTCAAAACTAGATAATCACAATTTTTGGAAAGCAATTTTTTTTTTGCATTTTTAAATACATCATTTGTTTCATAAGCAAATCCGACTGTAACTTTAGGTTTATATTTACCAAATGACATTGATCTTAAAATATCAGGGTTATTGGTTAATTTTAAAGACAGTCCATTTTTTTTCTTAATTTTCAGTTTATTATATTTTTTAGCTTTATAATCACTTACCGCAGCATTAAAAATTCCTAAGTCGATAGACTTATATTTTTTTGCTTCTCTTAACATTTCATCTGCTGTAGGAGTGAAGATAAACTTAACATTTTTTGAGACTATTTGTTTTGTTTGAAGATATCCGTGTAAACAAATAACTTTATAATTAAATTTTAATAGGCTTTTTATTAAAGCTATGCCTTGCCGACCTGATGACTCATTTGATATATATCTTACTGGATCTATATACTCTCGAGTGCACCCAATAGTTATTAATGCGTGTTTCAATTACTTAAGTTGACTAATGATTTCACTAGGATCAACTAATCGACCACTACCATATTCACCACAAGCTAAAGATCCATCATCTGGGCCAATAAAATGATGACCAATTTTTCTTAAATAGTCCACATTGTCTTGAATAATTTGATTAGCCCACATTTCTTTATTCATTGCAGGTGCAAAATATATAGGTTTGTTTGCAGCTATCATACATGTTAGAGCTAGGTCATCACAAAAACCTTTTGCAAATTTTGAAATTATATTTGCTGTCGCAGGGTAAACAATAATATGAGTATTATCTCGTGCTAATTTTATGTGACCAATTTTTTTTTCCATATCCAAATCAAAGAGCTCTGAATACACTGGCTTATTGGAAATTGTTTCAAGTAGTAGTTTAGAAATAAACTCATAAGTGTTCTTTGTTGCAATAACTTCATATTCAATAGCTTTTTTTTGGCACTCACGAATTAGATCTAAAGATTTATAACAGCCAACACTCCCTGTTATTATTATTAAAATTTTCATTTTTTCTGCACTATATATATGCTGTTAGCTCCAGAAATGAAATCAATAGTTTTAATATGAGAAAAACCTGTATTTATCAGTTCTTTAAGAAGGTTATTTTGATTAGGAAAGGAAATAATACTGTCAGCTAAGTATTTATAACTATGTCTATCATTGGAGATAATGCTACCGGTAAAAGGTAAAACATATTTTAAAAATTTTTTGTATGGATTTTTTAATAAATCTCTTTTTGGAATACCAAATTCCATAATAAAAAAATAACCATTTTTTTTAAGACATCTATAAATCTCAGAAAAACCATTTTTTCGTTTTTTAAAATTTCTTACACCGTAAGTACATGTTATAATTTGAAAAAAATTTTTCTTATACGGCAAATTTTCTGCATAACCAACTTCGTAATTAATTATTTTA
This sequence comes from uncultured Alphaproteobacteria bacterium, assembly GCA_902599405.1. Taxonomy (GTDB): domain Bacteria; phylum Pseudomonadota; class Alphaproteobacteria; order HIMB59; family HIMB59; genus HIMB59. The sequence continues at coordinate 59,321 of CACKFO010000001.1, read as the reverse complement.
GAACTATTTTTTTTTCTAGATATATTATGCATTTCAGAAACGGGGTCTAAAGCATAAAGATTTTTTGAAATAGGAAGCAAATTAAAAATATCCCCACTGCCACTTGCAATGTCTAAAATTTTCTCATTGTCAGTATGTTTTGATAATACAAGATCAACAAAATATTTTTTCCAAAGTCTATGTATGCCAAAACTCATAATATCGTTCATTAAGTCATATTTTGCATGAGATACATTTTCAAAAATATCTGTAATATTATAATGATTTGAATTATTTTTAGTTATCATGCCTGAATTACCTGAAGTAGAAACCACAATAAGATATTTAAAGTCAAAAGTTAAAGGAAAAAAAATTATTTCTATCAATAGGTCACAAAAAAAACTAAGGAAAAATTTAAACTTTCAAGATCTTGAGCAAATATCACAGAAAAAAATTATATCTGTTGAACGTTTTGCAAAATATATAATCATAGGATTAGAAAATGATAATTACATAATTATTCATTTGGGAATGAGCGGTCGATTAAAGTTTTATTCAAACGAGAATTATAAAAAAGAAAAACATGATCATGTTGTTCTGCAATTTAACGAATTTAAAATTATTTTTAATGATCCTCGTAGGTTTGGCATGTTTTTTAGACTTAAAGATTCAAAAGAAGTTAAATTTTTTTTTAATAACTACGGCACTGATTTACTAATTAATAAGGTTAATTTAAATAAGATATACAATATACTTATAAAGAAAAAAATTTCTTTGAAACAAGCTCTCCTAGATCAAAGTTTAATAGTGGGTATTGGAAACATATACGCTAATGAGGCTCTTTTTCACTCAAGGTTAAATCCTCAAAGACTTACACACACACTTAAAAAAGCTGAAATATCTAAGTTATTAAGCTCTTGTAAATTTGTATTGAAATTATCTTTAAAAAATGGTGGCTCTTCAATAAATGATTATAAATCCCCAGATGGAACCCTCGGAAGTTTTCAAAGCTTATTTAAGGTTTATCAAAAGAAACATGTTATATACAAAAAAAAGACCTATAAGGTAAAAAAAATCATCCAAAATGGGCGTTCAACTTTTTTTTCACCTGCTTTACAAAAATAAAAAAATGTGTATAAGTTACTAACGCTTTTAGACGAACAACCTGTTAATAATATTTTTATATGCCACAACATAAATCAGCAAAAAAAAGACTTCGACAGTCTGATAGAAAAAAAACAGTTAACAAAGCTGTAAAATCAAATGTTTCAACCCAACTAAAGGCAATTGATAAACTCATAAAAGATAAAAAGGTAGAGGAATCAATGGTGAAACTAAAAGTAGTTATGTCTGTATTGCATAAATCTACTAAAAAGAAAATTATGCACCTTAATAAGGCATCTAGAACTATCTCAAAACTACAAAAAGATATAACTGCAATTTCAAAATAATTTTTTTTTTCAAGCAATTTTTTTTAAAAAAAACATTTTTTTTTATTCTTCTTTTTTAACTTTTCATGCTTAAATAGTGCATCTTTTAGAGGAAGGAATTAAGTTAGTGGAAGACGAAAAGCATCAAGGTGGCATAGATGTGTCCTGGCCGAAGATCACATCTGAACTAAAAAAATCACTTGATAAAGATACCTTCCAAAATTGGATTAAGCCAATCTATTTCGAGTCACATATTGATACCTCTCTCACCCTTTCAGTTCCAACGAGATTTCTTCGTGATTGGATAATCAAAAACTATGCTTCTGTTATCAAAAAAGCTTATATGGATCAAGGTCATAGCATCGATAAATTGGCTATACTCGTCAAAGAAAATAATAATCGAATTATTCCTGGCACAGAAGTCATTTATGAAGATAAAGATGATGATGAAGACACATATTATGACGATATTTCTGCACCATTAGATCCAAAATTTACTTTTGATAATTTTATCGTTGGTAAACCCAATGAGTTGGCGTACGCAGCAGCCCAACGTGTAGCACAATCAGAAGTCGTAAGCTTTAATCCATTATTTTTGTATGGTGGTGTTGGATTAGGAAAAACACACTTAATGCATGCTGTTGCATGGAATATTAAAAAAAGAAATCCCAAAAAAAATGTTGTTTATTTAACAGCTGAAAAATTTATGTATCAGTTTATTAAAGCTTTGAGATTTAAAAATATTATGAGTTTTAAAGAACAATTTAGATCAGTAGATGTTCTAATGATCGATGATGTGCAATTTATTATTGGTAAAGATAACACACAGGAAGAGTTCTTTCATACTTTTAATACTTTAATCGACAAAAAAAGACAAATTATCATCTCAGCTGATAAATCCCCTGCTGACCTTGATGGATTAGAGGACAGATTAAAGTCCAGATTAGGCTGGGGATTAGTAGCGGATATACATCCCTTAACTTATGAATTACGATTAGGTATTCTGCAGGCTAAAGCTGAACAAAAATCCCTTAAACTAAAACAAGAAGTAATGGAATTTTTAGCAAATAAGATCACAAATAATGTCAGAGAAATGGAAGGCGCCTTGAATAGATTAGCAGTTCATGCTTCAATTCAGGACTCAGAAATATCTGTTGACCTCGTAAAAGATGTTTTAAAAGATTTACTCAGGACTAATTCAAGAAAAATTACTATTGATGAGATTCAAAAGAAAGTTGTTGAGCATTACAATATCAAACTTTCAGATATGCATTCACCGAGAAGATCAAGGTCTGTGGCGCGTCCAAGACAAGTTGCAATGTATTTAGCTAAGTCAATTACCACAAGATCTTTACCTGAAATTGGTAGAAAATTTGGTGGCAGAGATCATACCACTGTTATTCATGCTATTAAAACTATCGAAGAAATTATGGTAAATGATCCTAACCTAGCAGAAGATATTGAACTTTTGACTAGAATATTGCAAACTTCTTAAATGGATTTTAGAGTAAGTCGAGAGGCTTTTTTAAGAGTCTTAACTCACGTTAGTTCAATTGTTGACAGTAGATCTACAATTCCAATTCTTTCTAACATTTATATAAAATGTGATAATAACCAAATAGAGATTAGATCGACAGATATGGATATTTCCATCAGAGAATTCGTATCAACCGATTCTTCAAAAAATGGAGAAGCAACCGTAAATTCAAGAATATTAACTGATATAATTCGCAAGACAAAAAAAAACTCTATTGTAAAATGTAAATTAGAGGGAAATAGATTAATAATAAATTCTGATAACTCAGTCTTTGAGTTAAATGCATTGACAGCAGATGAATTCCCAAAATTTGTTCCTTTAGAACAAACAAACTCATTCGAACTAACAATCTCGCAGATTAAAAGACTTTTTAATAAAACTAAATTTGCTATATCTGCTGAGGAGACGAGATACTACCTAAATGGTATATACTTCCATACTATCACTAACGGACCAAAGTCAACTTTGAGGTGTGTTGCTACTGACGGCCATAGACTTGCTAAAACAGAGCTAGATTTAACAAATGTCATAAATATATCTGGAATTATACTCCCAAGAAAATTTATACTTCAATTAGACCGCATTTTAGGTGATTTTGAGGGTAAGGTTAAAATAATATGCACTGATACTCAAGTGAGTCTAGAAGCAGATAATTTCATTATAATAAGTAAACTAATAGATGGAACATTTCCAGATTATGAAAAAGTTATACCTGTATCCAATGACAAATTATTACAAGTTGAGGCAGAGCCTTTTTTTAATGCCATTGATAGGGTTTCAACTGTGAATCAAGACAAAACACCAACAGTTAAGTTACAATTTGAAAATAATAGCATCAAGATAATGGCCACAAGCACTGACAGTAACAAAGGCGATGAAGAGGTTGCAGCAAATTACGCTGCAGATGGTCTTGAAATACTTTTTAATTCAAAATATATATTGGATTTACAAGATGTTGTTGAAGGAGACACTTTGATTTTAGAGTTACTAAATCAATCATCACCAGTAATAGTAAAGGACCCTAAAGATACAACAAGTTTATTTATTTTAATGCCTATGAGAGTTTAATTGCCCCCACCATTAAAGGGTATACAGCTATCGAACTATAGAAATTTCATCAACAAAAAAGAAATTTTTAACTTTGATCATACTTTGTTTAAAGGAAAGAATGCTGTTGGCAAAACAAACCTATTAGAGTCTATAAGTTTTTTAAGTCCTGGCACAGGTTTTAGAAAAGACGTGATACAAAATTTTATTTTTAAAAAACAGGAAAAGTTAGAAGCTTCTATGACCTTTGATTTTATACACGAGGATTTAGAAAATCATTTAACTATTATATTGAGTAATAAAGATGAAAGATGGACAAAACAATATTTTTTAAACGATAAAAAAATACAACAGCAAAAACTTTTAGATATTTTTCAATTATTTTGGCTAACAGAAACAGATAAAGTTTATTTTATCAAGGACGCCCAGTATCAAAGAAATACTATAAATCGAATTATTTGTTATTTTGATTCAAAGTTATTTGGTTTTCTAAGCAAATATACAATTTTAAGAAGAGAAAAAAGAAGAATATTACAATCTTCTCAAGATATTTCATGGCTAGTTTCATTGGATAAACAACTGATTGACATAGGCAGAGCAATTATTGAGATTAAAAAAAAATTCCTTTCTGAATACCAAAATTTCCTATCAAGTAACAATAAACTATTTTTTGACTTTGAAATTAAGCCAAGTTTTGGCCTTATAGAGACAGAGAGTTTTTTAGAAAAATTTCAAAAAGATCTCTCTGATGAGAATCAATGGCCAAATGATCATAAACTTCAATCACAACATGATCCAAAAAAATCAGTTTTTGAAATTTCACACAATCAAAAAAATATTTCTCAGCTATCTTCAGCTCAATCTAAAATGTTAATATTAAGCCTTCTTCTTAGTTGTGCAAAATTTCTAAATCGTAACAAGATTTCTATTTTTTTAATTGATGAAATATTTGATAACTTTGATATGATGAATGTTGACAAAGTTATTCAATACTGTGCAGAAAATAAATTTCAGACTTTCTTTTCAACCACTGATAACTTCACACTTCAAGGGAATATAGATAACTTAGATATTAAAGAAATATTTTAATGACAGATCAATATACAGCATCCTCGATAAAAGTTTTAAAAGGCTTAGAGGCAGTCAGAAAAAGACCAGGTATGTACATTGGTGATACCGATGATGGCACAGGTTTGCATCACATGGTTTACGAGGTACTTGATAACTCTATTGACGAGGCTTTAGGAGGTTATTGTGACAGTATTCAATTAATAATTAATAAAGATGGGTCAGCTACAATATCAGACAATGGTAGAGGTATTCCAGTTGACCAGCACAAAACTGAAAAAGTCCCAGCAGCTGAGGTAATCATGACCCAACTACATGCAGGTGGTAAATTTGACCAAAATAGCTATAAAATCTCCGGTGGTCTTCATGGGGTTGGTGTTTCTGTTGTGAATGCCTTATCAGAAAGACTATCTTTAACAATTCGCAGAAATGGCAAAATTCATACAATGGAATTTAAAGATGGTGTTACAACAAAAAAATTAAAAGAGATCGGTTCAATGAAAAAGACGGAGAGAACTGGAACAACTGTCCAATTTTGGCCATCAAAAAAAATTTTTTCCAATACAACTCTTATTCTTAAAACATTAGAAAATAGAGTTCGCCAGTTAGCTTTTCTAAATTCTAACGTGCGAATTACATTATCTGATATGCGCACATCAAAAGTAGAACCTATTGAATTCTATTATCAAGGAGGTTTAACGGCATATGTGCAATTTCTTAATTCAAGGAAATCAACTTTAAATAAAATTATACCTTTTAATGGCGAGTCAAATGGAATTAAAGTTGAAGGCGCTTTACAATGGAATGATGGATACAATGAAAATATGCTTTGCTTTACTAATAACATTCCTCAAGGAGATGGAGGAACACATTTACAGGGTTTTCGATCAGCACTAACACGCTCATTAGTTGGATACTCAAATACAGTTGCAGTTGCAAAAAAAGGCAATATCACTATTTCAGGAGATGATGCTAGAGAGGGCATGACATGCGTGCTATCTGTAAAGGTTCCAGACCCTAAGTTTTCATCCCAAACCAAAGATAAGCTGGTGTCCTCTGAGGTAAGACCAGTTGTTGAGAAAATAATATCTGAACAATTAAGCGCTTGGTTAGAGCAAACTCCTGGAGAGGCAAAAAAGTTAGTTTCAAAAATTATTGAGGCAGCAAGTGCCAGAGAGGCAGCAAGAAAAGCAAGAGAACTTACAAGAAGAAAAAATGTATTAGAGACATCATCACTTCCGGGAAAATTAGCTGATTGCCAAGAAAAAGATCCATCAAATTCAGAATTATTTATAGTTGAGGGTGACTCAGCTGGAGGCTCAGCCAAGCAAGGCCGTGATAGGGTCACTCAGGCTATACTTCCACTAAGAGGTAAAATATTAAATGTAATTAAAGCAAATCCTCATAAAATTTTAGAAAATAATGAAATCTCTGCACTTATAACAGCCATCGGTGCTGGATATGGTAATCCACCAAAAGATAAAGAATACAATCCTTCTGATTATTTCAATCCTGAATCAATGCGATATCATAAAATTGTTATCATGACAGACGCTGATGTTGATGGAAGCCACATAAGAACACTGCTACTCACATTTTTCTATCAATTCATGAGAGATATTATAACCACAGGTCGTTTATATATTGCTCAGCCACCCCTATATAAAGTAAAAAAAGGAAATGCTGAAAATTACTTGTTAGATGATAGAGAATTAACAAAGTTTTTATTGTTAAATAATAAGGATGATCTCGATTTCAACATTTACAATAAAAAGAAAAAAATTCAGCTAAAAGAGGAACAGCTAAACGAATTAATAGATTTAGCTTCTCGTGCAAATTCTGCTTATCAAAATTTAGATCTTACATATTTAGATGCAAAGTTTTTTGATCAAATTCTAAATACAGGCTTATTTTTTCAGGATTTTCATCCAAATAAGATAGAAAAGTCACAATTTAAAATTTTCTTATCTAATTTAAATCAAGTTTATAAATCAGAAAATATTAAATTTACATTTCAAAGTATGATTAGTAATGAACTAGTTTTTTTACAAGAAAAAGAGGGTTATAATAAAATTATAAAGGTCGCTCTGGATAAATTATTACATTTAAGAGAGTTTATTTCTTCAGACAGCATATCTCTTTATAATAAAATGGGTTTTGCAAAATCTACAGATACTTACTTTGGTATTTCTAAACTTTCTTCAAAAGAAAACTTTATTTGTAATGGACTTGTTGAATTTTTTACTACTCTTTTTGAAATGAGTAAAAAAGGCCAATCAATTAGCCGTTATAAAGGTTTAGGTGAAATGAATCCTGATCAATTGTGGGAAACAACATTGGATCGAACTAATAGGAAATTGCTTCAAGTTAAGCTCGAAGACCAAATCAATGCTGAAAGACAGTTGATCATGCTGATGGGTGATGATGTGACTGATAGAAAAAACTTTATTCAAGATAATTCAGTCAAAGTAGCAAATTTAGATATTTAGTTGAACAACCAAAAAAACTTTCTCTTTGTTAATTCCTCAGATTTTTTAATTATACGTGCAATTGCTTTTGGAGGTCAGGCCGCCACTTTATTTATAACACAGTATTTTTTCGAAATTTCTAAGACAGTAGCAATGAGCTCTTGGATAATAGCTTTTATCTTAATGGCTAGTATTCTCTTAGGATTTTATTTAAATAAAGGAGATAAAATTATTTCTGAAAATCAAGTCTTCTTATTTTTATGTTTTGATATTGTTCAAATTTCAAGTTTGATTGCTTTAAATGGTGGACACACTAATCCTTTTATATTTATTATCTTAGCTCCTATTGCTATTGCAGCATCATATCTCACGATAGAAAGAATAATAATTATCTTAAGTTTAGCATTAGTTTGTTTTGCTTTGATATTTAACTTTTATATTAATCTTCCTTTGTCTGTGCATCCTAATATTAATTTTACATACAGCCTAGCTATTATGATTTCTTTATTCATAAGTAGTATTTTTTTAGTTTTTTATCTTTATTACTTTTCACTAAATTACAAAAGCACCCAAAAAGCATATGAGTTAGCTAGTAAACAACTTCAAAATGAAAAAGAGCTTTTAAAAGTTGGAGGTTTAGCAGCCGCAGCTGTTCATGAATTAGGCACACCACTGAATACCATAAATTTAATTGTTGATGATTTAAAAAAAGATCAAAAATTAAAAGATGATTACGGGAAAGATATTAAAACTCTATTATTAGAGTTAGACAGGTGTAAGGAAATACTAAAAGAGCTCTCAACAAACCCAGAGTCAAAAGAACTCTCTACTGAAATTACAAATATGTCATTAGATGCCTATGTGCAATCTTTATGTGATCAATTTTCAAATAACTATCGAGCTGTGAAATTAGATTATAGATCTGATGAAAATTCTAAAAATATTAACATTAAAATCACACCCGAACTGAACATAGCGATGAATAATATTATAAAAAATGCCATAAGCTTCGCGTATAGACAAATATTAGTAATCTCAGAGACATCGAAAAATTCTTATTCAATTAAAATCAGAGATGATGGTCCCGGTTTTGATAAGAAGTTTATAGCTAATTTTGGAAAACCATTCTATTCTAGCAGACCTGAAAAAGGGGTAAATATGGGCCTTGGCCTATTCATAACAAAACAAATGATTGAAAATCTAAATGGTGAAATATTAGTACAAAGTAATGATGGAGCAGAAGTAACTTTAACATGGCGGATTTAGAGCAAAATACATTAGTCAAAGATAAAACACTTTTTATTATTGAGGATGATAAACCCTTTCGTGAGCGTTTAACCACTTCGTTTCAACGTAAAGATTTCACAGTAACAGCAGCAGCTTCAAAAAAAGAGGCTTTAGATGTTTTAGCTGGAAATAATTTTAATTATGCCATAGTTGATCTTCGTCTAGGTGATGGTTCAGGACTCGATGTTATTAAGGTGATCAAGGAGCAAAACCCAGAATGTAGAACAGTAATGTTGACAAGTTATGGCAACATAGCTACAGCTGTATCCTCCGTTAAATTGGGTGCTGATGATTACTTAACCAAACCTGCAAACATCGATGATATCGAAAAATCATTAATGTCTGCCACCGCTACATCTTTGCCCCCACCACCTGAGAACCCAATGTCTGCTGACAGGATAAGATGGGAACATATTCAAAGAGTTTTTACACAATGCAACCGTAATGTATCTGAAACTGCTAGAAGACTAAAAATGCACAGAAGAACTCTTCAAAGAATTTTAAATAAGCACGCACCTAAAGAATAGAAACTCACTACTTTCTTTGTTATTCTGCTTAAATGTCTAAGCCAAGACTAATACTTGTTGATGGTTCCGGATATATTTTCCGAGCTTATTACGCCTTACCCCCAATGAATAATTCTAAGGGCATCCCCACAAATGCAGTTTATGGGTTTTGCAATATGATGCTTAGACTTATTGAAGAGCATCCAAATGACAAAATACTAATCATTCTTGATGCAGGAAGAAATACTTTTCGAAACACTTTATTTCCTGAATACAAAGCAAATCGTGGCGAGGCACCAGAAGATTTGATTCCTCAATTTAGTATTATTCGTGAAGCTATTGATGCGTTTGGTTTAGATGTTATTGAAAAAAAAGACTTTGAGGCCGATGATGTTATAGCAAGTTACGTTAAATATGGTGAAGACAATAAGATACCCACCACAGTATTTAGTTCAGACAAAGACCTTTTTCAACTGTTATCAGCTAATAATCGCATCATGGATCCAATGAAAAATATTGAAATTGATGAAGTAAAGGTAATGGAAAAATTTGGTGTTGGCCCTGACAAGATTACAGATGTACAAGCTTTAATTGGCGATAGTGTTGATAATATTCCTGGCGTCCCTGGCATCGGACCAAAAACAGCCTCTAAATTAATTAATGAATTTGGTTCTTTTGAGGGCCTTCTGGCAAATAAAGAGAAAATATCAAATGAAAGAATTAAAAATCTGATACATGATCATGAGGAAAAAGCAAAAATAAGCCACCAACTAGTAATTTTAAAAAATGATCTTGAACTACCTATAACAATCGAAAAGTTAAAAGATTTTGAAGACTCACCTAAACTTAATGACTTTTTCAAAAAATATGAATTTAAATCATTAATTAGAAATAGCGCTCATGAAACAAAACCGCATGCGGCCAAAAAAAACTTAGAATTTAAATCACTTATTAAGACAAAAGATATAATCGAATATCTAAAGTCTCTTCAATCTGAAAAAACCTTAGCGATAGATTTAGAGACAGATAGTTTAGACGTCAATGAAGCGAATATCATTGGCATTTCATTATCTAATGCACAGCAAGCTTATTACCTACCTTTTAAATCACCTGAAAATGAAATATCTGAGACAGATCAAAAAAAAATATTAAAAGAGCTGAATTTATTATGTGAAGATCCTTCAATTTTAAAGATTTTTCATAATGCTAAATACGATAGTGTTATTTTAAAACGCTTTAATGTAAATACTATTTCTTTTCAAGATACCTTATTAATGTCTTTTTTTGTCAATAACGGTTTAACAAAACATAATCTTGAGGATTTGTATTATTATTATTTTGGAGAAGAAAAAGAAAAATTTAAAGATGTCATCAAAAATGAGTCTAAAAGAAATTATAAAGATTTTTCTGAAGTGCCTTTACAGTCTGCAACAAATTACGCTGCTCATGATGCTTATGCCACTTATAAATTATATGAGACATTACACGATCAAATATTAGATGCCCCAGATAGTTATATATATTTTGATATCGATAAAAAATTAAGCTTAGTCCTTCAACAAGTTGAAAACAATGGTTGTAAGATTGATCTTAAATTTTTAACAAAACTGGAAAAAGATCTAAATAAAGAAATTGAAAAAATTGAACAGAAAATTTTCAAAATCGCAGGTGAGGAGTTCAATATTGGTTCGCCAAAGCAACTTACCGAAATCTTCAAGAAACTTGATGTGAAGGTAACAAAAAAAACAAAAGCAGGAGATTTTCAAACTAATGTAAAAGTCTTAGAACAATTAGAAACTGAGGGAGTAGAGATTGCCTCACATATTCTACAATGGCGTCAATACTCCAAGCTCGTATCGACCTATACATCTTCTTTAGCTGAACATGCTGATAATAACGATCGAGTTCATAGCACATTTAATATTGCAGCTACTATTACGGGCAGATTAAGTTCATCTGAACCTAATTTACAAAATATCCCTATTAGAACTGAGATCGGAAAGAAAATTAGAACAGCATTTATTGCAGAAAAAGATCATGAGTTATATAGCTTCGATTACTCCCAAATCGAGCTTCGTGTGCTTTGTGAAGCGTGTGAAGACCCTAATTTATTAAAAGCTTTCCAAGAGGATCAAGATATTCATCAAAGTACAGGCCAATTAGTTTTTAACAAAAAAACAATTAATGCTAATGATCGAAGAATGGCCAAGATTATTAATTTTGGAATAATCTATGGAATTAGCCAATATGGTTTAGCTAAACAGTTAGGTGTTAGCAATGCTGAAGCAAAGCTTTTTATAGATAACTATTTTAAAAAATTTCCAAAAATTAGTGACTTTATGAAATCAACTACCGATAAAGCAAAAAAACTAGGCTACGTTGAAAACCTTTTTGGAAGAAAATCACACATTAAAGACATCAATGCTAAAAATTTTATGCTCCGATCTTTTGCAGAAAGACAAGCTATCAATGCGCCTATTCAAGGCACAGCATCTGAGTTAATTAAAATTGCAATGTTGGATATTCATAGCTATTTAGAGAAAAATAAATGTAAATCTAAAATGACATCACAAGTCCATGATGAGCTTTTATTTGAAATTCATAAAAAAGAAAAAGATATTATTCCACAAATAACTAAGTTGATGGAAACATCACATCAAAAATACAAATCTTTTAAAACTCCTATAAAAGTCGACTTCGGTGGTGGCTTGAACTGGGGATTAGCTCACTAGTTAAAACTAAAAATCATCATCAGGTTTATTAAATGCCATCCAACGTTCAAGCTCATGGTAGCCACCAATTTTTTCACCATTAATTATTATTTGGGGAAATGTTTTGGCAGTTGGAAATATTTCAAAAAACTGATCACGGCTGTAATCCTCATCAAGCATTAATACTTGGGGGTTATGAGAGGATAAAACTGCCTTGGCTTTAGTGCAAAAAATACAGTTGTCTTTACTATAAATTTTGACTTCCACTTAAAAAGACTCGTCAAAAGACAAAGAACGATCTGTTGGACGTTGGTACTCAGATACCCTTTTTTCAAAGAAATTAGTCACATTTTGAACATCAAGAGCTCTCATGAAATCAAATGGGTTTTCAGTATTAAATACCCTTTCAAATCCAAAAAGATCAGCAATTCGATCTGAAACAGCTTCAATATACATACACATCATTTCCTTGTTCATACCAATGAGATCAACAGGAAGTGCGTCAGTAACAAATTCTTTTTCAAACTCCACTGCTTCTCTGACTATTTCTTCGAACTCAGACTGTGCAACAGGACCAGGGATTAAATCCATCGATTTAATATCTTCATCTGACAAGGTTCCTTTATTAAACTTTTCACTTAATGTTTTAAACATCAAAGCTGAGAAACTGAAGTGCATTCCTTCATCTCTGGCTATCCAGTCATTTGATAATGCTAAGCCTGGAAGCAAACCTCTTTTTCTAAAGTAATAGATGGCACAAAAAGATCCGGCAAAAAATAATCCTTCAACTAAACCAAAGGCAATTAAGCGTGTTAATAAATTTTGATTTCCATTCAGCCATTTTGAAACCCACTGTGCTTTTTTATTAATACAAGGAACATTTTGAATAGCAGAAAACAGCTTATCTTTTTCTGATGGGTCCTCTACATAAGCTTCAATTTGTAAACCATACATTTCTGCGTGAATAGACTCGTTCAGCATTTGCATGGTTATAAACAATCGAGACTCAGGAATTAAAATTTCATTATAAAATCTGGATGCTAGATTTTCATTTATCATTGCCTCTGAATTTGCAAAAAATGCAAGTACATGTTTAATAAAATGTATCTCTCCTTCTCCTAGTGTTTTTAAATCTCTTAAATCATCTTGAAGAGATACCTCCTCTGGTGTCCAAAATGCTTGAACGTGTTGCTTGTAACGATCGAAAATTTCTTGGTGTTGAATAGGGAAAATTGATTTGCATCCTTTAGATATCATGACTTGCTCCTTAAATTAAATTGATTGAGAATCTTAAGCACTACATGTTACACAATCTTCTGGTTCATTAGATTGCGCCTCTTTGACATAAGACTCTTTTGCTTTTTTTTCAGAAGACACTGTTACTTTAACTGCGTCTACGGCTGATCGGCTTCGCAGGTAATACATGCCTGTTTTTAAGCCTTTTTTCCATGCATACATGTGCATGGAGTTTACTTTTCCAAAAGTAGGTGTTGCCAACCATAAGTTCATAGATTGGGTTTGGTCGATAAATGGCGCTCTATCAGCTGCCATATCAATAACTGTTTTTTGAGATGTTTCCCAAACAGTTTTATAAACATCTTTTAGGTCTTCAGGAAATCCTTCAATATTTTGTACAGAACCATTTTCCAAAATAATTTGATCACGTAATTCTTTGCTCCATAAGTTTCTCTTCATAAGTTCTTTAACAAGGTGACGATTTACTAATAAAAATTCACCTGAGAGAGTTTGTCTTTTATAAATATTTGATGTTTGTACTTGGAACGTTTCAGTATTTCCAAGGATAATACCAGTGGAGGCTGTCGGCATACATGCAGTGGTCAAAGAGTTTCGAACACCATGCTTTTGGATCTTCTCCATTAATCCCTTCCAGTCCCACATACTTGATGGTTTCACACCCCAAAGATCAAATTGAAATTTACCTTCAGATAGAGGGGAACCTTTAAAAGTAGAGTAAGGCCCCTTATCGGTAGCAAGTTCCATTGATGCTTCTAAAGCTCCAAAATAAATTGTTTCAAAAATTTGTTTATTAATTATTTGCGCTTGAACGGAGTCATAAGGAATATTCATTTTAAAATAAACATCTGCTAAACCCTGTATACCGAGACCGATAGGACGGTGACGACTATTTGAGTTTTCAGTTTTATTAGTAGGATAAAAATTTATATCAATAACTTGGTCTAAATTCTTAGTCGCCAGTTTTGCAACTTGATATAAGTTTTGATAATCAAATTTACTTTCATCAGTTACAAATTTTGGTAATGCTATTGATGCAAGGTTACAAACAGCAGTTTCATCTTTTTCAGAATACTCCACTATCTCCGCACAGAGATTAGAAGATTTAATGACACCAATATTTTTTTGGTTAGACTTATTATTAACAGCATCTTTGTAAAGCATGTACGGCTGACCAGTTTCAATTTGGGCTTCGATGATTTTAGACATTAAAGCTCTTGCCTTTATTCTTTTTAAGTCAGGCATTTCATTTTCATATTTTGTGTAAAGATCAACAAACTCCTTACCATAGGTATCCGATAAACCAGGGCATTCGTGTTCACTCATTAGAGTCCAATCGGCATCTTCTTCGACTCTTTCCATAAATAAATCAGGGATCCATAAGGCATAGAATAAGTCTCTGGCTCTAAATTCTTCAGCTCCAGTATTTTTTCTAAGCTCTAAAAAAGCCTCAATATCTGCATGCCATGGCTCCAAATAGACAGCAAAAGAACCCTTTCTTTTACCTCCACCCTGATCAACAGATCTTGCTGTTTCATTAAAAATTTTAAGGAAAGGTATCAATCCATTGGACTTGCCATTGGTTGACTTAATACGGCTACCGCCACCTCTAATGTTATGAGCATGAAGACCAATACCACCAGCGGTTTTTGAAATTAAAGCGCAGTCTTTTACAGTATTAAAAATTCCTTCGATAGAGTCATCTTCCATTCCAATTAGAAAACAGGACGACAATTGTTGCATCTTCAAACCACTATTAAATAGAGTGGGGGTTGCGTGTGTGTAGAAACCCTGAGATAGGCTGTCATAAGTTTTCTTAACCTGATAAAAATCAAACTTATCTCCGGACACACATAAAGCGACTCTCATCCATAAATCCTGAGGTCTTTCTGCTGTTTTATTGTTTGATTGTAAAAGATAAGCTCTGAACAAAGTAGTCAATGCAAAATAATCAAAGTAATAATCACGATCGTAGTCAATAATTTTTTCAATCTCTTCAGCGTTAGCTTTTACTTTTTCATAATATTCATCGCGCAATAAACCATCCTCATAAAGATTTTTTGTTGCAATAATAAAACCTGGTGTTTCTTTATGTAGAGCATTAGCTTTAATCCTCCCAGCTAGATATGAGTAATCGGGATGTTCTACTGTCAGAGCAGCAGCTGTTTCTGCTAAGTAAGTGTCAATTTCATTTGTTGTGATACCATCGTAAAGACCTTGAATTGCCTTTTGAGCAATTGTAATAGGATCTATCTCTAAACCGTTTGACAAAATAGAAATACGATTTGTAATTTTTTCTAAAGAGATATCCTCTTTGTTACCATCTCTTTTGGTAACAGCCATTGTGGATACTTTGGCACCAATTTGTTCATTTAGTTGAGCAGTCTTATAACGTTGGTTAGCTCTTTGTTCTCTGTAGAGTACATAGGCGCGAGCTACTTTATGATGTTCACCCCTCATGAGAGCTAATTCCACTTGGTCTTGGATATCCTCGATATGTATCATATCACCGTTTGCAATACGTCTAGTTAGAGCCGCAGTGACTGTTTCAGTTAACACTGAAACATTTTTGTCAATTTGTTTGCTATCACGAAGATCAGTTTGTGCCAAAAATGCTTTTCTTATAGCATTTGCGATTTTGTCAGATTTAAAAGGTGTTATCGATCCATCACGCCTTACAACACTGAGACTTAGCAGGTTTATTTCTTCGTTTTGCTTGTTTATAACTGTGTTTTTTGTTGAATTTTCAAGTGATACTGCGTTATTTGTTTCCATTCTTCCTACCAAGTTTAAGTGTACTTTTTTGAATAATCACTAGATGTAGTGTTTATTGCCTAGTGACTATACAATCTATAGACAATCTTAGTCAATTTATTTTGTATTAAATTCTGAAAAGCCAATAAATTCAATTGGAAATTAAAGATTCAATTAACAAGTAATTTGAAAATATTCACAGGTTTTTATCAAATTTTCCAAAACTACGAATATCTCTTAAAAAATATTATTTAGGTCCATTTTTAATAGCACTAATTCTGACCTGATTCGCATTTTGCACATCAAAAACAATTCACATTTATGTTCAACTTTCATAAGGAATTCAGGATTTTTTAATAGATCTCTGTTTAAAATCCCTTACTTTCATTAGGTGAAAAAAATTCTAGGGGTAGGAACTGCTTTGGTTGATGTCATATGCCAGGTAGAGGATAGTGTCATCAATAATCTGAAACTAACTAAAGGCTCTATGACATTGATTGAGGAGTCTCAAATTAAGGAAATTAGGTCAAATTTCGATAATCCATTAATTACTTCAGGTGGATCAGTATGTAATACTATCCATGAATTAAACTTTGGCTCTCATGAGGCAAGTTTTTACGGCAAGGTCAATGATGATGAGTATGGAAATGCTTTTATTCAAGATTTACAAAAAGAAAATATCTCGTTTAAAGGTGTCTCCAATAAAACAGATCTTCCAACTGGCTGCTGTAATATTTTAGTTTCACCCGATGGTGAAAGAACAATGGCTACACACATAGGAATAGGTTCACAATTAAATCCAGACGAAGTTAATGAAGATATACTCAATTCAATTGATCATGTGTACATGGAGTCATATCTTTGGGATCATGAACTAACAAAAAAAACACTCAAAAAATTTTCAGATATTGCAAAATCAAAAAAAATAGAAATATCTCTTTCATTGTCAGACCCCTTTTGTGTTGATCGACACAGAGATGAATTAAAAAATTTTATAACTGATAATGTAGATTTAGTTTTTTGTAATTTTGATGAAGCAAAGATGTTTACACAATCTGATTCAATGGCAGATGTGAGTTCTTTTTTTAAAAATTTTGGAAAAAAAATTGTTATGACCTCTGGTGCTGAGGGTGCATATTATTTTTTTGAAGACGATGTAAAACATCAATCTGCTCAAAAAATAGAAAATGTTATGGACACAACAGGTGCAGGAGATAATTTTGCTGCAGGATTTTTAGATTTTTACTTATCTGGAAAACCTGTTGATGAAGCGCTTAAGAATGGTAATAGAAAGGCTGAGGAAGTTATACAGCAGCTGGGACCAAGGATAAAAAGAGCTTGATAACGATGAATAAATCATATTTTATTTTAAATAGTCTATCTAAAAGGAGGGTTAAGTGGATTACAAAGTAAAAGATATTTCCCAACACGAATTCGGGAGACAAGAAATTGAAATAGCAGAAACTGAAATGCCAGGACTAATGGCTATTCGTGAACAATATGGAGACTCAAAACCGTTGGCTGGAGCCAATATTATGGGCTGCCTTCACATGACCATCCAAACTGCTGTCTTAATTGAAACACTTGTAGCACTTGGCGCCAAATGTCGATGGAGCTCATGTAACATTTACTCTACTCAAGATCATGCAGCTGCTGCGATTGCCCAAAGCGGTACACCTGTTTTTGCCTGGAAGGGTATGAATGAAGAGGAATTTTGGTGGTGTATTGATCAAACAATTGAGGCAGATGGGTGGGAACCTAATATGATCCTAGACGATGGCGGAGACTTAACACTTCGAATGCATGAGAAGTACCCTGAGCTATTAAAAAATGTTAGAGGACTATCTGAAGAAACTACTACAGGCGTTCTTCGTTTAGAGCAAATGGCATCCAAAGGAACTCTTCAAGTTCCTGCTATAAATGTGAATGACTCGGTAACAAAAAGTAAATTTGATAATTTATACGGTTGTAAGGAGAGTTTAGTAGACGGAATTCGAAGAGGAACTGACGTAATGATGGCTGGTAAAGTTGCTGTTGTTGCTGGGTTTGGAGATGTTGGAAAAGGAAGCGCAGCTTCATTAAGAGGCGCCGGGGCTAGAGTTCAAGTAACAGAAGTTGATCCTATTTGTGCACTTCAAGCAGCAATGGAAGGCTATGAGGTTGTCACTATGGATGATGCATGTAAGTATGCTGATATATTTGTAACTGCAACAGGCAACAAAGATATCATTACCCAAGACCATATGAGAGAAATGAAAGACCGAGCAATTGTCTGTAATATCGGACACTTTGATAATGAAATTCAAATAGATGATTTGCAAAACTATAAATGGGAAGAGATAAAACCTCAAGTTGACCAAGTAACATTTCCGGATGGTAAGAAGCTAATAATTCTTTCAAAGGGAAGGTTAGTGAACCTAGGTAATGCCACTGGCCATCCTAGTTTTGTGATGAGTGCATCATTCTCAAATCAGGTTTTAGCTCAAATCGAAATCTGGGAGAATTACAAAAACTATGAAAATAAAGTCTATGTCCTTCCTAAAAAACTAGATGAAATGGTTGCAATGTTTCATTTACAAAAAGTTGGTGCTAAACTGACTGAAATGTCCAAGGAACAAAGCGATTATTTAGGAGTTGAGCAACAAGGTCCATTTAAGAAAGATACATATAGGTACTAAAATGAGAAAAAATTATATTTTTACATCTGAGTCAGTGTCTGAGGGACACCCAGATAAAGTTTCTGATAGAATTTCTGATGCAGTTGTCGATCATTTTATCTCCAAAGACCCATTTGCTAGAGTCGCTTGTGAAACATTAACAACAACCAACAAAGTTGTTTTATCTGGTGAAGTAAGAGGACCAGTCCAAGAAGACAAAGATGAAATTATTTCAAAAGTAAGGGAGTGCATAAAAGACATCGGCTATGAGCAAGATGGTTTTCATTGGCAAACCGCAGATATCCAATATTTACTTCACGGACAATCTGCAGATATTGCAATGGGTGTAGACTCATCATCTGACAAAGACGAGGGGGCAGGTGACCAAGGAATTATGTTTGGATACGCTTGTACGGAAACACCTGAACTGATGCCGGCACCAATTTTTTATTCTCATAAAATCTTAGAGATAATGGCTAAGGGCAGAAAAGACGGTAGCTTAAAAGGATTAGAGCCTGACTCAAAAAGCCAAGTAACTCTTAAATACGTTGATGGTAAACCAAGTGCAGTTACATCTGTTGTGATATCAACACAACATGCTGATGGATTATCTCCTGCTGATGTTAAAGAAATAGTAAATCCAGCATTAAAAGAATCTATCCCTGAAGAGTTATTAAAAAATTTAGATGATAAAGAATACTACGTAAATCCAACAGGTAATTTTGTTATTGGAGGACCAGATGGTGATACGGGATTAACAGGAAGAAAAATTATTGTCGATACCTATGGTGGTGCAGCACCTCACGGTGGAGGGGCTTTCTCTGGAAAAGATCCTACAAAAGTCGACCGCTCTGCCGCTTATGCTTCACGATACTTAGCAAAAAATATTGTTGCTGCCGGTTTATGTGATCAGTGTACTATCCAGTTGTCTTATGCAATCGGTGTAGCCAAACCGTTGTCAATATATGTGAATACTCAAGGCACTAATAAAATAGATGAAGCAAAAATTGAGTCTGCGATACCTGACATTATGAATCTTTCTCCAAGAGGAATCAGAGAGAAATTACAGTTAAACAAGCCAATTTACGAACAAACAGCAGCTTACGGTCACTTTGGTAGAACACATGACAGCTCTTCAGGAGCTTTTTCATGGGAAGCTCTAGATTTAGTCTCCGATTTCAAATCGCTAGCTTAATTGAGTTTGAGATTTGCAGTCTCAAATGAAATTGAGTTAAAACCTTTAGCTAGAAAAATATCTAGGTCTATTTCTAAAAACCAGATCATTTTTTTTGAGGGAGAGGCCGGTTCTGGTAAGACAACTCTAATCAGATATATCTTAAGTGAAATTAGCAAGTCAGAAAAAAAAACTTTTTCCTTCCAAGGGAGCCCCACGTATCAAAGAGAACATGTTTACAATTTTAATAAGTTTAATATTATTCACTTTGATTTTTATCAAGTTCAAAATAACAAACTAGATTTGGATGAGTATTTTAATGATAATTGTGTTCTTATTGAGTGGCCATTAGAAAATCTTATTAAAAGATATAATCATATGGCTTTATCTATTAATATTTCGGTTACTGGTGAGAAAAGAAATATAGAGATAAAATCAAGTAATAAAAAATGGCTTCACAAAATAAAATAAATCTAATCAAAATAAAAAACCACCTTCAAAATAAAAATTTTAAAATAGGGGGCTTTTTAAATTTCAAGTCTGATGCATCAGAAAAAATTTTCAAATTATGTAAAACAGCAAATCAATCATTACTTGTCCTCTCTTTTTTAAATAAACCTAGCGATTATCAAAAATATATTAAAGCAACTGATATTTTAATTTCACAAAATGTTAATACACCAAAAATAATTGACCAAAGTAATTTATATAAGTTTGTAATCATGGATTATTTCCCTATTGCAAATGCATCAAAATATTTCCAAAAACCACAAATTAAAAAAATACTTCCATTGGCTGTGAGAGCTCTTACAAATCTTCAAAAACCCAAGAAAAAGTTTTCAGGCGTTCAAGTAAAATCACAAAATAATTTACTCAAGGATGCATTGAACGGTATTGAGACTTTTATTGACCACTATGATCACAAGATCCAAATTGGTTTTTATCTCAATAAACTTGTGAAAGTATCTTTGAAAAAAAGTACTGAAAAATATAGAAAATTTAAACCAACTTTAACTCACGGTGATTTTTTTTTAGATAATTTAATTTATTACAATCAAAAAGTTTATGTTATTGATCATCAAGATACTCACTACAACCATCCATTATTAGATATTTCTTCATTGATTTTTGATGCTAGGAGATCTTATTCTACCAAAGTCGAAGATAAATTATTGAAGCTTTATGCAAGAAGAATGAAACTTAATCTCAAGCAGCTTAGGTCAGACATTCATATGATTAGTCTTTTACGTAATCTGAGAATTCTTGGTAATTGGGTGCAATTATATAATGCTGGAAAACCAAAATATCTTAAAGTCTTTAGAAAAAATACATGGGCTCAAATATTTAAACATGTCGAATATTTAAGACTTTGGGATTTAAGAGAAATATTTATGGAGATATATAACAAAACAAGTTAAATGGACGCTCTAATATTAGCTGCAGGTTATGGAATGCGAATGGATAACTTAACCAAAGATATCCCTAAACCCTTATTAAAAATAAAAAATAAAACGCTTATTAGCTATGCAATCGATCTCATTAAAAACATGTCATTTGATAAAATTTATATCAATACCCACTATAAACATAATATGTTAGAAAGATTTATCTCTGAAAATTACCCTGATATTACAATTTCTTATGAAGAAACTATCTTAGGAACAGGAGGTGGTATAAAAAACATACAAACAAACGATACAGTAATTCTAAATACAGATAATTTATGGGACCAGTCCTTTGAAAATGAATTAGAAAAATCAATTAAATTTTTTGATGAAAATAAAAGTTTTGATAGTGTCCTTCTTATAAATTCTAAAAATAATAATTTTGATCTTGAAGTAAATAATGAAGGGCTTATTAACTTTCCATCAAAACTATGCAATACTTCATTTCAAGGTTGTCATATTATTAGAAAAAACTCTTTGCATCCTTACCCTGAAATTTTTAACATTCAAGACTTTTGGAAAGATTGTTCGTTAAATGAAAAAATCTATGGATATGAGACTACTAAAATCAATGCTCATGTTGGGACTAAAGATGAGTATTTGAAATACAAATAATAATAACCATATTAAATATATGACAGTTGAACAAATAAATGACGATGAATTTAATCAAAAAGTTCTTGAAGGATCAAAAGATAAGCCTGTTTTGGTAGATTTTTGGGCTGAGTGGTGTGGTCCATGTAAGGCTATTGCTCCTATTTTGGATAATTTAGCTTCTGAAATGGGCGATAAGATATCTATAAAAAAAATTAATATAGATGAAAATCCTCAAGCACCAGCAAACTTTAGTATTAGGAGTATACCCACAATGATCCTCTTTAAAGATGGATCAATGGCTGATGCAAAGATTGGCTTAGGCTCAGAAGCGGACTTAAGAAGTTGGATTAACAGTAAACTTTAGAAGAAATTCATCTCAGAACACGCTTTATCAAATGAGATTTTATTTCCAATGAAATTTTTTCCCCTTTCACCTTGAAAAGCATCCTCAACATATTTATCCCATTCAATTTTTGGTATTCCAATTTCATTTAAATTTAATGGTGCTTCAAGAATTCTCAATGTCTCAGATAGTCTTTTTGAACTCTCAATGAGATCGACATTATAAATTTTTTCTAGGGATTTTTCTGTTTTTTCATCTTGGCCAATCAGACTCCTCATTATTGTCGGCAAAGTAAAAGAACAAGCTATTCCATGTGGAACATTAAAATTAATTGTTATCGGGTATGAAATATTATGTGCTATTGCAGTTTTAGTATTTGAAAAAGCTAGACCTGCATGAACACAAGCTTTAGCCATTAAAGTTCTCAACTCTATGTTTTTTAAATCATTTACAAGCTTTGGAAGTGTATCGATCACGGTTTGAGCACCTGCAATTCCATGAAATGTTGAAATCGGATTTGAGTTTACATTCCAAATGCTTTCTAAGGAGTGGGACAATGCATCAAGACCAGTAGAAATAGTCAGATTTTTTGGCTTGTTGATCATTAACTTAGGGTCAATAACTGATATTTCAGGATATAAAGATTTATCTGCTAATGAAAATTTACTTTTATATTCTTTATCCCAGACTGTAGCCCAACACGTAAGTTCACTCGATGTGCCTGAAGTAGTAGGTATAGCTATAATTTTTTTTGGATCTTGAACGTAAGCTGATTTTTTATTTCTTACAAAATCATTTAAATATTTATTTTCACCTTTAAAAGCTGCAAGTAATTTGGCCGTATCCATGACAGAGCCGCCTCCAAGAGCAACAACTGTATCAATTTGACTTTCTATTTTTGAAAATTTTTCCCCTGCAGAAATTAAATCTTGATAGTCTGGATTTGGTTGAACATCATCAAAGATTTCTAGAGGCCTATTTGATAAATTGTTAAAAAACTCTCTATACGTATCAAAGTTATCATCAGGATGGGTAACAAGAATGTACTTTCGATTACTTATTATATGTTCAATTTCATTAAATTTTTCCGAACCAAAAATAACATTTACCGGATTATAATATTCCCACATAAGATTTAGAGATTTTTAACAGCTTTTGAGAGAATTTGCATTTTTTGTTTTGCTTGATTTCTATCAAAAAACCCTAGACCACAATCAGGAGCAGCAATTAATCTTTCCTCATCAATATGCTCAAGAACTTCTCTGATCCTTTTTTGAATTTCCTCGACACTTTCCATACGACTTTTAGCTACATCAATCAAACCCATAATAACTTTGGTTTTTTTAAATTTCTCTAATAATTTTAAATCTAAAGGTCGGTGAGAGTCTTCCAAAGAAACTTCGTCTATACTAGAGTCTTCAACTAAGTCAGCAATTTTATCATATGCATCTAGGTCTGCTTTTTTGTAGTGTTCTGAGTCAAGCGAATTAGGATAACCGCAGCAAATATGACAAGCTTTTTGAGTTTCTTTTAGTATTCCATGCATTGCTCTTTCTAAGTTTTCCATACCATAATCGTGTGTTTCTTCTGGTTTTCTGGCGAACACTGGTTCATCAATTTGAATGTATTGACAACCAGCTTCGGATAGAGCCTTAACTTCATTACTAATACATAAAGCTAGATCATAACCCATTTTTTTGGGATCATTATAATAGTCATCAGCAATGGAGTCAGTTATTGTCATAGGACCAGGTATAGTTATTTTCACTGGGTTATTAGTAAACTGCTGTGCAGATTTCCAATCATCTACTAATCGTAATGATTTATTTGAAACTTTACTTGTAATTGTTGGGAGTGTTGCTTCAAAAGCTCCTTTCCTGACTGATTTAGTTGTTAAGTGTTCAAAGCTTACACCATTAAAAAATCTCAATTGATAAAAAATATAGTTTTCTCGCCTTACTTCACCATCTGTGGGGATATCTATTCCGCTACTTGTCTGATCAAGAATTACTTCTTCAATAGCTTTTAAGAATAGTTTTTCTTTTTCCTCATCTTTCTCTTCATATACTTTATGGTCTTCACTTTTGGGATCCCAATTTGATAACAATCCCTTGGATTGTTTTTTTTCTTCGTCAGATTTATCTTGGAGAAACCAATCTCTTATAGGTGTGTAATTAGGTTTTGGATAAGCTCCAATGGTTGTAGTTTTGATGCTCATTTAAAAAAAACAGCAGCCAGTATACTAGCTGCTGTTTAAAAATCTAATGATAGATAAACGGAATTGAAAAGACCTACATTAAGTCTTCAATTTCCTCCATCATTTCTTCCTGAAGATCAGCCATGTCGTCGGCGTCACCTGTAGCAATGGTCTCCGTGTAGTCATAGATTACCTGAGTCACAGCAAGACCGTTTTCTCCAGGATATGCGAACCAATCAGCTAACAAAGGCAGCTGATTAACAGCAGTTAACTTGTTGGGGTTTGCATCATAAAAATCACCTAACAGGTCATTTGCAGCTTTGTTAGGAGGAACGTAACCTGTTGTTTCTGCAACAGCAGCTGCTCCTACACCTGATGTGATAAACTTTAAAAATGTCCATGCCGCTTGTACTCTTTCTGGATCATCTGAAGTAGTAACTAACATCGCTGCGTTACCACCGGCAGGTAGTCTAGCTGGAGTTCCACCATTAACACCAGGTATTCCTGGGAAAGGGGCAGTCTTTAGTTCAAAGTCAGCTTTTGCAGCTTCAACAGAGCCTAAACTACTAGTACTCCAAAACATCATACCAATAGTACCTGCATTAAACGCAGCTTGTCCGTCAGCAATAGAATAGTTAGGCATATTACAGCCACCCATGATATCTTTCATTTGTTCTAAAGTTTTTAGACCAGCATCTCCTCCCATATTAACAGCTCCATCTTTAACCATTGGAACATTTTGGCTATGCATTAGAGCTTGATGGAACCAGTTACCTGTAATATTCCATCCAAAGTAAAGTGTACCGTGTCCTGCAGCTTCTAATTTATTACAAGCGTCAATGACTTCATCCCAATTTGATGGAATGCTGCTAACACCAGCACTTGCTAAAAGATCCATGTTGTAGTAACCAACTGGAGTTGATACTGAAAATGGCAAGCCATAAACCTCTCCTCCAAAGGTAGATAAGCTCAACATAGCTTCATGATAACCGTCTTTTGCAAAATCTGGCTCATTAGCAATGAAAGGCTCTAAAGATAAAGCGATACCTTTGTCTACTAAAGGTGCTTGTCTATTAAGACCTTGCATGGTGATATCAGGTAAGTTTCCTGATGTTGACTCTCTTAATATAGTAGCAGTAGCATCTTCATAGTTTTCATAAGTTGCTCTGAACTTAACTTTAATGTCAGGATGAGCTTTTTCAAACTCTGGCATAATTGCCTGGTATGTCACATCGAACAAACCTGAATAAGGATATGCAAATTCAATTTCTACCGCATTAGCGTTGTATGCGAAAACTGATGCAAAAAATCCTAAGATTAGTTTTTTCATAGTCCCTCCTTAAAATAATAATAATTAACTATTAAATCCTTAATGTTAAGAATATGTTAAATTTTTAAAGCAAAGTAGAAATAATCAGTATGTGTGAGAAAAAATGTGTGAATAATTCCTAAAAGCTATTAATTACCAAGGTAATGAGAAGGTTTTTACATTTGTGTAACTTTTCATAGCCTCTATTACACCCTCTTTATAGCCTAATCCTGAGTCTTTTATTCCGCCAAAAGGTGACATCTCAATTCTGTAACCGGGCACTTCCCAAATATTAACTGTGCCCACATTAAGACCGCTTATGTATTTTTTAATTCTTCTAAAATCGTTACTACAAACACCTGATGACAAACCAAAGGCCGTTGAATTTGAAATTTCCATTACTTTTTCATCATCATTGGGAACTCTAATAACGGGCACAATTGGACCAAAGGTTTCTTCAACAACAAGTTCTGATTTATAATTAACGTTGTCTATAAAAATTGGTGGCACAAGAGCTTCTTGGACCCCAGGGTTATAAAGAATTTTTGCACCATCCTGTTCAGCTTTATTTACTCTGTCATTAAACATACTTGCTGCCTCTTTATTAATTACTGTACCCAACTGATTATTAATATCCATGGGATCACCAAATTTTATTGCTTTTGCTTTTTCCAAAGCAAGCTCGACAAATTTATCAGCTACTGATTCTTGAACTAATATTCTTTTTACAGCAGTGCATCTTTGACCAGAGTTTTTTGTTGCTCCCATGATTGCTAGATCAGCTGCTTTATTTAAATCATCATCATCTAAGTCACTCAAAACTATTAAAGGGTCGTTTCCACCTAACTCTAAAACAGTTCTTTTGTAACCTGCATTTTCAGCTATCAGTTTTCCAACACCAACGCTTCCTGTAAAAGTAATTAAATCTATATTTTTATTTTTAATTACTTCGTTCCCAATGTCTTCAGGCCATCCTGTTAAAATTGAAAACATTTCTGGAGGAAGGCCACATTCATATAAAATATCTGCTAGTAGCATAGCTGTTAAAGGGGTCAATTCTGTTTGTTTACAAACAGTACAGTTGTTAGTTGCTATTGATGGAGCTATTTTGTGAGCAACCATATTTAAAGGATGATTAAATGGAGTGATTGCAGATATAGTGTTAAGCGGTTCTCTAATTGTAAATATTTTTCTTTGTTTTCCATGAGGTGTTAAATCACAAGAGTAAATTTCTCCGTCATCCTGGATACAAAGCTGAGCAGTAAGAGAAAATACATCAAAGGCTCTACCAACTTCATAAAGCGTATCTTGTTTCGATAGCCCAGACTCAAGTGAAATTAGATCAGAAATTTGTTCTTTTCTCTCAACAAGTGTTTCAGCAGTCTTTTGAAGTATTTTTTGACGATCATATCTAGATAAATTAGGTTTATA
Source organism: uncultured Alphaproteobacteria bacterium (assembly GCA_902599405.1). Classification (GTDB taxonomy): domain Bacteria; phylum Pseudomonadota; class Alphaproteobacteria; order HIMB59; family HIMB59; genus HIMB59. The sequence goes on along the minus strand of CACKFO010000001.1, from coordinate 32,127 downwards.
ATTTGCAGCAATATCAAAGGCTTTTTGAGCATGTTCTGCTGTGCCAGCTGGTACTGTGCCTATAACTTTACCTGTGAAGGGATAGATAACATCAATCTTGTTATCGGTGTGAACAGTTTTTCCACCAATCCTCATACCCTCATTAATAATTTTATCAGTCATGATTAAGCTCCATTAATAGCATAAAAAAATGCATCATAGTTATTTAAACTTTGATCTTTGGCAATGTTTAGTTTTTTATTAGAAATAAAAGGAACTTCTCTTTCATGATGACCTCCATGAGATCTAAGGGGTTCCTTTAATTTTGAAAGATCATGATTAGCTTTTGAGGTACCAATTGTCATATCTTCAGATGACATGCATACGATATCACCTATTCTATCTGAAGGTAGCCTATATTCTCTACATGCTTCTTCTTGTTTAACAACTACTTCAATTTCTTTAATTGATGATATTTTGCTAATTGTTTCACCAATTTTTGATTTATCTTTTACATATATAGTGGCAAACGATCCCAGTGAACCATGATGAACTACATAAGGGTCAGTAATTGGAAGTATTACTTTAGCCTCATCTTTACCCATTTGATCATCTAAATAATCTTGAAGGAAGATGGCATTAGGTTCTCCATTAATATTTGCTTTAGACTTCATTCCATGATCTGCAGTGATGACAACCGAATTCCCATTACTACAAATTTTACTGACATACTTATCAAACATCTGATAAAAATCATTTGCTTCTTTATCTCCAGGTGCATATTTGTGTTGAATAAAGTCAGTTGTAGATAAATACATAATGTCAGGATTAAATTCCTCAAGTAATTTTACCCCAGCTGCCATAACAAATTCTGATAGATCCTGAGAATATACTTCAGGTACTTTCATTCCAATCCAGTCATTAATATTTTCAATACCATTTTCACTGAGAGTGGCCTGATCTGATTTTTCTGATGAAAAACAGATTGCTCTTCCTTCATTAAATTTTAAACCATTACCTAAAAGAGTTCTTAATTTATCCTTAGCAGTGATTACTGCTATTTTATAACCTTCATTATAATATTTCTCAAAAATAGTTGGAGCTCTTAAATATTTTGGATCATTCATCATCACTTCTTCACCGGTTGATGGGGTATAAAAGAAATTACCACTTATTCCATGAACATCACTAGGCTGCCCTGTGACTATCGAAATGTTGTTAGGGTTTGTAAAACTGGGAATAGCACTGTTAGCCATTAGATATTGGCCATTTTCAAGTATTTTATCAAGATTTGGTGTCAATCCTTTTGAAGAGGCGATATCAATATACTCTTTTTGACTACCATCAAGGCATATAACTACTACAGTTGAAGAAAGTGATTTATTGTATTGTCTTTTGTTTATTTCAATTTTATCACTCATAATTACTATTGCCCCATATAAAGAACAAACTTCCGATTAATGTAAAATTAATTCATAAAGTTTTAACATAAATTTTACAAATTTACTTTTAAAATGTCTTAATCAGAACTATTTTAGGTTTGAGGAATAAAAATAGATGGGGACAATTTCTTTAAAGAACATCAATAAGTCATTTGGTTCAACTGAGGTACTTAAACAACTAAGCCTTGATATCCAAGATGGTGAATTTTTAACATTAGTCGGTCCGTCCGGTTGCGGCAAATCCACTTTGTTAAAAATTATTGCTGGATTGGAACAACAAAATAGTGGCGATGTAATTATTGATGATAAGAATGTTAACAGCACCAGAGCTAGCAAGAGAGACTTAGCAATGGTTTTCCAATCTTACGCTCTTTACCCGCACCTGACTGTCAGAAAAAATCTAGAAACACCTTTGAAATTAAGAGACTATAGTTTTGTAGAGAGGTTGCCTCTTGTTGGTAATTTTGTACCTAGTAGAAAAGAAAAAAAGAAATCAATTGATGACCTTGTTTTTAAAACATCTGAAACTTTAAAAATAACAGAACTACTTGATAGAAAGCCAGGTCAACTATCAGGTGGTCAAAGACAAAGAGCGGCATTAGGAAGGGCGATGGTAAGAGAACCAGTTGCATTCTTAATGGACGAACCTTTATCAAATCTTGATGCTGCATTAAGAGTTCATATGAGATCTGAACTATCTGAGCTTCATAATTCTTTAAAGACCACTTTCATTTATGTGACGCATGATCAAGCTGAAGCACTTACAATGTCAACTAGAATGGCTGTAATGATTGATGGGGAACTTTTGCAACTTGATACACCAAGTGAGGTTTATAATAATCCATCATCTTTAAGGGTTGCAGAATTTGTTGGCAGCCCAAAGATTAACACATTTGCTGCACAGATTAGCTCTGATGGTTCTGTTGAATTTATGGGTATTAAGCTTGAAAGAAAATTTAATACTAATAGTCAAAAAGCTTTAGTTGCTGTGAGACCAGAACATTTAGAAATTACAAAAGACTCAAATAAACCTGCATTTGAGGCTACAGTTTCATACCGAGAAAACCTTGGTTCGGATATATTTTACCATGTTCAAGTTGATCAATCTGAATCTAAAATCATAGTCAGAGGCTCACCACAAGCTGGACTGATCTCAAATGGGGAAACTGTTAGAATAAGTCTCTCTCATGCAGAGGCTATGCTTTTTGAAACATCTGGTGAGCGTATCCGATAAATATGCACCACTCTAAAGCACATATTTGGTTTGTTTGGCCTGCAATCATACTAATGATAGTCATATTAATACTTCCAATTTTTTTAGCCGGAGGTATCTCATTTACTAATTACAATCTTGGTAATTCTAGTTTCGAATGGGTAGGTACGGAGAATTATGAAAAAATGTTCTCCAGAAAAACTTACATAAAAATGATTATATCAACGGCAACTTACGTGTTGATCGTTGTTCCTGTTTCAGTGGTATTAGGTTTAGTTGCAGCCATTATGCTCAACTCTCTTCGATTTGGAGCTGATATTTATAAAACAATTTTTTTTCTTCCGGTGATGGCTACTTTATTGGCAATGGCTATTGCTTGGGAATTTACTCTTCATCCAACTCTTGGAATAATAAATTCTTTCCTTGCCAATGGATGCGGAGGTATTAGAGAATTTATTTTAGGTTTTCATTGGCTACCGTGGGTTAGTTCCGAGGACAGTTGGTACAGTGTTGCTTGTGCTAACAATATGGATTTCCCGTATTGGCTCAAAGATAAAAAAACAGCGATTTGGACAATTTGTTTTATTGGAGTATGGCAAGCCTTTGGATTTAATATGGTGTTATACTTAGCTGGTTTAACAAGCATACCAAGAGAACTATATCATGCTGCAGAAATGGATGGTGCTCAGTCAACTTGGGAACAATTTAAACTTGTAACTTGGCCAATGTTAGGTCCAACAACTCTTTTTGTGGTTACCATAACGACAATAAGGTCATTTCAAGTATTTGACACAATTGAAATTCTTACAAAAGGCGGTCCTGCCAAAACAACGTATGTAATGATGTACGCAATTTTTGAAAAAGCAATTCAACAAAATATTACAAGTATTGGTGCAGCGATTACTGTTGTGTTTATAATTTTTATAATCTTGCTAACATTCTTCCAAAGATATGTGATTGAGAAAAGGGTACATTACTAAAATGCTAGCTAGACATTATATTGGAGAGTCATGGAAGCATGGACTGCTCATCATTGGAGCATTAATTGTGTTGATCCCATTCTACATGATGGTTTCAATGTCACTTAAATCTCAACAAGAAATTCAGTCAATATCTGGAGGTTTAGTCGGAGCACAGGAGATTCAAACATTCCCAGTTTGTACTAAGCACGGATATACTGAAGAGGTATGCACAATGCGACCTTATAAATACAATTTCTGGTTTGCATTCAAAAAAGCGCCAATTCCAAGGTATTTAATGAACGGTTTGATTGTGACTGTTTCAATCTTTTTAATACAAGTATTGATTGCACTTCCATGTTCTTATGCACTAGCCAAGCTCAGGTTTAAAGGCAGGGAATTTGTCTTTTCGATGGTTCTGTTCTGTTTATTAATACCTGTGCATGCAATCGCTTTACCGTTGTATGTCATGTTAGCAAAAGCTGGACTGGTGGATACCTACGCAGCCTTAATAATACCGTGGACGATATCCGTGTTTGGAATTTTTCTAATGCGGCAATTTTTTATGACAGTACCAGATGAACTAATTGATGCTGCAAGGATGGATGGTATGGGAGAATATTCTATTGTTTGGAAAGTTATGCTTCCTGTAGCCATACCAGCGTTACTCGCTTTTGCAATTTTCTCAGTTGTTGCTCACTGGAATGATTATTTTTGGCCTAGGATTGTTATCACAGGTAATCGTGATTTATTTACACCACCACTTGGTATTAGAGAATTTAGAGGCGGAATTGATAGTGATGAATTTGGACCGATGATGGCGTCGATTGTTACTGTTACCATTCCACTTATTGTGGCTTTCATAGTTGCTCAAAAAAGATTTGTTGAAGGTATTACTATGACTGGAATGAAGTAATTATTTACCCAGAGCGTTTACCATAACAATACCAAGTATAATCAGCCCACAACCAAGAACTCCAAATAAGTTTGGACTCTGACCAAACTTAATTATACTTAATATGAACGTTCCAAAAATCACTAAACCAGCATAAGAGGCATAGGCAATTCCCATTGGTAAAAACTTCATTACCTTAGAAATAAAAAAGACCGCGATTACTATGGAAATAGCACTTAGTGAGGTTGGTATGAATTTCTCGTATCCATTTGATATTTTTGCAAAATTATTTGAAAGTATCCCGAAGAAGACCGCTGCAGCTAAATAAAAATATCCAATCAGTTTAGATATCTATCTCATAAGGAAATGAACTTAGTTGCTTCAAGCCATCTTTGGTTACAACGAACTGATCCTCGAGTTTAATTCCTTCTTTGCCGCCAACTTCACCAATATAACTCTCTACACAGATAGTCATATTTTCCTCAAAATTGGCTGAGTAATCCGCGTTGCTAAAATCTCTATTTGGGTAAGCAACAAGTGGCCATTCATCACAAAGACCGACACCATGAATAATGCATGGATAATGATTATCGTAGCAATTATCAGGCAATTTCCAGGATTTTTCTGCAAATTCTCTAAAATTTAAACCAGCTTTAATCAGAGATTTGTTATGATTAATATGCTCTAAAGACATTGAGTAGAGCCTTTTTTGTTCATCATTTAGACGATTGCCCTCAACAAAGGTTCGAGAGATATCAGCACAGTAACCGTATGGTCCAACCATATCTGTGTCAAAAGCAACTAAATCTCCAGACTCAATGACTCTGTTACTGCATTCTTGAAGCCAAGGATTTGTTCGTGGTCCAGATACTAAAAGACGAGTCTCAAACCATTCCCCACCATTTTCAATATTGACTTTATGCATGTATGACCAAAGTTCTTCTTCTGTCATACCTGCCTGAAGTTTGTCTCTCATTAGCCACATTCCTTTTTCAGCAGTCTCAATAGAAGCTTTCATGCAAATTAACTCATCATCAGATTTAATAGATCTTGCAAGCTCAATATACTTTTGGGCGTTCACTAGTTTAACATTAAACTGTTTAAGTAACATTTGTATTCCAACTGGATCGGAAACATCTATTGCAAGACAATTATTATCAGGTGAATGCTCTCTCATTAAATCTTGAACAGTGCCAGCCCATTTTTTTGCATTTTTATCAACAAAATTATTTGCTGAAAAAAAATCCCAACTATCAACTGCTCGAATATCATCAATCGTGCATAAATGTTCTGAGAGATGCTCGCTCTTTGGATAATCAAATAGTATTACTTTTCCCTCTGCAGAAATAAATACGAATCGCACGAGTTCATGCATTGTAAATAAACTCATATTTCTACTGTCGGTTGCATACCTTATATTGATCGGATCAAATAATATGCAAGCACCAACATTATTTAATCGTAGTTGCTCTAAAACTCTATTGAGTCGATACATACGTAAACGGTCGAAGTCTATTTTTTCTTCGTAGAGCCTAGGTTTATAAACTTGATTTTCAAAATTTTGGTTAATTGTTTCGAAAAACTTTGGGCCAATTTTACGGTCTGCAAATTTACTTGTAAAATTACTCATCCAAATGACTTTTAAAATTATTCTTTTCAAACCTTAAAAGATTATCACTAAATTGCAATTTAAGTTTTTTTGCACTATTGCTAATTTTATCAAGGAAATTAATACTTATTTTAATACTTTTTTGTTCATTTTCGGATATTTGACCAACATAGGTGATAGCATTCCATAATCCAAGAGAGTTCATCGGTGAAAATTTTTTCTTAGAGGATAACGATAGGTTTATAAATGAAAATAAAAATGAAGATATGGATACTTTAAATTTTTTTCTAAAATGAGGTATTTTTTTATTCAGGCTTTCTACAAATTTTTTGGGATCACTAAATTGATAGGGATTAATCTTTGGAAAGAATAATTTGAGAAGCTTTTTTGAAAAATCATTTCCGGATGAATAAATAAAAAATAGCTGACCTTTTACATCTAACATTTTTAATAATGGAATAAGTACTAGCTTAAGTGTTCTGTCGTAAGGAGACCTTAGCCTGAAAGCTTGAGATGCAATTATATAGTCGTAAAACTTTGGAATACTCTCTAACTTACTTGGTATCAAATGCTTTAATGCAATTTTTTGATCCCTCCTGTAAATAACCATCAGTGTCTTTTGCCTCGGTCTCAATATGGTTGAAGAAGTATCTTCTTTTATATCCCAATTTTTTCTTATAACCTCACCCATATTCATGAGTTGCTGATTGAAACTAAAACTTGAATTTCCAACTAATTCTTTTTTTATTAACTTACAATCTGTGAAACGATTATCATTAATTTCTCTGTAAGATGCATTAGTTATACAGAAAACTAAATTCTTATGTTCAAAAAATCTATAACCAAGATAATTCAGAAGACTGTTAATATCATCGATACTAATTTCTTTTCCAACAACTATAATTGGATCTTCAGGAAATTTGTCATGAACAGCCGATAGCAATGTGCAGATGACTGAGCCATCTCCTGTCCCAGCATCAAAAATTCTAAATGCATCTTCAGTAATTTTAGAATTTTTTAAATACTTCGCTAATTGAAAAGCTATTCGACTTTTTTCGTTGGTAGAATTTACAAATGATAAATATTTATCTCTTGAATCAAAAAAATCTGACTTTTTTGCCCCCACCTTATTTCTCCTAGTTTTTTTTTAAACTAGAAATGCATTGATTACCATAATAGAGTTAATTTGTTAGATCATAAATATGACTTTAGAAACCTCGCTTTTATTGGGTATATTTGGCGCAGTTTTAGCAATAGCGATAATGGTTTTTGATATTTACAAAAGAAACAAATAATCTAACTCAAGTAACATTTATTATAATAATAAGACATGACCAATATTATTAAATCAGGTGGAAGCCACGAAACAGACGTTGTAATTATCGGTGCTGGTCCATGTGGTCTGTTTCAAGTCTTTGAATTGGGTCTTTTAGATATGAAGGCTCATTTAATCGACAACCTTGATAAAATAGGAGGGCAGTGCGCAGAATTATATCCTGATAAAAATTTATATGATATTCCAAGCAGGCCTGCTATTACCGGCCAAGAACTAACCGATGATTTAATGAAACAAGCTGAGCCTTTCAATCCTTCATATCATCTCAATCAATTAACCTCTAAAATATCTTTAAATGATAATGATATTTTAGTTGAAACCGATAAGGGCACATCCATTAAATGCAAGTCTCTTGTGATTGCAGCGGGGGCTGGTAGTTTTGTTCCAAGAAAACTTCCTGCAGAGGGCTCTCAGGAGCTAGAAAATAAAAATATTTTTTACTCTGTTAAAAAAAGATCTGATTTTCAAGATAAGAATATTTTAATAATCGGCGGTGGTGACTCTGCGCTTGATTATGTTATGGGATTTCAAGGAATAGCCAAAAAAGTTTCTTTGGTCCACAGAAGAAAAGAATTTAAAGGAGTTCAAGACTCTGTAAATAAAGTTATGTCTTTAGTTGATAAAGGCGATGTAAACTTCAATATGGGAAGTTTAAAAAAGGTTGAAAAAAATGATAACGGTAAAGTCACAGTGACACTTGATGATGAGACAACATTAAGTGATATTGACGCTATTTTTCCGTTTTTTGGATTAAAAATAGAGTTGGGCCCAATAGCAGATTGGGGCTTAAATTTAGAAAAAAATTTAATATCAGTGAATACGGAGAATTTTGAAACTTCTGTTCCAAGAGTTTTTGCTGTTGGAGATATTTGTATTTATCCTGGTAAATTAAAGTTAATTTTAAGTGGCTTTCATGAAGCAGCTCTTGCAGCAAAAAAAATGTTTGAATACTGTCATAGTGATAAGAAATACGTGTTTAGGTACACTACCTCTTCTAGTGACTTACAAAAAAAACTTGGCGTAAAATAACTAAGATAAATGCTTATAAACAGTCGTTCTCGAGATATTTAAAGTTCTTGAAACACTGCTAACTTTTTCGCCAGTTTGCTTATATGTTTTTTGAATAAGGATACACTGCTTTTCTTTAATTGCAGATCCTTCGCAATTAACACAAGGCTTATATGGCTGTTTTAAATTATTATTTACCCTATTAGAATTAAATACTTGCCTTTGAAATAACTTAATAAAAAGACTTGAGCCCAACCAATCTTTTACTTTTAAAACTTTATCTAAATTTAAATCATATGCAATTTTATGATATGGAGTAGTAAAGATATTAAAAAAATCATTTGTTGTATCTTTAAAAATACCACTTAGCATAACTCTTGCGTTAGAATTTACTCCTTCTATTTCTCCATCATCATTAATAGCAATCAAACCTATACTGTTTGTATTCAGGTATTCGCTTCTTGGGTGAAAAGAGTAAATGTTAGTGTGCTGAAATGAATTCAAAAATAATTTCTGTTCTACAGATTTTGCAGATAGTTTAACTAGAGCCAAAGTATGATCTTGTCTTGATGATGTGTCAGTTGAAGCGTCTATTATACCAACAATATTTTGGTTATGGTCAAAAATTGGACTTGCAAAACAGGAGAGGTGACAATGTTCATTAAAAAAATGCTCACCTCCAGCAACTATTGAAGCAGACTTTGTTTTAAGTGTTAATCCTAACCCATTCGTTCCTCTATACTCTTCTTTCCAAACTGAACCAGGTATAACAACCTTTCTTGCTTTACTATTATAAAATTCATTATCATAAAGTGTGTCGAGAACAACTCCATCGTTGTTCGCAAAAGCAACCATAAAGTTTGTTCCAGCAATTTGGGAATGAAGAAGTTCTAATTCTGGTAAAATAAAACCTCTGATATCGTTATACTCATCTTGGAGTTCATTTAATTTTGATGCACTTATAACACTTTCAATAGAATTTCTCTCAGGACTTAAACCATTTTCAAAACACCTAATCCAACTATCAACAATTTTTTTATCTGTAAAATTTAAGGATATGTTTCTATCCTTTTCCAAAAGACGAGTTCTTTCAATTAACTGTCTGTAAGATTGCATTTTTGAAAATTAGCAATTTCATAAAATTATTACAACTTCTAAGATTGTTCAAAAAATGGACAATTTTTTGATTTTTTTCTTTTAAACAAGAGTATGCATCAATTTTGAACATTGGATCTGTGGACTTTTTATAGTTAAATGAATGTAATTTTTGGGAGGAATTGATGAAAGCACAAGTATTACATAGCTATGACCCTGAGATGAAACAGGACGTTTGGGTAAAGGAAGAAGAAGTTCCAAACCCAAAACTTGAAAAGGCATCTGACGTCATTGTTAAAATTGGAGCAGCAGGCGTCTGCAGAACAGATTTACATGTCATCGAAGGTGAGTGGAGACATATTCAGGACCCTGATGATAAACTTTTACCATGTGTAATGGGTCACGAAAACGCTGGATGGATTGAGGAAGTTGGAAGTGATGTAGAGGGATTTAAAAAAGGTGACTCAGTTATTCTCCATCCAATTATCTCTGGAACTAATGGCACTTGTTTAAGTTGTAGAAAAGGTCTAGACACTCACGCCGAGAACGGAATTTTTCCAGGATTAAATGTTAAAGAAGGTGGATACTCTGAATTATTAAAAACAAGTGTAAGAAATCTTATCAAGATTCCGAATACATTAACCCCTAAGGATGTTGCACCATTTTCTGATGCCGGTTTAACAGCATATCGTGTTGCAAAAAAAGCAACAAGACATCTTTTACCAGGTGAGAACTGTGTTGTAATAGGTGCTGGTGGTTTGGGTCACATAGCTATCCAATGTTTAAAAGCAATGTGTGCTGCGAATATAATTATTGTAGAAAAATCTGAAACTGCACTTAAGCATGCTATGCCTCTTGGTGGAGATCATGGTGTTTTAATTGATGGCAATGAAGTAGAGAGAGTTATGGAATTAACCAAAGGTCTTGGTGCTGAGGCAGTCATCGATATGGTGGGAGAAAAAGGTTCAACTTCAATGGGTCTTAGTATGACTAAAAACACTGGGTCTTATTATATAGTTGGTTACGGAGAAGATATTAAAATCAAATCCGTTGATATGATTATTTCTGAGAGAAATATCATAGGAAATTTAATTGGTACATGGTCCGAACTTTATGAGTTAATGGAATTAGCTAATAAAGACCTAGTAAGGTTATCCATGCAGGAGTACAAGCTTAGCGAAGCCAATAAAGCTCTGCATGATCTTAATAACGGTCTTGTAAAAGGAAGAGCAGTATTAGTACCATAAAAAGTTTGTTATCAGATTAAGTTCTGAGCAAAAACGAAGTATTAAGGGAGGGAAATATATGAAACTTAAAACTTTGATAAGCGCCTTGGCGTCTGTTCTCTTGATAGGCAGCCAAGTTGCACATGCAGACAAGTGGGGAGATCAATTTCCACACATCGCTGCTACAGGAGACATTCCTGGAATGTGTTCCTATGAGTCTATGTCTCAAAAAGACTATAGCGGAAGAACACTTACTATAAACACACACGCTATCCCTGTTATGGGAGAGCCAACCGCTCTTCACGCTGAGCAGTTTGAAAAATTAACAGGTGCTAAAGTAGAAGTAACACATACTCCTGCTGGTGACCTTTACTCAAAGGCAATGGTTCCTTTCCAAGCTGGTCAGGCTCCATATGATATCGTCTTTGGTTTTTCAAACTTTATCAATGACTGGAAAAGATATTTAGCGCCTGTGCCACAAGAATATGTGGACCAAATGGATGGTGTATCAGCTTCACACAAGGCTATCGCTTCATGGGACGGTGTTATGTATCAGTATCCTGTTGATGGTGACAGACACTATTTAAAATATAGAAAAGACGTCATCGATAATCCTGAGATGCAAGCTAAGTATAAAGCTGATACAGGTAAGGAATTAAAAGTTCCAACAACTTGGAAAGAGTACGGAGAAATGGCTTCTTACTTTAATGGTTGGGACTGGGATGGTGACGGAGAACTAGAATATGGTTCTGCTGAGGTTATGAAAAAAGATGACCTTATGTATGCTGCTTTCTATTCTCGTTCAGTTGCTTACGCCAAAAATGAGAGCACCCCAGGAGGTTTCTTCTTTGATTTAGAAACTATGGAACCACTAATTAATAACCCTGGATTTGTTGAAGCTCTCACAGATTGGGTTGATGCAGTTAACTATGTACCACCTGGAGGAATTAACTTTGGTCTAGGAGATGAAATTAACTCTTTTGGTGGAGGCCAGACCTTATTTAGTTTCTCATGGGACGATGCTTTTGTAGCAGCAATGCAACCAGATAGTCCAATTGCAAACCAAGTAGGTGCCGCACAACTTCCTGGTGCCGAAAAAGTTTGGAACAGAGGGATGGGTGCCTGGGAAGCAAGATACAATCAAGCTCCTTTCTTCGTATGGGGATGGGCAGTTGGTGTTGCAGGAAAGTCAGAAAATAAAGATGTCGCTTTTGATTATCTTTGCTTCTTTGCAAATGGCGCTAATCACCAAGCAGATATCGGAATTGGTCGATTTGGTGTAAACCCATTTATGGAAGAGGACTTTAAAGCTGATGTTTGGACACAAATTGGTTGGGATTCAGATATTGCTCAATCATATGTCGACACACTTGCTGATATGGAAAAAAGCACTAACAGAGTATTTCCATTAAGAGTTCCTGGTACTTTTGAGTTCAACAGTGCATTAGCAACTGGAACGGCAAAAGCTTTAGCAGGACAGTTATCTCCTCAAGAGGCACTTGACGAAGTTTATGCAGAGTGGGTATCAATTCTCGATAGAGTTGGTGCTGATAACGTTAGAGATGCATACGCTGTTGGTGTCAAAATGGAAGATAACGAATTATAAATTATTAATTTGATTTAACTTAGTGATCGCTCATAATACTGAGCGATCACCCCAAAGATTAATTTTATAAAATATTTATTACTGAATGAACTTTAAACATAAATATGTATTTTTACTTCCCGGTTTAATAGTTTTAATTGGTATACTAATTTTTCCAATAATTTTTACTGTAAGGTTAAGTTTATCAGGATGGAATAGTTTTAATCCTGGATTAGATTTTATAGGTCTTAAAAATTATATTCGATTATTTACTGATGACCCTCGTTTTTGGCAGTCATTTTTTAGATTAAGTTTTTTAGCAATAACTACGGTTTTTCTTCAATATATAATTGGGTTTGCTTTGGCCCACATGGTTTGGAAGGACATCAAGTTTAAAAGATTTTTTAGAGTTTTGTTTCTCATTCCTATGATGACAACTCCAGTAATTATGACTGTTATTTGGAGAACTTTTTTCCATGAATCTTTAGGACCTTTAAATGATTTTCTGAGTATTTTTGGAGTACAACCCCCATGGTTATCTAGCCCTGGTTTAGCAAAAGTCTCCATTATTGTAGTAGAAGTTTGGCAGTGGACATCGTTTATGTTTCTATTGATGTTGGCTGGACTTTTAAGTTTACCTAAAGAACCTTTTTTAGCTGCAGCTGTTGACGGCGCCTCCCCGTTTAAAAAATTTATATATGTCACTTTTCCCCTGATGGCACCCATATCTATAGGAGCTATAATAATAAGACTTATTGAGGCTTCTAAAATTATGGATACAGTTTTTGTTTTGACCAGCGGAGGCCCAGGTACATCCACGGAAACATCAAGCTTTTTCATTTTTATAAAAGGTCTTCGAGAATTCCAAATGGGGTACGCCGCAACCGCATCTTTTACTTACCTTATTATCATGATCATAAGCTTGACAATTATTGTTAAAGTTTTAACGAAGGTTTTGATGAGGGAATAAAATGCCTAAGTTATATACATTTTTGAAATATTTTTTTGTTGTACTATGGGCTTGCTTTGTTATTGCTCCTTTTCTATGGGCCATATCAACTTCTTTTAAGGATTTCAATTCAGTTACAGGAGGAGCGACTTATATACCGTGGTTACAGTTTGAACCAACTTTAGATGGATGGAGTGTTTTATTTAAACCTGGTTCTCAAGGTGGCATAAATATTATTGGACCATATTTTAATAGTATTTTTGTTACATTAACGGCGAGTTTGATCAGCATTGTCTTAGGCACATTAGCTGCTTATGCTTTATCCCGTTACACTTTCAAAGCTGGAATTGTAAAAAATAATGACATTACATTCTTTTTTATATCTCAAAGAATTATGCCTCCCGTTGTATTGTCAATTCCTTTTTTTATTTTCTTAAGTTCCTTAGGGCTTCTAGACAGTCTCGCTGGTTTAATACTTGTTTATATTGTTTTATTAATGCCAATCGCTGTTTGGATTATGGTTGATTTTTTTAATCGTGTTCCCAGAGAAATTGATGAAACAGCTTTAATTGATGGATGTAACCCATTCCAAGCTTTTTTTAAAGTGGTTCTCCCTAACTCAGTTCCAGGTATGTTAGTGGCAGGTTTGTTTTGTATTATATTTGGTTGGATTGATTTTTTCTTTGCCTTTATTTTAACTTTTACAAAAGTACAATTGCTTCCAGTCAAAATTGTAGCACTAAATTCTTCAATTACACCATGGTGGAGTTTATCTGCAGCAGCACTTGTATCTGTTGCACCGTTAATAATCGTGGCGTTTATTGTAGAGCGTTATTTATCAAAGGGTAATTTATCTGGAGCTTTAAAATAATGTCTTTATTGCTTGACCATATTTCTTTTAAACCAACAGAGGAATACCATTTAAATGATATTAGTTTGAGATTTGACTCAGGAAAAATGTATACGATATTAGGTAGAACTTTATCAGGCAAAACTACACTTTTGAAAACTATTGCTGGTCTTCAAACACCTGACTCGGGATCTATAAATTTTGAAGATACAGATTTTTTGTCAATTCCTGTTTGGAAAAGAAATGTAGCGATGGTGTATCAGCAATTTATAAATTATCCGCATTTAAATGTCAGAGATAACATCGCTTTTCCACTAAAACAAAGGAAAATGGATGAAAATTTAATTGAAAAAGAAGTCAAAGTTGCGATGGAGAAAGTTGGTTTGATCGGTTTTGAGTCAAGAAAAATCCAAGAACTATCTGGTGGACAGCAACAAAGAGTTGCTCTCGCAAGGTCTCTGGCAAAAAAAGCTAAAATACTTTTATTAGATGAACCTCTCGTTAACCTTGATTACAAATTAAGAGAGGGCCTTCGAGAGGAATTTAAAAAACTTTTCAATGTATCTGATGAGTCAAACTCAATTTTAATTTATGCTAGCACAGACCCTTTGGAGGCGATGCAACTCAACGGTGATATTATTGTAATTGATGAAGGTAAAATACTTCAGACAGGTACAGCTAAAGATGTATTTGAAAATCCTGCAACTGCTAAAGTTGCTGAAATTACTAATGACCCTGCAATGAATATCAATAAATGTCTTATACAAGATAATTCTTTGATAATGAATGATAGCGTTCAAATCCAAATCCCTGATGAACTCAAGTCTGTACCTAATGGGAAGTATTTAGTAGGCATTAGGGCTACAGATATATTTCTTGATGATCAAGGTTTTGCTTTTGACGTAGAAATATCTGAAATATCAGGTTCAGAGACCTTTCTTCACTTACGTAATAAAAATTTAAAATGTGTTGCCACAATTGAAGAGGTAAAAACCTATAATACAAATGAGGTTGTAAAAATTAATTTTGATAAATCAAAAATTTATTTATTCGAGGAGTCTGGGGAACTGCGACATTCTCCCTATCAACAATAATGGCTAAAATAATTTTAGATAATATTGCACACACTTATGAGCCCAATGAAAGTAACCCAATATTTGCTTTGAAAGAAATGTCTCTTTCTTGGGCAGATGGTGGACGTTATGCACTGCTTGGCCCCTCAGGTTGTGGAAAGACAACAATGTTAAATATTATGAGTGGTTTAGTAAATCCTTCCCATGGAAAAGTATTTTTCGATGAAAGAGAAGTAACCTCAATGATTACTGAAGAAAGAAACATCGCCCAAGTGTTTCAATTTCCAGTAATTTACGGAACAATGACAGTATTCGAAAATCTTGCTTTTCCTCTAAAATGTCGACAGTTTCCAGAGGATCAAATAGAAAGAAAAGTCAAAGAAGTTGCAGAAATACTGAATTTACAAGATTATTTGAACAATCGAGCAAAAGGATTAACAGCAGATCAAAAGCAATTAATTTCTCTCGGAAGAGGTTTAGTTCGGGAGGATGTAGCTGCTATATTAATGGATGAACCACTGACAGTTATTGATCCTGACTTAAAATTTCGTCTTAGAAGAAAATTAAAAGAAATAAATGATAAGTACAAGACAACATTGATATATGTAACTCATGATCAGAATGAGGCTATGACATTTGCAGATAATATTATTGTCATGGATCAAGGTGAAGTTGTGCAGGCAGGATCACCAAAGGATCTTTTTGAAAGACCTCAAACAACATTCGTTGGTTATTTTATTGGTTCACCTGCAATGAATTTATATGAATGCTCCGCAAGTTCTAAAAACGAAATTAGTATAGGAGCTAATTCATTCAAAGTTCAAACAAATATTAATAATTCTAATTCGGAAAACCTAAAACTAGGAATCCGTTCTGAGTATATTACAGTTGAAAATGAACATAGTGATAATTCATTAGAAGCAGACGTAATTGAAGTTGAAGATTTTGGAAATTATAAACTTGTTACAGCATCTTTTGACTCATTTAAAATAAAAGCAAAAGTTAAAAGAGAATTAGACATACCGTCAGAAAAAGTTATTCTAAAATTACCAGCAGAACATTGCTGTATATATGAAGATAATAAACTCATTTAAAAAAACCTTTTTATTTATATTTTGTCTATTATTATTTAGTGCAAACACGCATTCTATAACTTTAGAGAAAACACCAGTATCGTTAAACAATCCTTGGGGTATGAGTTGGATGGATGATCAGTTATTGATCACACAAAAATCAGGTGAAATTTATCTTGTTAATACAAATGATTATACAAAAATAAAAATTGATCATAAAATTCCCTTTGTTCAACATGGACAAGGAGGACTCCTAGATATAGTAAGTGATAAAAATATTATATGGGTCTCTGGATCCATTAAAAAAAATGGTAAATACACTACTGCCATTTATCGTGCTGAGTTTAAAAACAATATCCTCATAAATGAAAAACTTATTTATGAAGCACTACCATACTTCAGTAATGGTAAGCATTTTGGTTCACGAATAGAAATTCTTGATGATTATCTTTATGCTAGTATCGGGGAAAGAGGTAAGGGTATGATTGCCCAAGACTTTTCAAACTCTATTGGAGCCATAATCAGAATTCACAAAAATGGTGAATTACCTGACGATAATCCTTTCATTTCAGGCAATAACTGGTTACCTGAGTTATACCAAATCGGTGTTAGAAACCCTCAAGGTATGACATTGGATCCTCAAACAAATTCAATTTACATATCTAATCATGGACCTAAAGGAGGCGACTTCATAGGAAAAGTTGTAAGTGGATCTAATTATGGTTGGAAAAAAATAGGTTGGGGTGGCACTAATTACTCAGGGACTAAAATAGGTGACGGTAATGCGTGGGAGCCTGGATTTATAAAACCTGATTTTATTTGGGTGCCATCAATAGCAGTTAGTGGTATTAAGTTTTATCATGGAGATGCCTTTCCAGAGTGGAAAAATTCACTATTAGTATCTTCACTAAAGTATCAATACCTTTCTGTTTTACACAGAAAAGATAATAAATTTGTTAAAGAGGAAATAATTTTTAAAGATAAAATTGGAAGAGTAAGAGACATAGAGATAGATCAACTAGGCAATATATATGTGATTGCCGATGAAAGGGACTCAAATTTATTTGTTCTTAAACCCTAACTATTCTCTATGTTTGAAATAAAGATTATTTTGAGATGAATATAAATAAGGTTTCAATAGCTCTAGACTGTAAAAACCTAATTGGAGAAAGTTGTTTTTGGGACTCGAAAGAAAATTGCTTAATTTGGACAGATATCGAGGGTAAAACAATTTGGAAACTTGATGAGAGTAATCAAAGTTTTAAATTTAATTTACCAGATAGAGCTGGTTTTATTTTACCAAGAAAAAAAGACGGATTTATAATTGGATTCCCAAAGTTTATTGCAATTTCTAATAAAAATTTTTCATCTTTTGAAAAAATATGTGACGTAGAAGTTAGTATTAAAAAGACACGAATAAATGATGCAAAAGTAGATCCATATGGTGGAATTGTATTTGGGACTTATAATGAAGATCCAGATAAATTAAATAGAAAACCTATTGCAAATCTTTACAGACTTGCTCCAGACTTGTCCTTAACTCATCTTTTATCAAATATTACTGTCTCTAATGGACTAGCCTTCTCTCAAAAGGACAATATTATGTATTTTGCAGACACACCAACTGGTCGGATACAAAAATTTAGCTACAATCAAGATTTTAAAAAACTAAATGAATTAGAAACAAATATGATTTTCAAAGATGTTGGAGAACCAGATGGCGCCACTTTGGATAATAATGACAACTATTGGTCAGCAAGGGTTAGGGGAAAATGTATTATATGTATTGATACAAAAAATGGCAAAATCATTGAAAAAATTGATCTCCCTACAAGGACACCTACATGTGTAGCATTTGGAAATTCTGATTTGTCATCTCTATATATAACCTCTCTAAGAGCAGATCCAATTAATGATAGTGCTGACGGAAATCTCTATAAAATTAAAACAGGGACTCAAGGTTCAAAGCAACTTTTGGCTGATTTTTGATTTTTATAAATATTTTTTATTCACTAAATTTTCGACATTTAATTCACTCATGTACTTTAAGAAAAAAACAATATTTTGTGAAGCTTCTAAGGACATCCTTTCCCTACATTCTAATGTTAATGCTGCATTGTGAGGTGTCAGTAAAATATTATCTAACTTAAAAAAAGGATGATTGGAATCAGGTGGCTCAGATACAAACACATCCATTCCTGCACCTTGAATTTTTTTTGACTCTAAAGCTATACATAAGTCATTTTCGTTAACGATCCCACCTCTTGATGTATTGACAAGAATAGAGTTTTTCTTCATCAAATTTAATTCTGTTTGGGAGATAAAGTTCTTAGTGTCTCCATTTAATGGTAAATGGATAGTAATAAAATCAGATATAGCCAAACCTTGGTTTTTCTCAATCGGTATACATTGATTTCTAATTATTATTTCATTATCTAAAAAAGGATCATATACATATACTTCCATATCAAATCCGAGACATCTCTTAGCAACTTCTTTTCCTATTCTACCAAAACCAATAATAAGTACTTTCTTTTTATACAATTCAAAAAAATTGGGTAACTGAGATCTTTTTTCAAAGTTACCTTCTTTAACCAGACTATCTGATAGAGTTAAATTTTTTGTTAAATAAATAAAAAATGATAATACATGTTCGGCAACACTTACAGCATTAGAAGTAGAAGTAATACTAAGTGCAATTTTATTTTGATTGAGAAAATCAAGATCAACATTATCGTAACCAACTCCATGTCTTGATATAATTTTTAAATTGTTACAATGTTGTAAAATTTCTTTATCAAGTCTTGTAGTTCTTAATAAAATTCCATCAACATCTTCTAATTGTTCCCTTAAGTTTTGTATTTCAAAATTCTCAATTTCAATGACCTTGAATTCGTTTTCTTTCAAAAACGATAAGCCTTTCGGATCAACTATACCTAGAACAGCAACTTTCATATTTTCTCTTGATACAAAGTTATGTCAAAAAAGTGCGAATTTATAAAGGTTTTTCATTCAAATTATCTTTCTATCGTGTAATATCATTCAACGGTTAAGTTTTTTGGAGGAATAATGAAAACCATCAAATTGTCTTGTGCACACGCACTGTTTAAATATTTAATTGCGCAAAAAACTATCATAGATGGTAAGAAAGCTCCACTATTCCCAGGAGCATTTGCTATTTATGGCCATGGTAATGTTGCTTGTTTAGGCCAAGCAATGGAAGAGTTTCAGTCTGACCTTCCTGGTTTTAGAGGTCATCATGAACAAAGTATGGCTTTGACTGGTATTGGATACGCTAGAGCCATGAGAAGAAAACAAATTTTTATTGCCACCTCATCAGTAGGCCCTGGGGCAACAAACATGGTTACAGCTGCAGCAGTAGCTCTAAGCAATCGACTTCCAATATTGTTATTACCAGGAGATACTTTTGCTAGTCGATTTCCTGATCCTGTTTTGCAACAAGTTGAAAATTTCAACTCACCTATTGAAACCGCAAATGATGCTTTTAAACCTGTTTCAAAGTATTTCGATAGAATTACAAGACCAGAGCAAATTCTTGCTTCTCTTCCTCAAGCTATCCAAGTCATGCTTGACCCCTCTGACTGTGGGCCAGCAACTATTGCAATGTCACAAGATGTTCAAGGAGAGTCATTTGATTACCCTGAAGTATTTTTCGAAGAAAAACTACACGAGATAAGAAGAGTTCATCCAGATCCAAGTCAGATTAATCAAGCAGTCGAAAAAATAAAAAACTCAAAACAACCTATTATTATTTCAGGAGGAGGTGTTCTCTACTCTGAAGCAGAGCAAGAACTCTCAAAATTTGCTAAAAAACATAACATTCCTGTTACTTCAACGGTAATGGGTATTGGTTGCATGACTAAAGATGATCCTTATTATATTAGTGCGGTTGGTGCGTTAGGAGAGGGCTCATCCAATAGTTTATCTAAAGATACCGACTTAGCTTTAGCTATAGGTACAAAGCTTGCAGATTTTACCACAGGCTCATGGGCAAATTTTGAAAATCCTAATTTCAAATTAGTTTCAGTAAATACAGCTCGATACGATACTACAAAACATTTAGCAACCCCTGTTATAAGCGATGCTAAAGTAGGTCTTCAGAAAATATCCGAAGCTCTTGGTGATTGGAAAGCTCCTGATGACTGGTATAAAAGAGCAATTAAGGAAAAGAATGAATGGGATGCTTATGTTGAAAAACAAAGTGGACCTACCAATCAAGAGGAGCCCTCATATGCTCACGCCGTAGGTGCAGTTTACAGAAATTCAGATCCAAGTGATATCGTAGTAACAGCAGCAGGAGGACTTGTGGGAGAGGTCGTGCAAGTTTGGAAACCAAAGCAGCTGAATACATTTGAAACTGAGTGGGGTTTTAGTTGTATGGGATATGAAATTTCAGGTGCACTTGGAATTAAAATGGCGAAACCCGATCAAGACGTGGTGGTATTTGTTGGTGATGGTTCTTACTTATTAAACAATACAGATATATATAGCTCAGTTATATACGATCAAAAGCTCATTATTATAGTATGTGATAATGGAGGGCACATGGTTATTAATCGCCTTCAATTAGCTAAAGGAGGGAAAGAATATATTTGTAATCTTCGTGCTGCTAGAGCGACCAATCTTAAATTTGTAGATTTTGAAAATCACGCAAAAAGTATGGGAGCTAATGCAGAGACTGTAAGCTCAACTTCAGAGCTAGAGGCAGCTTATAAAAGGGCAAAAGACTCAGATAAAACTTATGTTATTACAATTAAAACTCATGGTTATGAATGGTTAGAGGGGACTGCATTTTGGGAAAGCCCCACATTGCAAGATCCAATTACTGATAATAATAAAATTGCCCTCGAGGATTTTGAGTCTGGAAAGAGCAAACAGCGTAAAGGTGTTTAATTTTTGACATCTAAAAAAAGAGTTGTCTTAATAACAGGCGCTGAGTCAGGTATCGGAAAAAGCACATCTAAAATTTTTTTAGATAATGGATACAAAGTTATTGGTACTTACCTTAAAAATAATAATAACAAAAATACTAAAGATATCGAATATCATCGCATAGATATTACTAAGAATAAGGATTGGGAAAATCTAGCTCTACATATAAAAAAAAAATTTAAAAAAATTGATGTCTTAGTGAATAGCGCAGGGGTCAGATTGAGTGGAAATTTAGAGACCACGTCTATGAGTGATTGGTCATACCATCTAAATAATAATGTTACAGGCTCCTTTCTTGCTTGTAAGTATATTTTACCTTTTCTTAAAAAAGCTAAAAATTCTTCAATTATAAATGTTGCATCAATAAACAGTATTAGAGGAGCTAAAAATATGTTGGCATACGCGACTTCTAAAAGTGCAATAATATCTTTTACAGCGTCACTTGCTCTGGATTTAACAAAAAATAAAATCAGAGTAAACGCTGTCGCTCCAGGGGCTATTGAAACACCAATGTTGGCTTCCTTTAAAAAAGATTTATCACTGAAAGAGTACCAAAAAAGAATGAAGGAAAACCATCCCATTGGAAGAGTTGGCAAACCAAAAGAGGTGGCCAATGTAATATATTTTTTAGCAAGTGAGAGTGCATCTTTTATGACGGGCTTGACTATACCAGTAGATGGTGGACGGAGTATAAGGTAGATACTTACTTCAAGTATTTTTGAAATTCATAATAAGAATTTTTGGGTATTCTCTTAAAGTTTTGGAAATCAGTAAAAACTAAACCAAATCTTTTAGAGTAACCAAAGGCCCACTCATAGTTATCAAGTAATGACCAAGCAAAATACCCTTTGACTGGTAATCTTTCATTCACGCAATCTAACACCTCTTTTAAGTGTATATTGAAAAATTCTATTCTATCATGATCTTTAATACTATTTCCTAAAGATAATTTGTCATTATTAGCCATCCCATTTTCTGTAATATAGATTGGAATATTATTATCGTATTCTTTATTAATTCTTTTAATAAAGTAGCTCAATCCCTCAGGATAAAATTCCCACCCCATATCTGTTTTTTTTAGCGTCCCACTATTACATTCATAATTGACACCATCATTTGATTTTTTATATTTGATTAAAGACCGGGTGTAATAATTTAATCCTATCCAGTCAATTGGTGAAGATATTAATTCTAATTGTGTTTTGTAATTTTCTGGGAGGTATTTTTCTAGGATGGATAAAGCTAATTCTGGATATTTACCTTTAAAGATAGCATCGGAAAACCATCTATTATGAATCTCATCAAACAGTTTTGTTGCTTGAATATTTTCTTCATTACTATCTATAGGTTGACCAAATTGATTATTTAAAATTATTCCAATCTGATGATCATTACATGACCTTAATGCTTCAACAGATTGCGAGTGTGCAAATAAAATATTATGCATAGTTTTAGCAGCTGATTGGATATTTTTAATACCTGGTGCATGCTCTCCTAAATAATGACTTAACCAAGAAACACACCAAGGCTCATTAATGGTTGAAATTTTTTCAAATTGATCTCCAAATGTTTTTGATATGAAAAAAGATAATTCTCCAAAATGTTTACAGGTTTCTTGATCTTCCCAACCTTTAATTTTTTGAAATCTTATGGGAAGATCCCAATGATAAATTGTTGGGAAAGCCTCTAAATCACAATTATTTATTTCTTCTAATAATTGCTTGTAAAAATCCACACCCTTTAAATTGACATCTTTATTATTGTCTGGAAATAATCTAGGCCAAGCAAATGAGAAACGATAGACCTTAAAACCCGCGTCTTTTATAAGTTTAATATCCTCTTTGAAATATTCAATATGATTACAAGCAAGTTTCCCATCAATGCCATTCAATTTTCTCTCAGCAAAATCATCCCAAATTGATTTACCACAATTGCCATACATCGTTCCTTCAATTTGATAAGAGGAAGTAGCAACTCCAAAGTTAAAATCTTTTGGAAAGTCTTGAAGAAAAGATAGGTTAATCAATTCTTATTTTATTACTAGAATTGAACAAATTTGTTTTGTTTAAATCAAATTTAATTTTAACATCATCACCAACTTTAATTAAACTATCTCCTGATGCTTCAACTACTATTGGATCACCTTCATTATCTAAATAAATAAAAGTGTTGGAGCCTAATTTTTCTACAACGAACGCTTTGCCTTGGAAATCATAATCTGAGCCATCAGTAATTATTATATCTTCAGGTCTAATTCCAAAAATAATATCACTATTTTCATTTGAATTAATTTTTTTTGAAATTGTAATCTTTGAACCTAAAACATTAATTTCAACTTTATTTTGATCTATTGATGAAATTTTAGCATTTATAAAATTCATCTTTGGAGAACCAATGAAACCTGCAACAAATAAATTTTTTGGGTTATTATATAATTCTATTGGCCTACCTTGTTGAGAAATTTCACCTTGATCTAACACAACAATCTCATCAGATAAAGTCATTGCCTCAGTTTGGTCATGAGTCACATAAACCATGGTTGCATCCAAGTGGTTATGTAATTTTGCTAATTCAATTCTCATTTGAACTCTTAAAGCGGCATCTAAATTAGATAAAGGTTCATCAAATAAAAAGACTTTAGGTTTTCTAGTTATTGCTCTACCAATAGCAACTCTTTGTCTTTGACCTCCTGATAACTGTTTAGGCTTTCTTAGAAGATAATCTTCAATTTGTAAAATTTTTGCAGCCTCATGTACTCTATCTTTAACTTCATCTTTAGGTCTTTTCTCTAATTTTAGTCCAAATGCCATATTATCAAAAACAGTCATATGGGGATAAAGAGCATAAGATTGAAAAACCATGGCAATATTTCTTTCTTTGGGAGGGAGGTTATTTACCTCTTCTCCACCAATTGATATTTTTCCCGAATTAGTTTCTTCTAACCCAGCTATCATCCTTAATAATGTCGACTTTCCACACCCAGAGGGCCCAACGAGTGTTGTAAATGACTGACTTTTAATATTGAGTGAAAAATCCTTTATTACATGGGTTTTTCCAAAGAATTTATTAATTGAGCTAAGTTCTATATCCGCCATCAGTTTAAATATCCTAAAAATTTTGATTGTTTATTAATCATAGTATCTAAAAGTTTTTCAGCCTTAATTGCATCATCAACAATAGGATCTGACAAAAGAGCTAAATACGCACCGTGTTTTGATTTATTTAAAATTGCCTCTGTTGTTAATTGTATGACTCCTGTTTGCGAATTTAAAAGAGCACCAAATGTTTTAGGATAATTATCTAGTTTTTTTCCATTCGCACCTTTCTTATTAATAACAGCTGGCACCTCTACTACAATATCATTTGGTAAATATTCAATAAAATTATTATTTGGGATATTTACTGCATGTTCAAGTCTATTGTCATCTTCAATAATACTTTCAATAATTGGCACAACTCTCTCATCTAGTTTTGGTTTGCTATTATCAAAAAACCTCCCATACAAAAAGTCATCTTCGTAAAAATTTAAACATCTATTTTTATATTTTTTATAAAAATCTGAAATTCCTTCGTGATCAGCAACGCTGAAAGCCCATTGCATGTATTCTCCAACATGACTGTCTGTTGTAATGGGAAGGTAAGAATATTTTTTAAATAACTCAAAGAAGACCCCTCTTTCAGCGCCAGGGTCTGACTCAAAACCTTCGTGATCATTAATTAAGTTAGAGTAGTAGCTATTAAATTTATCTCGAATAATAGGATATCCATCTTTTTTGGTGTCTTTATATTTGACATCCAATAGGATACTAAAATGATTTAGCCCTCCTGCTTCAAATTCTATATTGTCGAGTTTGGTATCGAGCAACGTTGGCAATTGTCTTTCCATAGAATGAATTTCGTGGCATAAGCCAATTATATTTAGATTAGGAAATTTTGTGGTAAGAGCATGACATATTCTTTGCATGGGGTTCGAGTAATTAAATACAACAGCGTCAGGGCAAATCTTTTCTATATCCTCACAAATTTCTATGATCACAGGTATTATTCTTAAAGCATGAAATAGACCTCCGGGACCTCCGTTTTCTCCATAAATTTGTTTAAAACCATATTCAACTGGTACCCCCCAATCTTGTTCCCAGAGTTCAAATCTATTTCCAACTTCAATAGAGATTAAACAAAAATCAGCACCTCTGAGAGCTTCTTCTCTTGAAGTGGTAGCTTCAATTTGAAAATCTACCTGAAGTTTTTCTTTATAATTTTCAGCAATTTTCCTTGTTTTTTCGACTGCTTCGGGCCTTATGTCGTGGAGGACGATAGTGGATCCTTTAAGGATTTGAGACTTATAAAAGTCTCCAATTATCTTCAAACCAAAGTTAGTGCTTCCTGCTCCTATTATTACAATTCTTTTTCCCATAATTTATTTACCTATTATCATTAGCCTTTTACTGATCCTGCTACAAGTCCTCTAATAAAATATCTTTGAAGAGAAAAGAAAATAAATAAAGGCACCGTCATTGATACAAAGGCACCTGTTGTTAAAATTTCCCAATTTTCTCCTCTCGATCCTAGAAGCTCTTTTAACTTTGCAGTTAAAATAATTTCACTTGGATGTTTGTCTAAAAAAACTAAACCAACAAGCAAATCATTCCATACCCATAAAAATTGTAAGATAAAAATCGATGCAAAAGAAGGTATTGATAATGGCACTACTATTTTTATAAAAGTATCGTAATGTGTCGCTCCATCAACTCTAGCTGCCTCAATCATTTCGCTAGGTAGTGTTTTTAGAAAATTCCATAATAAAAATGTAGTTGACGCAAGACCAAATCCCGTATGTGCCATCCAAATACCAGGATAAGATTTAGCAGAAACACCGAATAATGCACCAAAATCATTGTATATTGTTAGTACAGGTATTAAGCACATCTGCAATGGAACAACCAGAGACGCTATTATAGTAGCTAATAGAAGATCTCTACCATAAAATTTCATCCAGGTAAGTGCATACGCAAAATACGAGCAAATAATTAAAGGTATTAAAGTTGCAGGAAGTGCTACTGCAAATGTATTTAAGAATGCTTGGCCTAATCCCTCTTTAAGAAGCACCTCTTTATAATTATCAAGTGTAAAGCTTGGAGGGCTCTTAGCTGATACAAAAATTCTTTTCCCTTTTTTCTTTTTAAACTCTTCTTTTGATTTCCAAAAATAATCACCATTTTCAAAAACTGTAATTTCTGTCTCATCTTTAAATAATGCAGTCTCACCAACCTCATATTCATCAATATTCTTAGAGGTAATTCCAAACCGATAAATCTCTTTACCCTGATTTTCATCAAATAAATTACTTTTTATAAAATAGTAATCTCCCTCTTTGATCTGGTCCTCTTTACCTTTTGTACGATATATTTCATTGACCTCAGTGGTGGTAAACGAGGTCCACCAACCACTTATAGCTAAAACATCTTTATCTCTTAGAGAGCTTATAAATAGCCCAAATGTTGGAACAATCCATGCAATTACGAATAATAGTAATAAAAGTTGGGAGAATACTGAGGTAAAGGTTAGTTTTTTCATACTTTTTGCTCTTGCTTATGTCTGTATAAGTTCCAAGCCAATATTGGGATAACTCCAATCAAGATACAAAAAGCAAGAACACTCCCCCTACCTGAGTCGCCACCCCCTCTGAACATCCAATCGTACATTAAATTTGCTAGAACTTCAGTTTGCCACTGACCATTGGTCATTGCATAGATAATGTCGAAAACTTTTAAAACTAGAATTGTAATTATCGTCCAAATTACCAAGATTGTCTGTTCTAGATATGGAATGATAATTGACCAGAAAATTTTCAATTCACTTGCACCATCTATTCTAGCTGCATCTAAAGTTTCATTAGGAATACTCCTTAGAGCTGCACTAAAAATAACTAGGGCAAGACCAGTTTGTATCCAGATCATAATTGCCATTAAAAAAAGATTATTCCACAATGGAATTGTTAACCATGCTTGTGGTTCAAAGCCTAAAGCGACTGCTATTGCATTTAAAAGTCCAATTTGTTGATCACCAGGTCCTCTATAATCATACATAAATTTCCATATTACACCTGCTCCAACAAATGAAATTGCCATAGGCATAAAAATTATTGACTTTGCAATTGATCCCCACCAAATTCTATCTGCTAGATTTGCAATCACTAAACCAAAAAAAGTACTTAAAGTTGGAACAACAATTAACCAACCTAGATTATTAATAATACTTCTTCTAAAATCAGGATCATTAATAGCCCAGGTATAATTGAAGAGCCCTACAAAGTTTTCACCTACTTTGTCGTAAAAACTCAATCTTATAGTTTCAAATACAGGATAAATAATAAAAACAAATAACACTATAAAAGCAGGTGCTATAAAAATAATAACCCTAATAGAATTTTCAAAAGCAAAATTTTTAGATGCTTTTACTCTAAAATAATCTAGTAAAAAATTTGATAAGTGAAAAAATAATACAAAAAAGAGAACGCCAACTAAAACAGTAATTGCTAGGGAGAAAATACTCATTGTATTAGAAAGATGCTAAGGGCAAATAATACACTATTCGCCCTTAGTTTAGAAATTAACTATTTTTTTATTGACCAGCTTCCCAGCTAGTTTGGATTTCGTCAGCAACATCCTGAGCTGATTTACCATTGGTATAATCAACCATTCCTGTCCAGAAAGATCCTGCACCAACCCAACCAGGCATCAAGTCTGAGCCATCAAACCTGAAAGTTGTTGCATTTATTAGGATATCATGCAGACCTCTGAACGTATCGCTAGAATATTTGCTTGTATCCACATACTTATGAGGTGTTAAAAAACCACCTTTTTCCATGAATCTTTCGTTGGCTTCTGTGTGAAGTAAGAACTTCATGAATTCAGTAGTGACTTTTCTGTCATTAGTTGGGGCCATTAAAGTACCAGCACCTAAAACAGGCTTTCCTAAGTCCTGAGACTCAAAAGGTGGAAAGTAAAAGAAGTCATAGTCAACACCAGCTTCAGCTCCCTCAGGGAAGAACGCAGGAATAAAGCTTGCTTGTCTATGCATCATACACTCAGCAGGTGATGTGAAAAGACCATTTGGAGAGTCTCTAAAGTCTGTTGTAGCAACAGCTTTAGTTCCACCATTAACATAAGAGTCGTTTAATGCTATTGAACCAAAAAATTCCATCGCATCAATCACTCTTTGATCATTAAATTTCATATCGTTAGATACCCACTGATCGTAAATATGAGGTGCATGAGTTCTCAACATAATATCTTCCATCCAGTCTGTAGCTGGCCATCCAGTTGCACCACCAGAACCTAGTCCAATACAGAACGGAGTATTGCCATCACTAACCATTTGGTCAGCTAATGCTAACAACTCTTCCATACTGGAAGGTGTCTCATACCCGTTGTCTTCAAAGTTATCTGGTGAATACCACACTAAGCTTTTTACATTAACTCTGTAAAAAACACCGTAGAACTTATCAAAACCAGTTGGATCTTTATATGTTGTAAGATCAACCCAAGATTGTCCAGCAGCATAATTGTCAAGAACCATTTGTTTGATGTCGTCACCTAGTGGAGATAAACAACCAGTAGCTGCAATGTTTGCTGCTAATCCTGGCTGAGGGAATACAGCTATGTCAGCTGGACTACCTGCTTGACAGTCAATATTAATAATTGATTCAAATTCATCAGAACCACCATACTCAACGGACGCTCCTGTTGCTGCTTCAAAAATTGATATGACATCCCTGAAATCATCATCTTGTGGTGCCAACCAAGGACCAAAGATTGTTAATTTTTCTCCCGACAGGTCAGGGCCTGTATATGCGTGAGAACCAGCATTTGCATAGCTTGCTCCAAATAGAGAAATAGCTATCAAAGCTGTAATTGTCTTAATTAATTTCATAGAAATCCTCCTCCTATAAAAATATGTGAGGATGAATTTAACAAAATGAATATGTTTTCAAACACATTAAAAGCCTAAATAATATGCAATTAACTGATATCAAAAGATCAATATTATCAACCTTTATTCATATTCAATCCACTTTCTAAGGGGTTTTATATGCTTAGCTATGTTTAAAATTAATGTTTACTTATAGTGTTGTATTTTTTTTGAATTGACTCAGGCCAAACAGATTTCATGTAAGCTAAAATAGACCATATGTCATCATCATTTAATTTGTCGTTACCTTGCATTTTACCATCGTAGTTTTCATTATAAATTTTAAACCCATACCTAATTATGCTAAAGAGCTGTTCTTGACTGTGATGCCATGTATGACCTGTACCATTTAAGGGTGGGGAGAGATTATGACCATCTTTATCTTTTTTAGTGCTCCAGTTGGATTGACCTTGTAAGTTGTCCCCATGACATGATGCACAATGAGTTACATAAAGAGATTTACCTAAGTTAATTTGACTAATTAATTTTTCATCAATTTCGATATTAGTTATTTCAATATTGCCATTTTCTTTTTTATAAGGTTTTAAAAAATACAGAAGAGAAATTATTATCGCTGCGAAACCAATAACAAATATTAGAATTCTTTTTAAAAGAAACGACAATGTTTTTAATTATTAAATTTTCTAAGTAAATCTTGTAATTCTTCTATTTTTTGTTTTTTTTGTTTGTCGTTTTTTTTCATAGCATCTACAACACAGTGATCAATGTGCTTATTAAGTATGTTATTTTCTAGAGATTTTATTGCCGAAGTTATGGCTCTTGTTTGTTGTAAAATTTCAAGACAATATCGTTTTTCAACAATCATTTTTTCAACGCCTTTAAGCTGACCATGAATTCGATTAATACGATGAATATTTTTAATATGATCTGGATTTTTATTTATTTTAATTATATTTGACATATAAGCAATATACTATATACCAGTATATAGTAAATAAAAAAATGTTTGTTTCAACTCTCACCAACTTTAATTGGAAATGTAAACATACCTGGAAAAAAAGTGCTCATAATACTAAGTGGTGTTTAATTGGATGTGCTATAGGAGATCTTGGTACAATATTCTACTTTCAAGTTAATGAAATTGCTTGGCCTACCTTAAATATAATGATTTTAGCAATTATTAATGGACTGATTACTAGCATTATTCTTGAAACAATAATTCTTTTAAGACAAAATTTTTCTCTAAGAGAGGCAATTAGCACTGCTCTTGGAATGAGTTTTATATCTATGATATCAATGGAAATAGCTATGAATGTTACAGATGTAATTTTAACGGGAGGGGCAATGCTTACTTGGTGGGTCGTTCCCATAATGCTTTTTGTTGGTTTTATTACTCCTTGGCCCTATAATTATTGGCGTTTAAAAAAGTACAATATTGCGTGTCACTAAAATTTTCTATTATTTACCTAGTTTCCTCACTGTTTTTACTCGTAAATAACCTATTTGCCTCTCATGTCACCGTAGTTGATGGAGACACAATTAAATTAGGTGATGTTAAAATACGTTTTAACGGAATAGATGCTCCTGAAATTAAGCAGACGTGTGTTGCAAGTGAAGGGAAGGTTGCTTGTGGAAAAATATCAAAAGATATTTTACTTACAAAAGTTACAAATAATAAAATTACTTGTACAGATGAGGGAAAAGACTTTTATGGAAGAGTTTTAGGTGAGTGCTTTGTCAATGGAGAGTCATTAAGTAGTTATTTAGTCAGAGAGGGTTTTGCGTTTGCTTATAGAAAATATTCAGATAAATATATTTTAGATGAGGAGTATGCTAAATCTAACAAACTTGGAATGTGGTCTATGAAATTTGAATATCCATGGGACTTTCGAAAAAATAATTAAATGTTTTGTCAAAAATATATTTCTTAATTACAACTTTTATTATTAATCTAAGTTTTTATCAAAGTTTATATTCATCAGATCAAGATTACTGCGTTGGTTACTTAGAAGAAGTTTACTGGTCTTTAGATCCTATTGAAGAGATTGAAGTTCGAGAAAGAATAATTAAATTTTTTGATGATAATTTTGAGGGTGCAGAAAACCTAAACTATGACTTGTATTATGACTCCCAATCAAAGCAGTTTTTAATTGATTTAGAAGGTGTAGATATTAGTAAATATAAAAAAGTCAATTATCCTAATTTTGAAATCTTAGTATTAGATGCATATATCAATTTATTTAAGGGTGATGGAATAAACTATTGTCCTGCGTTTTGGGATAATTGCAGTGAGGAGTCATTGAAGTCTTTTTTTCAAGCCTCAGAGGATTTTAGTCAATCTTGGAGTGGTGAAGACAATGCAATGAAATTTCTCACAGATCACTTCGTCAATCATCATTGCACCATGTATCTTGATACCTCTATTGATCAAAAGACTTTCATAAGCGATCTAAATATTTTAATTAATGAATTAACCAAATAATTTATTAACAACTTTTTTTATTTATGCGTAACTTCTATCAAAGACTGATCTATATGTATGATATCAATCATGAATGGGCTGGTGGAATGGTAAAGAGGAGTTATTTGAAAATAATGAAATTCCATATAATAAGTGTTCTGAATGTGGTGATTACAAGGAAGTCTCAAAGAAATATATCAATAAAATCAACGATGAAATGATTACGATTTGTTACGATTGTAGTAAAAAACGATATATTGAAAGCTTAATGGTTGTTTCTTCAATAGAAAATATTGGCGATTTTGATTCTTAATATTTTCTTTTAAAAGATCTTAACTATATAGGCGTTTTTGCTATTATCCCTGTCTTATTATTATGAGTAACTTTAATAAAATTGTTGTTATTGGTGCTGGTACGATGGGCTCGGGTATTGCTGCCCATTTGGCTAATTCTAACCGCCAAGTAGTTTTGCTTGATCTCAAAAGCAAA